>CABPCL010000004.1 GCA_902406115.1 uncultured Clostridium sp. | reverse complement strand
TCAAGATTATAACCATATAATTCTAATGCTCTCAAAATAAGTTCAACTTGTCCATTTTTCCCCTACTTTGCATATTTTTCTCTCTTTGGTCTGAATAGTCTACCAAGATTAGCAAATAAATATTGTAAAATATAGAATAATAACTATTATGAAAGGATTTAATTTATTATGAAAGTAAAAAAATTAAACGGAAAATCAAATGTATTAGGTAAAAATGTAAAAAAAATATAGAGAATTAAGGCATTTAACACAAAGAGAATTATCCGACAAAATTGCTCTTCTAGGTGTAGATATCTACCATTCAGATATTTCTCAAATTGAGAATCAAAAATTATTATTAAAAGATTTTGAGATTATAGCCATTTGTAAAGCTTTAAATATATCTTATGAACAATTATTTGAAGATACCGATAATATATTTGATTAGTTATCTGCTAGTTTTTACAATTATTTAATTATATTATTTTTGATTAATTTAATCAAATTCTTATATAGAATATGTAACTAACTATAAAATATAATTCCCTTATTATTCTAACAATCCAATTTGCCGAAGTTTCTGTGTTCTCTTTTACTATTATTTTATAATGTTCATCATCAATTTTATTTCCTATATACTCTTGTGTATCAACTAAATAATAATATTCATTATTTAATTTTACTTCTTTATGTTTTTGATTTTTAAAGCTATCGTAAAAAATTCCTAGACTATCATTTATTAAATTTAACATTCCAGAGAATCTTTTTGAATCTACTATATATTCAATTATTATTGTCTTTTCTGTATTTTTTTTAAATGGTATTATTGATTCATTAATTTTCTTTATAACTATTTCATAATTTTTTTCATCTACATTAATATTAAAATTAATATCAGGTAAGTTACATTCTATATTCTTCATATTTCTATTTCATCTCCATCATAAACATCTTTAATTCTATCCTTTTCTACACATTTAGATAGTATTGTCATTTTATAATGATGCTCCTTTTCAGTTCCATCTCTTGATAATCCACCTAATTTAATATTAGGTTTCATTATTTCACCATGAAAGTCAGAGCCACCACTTATAAGTATATTTTCTCTTTTTGCTAACTTTAAATATCTCTTTATATCACTTAATGTATGTTTAGAATTAAATATTTCTATTCCATCTATTCCAGCGTTTTTAAACATTCCAAATATATCTTCTATATTAACCCCATATGTTTTTTCTAATGAAATTGGATGTGCCAAAACAGCATATCCTCCTGCCAAGTGTACTGTATTAATTGCTTGTTCTAAAGGTGCAGTTGCAGGTGTCTTTAAATCCATATATTTAAAATAATTATCAAATGCATATTGAGTATTTGGAATAATTCTCTCTTTAACTAATAATCTTGCAATTGTAGTTTGTCCAACAAAATTTTTTGTTGCTAAAAGTTTCTCTGTATCATCTTTTGATATAATAATTCCAAATTTTTCTTTCAGCTGCTGTATTATCTCTAAATTTCTTAAATTTTTTCTCAATTTCATATTTTGAAGTAATTGTATTAATTTCGTATTATTTGCATCAATGTTATAACCCAATATATGCATTTTATAATCATCTTTTTCGCAAGATATCTCAACACCAGGAATATACACTAACCCTCTTTTATCCACATTTTTCATTGCTTTTATGCTTTCTATATTATCATGGTCTGTAATTGAAAATATATCTATTCCACATTCTCTTACTTTTGATACAATTTCCTCTACTGAATAATCACCGTCTGAAAATTGAGAATGTATATGCAAATCATATTTTTTCATTCATAATCCTCTTTCTAAAAAAGGATACAAATAAAAACTTCACACTCTGTTTATTTGTATCCTTTGTCATTTATTTTATTATACTTTAGTATAACTATTAACTTCTTTTTGTAATCTTGTACTTATTTCTTTTGAATTATTATATAAATATCTACATAAATTGGTTCTAAACAAAGCAAATTCTAATAATCCTTTTTTCTCATAATCATCATTATATTGCTTATAACCGAATGGGCTACTTACAATTTGAATTAAATATAATTGTGCTGCATATTTTAAATCATACTCATTTAATTGTACATATTTTGCAAATTCTTTAACATACTCCACTAATGTATCTATATTTAGTTCTCCATTTTTTGCTTCTTCATCAATATAACTATATGATCTCATTACTTCCCAAATTATTGGTAGTTTTTTGGCTGTTTCAAAATCAATTACAGTTGTCTCACTATTGTCATTATAAATTAATTGTTGAACACTATAATCTCCATGGCTGTTCATTATTGTCATCTTTTTAATTATTTCAAAATCAAAATTGTTTAGCAATTCCCTTGACATATTTATTTTATCTTTAAGATCTTTCTCAAATGTTTCTCTATACGGATTATCTAGATTTAATTTACTTATTAAATCTTCCATTTTTATTATTCCTTTTTCTAAACTCTCCTTTGAAAACCATTTTTCTATTATTCCATCTTCATCTAAACCTTCGTAACCTTTCAATGCTTGTGTCATTTTTCCTAATATTTTTGCACAATTAATTGTTTTCTGATAATTTCCTGTATTATTTTCCATTGTGTATCCATCTATACATTCTTGTAAAATTATTATTCTATTTTCATACTTAATATAAAAACTATTTTGTTTTGACTTTATATAAACAGGAACATTTATTTCTTTTCCTTTTAAAAAGTTAATTATATTAGTTTCTTTTATTACTGATTCTTCTGTTCTTCCTTCGCTGAATTCCTTTAAAATATAAACTTTGCTATTTGATTTGATTTTGAATATATTTGCTGTTCCCCTGTTAATTTTTTCAACTTCTTTTATTTCTATGCCATAATATTTATTTAGCAAATTTTTTATAATTTGTTCATTTAAATTAGATTTTTGAATTCCCACTATCTTTCTTCCTCCAATTCTTTTTCTTTTAACATTTTTATAACAAAATCTCCTGATGGTGCTATTTCACCATTATTATATAAGTCAACATACTCATCTATCAAAACCCATTTTGAATCAATTACTTCTCCATCATTATAAAAAATATCTTTTGAGGATATATCTCTTTTAAATTTCCATACATCTCTAAAATAATTTTCTTTCTGTATTGTCCCTAAAAATTGTCCTTCCTCTTTTTTTAGCTCAATCCCAATTTCTTCTTCTATTTCCCTTATTATTGCATCTTTAGAGCTTTCTCCTGCTTTTACAGAACCTCCTGTACATTCCCACAATCCAGGATATAACTTTTTATTTTTATTTCTTCTAGTTATTAAAATTTGTTTATTAGAATTCTCGACAATTCCAGTAACAACAATGTGATATTCTCCGTTTTTCAGCAGTTCACTACTATCCCTTTGTATTATCTTATTTGTTCTATTTCTAAATTTATCATAAACATCCCAATATTCACTCATTAGCATTCTCCGTTCTTTATTTTTTCTAATTCTTCTTCTGCTTTTTTTACAAAATAATTAGAATTATCAAATGGAATGTTAGTCTTATTTATCTCTTTTTTTAATTTTTCTATAGTCCTATATTCTTTGTTAGTTTCTGCCTCAATTAAGATATTATTTTCAGACAATATTTTTACTATGATTTTAAATTCCCCTTTGCAATATGAAAAATGTTTTTCTTTTATAGTCATGATTTCCTTATATCCAATGCAATTAAATAATTCTTTTGCTTCTTGTATATTTAACACTTCACAATTTATAGCATCCTGTTGCAAAATTTCTCCTTTTTCATTAATTTCCTTACGTTTAAAAGTAATTTTCATTTTATGTTTGTCACTTGAAATTCCTTGAAATTCTCTTAATAAAATTGCTTTGCTTAAGATCTCTCTTGTTGCAACTTTAAATATGTCTATATCTCTTGGTATCATAAAAATATCTTTTGCATAATATTCATTGTTTAAGATAAATTTATCTCCATTTAATATCTTCTTTAATTCATCTTCAGAACATTGTACTCTTACTGTAATTTCATTTTCTTCTTTAAATCCCATAACCATATTCCTTTTCTTTTTTCTTATTATAACATAAAAAAATATTTTTTACTATTTTTTTACATTTTTTAAAAATTTCTTTTTATGATTTCTATTAACTTTTCTAATTCATAACTATTATTACTAGAAATTTCTATTATGGTTTTATTTTCTGATAAATTATTTTTATTGCATTTAATATATTCATTCAATGCTTTTCGTGTTATAAAGAACATTTCTTGTCCTTGTCGATTTTTTATCACAAATAATGGTGGTGTACTAATATCGGTTCTTCTTACTTCTTACTTCTTGCATTCTTAATTCTTCTGCAATTGTTTTCAAGAATTTATGATCTTCAATTTGCATTTGAGTATTTTCTTTTATTTTTAGATACATTTCAATTTCTTTTAATATTTTTTCATTAAATTCTTTATTTCCATCAGTGGTGTTTTCTTCAATATCATAAAGTTTCTCTAGTATTTCTTTTTCACCTTTTAAATTTTCGAAACTATTCTCGCCTCTTATCTTTTTTGCCATATTAATAATTTGCTCAATACTCATTTTTCTCTTCCTCACAATTCTTCATTTATTTTTAATGTTTATAATACATATTTAAAAATAAATTTTAAAAATTTATTTTTTGATTTTAAAATTTCACTTTCATATTTTTTCTTTATATTATCGCTTATGTATGTAATTAATACTAGTATTATCATAAAAATAAAGAGCATTAATATTTCTCTACCAATTTCTTCATTTGTCATAGTATTCCAATGTTCAAATAATTGAAAATACATCATCAATATGCCACCTCTTTCTATAAAATCCTTTTAAATTTTAATCAAATATACATATTGAAGCAAAAATATGTATATTTTTGCTTCAATATGTATATTTTTTTATACTATGCTAAAAATATTTTTGGTCAACTTAACCACATTATAACATGAAATTTGTAATATTTAGGAGATTTTGTTGTGAGAAAGTATGAAGGAAAATCAAATGTTGCTGGAGAATTTATTGAAAAAATTCTTCGTGAAAAAAATATGACCAAAGAAGACCTATGCAGAAAACTGCAATTAAATGGTATTAATATTGATAGATGGCATCTATATAAAATTATAAATGGAAAAGTCATTTTAAAAGATTTTGAATTAATTACTATACTAAATATTTTAGATGTTGACTTTAATAATCTAAGAAACCTTATTAAGAAATAAAGAGAGAAAATGAATTATTTATACACATTTCTCTCTTTATTCATATCTAAACTATTAGAATAAACTGCTAAATTTTTTATTGTATTTATCTATATCCCTTGTACTTTGACTTACAATAAAATCTGTTACTTTAATTTTTAATCTTTCAACTTCATCATTTGTATAATTTTTATCTTCTACATTTATCCATGCTTCATTAAATAATTGAATATCTTTACTTGAAAATTGCATTGTTTGTTCCTTCTTTCATTTATTATTTCATTAAAATTATACCTTTTATACTTGGATGCAATAATTTTATAAAGTCTGTAGCATCTTGCTCTGTTCCAACTATACTACCATAATGTGTTGGAACTGCTATTTTAGGTTGTATTTCATTTATTAATTGTGCTGCCTCTTTAAAATCCATTGTGTATGTTCCTCCAACTGGAACAAAAGCAACATCACATTTAACTTTTTTATTTTCTTCTGTAATGTCAGTATCTCCTGCAATATAGTATCTAATACCATCTAGCATGATGATATAACCAATCCAATCATTTTCTTTTGGATGAAATGTTTTATTTGTATTATATGCTGGTATTGTTTCAAATTTAATTCCTTGTACTATATACTTTTTATTTGGCTCTACTGTAATAATTGCATTTTTATTTATACCTTTTCTTAATATTTTTGTCAACAATTCTTCTGGTATTATAATAGTTGTATTTTCATTTATAACCTTATCTATATCTTCCTCAGAATAGTGATCAAAATGGTCATGTGTTATAAAAACAATATCTGCATCATTATAATCTTTATCTATTTTAAATGGATCTATATAAATTGTTTTTTCTTTGTTAATTTTTATACTACTATGGTATAAAACTTCTATATTTTCTAACATTTATATCCTCCAATTACTTTTAATATTTCTTTTGCATCATTTCCTTCTAGTCTTTCATCAATGCGGTTTGCAATATTTATTAATTTTATAGTTTTTTCTAAATAATCTAATCTTTTTTGGTTTATTACATAACCTTTTAGCATGTAATCTTTTAGTATTTTGTTTGCCCATTTTCTGAAAACAATACCCTGTGGTGATTTAACACGATATCCAATTGATATAATTACATCAAGATTGTAATATTCTACATTGTATTTTTTTCCGTCTTTAGCAGTTGTTGCAAATTTTGCGACAACTGAATTATCATCTTTTAATTCTTCCTTTAAAGCATTATTAATATGTTTTCCGATTGTCTTGACATCCCTATCAAATAAATCCGCTAACTGTTGTCTATTAAGCCACACAGTTTCATCTTTTAAGTTTACTTCTAATTTTACTCCTTGGTTTTCAAATAAAATAATTTCATTCTTTTTTCGTCCATAAGAACACATCCTTTATTATATAAAATTTAATTCTTAGTATATTTGTTGGTATTTATATATTATAACTTTTTGCATTTTTGAATTATTGTACATATTTTATAATGAGAATAAACCTTTGTCTATACTTCATGACAAAATAATTGATTATTTTTATTTAAAACTGTCGCGGCATCAAAGTTTTGTGCAAAAAGGAGTAGGAACAAAATATAAAACCATACATATATGGTCCTACCTACAAAATCTTGTAATTCCTTGCTATCATAAAACTTTGTTTCAATGTTTATTTTAAATTTTCAGCGTTTAATTCTTTGAGCTCTTCTAATATAAATTTTCCATCTTTCATTATTAGTATATCATCAAAATAAATTTCTCCACCACCAAATTCTTTTCTAAGAATTTTAACTATATCCCAATGAATTGCTGACCTATTTCCGTTATCACTTTCTTCTAGTGCCATTCCAGGAGTTAAATGAAAACTTCCATTTATTTTTTCATCAAACAATGTATCACACATTGTATTATTAACATATGGGTTTAGTCCAAATGCAAATTCTCCAATATATCTAGCTCCATCATCTGTATCAAGAATTTCATTTAGTTCTTTAGAGTTTTCCTTAGCTGTTGCTTTTACTATTTTTCCATTTATAAAATCAAATTTTATATCTTCAAATATAATATCATTATATTTTGTTTTAGTATTATAAGTAATGTAACCATTAACACTATTTTTTACTGGACATGTTGCAACTTCACCATCTGGTATATTAAATGTTCCATAATATTTTTCTGCAGGAATTCCATTTATACTAAATGTTAAATCAGTTCCAGGTGCTACAATATGCACTTTGTCAGTTTTATTCATTAATTCTTTCAAAGGTTCCATTGCAATCTTCATTTTATTATAATCAACATTACAAACATTGTAATAAAAGTCTTTAAATTCATTTAGTGTCATATTACTTTTTTTTGCAAAATATTCGTTTGGATATCTTAAAATACACCATTTTGTATGTTTAACTCTTTGTTCTAAATGTACTAAAGCAGTATAATATTTGTTATATAATTCTAATTTTTCTTGAGATACACCATTTAAAGATTTATCTGATGTTGGTGCACTTATTCCTATATATGCTTGCATTTTTTTCATTATTTCATAATCTTTTTTTCCATATTCAATTATATCTTCCTTAGTTGCATTTATTAAAAAATTCCTTAAATCTTTGTAATTTATTATATTTAAATGTGGCTTTGCGTTTATTATTTTAGCTTGTTTTATAATTTCATTTGCAAGCTCTAAGCCATCTTCTCCAATTACCTCTATTAATATATTTTCATTTTCATTTAAAGAAATAGAATTATATATAAGATTGTGTGTAAGTTTTTCATTTCTATTATCCATTGTTTATTCTCCAATCGTTTAATAAAATATTTAACTGAAAAAAGTATATCACTTTTATTTAAAATTATGCAATATATTATAAAGATTTCTCTTTGTATTATTTGTGTTCTTCTATATATTTAACAACATCACCTATTGTAACAATTTTTTCAGCATCACTATCAGGAATTTCTAAATCAAATTCTTCCTCTATAGTCATTACTAATTCAACAATGTCTAAAGAATCTGCTGCTAAATCATCAACAAAAGTTGCCTCCATTGTTACATTTTCTTCATTTACTCCTAATTGATCTATTACTATAGTTTTTAATTTTTGAAAAATTTCTTTTTCTGACATAATAATTTCCTCCTTGATTTCTTTATTTTATTTTTTTAACTTCCTGCAAATCCTATTCCTCTAGTACCTCCTGTTATAACTGCTACTTTTCCTTTTAACATTTATCATCCTCTCCTTACTACACTTTTTTATTAAACTCCCATAATATTATAGCCACTATCAGCATATATAATTTGTCCCGTTATCGCATCCGACATATTGCTTAATAAAAATGTTGCTACATTTCCCACTTGCTCTGTAGTTACATTTTTATGTAAAGGTGCTTTTTCTTCTACAATAGTCAATATAGAATTAAAATCTTTTATGCCTTTTGCTGATAATGTTTTTATTGGACCTGCTGATATTGCATTTACTCTTATTCCGTCTTTTCCTAAATTATCTGCTAAATATCTAACACTTGCTTCAAGTGCTGCTTTTGCAATTCCCATAATATTATAACCTTCTAAAACTTTAGTAGAGCCGTGATATGTTAAAGTGACTAAAGTTGCATTTTCATTTAACATATCTAATTCTTTAGCCTTTCTTGCAACTAATACAAAAGAATAACTACTAACATCAACTGCGTGAGAATATCCTTCTTTACTTGTAAGGATAAAATCATTTCTTAAATCTTCAGTATTCGCATGTGCAATTGCATGTACAATTCCATCTAATTTGCCATTTTCTTCTTTTATTTTTGTAAATACATCTTTAACTAATTCATCTTCTGAAGCACCATTTAACACATAAGCTTTACTACCCTTAAATTCACTAATTAGTTCTTCTATTTTTTCCTTATTATCTTCACCCATATAAGTAAAAATTAATTTTGCTCCATTTTCATAAGCTGATTTTGCAATTCCATAAGCAATACTCCACTTGTTTCTAATTCCCATTATTAATATTTTTTTATCTTTTAATAACATTTTATACCTCCTTAAATTCACCCATATTTCTAAATTTCATATATCTATTTTCTACAATTTGATTTCCATTTAGATATTTCATTTGTTCTATTTCTTTTTGTATTTCTTTTTTTAAACTATTTGCAACTTTTTTAAAATTTCCCTCATTATATTCTTTTGGTTCTTTTATAATTTTATCTATTACTTTAAGTTCAAATAAGTCTTTTGCTGTTAATTTCATTTTTTCTGCAGCTTCTTTAAACTTAGATGCATCTTTCCATAAAATACTACTATAGCCTTCTGGTGAAAGAATTGAATAAATAGCATTTTCTAACATAAATACCTTATTTGCAACTCCAATTGCTAAAGCTCCTCCACTTGAACCTTCTCCAACTACAATTGATATAATTGGTACTTTGAGCTTTGCCATTTCAAACATAGATTTAGCAATAGCTTCTCCCTGTCCTTTTTCTTCTGCTTCTATTCCTGGATATGCTCCTTTGGTATCAATAAAAGTAATTACAGGTCTTTTGAATTTTTCAGCCTGTTTCATAAATCTTATTGCTTTTCTATAACTTTCAGGATTTGGCATTCCAAAATTTCTTTCTATATTTTCTTTTGTTGTCCTTCCTTTTTGTTCTGCTATAATTGTAAAATTTTGTTTTCCTATTTTGGCTAATCCGCATACTATAGCTTTATCATCTTTAGAGTTTCTATCTCCATGTAATTCTATGAAATCATCAAATATCTCTTCTATATAGTCAAGTGAAGTCTTCCTTTTGGGATCTCTTGCTATTTCCACTTTTTTCCAAGCTGATAATCTCGTATTTGTCATTAAATTTCGCCTCCTTTATGAAACATAATTAATTTATAAATAGTATCTTTTAAATCTTTTCTTTCAACTATCTTATCTATAAAACCATGTTCTAACAAAAATTCAGCTGTTTGAAAACCTTCTGGCAATTCTTCTCCTATTGTTTGTTTTATTACTCTTTGACCAGCAAATCCTATCATGGCATGTGGTTCTGCTAAAACAATGTCTCCCAGACTTGCAAATGAAGCTGTAACCCCTCCATATGTTGGATCTGTTAGAACAGATATATATAATAACCCTGCTTCATCTAATTTTGTAAGTGCTGCTGTAGTTTTAGCCATTTGCATTAAAGATATAATTCCTTCTTGCATTCTAGCTCCACCTGAAACAGAAAATATAATAAGTGGTAATTTTTTTTCTACTGCTTGCTCAATGGAATATGTTATTTTTTCGCCTACAACACTTCCCATACTTCCCATTAAGAAACCACTATCCATAATACATATAACAACATCTTCTCCTTTAATTTTACCAGTTCCGGCATGCTACTGCTTCAGCTAGTCCTGTTTTTTCTCTTAAAGTCTTAAGTTTTTTAGGATAATCTTCTAATTCTAATGGATTTGTTGTTTCTATATTTAAATCAAACTTTTTATATGTATTTTTATCTATTATTAATTCTAACCTTCTATCTATATGCATTCTGAAGTAATATCCACAATTAGGACAAATATTTAAATTATTTCTAATTGTTTCTTTGTATAGTATTTCTTTACATTTTTCACATTTTACCCATTTTCCTACTGGTATATCTATATTAGAATTTTTGTGATTTATTGGTACTTGTCTTTTTTTTATTTTGTCTACGATCATTTACCATTCTCCTTTTTTAATATTTCTTTTTCTATAAATGAAGTATCAAAATTTCCTCTAATAAAGTTGGGATTTTTAATTATTTCAAATAAAAAATCTTGATTTGTTTGTATTCCTTCTACAACCAGTTCTTCTAGTACTCTTTTCATTTTACTAATTGCTTCATTTCTACTTACTCCAAAAGTAATAAGCTTTGCAATCATGGAATCATAATTTGATGGAATTGTATATCCTTCATAAATTGCACTATCTATTCGTACTCCATTTCCTCCCGGAAAATGTAAACCCCTTATTAGTCCTGGACATGGCATAAATTTTTTACTTGGATTTTCAGCATTCAATCTACATTCTATAGAATGCCCTTTGAATTCTACATCTTTTTGTTTTATTTTTAGTTCCTCTCCTGTTGCAATTTTTATTTGGGTTTTTACTAAATCTATTCCTGTCCTCATTTCAGTGATTGGATGTTCTACCTGAATTCTTGTATTCATTTCCATAAAATAAAAATTGTTGTTTTTATCTACTAAAAATTCTACTGTTCCAAGACTTGTATATCCAGCTGTTTTAGCTGCTTTTATAGCTGCATTCCCCATTTTATTTCTTGTTTTTTCATCAATAGCAGTGGATGGCGTTTCTTCTATTACTTTTTGATGATTTCTTTGAATGGTACAATCTCTTTCTCCTAAATGAATTACATTTCCATGTTCATCTGCTACTATTTGAATTTCGACATGTCTTGGGTTTTCAATAAATTTTTCTATATATATTTCATCATCATTAAATGAATTCTTTGCCTCTTGTTTTACTACTTCATATTCTTTTTTTAATTCTTCTGCAGTATTTGCAACTCTGATACCTTTGCCACCGCCTCCTGCTGCAGCCTTTAACATAACAGGATAGCCTATTTTTTCTGCTATTTCTAATGCGTCTTTTAATCCTTTTACACTTCCATCTGAACCAGGTATAACAGGTACTCCTGCTTTTTTCATCATCTCTTTTGCATTTGATTTATTTCCTAATAAATCAATAACTTCTGACCTTGGTCCAATAAATTTTATATTTGATTCTTCGCATATTTGAGCAAATTTTGAATTTTCAGATAAAAAGCCAAAACCTGGATGAATACTATCTGCTTTTGTTATATATGCTGCTTGTATAATATTTTTTATATTTAAGTAGCTTTTATTAGCTTGAGCTGGTCCAATACAAATAGCCTCATCCGCCAAGCGAGTATGCAAAGCATCTTTATCTATTTCAGAATAAACCGCAACTGTCTTTATATTCATTTCTTTACATGCTCTTATAATACGAACTGCAATTTCACCACGATTTGCAATTAATATTTTATTCATTCATTTCTACCTCTTTCAACTTTTAATTTTAAATAGAACCTAAACTAAAGCAAATGTCAATTCACCTTTAGCAACAATCTTTTCATCAATTGTTGCTATTGCTTCTCCTACTCCAATTGGCCCTTTTCTTTTTATAATTTTCACTTCTAATTTTAATCTATCTCCTGGTACAACTTTTCTTTTAAATTTCATTTTATCAATTCCTCCGAATAAAGCATTTTTTCCTTTATTCTCATCCATTGAAAGAATTGCAACCGCTCCTGTTTGTGCTAAGCTTTCTGCAATTAATACTCCTGGCATAATTGGATTACCTGGAAAATGACCTTTAAAATACCATTCTTGCTCATTTACATTTTTATATGCTATTGCTGATTCTCCTGGTACATATTCTTCTACTTCATCAATCATTAAAAATGGTTCTCTTTGTGGAATAATATTTTTGATTTCTTCTTTATTTAGCATTAATTTTCACCTTCTATTCTAAGTAATGGTGTTCCATATTCTACTGCCTCACCATCTTTTACTAAAATTTCTGTAACCTTGCCTGTGTATTCTGCCTCAATCTCATTCATTAATTTCATAGCTTCAATAATGCAAAGTACATCACCTTTTTTTACGTCTTTTCCAATTTCAATATAAGGTTCTGCTGCAGGAGAAGGTTTCAAATAGAAAGTTCCAACCATTGGTGATTTTATTATATTTCCTTTTTTTTCTTTTTGGACTTCTATAGTAGTGTTTGGTATCATTATTGGAGTATCCTGAACAGCTTGAACTACAGTTTCTTGTATCCTATCTTTTTTCATACTAATTTTAGTTCCATCTGGAAACTCAATATCAACTTCTGTTAATTTTGAATTTCCCATCTCTTCTATTAATTGTTTTATTTTTTCATATTCCATCTATTTTTCCTCCCATTTTTTTAGGATAATACTAGAATTGTGTCCTCCAAATCCAAGTGAATTTGACATAACAATATTTAATTTAGCATTTCTTGGTTCATTTGGAACAATGTCTAAATCACATTCTTCATCTTTTTCTTTATGATTTATTGTTGGCGGTACTAGTCCATTTTCCATTGCTTTCACGCAGAAAATTGCTTCTACTGCTCCTGCAGCCCCTAATAAATGCCCTATATTTCCTTTTGTAGAACTTACCATTATTTTTTTACTTGACTCACCCAATGCTGTTTTTATAGCCATTGTTTCTGTTAAATCATTTAAATGTGTTGATGTTCCATGTGCATTTATATAATCTATATCTTCTGGTTTTATTTTGGCATCTTTTATCGCTCTTACCATTGCATTTGCTCCACCTTCTCCATTAGGGCATGGAGATGTTATATGGTAAGCATCTGAAGTTGAACCAAATCCAATAACTTCTGCATATATTTTAGCGTTTCTTTTTTTTGCATGTTCTAATTCTTCTAATACTAATATTCCACTTCCTTCTCCCATAACAAATCCACTTCTCTCCTTGTCAAATGGAATACTTGCTCTATTTTTATCTGTAGATGTACATAGTGCCTTCATATTTTCAAAACCTGCTATCCCAACAGGACATATAGAAGCCTCTGTGCCTCCTGCAACAACAACATCTTCATATCCATGTTTTATTGTTTTATATCCTTCTCCTATTGAATGTGTTGAAGAACTACAAGCTGTAACAATTGCAATAGATTCACCTTTAAATCCAAATTCTATTGAAATATTTCCAGCTGGCATATTAGTTATTGCCATTGGTATAAACATAGGCGATACCCTATTATTTCCCTTTTCGTAATTAACTTCACATTGATTTTGAATTGTTGTCAATCCACCAATTCCTGTACCTACAAAAATACCTACTCTTTTAAAATCTGTATTTTTTGAAGTTATTCCACTATTTTTTACTGCTTCTCTTGCTGCTATTAGTGCAAATTGTGAAGATCTGTCTAATCTTTTTGCATGTTTTGGTTCAAAATAATCTAAAGGATTATAATTTTTCACTTCCGCACATAAACTCGTTTTAAAATTACTACTATCAAATAGTGAAATTTTATCAATTCCACATTCTTTATTTTCTATTCCTTTCCATGTTTCATTTACATTATTTCCTATTGGAGTAATTGCTCCTAATCCTGTTATAACTACTCTTCTTTCCATTTGTCATCTCTCCTTACATTAACATTCCACCATCAATATGAATTACTTGACCTGTAATATATGAACTATCACTAGATGCTAAAAATTTAACAACATTTGCAACATCTTGTGGAGTTCCCATTCTTTTTAGTGGAATTTTTTTTGCAATTTCTTCTTTAATATCTTCTTTTAATACAGCTGTCATTTGTGTCTCAATAAATCCTGGTGCTACCGCATTAACAGTAATGTTTCTTGAAGCTACTTCTTTTGCTAAACTTTTTGTAAATCCTATAATTCCTGCTTTTGATGCTGCATAATTTGTTTGACCTGCATTTCCTGATATTCCTACAACTGATGATATATTTATTATTCGTCCATTTCTTGCTTTCATCATATAACTAATTACATTTTTAGTCACATTAAATGTGCCTACTAAATTAGTATCTATAACCTGTTTAAAATCTTCTTCTTTCATTCGCATTAACAATGTGTCCCTTGTAATTCCTGCATTATTTACTAATACATCTATTTTTCCAAATTCTTCTATAATTTGTTTTACAAACTTCTCACAATCCTCAAATTTAGTTACATCCCCTTGAACTGAAAAACACTTTACATTATTTGCTTCTATTTCTCTTTTAGTATTTTTTAAGTCATCATTTTCAGTTCTATAATTGATTGCAATATCATATCCCTCTTTTGCAAATGTTAAGGCTATTTGCTTTCCAATTCCTCTTGTTCCACCTGTAATTAATGCTAGTTTATTCATTTTTTTATCCTCCATATTCCTTTAACACTGCTTGCAAACTACAAACATTATCAATATTTAATATTTTTATTTCTTTATTTGTTGGCGTTCTTTTTACAAATCCTGATAATGTTTTTCCGAGGGCCTATTTCTATAAACGTATCTATTCCATTATCTAGCATATTTTCAATTGTTTTTGAAAATTTAACTGGATTTATAATGTGACGGGCCAAAATATCCTTTACATCGTCTGTTTCTTTATAAATTTCGCCATCTATATTTTTAATCACTTTTGTTTCAAACTTATGAACAGTAATATTTTCAAGGTCTTTTCTAAAAACATTTGAACTTTCTATCAATTTTTCAGTATGAAATGGCCCTGCCGTTTTTAAAATTCTTACTTTTTTTGCACCCATTTCTTTTGCAATTTTTTCTGCTTCGTTAATTGCTTCTTTTTCTCCAGAAATTACAACTTGACCTACTGAATTATAATTTGCAGGAACTACAAATCCTGATTTTACTTTTTTGCAAACATCTTCTACTTCGCTATCCTTTAATCCCATAATTGCCGCCATTTGCCATTCTCCACTAGGAAGCAAATTTTGCATATATTCTCCTCGCTTTTGGACAATTTTTATACCATCTTCAAACATAAGTGCTTTACTATTGATTAATGCTGTATATTCACCTAAACTCAATCCTGCTGACATATTAGCTGTTATATTATTATCTTTTAAAATTTCTAATATTGCTAAACTCTCTGTAAGTATCGCAAGTTGTGTATATTTTGTTTCATTTAATATATCTTCTGGTCCTTCAAATGATATTTTTGCAATGTCTATTCCTGTTATATTTTTAACTTGATTATATATTTTTCTTGCTTCTTCGTATTCATCATATATATCTCTTCCCATTCCTACACTTTGAGCCCCTTGACCAGGAAATAAAAATCCAATATTCATTTTTTAATAACTCCTCTCTTTTCTATTTCTTTTTCAAATTGATTACAAAATTCTGCTATAAATCTCTTAGTATCAACATCTACTCCAAATTCTTTTTTTATGGATGTTGCTATATTTTTTATATCATCCGTAAATTTTTCCTTTTTAGTGTTAATTCCAATTCCAACTACTAAGTATTTAACTTTTTCATTAACAAGCTTAGTTTGAGTTAAAATTCCACCTATTTTTTTATTATTAAATGTAATATCATTTGGCTCTTTAATATTTAAGTTAATTCCATATTGATTCTTAAAAATATCAACAATTATATTTGCAATTTTTATTGTAAGTCCATCTAATCTTTGAATATTACAATTTGTTTTTATAAAAAATGAAAATGCTATATTATTTGCTTCATCTGTATGCCAGACTCTTCCATGTGTTCCTATTCCTTTATCCTGAATATCTGCAAATACTAAAGTACCATCTGGAGTATTTTTGTTTTCTATTAATCTCCAAATTTCATTTTGTGTTGAATCTATTTTGCTATAAAAAATACTATTTCTCCCTAAAAATTTAGTCTTTAAGTTTTCTAATTGCATCTAAATTCTCCTGTCTTTTTATCTTATTTGTTGTTGTTCTAATAAGTGGCTCTTCTGTTAGCATTATTCCCCTTATTGCCTTATAAGATGGCATTGTTTGGTTGACTTCTTTAATTTTCTTTGACAAGACTTTATATATGTCTTCATCTTTTTCAACTTTGTAAACATCTTTTATAACATCTCTATCAAATACTATCTTTACATTTATTTTTATATTGTTCTCATCATTTGATTGTATTTTTCCAAAGATAAACGACTCTTTTATTCCTTCTATTTTATTAACTAAATTTTCCATTTCTTCTGGAAATATGTTTTTGCCATTTTTTAATACTATTACACTTTTCTTTCTACCACATATAAATATATATCCTTCTTCATCTATTTTAGCTAAATCTCCTGTATAAAACCATCCATCTTGTAATGATTTTTCATTTACTTTTTCATTTTCATAATATCCTAGCATTACACTTGGTCCTTTAACTACTAGTTCTCCAATTCTATCATCATTTACATCTACAAGTTTTGCTTCTACACTTGGAACTGTTTTTCCAATTGATCCTAACTTATAATATTTATTTGTTCCAACTGCCACGACAGGCGAAGTTTCAGTCAGTCCATATCCTTGTACTAAATTTAATCCTAATAATCTATATCTTTCTTCTATTGTCTTATCTAAAGCTGCGGCTCCACTTATCAATAATTTTATTTTTCCACCTAGCATATCATGTATTTCTTTAAATACCTCTTTCTTTTTTTGCATAGAGAAATTTTTATATTTTTCTTCATTTTCTAATATTTCCTCAAGTTTTCCTTGCTTTTCTAATTTCTTTCTAATCATCATAAATATTCTTTCATATATACCTGGTACACATGCCATGATTGTTACATTATATTCATTTAGGTTTTCTACTATATGTCTTAAACCATCACAAAATACAGTCTCTGCTCCTTTATATAATGAAAATAAAAATCCTACTGTACATTCAAATACATGGTGTATTGGCAAAACAGACAGAAAAACATCTTCTTGCGTTACATTTAACACACTCCCAATATCCATTAAATTTGTGCAAATATTTTCGTGAGAAAGTGCTACAACTTTAGATTTAGATGTTGTTCCTGATGTAAATAACATAATACTCATCTCTTTTGGATTGATCTGTGCATTTAAAAATTCTTTATTTCCTTCTTCTATCAGTTTCTTACCTTCTCGTATTAATTCTTTTTGTGAGTATATACCTTCAAAATTCTCATCATTGTCCATAGAAATTAAATGTTTTAATTTGTTTTTCTCACTATATCTAATATTTTGAATTATATCTGAATATTTTTTTGTATAAAATATCGCTTCTATATCAGATCTTTCTATCAATAATTCTAGCTCATTTGCTGGTAGTGATTTATCTAACGGAACAACAATTCCTGTTCCACATACAATTGATAAATATGCTATTTCCCATTCATATCTATTTTCTCCAATAACTGCAATTCTTTTTCCCTTTAGACCTAAATTTATTAATGCTGTTCCTAAATTATTTATCATATCTCGTACTTCGCTATGTGAGTAAGTTTTATATTTTCCATTTTCTACTTTAATTTTATATGCTGGCCTTTTTGCATATAATTTTCCTGTTTTGTTTAACATGTCTTTTAAATCTTTAATTTCTAAATAATCATATATTCTTTTATTCATTTTTTCTCCCATTTTTTAGATTTTTTATTATTTTTATATCACAATAATAAGTTAATGTCTTTATACTGGTAAGTCAGTATAATTTATTTTCAGTTGCCTTAAGAAATATATTTTTCTATTCTATCCAAAAAAAAAAGCTAATTTTTAAAATTAACTTTTTGTTAGATATTATTTCAATAACTACATTTTTTATATTGAATAATATATGTATTCTATTAGACATAAAAGAAGTTACATTATATTTAAAGAAGTAAGTAGTTTTAACTCGTTTTTTTAAATTATTATTTTATTTAATATTTTAAATATGTAGTAGCCTAAATATAAACTTCTTAAATTTTGTAAAAAATGATTCTTTATACTCTACTAAAGAGGTGTTGTTATTATCCTCCTTTAAAGGTATTTCAGTTAATTTAGGTTGTTTATTTTCAAAAATATTATCGGGGTTATATTTTTCTCTTTTCAGCTGATCCGATTTTTTCTGATTCGAATCTAATATCTCTTTTATTTTTAGTTTTTGATTTTCGGTTGCAAAATAATCCGTAAATAAATTAATTATAATAGCGTTTGCTTCTGCAGATATATCTTGATTTGATAAATCTATTTCTGGATTGATTTTAAAATTATAGTTTTTATCCATATTTTTCTTATAAAAGTCAATTTTTTCTTTAGGTATTCTAGAATATTCTTCTTCTGGGAAGTATTTTATTATTTCCAATACTTCCGTATATGCTTTTGAATAATTATTATTCATTTTCTTCCTCTCATCCATTTTCATAATATAGACATATTACTTTATTGTTTAGCTTATTGTTTCCTCATCCCTATTGTGTTCTAAATCTAGTAATGATTGTTCAATAGAATTAGCCTTATTTGTTTGTTCTGTTGTAATTCCTTGTGACAGTGCATTTTTTAATGCATTTTTTGGCATTATAGTTTTAGGTTTATCTACCTTGAGTGATGATTCTTGATTTTTCTCATTCATTAAAGTTGCTGTTTGATTAATTAATGAGTAGCCCTCATATCCAAGTCTTTCAAGAAAATCTTTATAAAGCTCAGGTCCCATATTATATCTTGCCATACTCAAATTATATTTTTGTTCCAATATGTTATCTAACTTTTCAAGAGGTGTCATTTTAGATATATCTGGAAAATAAACAGATTCATATTCAGCTACAAAGTCTTGTATACTTTTTTTATTTGCTTTTTCAAATACAGCTCTTTTTTTATCATAACTTCTTGGACTATCAGAAGAAGGCAATATGTCTGTTTCTCTATTTATCCAATAATCCGTTTTTTCCATCAAATTAGTTATCTTGTTTATAGCTTCGGTTTTACCATATAATCTATAGCTTTCAAAATTATCTTTGCCTAATTTATTTAACATATATTCGGCAAAACCTGACATATAGCCCTGATATCTGCTTGGAACCAATGCGCTGTTATATTTTTCTCTCATTTCTTCTAAAGATATACCCATATAGTTAGCCATGGCTGTTTCTTCTTCTAGTGTGTTCATACTTTCTTCAAGCATTATTCCTGTTGTTTTGGTACATTTTTTTACAAATTTATTATCTGTAGTTTTTGAAAATGAATAAGTAAATTCTGCTGTTCCAATTCTTTCTCTTAAAGTTTTATCCTCTAGCATCATAAATTGGTCCTTTTCTGCATGCCATGCATGGCCTAATTCGTGAATCAAATGAGAAACATTTATATCAGTTCCATAAAACTCTTTAGCTCTTTCTGTAACTTTTTGTATGTATATAAATGATTTCTTTCCTTGTAAATTCATATTTTCGTCTAGTATAGGCTCTGAAACATAAGCTCCATTACCAAGATCTTTGCCATATTCTCCCAAATCAATATCTTCGTCTATAATATGTTGATTTACATCTTTTCCTATGTATTGTTCTACTAATCTGTCATAACTCTCTTGAGTAAGATTTTCTGTAATAACAATTGGTGTATGACTTAACATTTGATAAAATAATTCTCTATCTTCTTGGTTAGAACCTACAAGCATTGCAGGTATTACTTTTTTCAAGACTGTTTTTAAACTTTCGTTATTTTCTGTGTCTTGACTACTATAGCCAAATTTAGAACATATTTGTTCAACTAAATCATTAGATTCTTTTAGTATTTTTTCATCTTCCAAAAGCAATGCCTCCTTATTACAATTCATAATGAATTATAATATTAATTCTTTTTAAAGTCAATTTTGATTTTACATATGTGTAACTATTTTTTATCTTCCATAAATAGTTGCACATAGTTTATATTCCTACAACATTAACTTGATTCCCATGTTCTTTTATTATATCTAACAGATCATGAACTTTTAACCATATTGTTGCAGTATTGTCGTTTGGATGAATTCCAATCATCTGTTTACCTTCTAAAAATTCATTATCCAAGTAAAAGCTTACTTTTAGTTCTTTATCATTTAATAGTCCCAATGGTGTTACTGACCCTGCGACTAAATTCATAATATCCATTAAATCTTTCTTTGATGCAAAACTTAAAGGTCTTGTTTTATTTTTACTTCTAAACGCCTTTAAGTCTACTCTTTTATTTCCTCTAACAGTTATAAGATAATAATTTTTCTTCTTGTCATCGCGAACAAATAAATTTTTTGCATCATATTCTGGGTATGGCACTTCAATATTTGACAATTCGTTCATACTAAAAACTGCTTTATGTTCTGTTATTTCATACCATATATTTTTACTCTTAATAAAATCATATACTTCTTGTTTGTTCATATTTTTATCTCACCTCTCAAAATTAGTATATCTCTATTATAGAAAATTCATAATCTACATTTTTATCTAAAATTACTTATTTGATTTATTATCTTTGTTATTCCAAAATATATAGGGTAGCCAATTGAATGCTACCCTATATATTATAAACTTACTTTTTCTTCAAAACAATAGCAATAAAATTTAAATATTTACATGCTCCTGCTTCGATGGCTTTTCTATCACCTCTAGAATATTCATTATCACATTTTATCCAGTCATTCCAACATTCTTCATTACTTTCCATTTCATAGATTGAAACAATTTCGCTGTCTTTTGACTTTGATACAATATTTTTCCAATATTCTATGTCGTGAATATAGTCTAATTGTTCCGGAGTCCAAGATAGTAACAATTCTTTTGGAAGATTGTTATGACAATCCTTCTTCATACCTGGAACAGCAATATATAAATATCCACCTTTTTTCACAAATGGTAAAAGTTTTTCATCCAAATATTTTTCATCTCTTCCAAAATAATTATATGAATCTGTGCTAACAACTGCATCAAAAAACTCTTTTTCGTATTTTAAATCTGTTGCATCAGCTTTTATAGGAATAATTTGGTCTTCTGTCAATCCCATTTCAGCAAAGAATTTTTTATTTTCTTCAGCATCACTCCATAAATCAGTTGCATATACTTTAAAACCATATTCTTTCGCTAAAAAGATTGATGTTATACCCTGGTCACTTCCTAAGTCCATAACTAATGATCCTTTTTTTATTTTATTATCCTTCATAAGTTCCTCTTCCAACTTTAATGGATTAGGTCCCATAATTTTTTTATTTATTATATCGATATCATACTTTTTAGTTTTTTCATATTTCATTTTTATTACCTCCTACTAATTTTTTAGTTATTCCAGTAGATGCAATACAAAGTTTTTTTATTGTCTCCTCTCTACTCTTCTTTAATGATATTTTTACTTCCTATATATGTTGCTAGGAAATAACAACCATAAATCACCCACATAATGATTACAGTTGCTATAATTGATGGTAGTAACTGTTGCCTAGAGGCAAGTACATCAAATACCGACAAAGCAAATTGTATTCCAAATATGGAATGGATTATTGCTAAAACAAGTGGTAGTATGAAAAATATAGCTATTTGTCTAAATAAAGCTTGGTTTATCATCTTTTCGTCACAACCAATTTTTCTTAAAATAATATATCTCTGTTTATTGTCTGAACTTTCTGTTAGTTGCTTTAATGCAAGAATAGCGCAACTTGCAATAAGAAAAATAATCCCTAAGTAAATAGCAATAAATACTATTATGGTTGATAATCCAACGCTTGATTCTATTAAACTTATTTTTGTTTCTCTATTTAATGGATTATTTTGATCGTTTATTCTTCTCATTAACTCAGAATCATAACTTGAAAATATTTTTTCTATTTTTCCTTTTTCTTTGTCATCTTCTGTATTGTAATTAGCAGCTAAAAACCAAAGTCTTTGTTCGTTTTCACTAAGATTGCAACTATCTGGAACTAATATTATCCCTGAATTTGTATGACTTGTTGATATTTGTATAAATGCATCTTTACACTCATTATATTTAGGTTTGTATTCTTTGCCATCTAGGCTAATTATTGCTCCTTCTTTTAATCCATAGTTTCTCATATTTGCTATACTTTCATAGTCGCAAATTATAATATATTCATCATCATCTAAAGAATACTGTTCATTTCCGTATAATTTTGCGATCTTGTTATAATCAGATATTTTCATCACATCTTCTACTGTATCTAAATTCATCATAGGAAATTGTTCTTTTATTTTATTTGACGCATTTCCTAATGTTTCTTCCCATGTTAAACCATCTACCGTATAAATCGGAGCTTCTACAATATCTTTTAATTGATTTATATTAAATCCATTCTGTATTAAAGTATATGAAATAGGATGTTTTGAGTCTTCTTGTAATTTCTGAATATATGTATTTTTATTACCGTTATTGTTGTCGAACAGTTCTTCTTGTATCTTAGCAGCTTTATACAGATTTATATCTACTGGTGTCATCTTTTCTATATCTGCTTGCATAGAATTTTTTAATGCAATTGATGATGATAATGCAGTAATCGTCATAAATAACATTAAACATATTATGCTCATACTAATTACTGTAGTATTAATTTTATTGTGTAATTGCCTTAAAACGAACATATTCGTTCCTTTTAGATATGTATTTTTTTTAGCTTGAACTAATCTTAATACTAGCCCTGAAAAAGACCAAAATATTAATACTGTTCCTGTAATTCCAAGTAAAACTGATATTCCAATAGCTCTTGTTGTGTCATTAATATTTGTCATATTAAAAACATCTTTTGTTACTTTCCAATAAGCATATCCTAAACATACTGCGGCTAGTACGAATATAATGATGCATATTACAGGATTCTTCATTTTTATTTTTTCATTTTTCTTAATTGCCGTTAATAAATTTATTAATTTATATCTTGATATTGTGAATGCGTTAAAAATTATTACAGCTATATACATTACAGCAAAGTATATACAGGTTTTAATACACGCCGTTCGTGAGAACACAAATTCAAATTTACTCATATCTGCTTGAAATAGTTTTGCTACTAATATAGACATAAATTGTGATGCAAAAATACCTAGTATAAGACCTATTGCAAGAGATATTATACCTACAAACACTGTCTCTATTAATAATATTTTAGAGATCTGCCTTTTCCCCATTCCTAAAGTCATATATATTCCAAATTCTTTTTTTCTTCTATTTATTAAAAAGTTATTAGCATATACAATTAAAAGACCTAATATTATGGCAATAAATACTGATACCATACTAAGCATATTGATCATAAGCTTTATCATTTCTTTTGTTGAACTTGATACTTCTAACATTGCTTCTTGACTATCAAGAGAGTTAAACATATAAAATAATGCCACACCTAGAACTAGTGTAATAAAGTATATAGCATAGTCTTGAAAGCTTTTCTTCATATTTTTAATTGATAATTTAAATAACATCTCCAAGTTCACCTCCTAATAAGGTTTGAACTTCTATTATCTTTTCAAAGAATTGTTTTCTTGTATCATTTCCTTTTATTAACTCATTAAAGATTTTTCCATCTTTTATAAACAATATTCTATTAGCATAACTTGCTGTAAATGAATCATGAGTAACCATAATTATTGTTGAGTTTAGTTTTTGGTTTAATAATTCAAAACTCTCTAATAATTGCTTTGCAGACTTTGAATCTAATGCTCCTGTTGGTTCATCTGCTAATATTAATTGTGGATTCGTTATAATTGCTCTTGCTGATGCTACTCTTTGTTTCTGCCCTCCAGATATCTGATAAGGGTATTTATTTAAGATACTTGATATTCCAAGTTTCTCGGCAATTTCTTTTACTCTTCTATCTGTCTCACGCACATTCACTCTTGAAATAGTTAATGCTAATGCAATATTTTCATATGCAGTTAATGTGTCTAGCAGATTAAAGTCTTGAAATATAAATCCTAATTCTTCTCTTCTAAATTTATTTAGCTGATTTCCCTTTAGTTTAGTGATATCTTTACCATTAATTATTATTTTTCCTGCTGTAACTCTATCAATAGTAGAAATACAATTTAAAAGTGTTGTTTTTCCGAGAACCACTCGCTCCCATTATTCCAACAAATTCTCCCCTTTTTACTTCAAAACTAATATTATCAATGGCTTTTATTAAATTGGATTTATTACCATAGTATTTTTCAATGCCTTTAGTTTCTAATACATTTTCCATTCTTAATATTCCTCCTTTATTTGCTATACCCATTGTAATACCTTTTTTTATTTCTTACCATCGATTTACATTACAATAATCTTACTTTTTTGTAAGATTAGACAAAGGCTACCTTTTGATAGCCTTTGTCTATAAATTATTCTCTTACTTCTTGTATAAAACTACCTTTTGGAAATATAATTCTTATTTCAGTTCCAATATTTTCTTTTGAATCTAGTTCTATTTTTAATCCTAATTTATCACATAATTTCTTACATAGATATAATCCTATGCCTGTTGACTTTTGTCCTACCTTTCTGCCATTTGTTCCTGTAAAGCCTTTTTCAAATATTCTTACTGTTTCTCCTTCTCTTATTCCTATTCCATTATCTTTTATATATAAAACCGTATTTTCTTTATTACTTTTATCAAATATTTCAATTTCTTTGTTATTAGACTTTCCATACTTCACGGCATTTTGTATTAATTGATTTATTATAAAAACACACCACTTAGAATCTGTATAAACTTTTCCTTTTAATTCATGCAAATTTAATTTTACTTTATTTTGTAACAAACTTCTTTTATTCTTTAATATCGCTGTGTTTACTATTTCTTTTAAACTTTGCTTTTTAATATAATAATCTTTTTCCGTTACATTGCTTCTGGCATAAAACAAGGCCTGTTCTATGTAATTTTCTATTTTATCTAATTCTTCATCAATGCTCTCTGTTACTTCAGATTTATTATTTTCTATAATCATTTTTCCTGTAGCTATAGGTAATTTTATTTCATGAATCCATAATTCAATATACTCTTTATACTCTTCAGTTAAGTGCTTATAATTGTTTACATTTTCAAGCATTGATTTTCCTGTTTCTTGTAATATTTCCTTTAAAATCTTGCCTTCAAAAAAACTTGGATTATTTACAATTTCTGATATTAAATATTTCTCATCTAAATCATCCAATTTTCTTTTTAAGTTATTATAGTAATTGCGTTTTTGGTAGTATTCTATAAAGAAACATATAAGAAACCCTATAAATGGAACGATCCCAATATATATTCTTACAAATATATGTATATTAAATGGAATCATTAATATTTCTGAAGTTACAACAACAAACAATAACATTAAAACATAAGAAATCTTATCTTTTATATAATCTTTAAAACTCATTTTAATATGTACCCCTGTCCTCTTTTAGTTTCTATGCAGTCTTTCATTCCTAATTTTTCTAGTTTGTCTCTTAGCCTCTTCATATTTACTGATAATGTGTTATCATCAATAAAACTTTCACTTTCCCATAAGTAGTCCATTATCTCATCTCTTGATATAATTTTATCTTTATTTAATATAAGATAGTGAATTATTTTTAATTCGTTTTTAGTTAACTCAATCTTTTCATTTTCTTTTTCTATAATACTTTTAGAAATATCTAAAGTAAGTCCATTATAATTAATCTTATTTTGATGTACCTCCATATTCAGAGCCCTTTTAAGTAGCCTTGATACCTTAGCAAGTAAAATTCGAATATTGTATGGCTTAGTTATATATTGGTCCGCCCCATTATTTAAACTTATTAGTTCATCTATTTCATTGTCTCTACTTGTTACCATTATAATAGGCACATTAGACATCTTTCTTATTTCTTTGCAAATGTATTCCCCATCCAAATTTGGTAAGTTTATATCTAGCAAAATCAAATCAGCACTTTTCCTCAATATATCCTCTATTGGATTTTCAAAACTTTTTAAGTAACAAGATTCATATCCATTGCTATTTAAAAAAATGTTAAGTTCATTTCGTAATTTTTCGTCATCTTCAACTATTAGTATTTTGGCCATTTTTTCCTCACTTTTTATATTTTAAATATTAATTTACTATAACAAAATTTTTTTCATTATATAATATATAGCACTGTATAACTTTAATTTTGTTTTGTCAATATATATTATTAAAAGATAATGTTTCTGAATATATCACTGCTTATATCTATAATTTCTTTTATTGGAATTTTTAAATCATCTTGCATTACTATTGCTTGATTATAAGTATCAATTTTCTTTATTTTATTTTTAATTGTTTCGTATTTTCCACCATCTTTTCTTTCGTCTGGTATAAAATACGTTATTTCAACATCAGGATTATTTGATAACACTTCGTGAATTACTTGAATTTTAAAGTCAAGATTTGATTTTGCTTCTTCATTTAGTTCTATTCTTTTATCGGTTAATCTTGCTGTTTCTTTAACCTGACCTTCATAACCAGTCAAAGCCGCAAATGGTGCAAATTTGGCTGACCTTTGATATAAACTCATTTTAGCATGTTTAGAAACTGGTCTTGATAAATTTATTATATCCTCGTACTTATCCATTATCCCTTGTGACCTCCTACCTGTTCATTTCTTTCTATTGTTGTTCCTCCATCTTCAAAATTCATTCCTTTTAAAATAGCATTTTTCCCATATTTTTTCTTTATATCTAAAATTGATTTTTGTAATTCATGTTCTTTTTTCTCTTTTTCTTGTTCCTTTTTCAGTTCTGAATAATCAGTAAATAAATCTATTTGTTCAAATGTTTGTTGACTTCTCACATCATTTTCATTTATTAAATTATTAGCCGATATATTGATTCTTCTTGTTAGTAAATTTTTATCTATAATTCTTTCATATAACTTAATTACTGCCTCACCAATAATTTTACTAGAAGAAGTATAATGGTCAATGTTTTGTGTACCATGCGCATGTTTTGGAACACTTCTACCATATCTATCTATTGTAATTTCACCTTTATATTCTATAAAGGAATCTTTAAGATTTTCTATATCATACCCAACAGTTAAAACCAATTGATTGGTTACCAAGTGTTTATCTACTAAATCAAGAGCTAATAATTCTGTCATCTCTTTTATAATTAATTTTGTTTTTTCATAGTTATATGGGCAATGTAATACTTGACCTGAACATAAACTATTTGTAGTAGGAACATATGATTTAATACTTTGTATTGTACATGGCTCGTATCCCCATGCATGATCTATTAATAACTCTGCATTTACTCCAAATAATTTGAAAAGCTTATCTTCCTTGGTTATTGAATATCTGGCAACATCTCCCATTGTATACATATTATTTTGTTCAAGTTTTTTAGCTATTCCTTTTCCAACTCTCCAGAAATCTGTTAAAGGTTTGTGGTTCCATAATTGCTTTTTGTACATTTGTTCATCTAAACAAGCTATTCTCACTCCGTATTTATTTGCTTTTGCATGTTTAGCAACAATATCCATTGCAACTTTTGCAAGATATAGATTAGTTCCAATACCGCAAGTTGCCGTAATTCCTGTAGATTTATATACGTCATGAACTACTTTTGTTGATAATTCACTTGCTTTCATTTGATACGTTTGTAAATAATGGGTAACATCAATAAATACCTCATCAATTGAATACACATATATATCATCTGCTGAGAAATACTTTAAATAAATATTATATATTTCTGTACTATACTTCATATATTTCTTCATTTGAGGTGGTGCAATTATATAATCTAATTCTAATTCAGGATGTTTTTTTAACTCACTATCTTCATACGATTTTCCCTTTAACATATGACCAGGGGCATTATATTTTCTATTTGCATTCACTTCTTTTACTTTTTGTATAACTTCGAATAATCTTGCTCTTCCTGGTATTCCATATTGTTTTAAAGATGGACTTACTGCAAGACATATTGTTTTTTCTGTTCTGCTATTATCAGCCACAACCAAATTTGTTGTTAGGGGATTTAATCCTCTTTCTTTGCACTCTACAGAAGCATAAAAGCTCTTTAGGTCAATAGCAATAAAAAAACTTTGTTTTTGCATAATCCACCTCCAATACTCATTTTATTATGATTATAGCATTAAATTTTACATTTGTAAACACTTGTTTGTGATCTTTCTAAAAAACAAACCAAAATTGTTAAATTTTTATATAACAATTCTGGCTCTCTTCAATATAACTTATATACATACCTTATATTTTTTCAGCCTATTTTTCTAATCTCATATATAAAATTGGATATTGTGTTATCTGAATACAAAGGAAATACCTCTGAGCTTTAGTCAGCTCAGAGGTGTTTGTAGGTCTAGCCTTCTTTTACCGAGTAATATTCTCGGTTTGGTACAAATTCAAGTTTCTTGTTTGCAACAGTTTTTCCTATGTCTACCTGATGAGTAGCTATAAGGAGTATCTTGTCCTTGCAATATTCTTTAATAAAGTTCAATGTCTGAAGAGTTATTGTATCATTCAGTGCATTAGTTGCTTCATCAAACCCTATAATTTGAATTGTATCATCCATGTTGTAAAGTAGCCTGGTTATTGCTAAGCGTTGTTTTTGTCCTGTTGAGTAATCACCAATTGAGGATCTTTCAAGATATCTAAACACGTCCTCATCCTTTTCAGAAATTTCTTCATACAGATGAAGTCCCTTTAAGATGTGAACTATTTTATCTCGATCAACTTCTTTATCAAATGTGATCTCAGACAAAACATTGCTACAACCAAGTTTACCATCTGTTTGGTGCATCAAAGTATTTACTGAGCCATTTTCTTTTCTCTTGTAATAAAGTTCAAAACCTTCGAAAGATATCATACCTGCTATCATTTTCATAAAAGTACTTTTTCCAGATCCAGTAGGTCCTTCAAGCAGTACGATGTCTCCAGGTACAAATTCAATAAAGTTTTTGTTCTTTAAGGAAAAGGGTATTTCAGTTCCAATTACTTGATACTGAACATTAAATGCTGGTACAGTTACTTTCTCTATTACACCGTAATCTCTAGTTTCTTTTTGGTCTTTCTTATCATATTCTTGCATAATCTCTGAGAAATCTGATTCATAGGTCTTTATGTTTTCAAGAATCTCTTTTGTATCCTCAATAGTATATATAATAGAATTTACTCTATTCATAATTTGAGAATAAATAGCTACAAGTGTTATGATAGATAAAACCGTCTCTAAATTAACATTTGCTAAACCAGTTTCAGCAACTTTTATTGTCAGAATAGCAATCGTTGCTAATGAATCAATAATGCTATCATAGAGGTTCACTTTATTAAGACCCTTGCGATCTTTTTTATCAAGTGAACATCTTGTCTTCGTTGCCTTTATGTACTTATCTGCCATATACATTGCATGTTCTGAATTAACTGGCTCGATATTCAAAATATCATTCAATGCCATTTCTGCATTTTCAGAACACTTTTTACGATTTCTCCTAGAACGATCTCTTACTTTATTTCTCTTTATTGAGAATAAAACAGAAAATATGGAAACTACAACAATGATTGTGATAAATAATAAACTATTCTTTATTTCCATAATTGTAACCATTACAAATCCTATAAACATACATATTACAGAAATAATCTGAAAGATGTTTCTCGGAAGTCCTGTTTTAAAATCCCAAACATAAGAGATATAGTTTTTACTAGATAACAACAAAGCATTTGTTGACATCTTTTCCTTTGAGTTCGTTTCTGTATTTATGCGCCAAACTTTGCCTCTAACCTTAAGAAGAATTTGTACAACAATATTAGTAATAGCAGTTGTGTAATGTTCTCTATAAGTTGTATGAATATCATCCATCCATAAAGAAATAGATGTGTCCAAAGTTCTTTGCATGTAGTATATCGCTATAAATACAAGTCCTAAGATGATATTGCCTTCTGCAATTTGATCTTTGCCTAACTGTAAAAAGAATGCAAGCATATCAAAACCAAATGAGGAAATTATTCCAAGTATGGTAGTGATAACAGTTTCCTTTACTATGTCTTTGGGAATGCGTATTGTTTCATGTCTTATCATTAAGTAATCTTCCTTCCTTAAATGTCATATCCTACAAACTTTCCTATTCAACAAGAGATTAACTATATTATACCATTTTTTACACTTTATGTAAATTATGGTATAACTTTATTATTTTTTCAATATTTTTATATTTATATTTCACTTTTATTACATATATATTACATTTATATTACATTTGTATTACACTGTTTTACTTCTTTATTTACATACAAAACCAAGTAATTTAAAACAAATTACTTGGTTTTGATTAGTTTATATATTTATATTTATTCTTTTACAGAATTATCGTTTTTGCTTTGGTTTTTCTTTATAATTTCTACAATAAGAGTAATTATTCCAAGTACAACTGATAAAGCTATTAAAATAAATGTGTTTTTACCTATGAAATTTGTACTAGTATTTATTAAACATTCTTTAAAAATACTAATACTGTATGTCATTGGTAATAATGGATTTAAGAATCTGAATCCTTTGTCTATTGTTTCTACTGGGAAAGTTCCTCCTGCTGCTGCAAGTTGTAATACAAGTACGATCAATGCTAAGAATTTACCTATATCTCCAAAGTTTCTTATTAAGAATTGAATAATTGTCATAAATGCCGCTCCAACTACTCCACACTCTAGGCAATAAATTGCCATATTAGTTACTTCAAATCCTAAACCTAATTTTAATATTAATCCAGTTAAAACACCGTCTACTAAGCCTATTCCAATGTATAATAAGTTTTGTAATATTTTATTTTTTTCGCTGTGGTCTAATTTTCCAAATCTATGTCTTTGGTCATAATATAATACTACGTAGCACATTAATGCACCAACCCATAAGCCTATTGATAAGAATAACGGTGTGAATGCTATACCGTATGAGTCTACTTTACCATATGGCTCTTCTTTTATTTCTACTGGATCAAAAACGAAATCATTTAATCCATTTAATTTTGATATTTCTGTTTTTGATTCTTCTAAGCCTGTGTCTATTTCCTTTTTAAATTTAGCAACGCCTGTTAGTAAATCTTGGCTTCCTGTTAATGCAGATTGACTACCTTCATTTAATTTGTCTAATGCTGTTTGTACACTTGCTGAACTTTCATTTAATGTTTGTAATCCATTTTCTAAAGATTTAGAACCAACTTGTATTTTTGCTTCACCATTTTTTAAGTTGCTAACACCTGTTTTTAATTTTTCTGTTCCGCTCTTTACTGATGTTAATACTCCTTGTAGTTTCTCTATGTTCTCTGTTAATCCAAATATCTCTGCACTTTCAGTTTCTAACTGTTTTACTCCTGCACTAAGAGTGCTTGCTACTACTTTTAATTTTTGGCTCTTTTTTGTTAGAACTACTGAATTATTAGAAATCTCTGTACCAGTAGTTACTATATCTTTTTTAGTTTGTTTATCTAAAACAGTTTTGGCTTTGTCTGCTAATTCTTTAACTTTTGTATCACTGCCATTTAAAGTATTATTATATTCTATGATAGATTTTAATATTTCATTTTGTTCATCATCTATTGATTGAACATCTGAAACATATCCTTTAATATCTGTATTTAGCTTATTTGAATCTGTTGTATAATCATTTACTTCTTGTTCTAGAGTTTTAGATCCAACGTCTAATTTTTTTATTGCACCTGTTAGTTTATTGATTTTTTCCCCAGAGTTTTCAGATATTGATTGTACCCCTTGGCTTATTTGTCCAATAGTTTCATCTAATGTAGAAGCTCCTGTATTTAAGCTATTTATTCCGCTATTTACTTGCTCTAAACCTTTATTTAGCTCTTTGCTTCCATTATATGCACTTTCTACTCCATTGTTAAATTCTGCGTATTTTGTATCTAATTCTCCAATTCCGTCTTTTAAACTTCCTAAACCATTTTTTAAGCTTGATGTTCCATTATATATTTCATCTGCTCCATCTGATATTTTTTGCAAGCTATCTGGCACATCCGCTAATGAATCACTTAAAGTAGAAACAACTTCTTTTCCAACTTTGCTTTGTAATTCCATCTCTGTTGCTGTTACTACTTTATTAATTATTTGTGAAGCTAAATAGTTGCTTTGTTGATTTGGTGAATATGTTATTGTTGCAATTTTTTTATCTTCTTCTTTTGCACTTTCTAAACATTCAGTAAAGTTAGTAGGTATTGTTATTACAGCATAATATTCATTGTTTTGAAGTCCTTTTTCAGCTTCTTCTTGACTTAGTTCACTAATGTCTATAACGTCCTTGTCTTTTAATTCTGTTACAAGTTCATTACCTTGATTTGTACCATTTACTCCTTTATCTAAATTTACTATGGCTATTTTCATGTCTTTTACGTTTCCATATGGATCCCAATATGATTTTAAATAAAAGAAACTATAAATCAATGGAATACATAATACAACTGCAAAAATAATTATTTTAAAAATTTTGTTATTTTGAATTTTTTGCATTTTTTTCATCTTCCTTTCCTTTTAATCCATTTAATAAAATGTTTAGGATATTATCAGCTATTTCCTTTTCATCTAGCTGTTTGTAATCCTCACTCCAATCTATCATTAGTGCAATATACATTTTGTATATTAAGAAAGTCATAATATCTACGTTTTCTACTTTTATTTCACCTTTTTGAATTGCTAGATCTAATTGTTTTTTTATATAGTTTTGAATTTCTTTATCAATTATTGCTAAATTTCCTTTTAGATTATCATTTCTTAATATTTCAGATTCTCTAAATAGCATTTTTAAGAACTCACAATTCTTTTTATATATTAGTAGGTTACATATTACTTTATGAACTGTATCTATAAAACTTAGATTTTTGCTTTCTACGTCTTCTATTATTTTTTTCATGTTGTTTAACTCTTCTTTAATACAGTATTTTAGTAATTCTTCTTTGCTTGAAAAGTATGTATATACTGTCTTTTTAGTAACTCCGGCTTCACTTGCAATTTCATCCATAGATACTTTTTTAAAACCATATTTAGTAAATAATTTTTTTGCTGCAGTTATTATTTGATCATCTTTCATTTTATCTTCCTCCTCAATACACTTGTATACTGTTTCGGTATATTAGTATACTCTCTTTTATTTGTTTTGTCAACTATATTTGTGTAATATTATTTACTATTTATTATTTAACTATTATTTTTTAGTTTATAGCTGTTTTATAATATTCTGAATTGCTTTGTATAGTTAAAGTAGAGTTCTTAGCGGTAAATGTTCCTGTTCCTTCTCCAGCATCTCCAGACATAGATTGGTAAATCATTATTCCTGCTTGATCTGTATCTCCTCTGTTTTCTTTTCCACTTGCATTTAAATTTAAATCAGTTACTGTTGCTGAATTTTTACCTTCTATTACAACCATTTGTGACCCGTTTGCAGTTCCTTTTGTATTTGTTATTGAGATATTTCCTGTTGAATATATAACTGGTGATCCACTTCCTGTTGTTGTTATTGTAGAATCACTTATTGATATTTTTGAATTTGATCCTGTTGAAAATACAGCATTACTGCCTTTAGCATTGGTAGATATTGTTGCATTTTTAATTGTTGCAGTTGAGGTTTCAGTTACTAAAATTTTGATAATTGTAATTTAACCCTAAAAGCTTAAAAGAATATTAAATATGAAAAAAATAGCAGATCTACTCTGCTACTTTTAATTCTAAACTTGTTTTATTTACAATATCGCATATCAACTCAACTGCATTATCTATTCCAATTGAATCGCTATTAATACATATATCATAATTAGAAGGATCTTTCCAGTTGTTTTCTGTATAGTATTTATAATGATTTGCTCTTAGTTTGTTTATTCTTGATATTTCCTTTGTTGCATGTTCCTCACTCATCCCATAAAATTTAGTTGCTCTTTTAATTTTATTCTCCATGCTGTTATTTATAAATATTCTTATTACATTTTCTTTATCTTTTAATATAAAGTCTGCACATCTTCCAACTATAATACATGATTTTTTTTCTGCCACATCTTTTATTAATTCAGATTCTTTTATGAATAGTTCGTCAGCATTTGTTAATCCAGCATAATATCCATTATTAAGATTATCTAATACTGTTCTTTTTTGCTCATTATCTTTAATATATTCTGCAGATAGTCCTGTACTCTTTGCTATTTCTTCAACAAATTCTTTATCATACAATTTAATTCCAAGTTTTTCTGATACTAATTTTCCAATATATCGTCCTCCAGAACCATATTCTCTTGATATAGTTATTATCACATGTCTTCCTGTTTCTTTTTTACCTACTAATTGATCTTTTACACGCTCTTTATTTTCTAAATTTACGTTTTTTAAATTTTTAGCTTCTCTTACTAATAGAACTACTGCTAAGATAAAGGCTAATCCATCTGCAACAGGTCCGGCAATTAATACTCCTAGTATTCCATAAAAATGGCTAAGTATCATCATAGCAGGTATTAATATTGCAATCTGTCTCGAAATAGATAATACTGCACTCTTGGTGCTTTTTCCTATGGCTTGGAAGAATATTCCTGACGGAATTTGCACTCCATTGCATATACACAATAGTAAGTATATTCTAAATGCCAAACAAGCAAAATCTATATAGTTTTTATCTCCACTACCAAATATTAGTATTAATTTGTCTGGCATAGTTTGGAATAGTATAAATGCTATAGTACTTATAACAGTACTTGCTGTTAATACAATTTTTAGTGTTTTCTTAACTCTATCAAATTTTTTAGCTCCACAGTTATATCCTAGTATTGGCTGACTGCCAACTGCAATTCCAACTATTATACTATTTAATATTTGATTTATTTTCATTACTATTCCCAATACTGTTATAGGTATCTCTGCACCATATTCACTTTCTGCACCATATTTTCCTAATAAGTTATTTTCTACAGTCATAACGCACACAAAGCTCATTTGAGTAATAAAACTACTTATACCAAGTGCCATGATCTTTTTACATATACTTGCTTTTAGTTTAAAACATTCTTTTGATAATTTTATAGTCTTAAATTTTCTTATATAAAGTGCATTTAAAATAAATGTTAGTATTTGACTTATTACTGTTGCAACTGCAGCCCCTTCTACTCCTTTATGAAGCACAAAGATAAATATTGGGTCTAATATTGTGTTTAATATAGCTCCTGATACCATTGTTATCATAGAATATTTTGGATTACCATCTGCTCTTATTATTGAATTTAAAGTAGTTCCAATCATTGAAAATGGAAAACCTATTGCTATTATTGTTCCATATGCCATGGCATAATCTTTTAGATTCTCTGTACAACCAAATATTTTTAAAAAATATGGTAAGAAAACCAATGTTATAACACAAAATAGTATTGAAACTATTGTTGAAATTAGTATTCCATTTCCTATTCCAACTTCCGCTTCTTTTTTCTTTTTCTCACCAAGTTTCAAGCTTAAATATGCAGAAGCACCATCTCCGAAACATTAGCGAAAATGCTAATCCTATCATAACTAATGGAAATACTACGTTTGTTGCTCCATTTCCTAAATATCCAACTCCCTGCCCTATAAAGATCTGGTCAACTATATTGTATAATGAGTTAACCAACATTGAAATTATGCAAGGTATTGAAAATTTTCTAATTAATTTTCCTATTTTTTCTTTTCCTAATATGTTCTCTTCTTGTTCCATTTTATACCTCTTATTTATTATTTTTGTTATAATCAACTTATTTATTTTATACTAAATGTCTAAAAAAGTCAAACTCTATATAGGTTCATTTCTATACAGTTATAGTATTTTCTATAATTCTTTTATGTGATTTTTCTAGAAATTTAATATGTATTTTTATTAGCTTAAAACCAATTGCAGTTATATTTTTGTTATGATATAATCTAAACGAAAAAACGTTGAGGTGAAAACTTATGATAAATATAAATGTTGAACAAAACCCTGAATTTGTTAATTCTTTTTTAGACTATTCTATTACTATTTTAAATAAATCTCCAAACTCTGTTAAAGAGTATAATTACGATATTAATATGTTTATTAAATATATGATGATTCATTTTAATATGACTAATGAAACTGATTTTGAAAAAATATATATAAAGAACTTTACTCCTGATGATTTGAAGAAAATTAAACAGGAGGACATAATGTCTTTTGCTTCTTATCTAGCTTTAAATAGAGGATCAAACCCTGCAACACGTGCTAGAAAACTGTCTACTATACGTATTTTCTTTGCATATCTTACTCAAAAAACAAATATTCTTGAGATTAATCCGGCACAAAATATTGAAACCCCTAAAAAGGAAAAGCGTATGCCAAAATACTTATCTCTTGAGGATAGTAAAAAACTCTTATCTGTTGCAATGGATGAGAACGATGAAAATAAAGAACGTGACTATGCAATAATAACTATATTTTTAAATTGTGGGCTTCGTCTTTCTGAGCTTGTTGGTATAAATATTAAGGATATAGATTTTAGTGAATATAAATTGAATGTTATAGGTAAAGGTAATAAAGAGCGTACTATATACTTAAATAAGGCATGCGTAAATGCAATCCAAGAATATCTTAAAGTACGCCCAACTGTTAATGTTAAAAACGATGAAAAAAAATCTCAAGATGCCCTATTCTTAAGCAGGAGACTTGAGCGTATTAGTAGAAGGACTGTACAATATATAGTTAACCGTGAGCTTCTAAAAGCAGGTCTTGATACATCAAAATATTCTACTCATAAATTAAGACACACAGCTGCTACTTTAATGTACCAATATGGTAAAGTAGATATAAGGGCTCTTCAAGAATTATTGGGTCATGAGAGTATTTCAACTACTGAAATATATACTCACGTTAATAATGAACAGGTTAGAAACGCTGTTGAGTCTAACCCTTTAGCTAATTTATAATAATCAGGAGAAAATCATATGATAAATAAAATAATGAATATAACTTTAAACATAATAATTTTTTTAGTACCAATCTTAATAATTCCTAAAGATTTAAATATAGCTCCATATAATATACTAAAAATTTCTGTATTACTTATATGTGGAATTATCTTGCTTATATGTCTTTTTTTAAAAAGGAATATACAACTTGATAGAGCAGATAAAGCATTGTTGGTATTTTATGTTTTGATTATACTAAGTACCATATTTTCAATAAATACTATAACATCTATTATAGGTGCTAATAATCGATACGAAGGGGTTTTAACTTTTACAGTGTATTTTTTAACATATTACTGTGCAAAATATTATTTTGAATATAGCAAATTAACAAAGTATTTTGCAATTACTACTATATGTCTCTGCTCTATTATTGGAATTTTACAATATTATAATATTTTTCCTTTGTATTATATATTTAATATTCCTTTTGATGCTAGTTTTGCATCTTCTACTTTTGGAAATAGAAATTTCTTTGCAAGTTACTTAGCTATAGTCGTTCCTACATTTATGACATTATATATTACCAAAAAGCAAAAATCCTATTTATTTGTTAGCTTATTGTCTTTCTTTGCTATAATTGTTAGTATGACTAGAGGTGCTTGGGTTGGAATTGCTTTTGCGTCTATCTTCGGATTAATATATGTTATTAAACATATAAGCAAAGATATTATAAAAAGGACCATTCATATTATTATTGGATTTTTAATAATTTTCATTTTCGTATTACGCCCACCTCAATTTTTATTTAATTTGATTCCTAAATACACAAACTTAGATACTTTAAATGATAGAATTGATTTAATGCAAACTGAACTTCAAACAGCTATAGAAAATAAAAAGGTAAGTAAAAGTTTTGGAAGTAGTCGAATTGAAATATGGTCAATGGTATTAAATGTAATTGTACAATCTCCTTTAATGGGTACTGGGCCAGATACATTAGCTGATGCTATTTTATATATGGATACACATAATGCTATAAACTTTATGCTAAATCATGGATGTCATGTAGATAAAGCTCATAACGAATATTTACAAATTGCAGCAACAATTGGCATTCCAGCTTTGATTGCTTACTTAGTATTTATAATATTAATATGCATAAAAGAAAAGAATTTATTGAGTAATGATTCTACTTTTATATTAATGATTCCTATCATTTCTTATTTATTCCAAGCATTTTTTAATATTAGCACAATTGGTGTTGCACCTATATTTTGGTTTCTCTTAGGATTAGTACAAAATGAAGGTTTTAAGGAAAAACTGCTATAGAAGATATCTATAAATACATCATTTAAATATATAAGAATAAGAAACAAGAGAATTTATAATGCTCTTGTTTCTTTATATTTGTATATAATTATAATAACATTGGTTGTATTTGTTCAGCTTCTAGTGCATATTCTAATGTTGGAATAATGTATTTTGGATCAAAAACCAGCGATCGTGGCTTAGTTATTGGATTATCTTGCCTATATGGGACAAAATAAAAATGTTTTCTATTTAACAGTTTTCCTATATTCTCGGCTGCTCCAGATAAACCATCATTAGTTGATATTGCAATTACAAGAGGATTTCCGGTTACGCAAATGTGATTTTGTAGCCATTGAAGCTGGAGTATCTATTATTCCTCCTGCTATTTTTGCTATAGTATTTCCGAGTTGCAGGAGCAACTATCATAATATCAGTCATATGTTTAGGCCCTATTGGTTCAGCTCCTTGCATTGTATGAATAATTTTATTGTTAGTAATTTTCTCTATTTGATCTATAAAATCAGAAGCTTTTCCAAATTTAGTATCTAAGTTATATGCATTGTATGACATTATTGGTATAACTTCTGCTTCTTCTTTTACTATATTTTCAATTTGCAAAATGGTATTTTTAAATGTACAAAAAGATCCTGTTAATACAAAACCTACCTTTTTACCTTTTAATTTCAAAATTTCACCTTCTCTCTTTATATACTCTATATATAATATGAAATTATGTAAATTTTGAAATTGTTTTTTGTCTATTTTTAAAATTTATTAATATATTTTTTTATATAAAAAAAGTCATAGATTTATTTTATCTATGACCTTCTAATCTTATTTATTTTTTGTAACAATATCCATTGTGTCTCTTGCTATCATTAGCTCTTCGTTTGTAGGAATTACAAATACTTTTATTTTTGAATCTGGTGTAGAAATTTCTACTTCTTTACCTCTACAGTTATTCTTTTCTTCGTCTATTTTAACTCCTAAAAATTCTAAGTAATCGCAGATGTCTTTTCTTGCACTTATACCGTTTTCTCCAACTCCTCCAGCAAAAGCTATAGCGTCAACACCTTTCATTTGAACTGCAAATCTTCCAATATATCCTGCAACTTGATATACGAAATTATCTATTGAAAGTTTTGCTCTTTCATTTCCTTTTTCTATTTCTGCTTCTATATCTCTATCGTCACAGCTAATTCCAGATAATCCTAATTTTCCAGATTTTTTATTTAATAATGTATCCATCTCGTCACATGATAGATTTTCTTTTCTCATCAAATATGTAACAATTGATGGGTCGATATCTCCTGATCTTGATCCCATTGGAACACCTGCAAGTGGAGTTAATCCCATTGAAGTATCTATTGACTTTCCACCATCTACAGCACATAAACTTGCTCCTTGTCCTAAATGGCATGTGATTATTTTTAGATCTTCAATTGGTTTATTCATAACTTCTGCAACTCTTTTTGATATAAATCTATGAGATGTACCATGAGCTCCATATTTACGAATTTTATATTTATCATAATATTCATATGGTATAGCATACATATATGCTTTTTTAGGTAATGTTTGATGGAAAGCTGTATCAAATACAACTACGTTTGGTGTATTTGGTAATTCTTTTTGACAAGCATAAATACCTTGAAGGTGAGCTGGGTTATGAAGCGGAGCAAATGTAATTGCTTCTTCTATACCTTTTATAACTGAATCATCTACTATAACTGATTTTGTGAATTTTTCTCCACCATGTACAATTCTATGTCCTACTGCATCAATTTCATTTAATGAAGATATTACTCCATATTCACTATCTAATAATTGATTTAATACAATTCCTATTGCTTCTTCATGATTTTTAACATTTTTTTCAATTACATGTTTTTGATCTCCAACTTTATGAGTTAAGAAAGAACCTTCTTGTCCAATTCTTTCAAAGTTTCCTTTTGCCATAACATTTTCTGTTTCCATATCAATTAATTGATATTTTAATGATGAGCTTCCACAGTTTACTACTAAAATTTTCATAAAAATCCTCCTATTTTATATATACTTAATTTAATAAGTTTAGTCTTGATCAGCTGCTTGTACAGCAGTTATTGCAACAACTCCAACAATATCTTCACTACTACATCCTCTTGATAAATCATTTACCGGTCTTGCTATTCCTTGACATAAAGGTCCATATGCTTCTGCTTTGGCTAATCTTTGAACTAATTTATATCCTATATTTCCAGCATCTAAACTTGGGAATATTAATGTATTAGCTTTTCCCTCTATTGGACTTCCTTTTGCTTTACTAGCTGATATCTCTGGTATAATTGCTGCATCTAGTTGTAATTCTCCGTCACAAATTAAATCTGGCATTTTTTCTTTTAATAGTTTTGTTGCTTCAACAACTTTTTCTGTTAATTCAGAGTGTGCACTTCCATATGTAGAATATGAAAGCATAGCAACTTTTGGTTCTTTATTAGTTAATTGTCTAAAACTTTTACTTGAAGAAATAGCAATTTCTGATAATTCATCTGGATTTGGGTTCTCTACTAATCCACAATCACCAAATACAAAAATTCCATCTTCTCCATATTCGCAATCAGGTACATTCATTAAGAAAAATGCTGATACCAATTTTGTTCCAGGTGCAGTTTTTAGAATTTGAAGCGCTGGTCTTAATGTGTTTGCTGTTGAATGACAAGCACCTGATACTAGTCCGTCTGCATCTCCGGATTTTACCATCATCGTTCCAAAGTACATATTGTCTTTAATTATTTTCTTAGCATCTTCCATAGTAATTCCTTTTGCTTTTCTAAGTTCATAAAAACGCTCTACATACTTATCGTATTTATCAGAAGTTACAGGATCAATAATTTGGATTCCAGCAATATCTATGTTATTATCACTTGCTAGTTTGTTTGTTTCATCTTGATTACCAATAAGGATTACTTTTGCGAATCCTTCCTTTGTTACCTTTGATGCTGCTTCTAATACTCTTACATCTTCACTTTCTGTTAAAATAATTGTCTTTATACTTTTCTTTGCTCTATTTTTTATATCATCAATAAAAGACATCTTGAACCTCCTTAAAATCTAATAATATAACGTATAACGTATATATTATATAAGTATTTTAACAAAAGTACAAGATGTTTCATAAAATTTATTATTCATTAATTTATATATTTACAAGCTTTAATTAAAATATTGATATTGTTCATAGTAGCCATTATTCATATTTGCTCTAGGAACTGTATTATTTGATATTGTTACAAATTTTATTGAATATATATCGGCATATACGGTTGTATTACTCTCTAAAGATCTTAGTAAAATATAACTTGCTCCTACATCTTCTAATATTCCTATCCTGTCAACTAAGTTATTTGTGCCTATTAAAAATTCCACCCTTACTAATTTGCCTATTTGCTGTCTTAAAAATGCTGGTGTATAAATGTTGTTTGTAAGTATTTCTGGTGAATTTGAATTTGTTATTACATGTTGTCTATTTTCTTCCTTACTAATATTCGATATTTGTTTTTCGTCCATTTCATAACTCCTCTCTAATTTAAGTATTTGCATAAGCAGATGTTGGCCTATAAAAACAATGGTTTCCAATCCTTGTGTGAAAAGTTCCAGAACCATTGTAAGGAAATGTGTTCAAACATATAGGGCTATATGGGTTTAAAAACCATAAACATTCCCCTATTTCGTTTAGCCTATTACCTGCCAAAGCCCAATCCACTATATTATAATGAATATCTGTTGGTACCATATTATATATATTCTGTGGATTATACTCATTTCGTATGGTTTCCCTTGTGCAATCGAACTGACCCGCTTGGAAAATTATATTACGTATACTTCCTCCTTGCGATATTCTTGAATATTCTCCTTCTGATACATTAACTCTATTCATTACAACAGTGGCAACTGCTTTCATACCGATTATCTCCGCTCTCCTCCCGCTTCGCATTGTACTATTCTAGCTAATAGTTCTCTATCTGAAAAAGCCATCTTCTCCACCTCTTATCATATTATTAATTTATGTAGATAAATGTGATTTCTTATGATAAAATAATTTATATATAATAAATAAATTAGAAGGAAATTGTATAGATATGAAATTGTCCTACATGATTGATCAAAATGATGTTTTTTTTAATGTAAAAGAAGTATTAAAAGTAAAATTTCAAATTTCGGATAGACTTTTATTAAAATTAAAAAGGCAAGAAAAAATTTTACTAAATTCAAAGGTTACATCTGTTAATTCTGCAGTACATCCAAATGATATAATAGAAGTAATTCTTGATTTTGAAGAAGATAATTCTAACATAATGGCTACTAAAATGTATCTTGATGTAATTTACGAAGATGAGGCTTATTTAATCATAAATAAACCTTCCGGCTTTCCAATCCATCCATCTATGGATCATTTTGAAGATAGCATTTCTAATGGAGTAAAATATTATTTTGATTCTATTGGACTTAATAGAAAAATACGACCAGTTAATAGATTAGATAAAGATACGTCTGGAATAGTCATTTTCGCCAAGAGTGAATACATTCAAGAATGTCTCATAAAACAAATGAAAACTAATATGTTTTCTAAAGAATACCTTGCAATCTGTGAAGGTACTTTTAAAGAAAAAGAAGGCTTAATAAATGCTCCTATTGCTAGAAAAGAAAATAGTATTATCGAAAGATGTATTGACCCTAATGGTGATATTGCAATAACTAGTTATAAAGTTTTAGATGAAAAAAGTATCGATTCTAATACATATTCTATTGTAAAATGCAAATTAAAAACTGGTAGGACTCATCAAATTAGAGTTCATATGATGTACATTAACCACCCACTTTTAGGTGATACTCTGTATGGTAATTCTTCAGAACTAATAAATAGACAGGCTTTACATTCTTACAAAACAAGTTTTATTCATCCTATTTTTAATATTCCAGTTACTTATATCGCTCCTTTACCAGAAGATATAAAAAAGCTTATATAAAAAATGAAAACAGATAGTAAATACCTATCTGTTTTCATATATAAATAAGTAAATCTGTAAGCCGGGTTCTGTCTAGAATAGTCATTTATCTAGTATATATATTGCTATATATCTCATGCCACCAAATTAAGAAGATGACGAGCAGTCTTAGCCTTCTTGTCTCGGTGTTGCTCCTGATGGGGTTTACATTGACCCAATATGTCACCATATCAGCGGTAAGCTCTTACCCTACCTTTTCACCCTTGCCTATAAATAGGCGGTTATTTTCTGTTGCACTTTCCTTAAGGTTTCCCTCACTGGACGTTATCCAGCATCATTGCTCTTTGGAGCCCGGACTTTCCTCGTACGCTACTTTTCAGTATTGCTATACGCGACTATTCAATTTACTCTTTTACTATTTTACTACAAAAGATTAATTTAGTCAAATCATTATGCCACATCTAAAATACGCTTATAGCTGAATAATCTCAAGTTCCTTCATTAAATTTTTATAATTAATATAAAAAATATTTTTGTTTTTTCTGCTTGTACTTTTGCTAATTTCATTTAGCAGTACATACGCTTTATTTATATTGTTTGTAGAATCATTATTTTTTAGTTCGTTGTTTATAATATTATTATATACGTTCTGAGCCTTGTCTGTGTAGTTTTTCATTTCTGACCATTTATCATCATATTCTGCAAAAGAATATGCATATAGAATATTTGACTTAGTATCAAGAATCTGAATAAGCTTGTTATTACTTGAATATTCCTTTATATATGAAACTAATAAGCTATACAAATCTGCTAGTTTTATCATAGACGTTTTCTTATCTTCATTTTCTAAGGCTTGTGTTATATCATCTAATGTTGAATTATATTTTAATAAATTTGTATTATTAACATTTAAAGCATTTAAATCTATTAATACTGTTGTCCACGTGCTATACATCTTCTCAATTTCTTTTTTTATATAGTTCCATTCAATTTTTTTATTGTCTGAATTTACCAGTATACTACTATAATCCATGTTAATATTAGTAATAGTATTTTCTATTGAATTTTCTTGTGAATTATCTTTGTTATTTCCTCCAGATTGCCATTCTTGGCTTTCTATACTTTTTACTGAGCTATTTTTTTGATTTTGATTTTGCGAAGTTGCTTTCTCTTCAACTATTTTGTAATTTGCATAAGTAATATTATTAAATTTATTCATTATTGAAACAATAACAGAATCTAAATATTTTATTTCTTCATCGGCTTTTGATTTTAAAGTAGCTACATCTTCTTGAGAGCTTGTATTACTATATATATAATAGCTTCCAAACATAATAAGCATAACACCTAAAATCACTGCAATTGTTATAATATATTTTTTCATATATTGGAAAAAACCTCCATTTGTTAAAATTTACTTTTTTTAGCAAATTCATCTTTTTTATTGTTCATATTATTACCAAAAAAATTGCCTTTTATTCTCTGGTATTATTATTTATATTTGAAAAATACTATATATAAATAAATTTTTTGGAGGATTTTGATGGAATTAATCGTAATGTTATATAGTAATACAGAAAATGAAATTAATAGATTTTTAAAAAGTTTCTTTTCTAAAAAAGATAACCAAATTATAGAAAAAAATAATTTATTAGAGTGGCAAAAAAAGTACCAAAATCCACTTGAAATTGTAGATATGATTGGTACTTTTATTGAAAATAATGATCAATATAAAATTAATATGTGGATCAGCTTAGATAAAGATGTTTTCATTAATGTAACAGATCAAAATGCTGATAAACTAATTCGTTACATTTATGAAAGATATCCATGGTAGATTTGTTTTTATTATTATCTATCTGCTATTTTATTCACATTTTTTTTCACGTGTCATAAGCATTTTTACTGCTTCTGATGGTTTTAATCCATTATATAATACATTATATACTGTACTTACAATTGGCATTTCAATATTATATTTTTTTGATAATTCATATGCAACTTCTATGTTATCGATGCTTTCTATTGTCATACCAACTTCTTTTTGAGTTTCTTCTACAGATAAACCTCTTCCAATACATTTTCCAGCTTGTCTATTTCTACTGTGTTCACTTAAACACGTAACTATTAAATCTCCTAATCCAGACAAACCATAAAATGTATTATGGTTTCCACCCATTGCCACACCTAATCTTGAAATTTCTGTTAGACCTCTTGTAATTAAAGCAGCTGTTGTGTTATCTCCTAAATTTAATTCAGATGTTATTCCAGCACAAAAAGCAATAATGTTTTTTAATGCTCCACCTAGTTCTGCTCCTATTACGTCTGAAGTAGTATATATTCTCATGTTTTCATTCATGAATGTATCTTGTATATTATATAGTATGTCCATATTTTTAGAAGCAATTACTATTGCTGTTGGTATTTCCAAAGATACTTCTTCAGCATGACTTGGGCCTGTGAATACTCCTATTTTTGCATTTGGCATTTCCTCAGATGCTACTTCGCTTAATGTATATAAAGTATCTTTTTCAAATCCTTTAGAACAAATGATAACAGGTTGATCCTCTACATATTGTTTGTACTTTTTTATTGTTTCTCTTGTAAACTTCGAAGGTGTAACATGTAGGATTATATCGCTTCCTTTTACTGCATCTTCTATATTAGTTGTACAAGTTATATTTTCTGGAATTGTTATGCCTGGTAGAAATTTGCATTTTCTCTTATTATTAATTAAATCTGCTTCCTCTTCTAAAAATGACCAGATTTTAACTTGATTTCCCATTTTAGCTGTATGAATTGCAAGTGCTACTCCCCAACTGCCACTTCCTATAATACATATTTTCTTCATATTACTCTCCTTGTTTTAATTCTTTTTAAAACTTATTTTGTTTTCTGTTCCGCTTAATATTCTCTTCACATTTTCTCTATGATTAAAAACTACCAAAACTGCAACTACTATAGCTGAGATAGTGTAACTTCCAGCCATAAAAATAGTTAATACTGGATATAATATTGCAGCTGCTACTGATCCTACAGATACCATTTGTGTTAGTGCCATTAACACTAAAGCAAATACTAAGCATATTAAACCTATTTGCCAGTTTGTTGTAAGAATAACTCCTAAAGATGTAGCAACTCCTTTGCCCCCTTTAAATTTAAAGAAGATTGGAAATGTATGTCCTAATATAACAAATATTCCAGCCAACTGTATTAGTAATTCTTTGTCTAATTCTCCCCATATATTTCCCATAAGTTTTGCAAGTAATATAGAAATTACTCCTTTTAAAATATCACAAATTAAAGTAACTATTGCAGCTTTTTTCCCTACTGTTCTTAGTACATTTGTGCTTCCTGCATTTCCGCTTCCTTTTTCTCTTACATCAAATCCAGCTACTTTTTTACTTATAATAACTGAAAAATTAATACTACCTATTAAATATGCAATAACTGCAATTATAATATATGGTATCATACTCTATTCCCCCTCTTTTTCACTTTTCTCTCGTACAATCATTCTAACTGGTGTTCCAGTTAGATCAAATTCTTTTCTTATTTGATTTATTAAATATCTTTCATATGAAAAATGAAATAAATCTTTATCATTAACAAACACAACAAATGTTGGTGGCTTTGTACTTGCCTGTGTCATGTAAAATAGTCTTAGTCTTCTTCCTTTATCTGTTGGAGGTTGTACAATCGCAATCGCCTCATTTAATACTTGATTTAATACAGATGTAGATACTCTCATAGCATTTTGACTTGCCACGCTATTAATCAACTCAAAAAGTTTGTTTACTCTTTGACCGGTTTTCGCTGATATAAATAATATTGGTGCATATGATAAATATGACAATTTGTCATATACTTGCTTTTTATATTTTTCTACAGTTCCATTATCTTTCTCATATTCATCCCATTTATTTACTACTATTATAATGCCTTTTCCAGCTTCGTGTGCTTCCCCTGCTATTTTTGTATCTTGTTCTGTTACACCTTCATTTGCATCTATCATCAAAAGACATACATCGGCTCTTTCTACTGCTAGTAAGCTTCTCATAACACTATATTTTTCTAATTTTTCTGATACTTTATTCTTTTTTCTAATTCCGGCTGTATCTATGAATACATATTTTCCAAATTCATTTTCAAATTCAGAATCAATTGCATCCCTTGTTGTACCTGCGATATCACTTACGATAACTCTTTTTTCTCCTAAGATTTTGTTAACAAGTGATGATTTTCCAACATTTGGTTTTCCTATAATTGCTACCTTAATAACATCGTCGTCTTCTTCGTCTTCACTTTTTGGTGGCAATTCATCATAAATTGCATCTAACACATCACCTATTCCTATTGCATTAACAGAAGAAACTCTATGAGGTTCTCCTAATCCTAGGTTATAAAATTCATATAATTCATCTGGTACTTTTCCATAGTTGTCTGCCTTATTACATACTAAAACTATTGGTTTTTTTGACTTTCTAAGCATTAATGCAATATCATTGTCAGCTGCTGTTATCCCTTGTTTTATGTCTGTAACAAATATTATTACATCTGCCATTGAGATTGCTAAGTTAGCTTGTTCTCTCATTTGAGATAGTATAACATCATCAGATTCAGGTTCAATTCCGCCTGTGTCAATTAATGTAAAATTTCTACCTCTCCAGTTAGCATCTGCATAAACTCTATCTCTTGTAACCCCTGGTGTATCTTCTACTATTGATATTCTTTTTCCTACAATATAATTAAAAAATGTAGATTTACCTACATTTGGTCTTCCAACTATTGCTACTGTTGGTTTGCTCATATACTTCACCTCTTTTTATTCAACTAATATTTTACTATACATAAAAAAAAATAGCAAGGAATTCTTGCTATTTTCCGTTTCTTTATTCTGTTACAACTTCTGTTTTTGCGTTTTCATTTTTCTCTAAAGTTTTTAGATAGTAAATCATAAGCAATGTGAATGATAAAATTGAAACACACATTGATATTTTCATTATTAATGAACCTTCATATTTTACTTCTATTTTTCCATCTGTTATATCTTTATTTATTTGTATTTGTATAAATCCATTTTTCGATTCTTCTGTATTTAATTTTACACTTGTTTTATCAGTTTCTTTTAGTGTTACTGAATATCCAAGATAATATATATATGGAAGTTCTAAAATTGTTCCCTCTTTTACGTTTGAAATATCAAATGACATATTACATCCATTTTTTTGCTCGTTATATACGCTTGATTCTCCCTGTAATACATATACTCTATTCTCTCTAGTTTTAACATAATTTAAATTTTCAAATGCCTTACTTGGTAAATATTCAAAAGTCGCACATCCAGCATGTACTCTTCCTGTATATTGTGAAACTGGAACAGCTGGCCATAATTTATCTTCTTTTACTTCTTTATATTCTATATTGTTCTTTAATGGAACCACCAAAAGTATTATTATACAACTTAACACAAAAACATCTCTTGCTCTAAAATTTTTAATTAATATTCCATAATTTATACTTGCCACTATAGCTAAGAAAAATGATGAAAATTCTAACATTCTGTATGGGAATTGCAATAATTTTAAAATACTTGGTAACTTTTCAAATGGAAACCATTTCATTGCCATGATAATACTAAATATACCAGCAACTAGTGAAAAGATATATATTTTTTTATATCTTTTATCTATCTTTTTAAATGCTAAAAGAGTAAGAATAATTCCTATTATTGTAACAAGCCCTATTTGATACGTTCTTGTTCCATGTTCTGTATAAACAAGATCTAATAAGTCCAATTCGTAATATATAGATCTTTCCATTCGTCCTTCTTTAAATACTTCATATTCTGTATTTAATTTATGTTCAAGCATTGGTGCCCAGAAAAAACTAGTTATACTAATAGTAAAAATTAAAACAATTAATAATTTTTTTATTATATTCATATCCTTTAATTTTTTTATGTTTATAATTACATACAGAAATCCAAAAATAGCTGTATACATTGCAATAACCGTGTGTGTTAATATTAATCCTGTTGCTCCAAATATTAAAAGCAAACCTGATTTTTTCTTTCCTGTTTCTTCATCGTCAAAGATAGTATAAGCACCTTGAAATATCATTGGTAAAAAAATAAATGACGCAGTTTCTGCTATTGCAACTCTTTTGTATATATCTGTTAGCCTATATGGTGCAAAAATATATATTGTAGATGCCAATAATCCAATTAATCTGTTCTTTGTTATTTTATAAACACACTCATACATTGAAATTCCAGTTAAGATGGTAAGTAATAAAATAAATGCTTTTAAACAGTTTATGTATGAGTCTGTAATTAATCTAAATAGAAGCGGTACATATGCTGTAATAGGGCTATAGAATATGTTCCAAGAGTATCCAAAATTATTGCAAAAATTGGACATGATTACAGGAAATGTTTGTCCTTCATTAATTGATTGGTATGTCCCCATAAGTCTACACACATGCTGTATTCCATCATCAACCAAAATGTTAAAGTCTGCTTTATATAGTGGAATAGATACTATAATTGATACTATAACAATAAAAATATAACTTTTAATTTTTTCTTTCATCTATATTTAAATCCTCTTTTTTCGTCTTATTTTTATAATATATAATATACGATATAAATCCAATTAGAGAAAATGCTGAGATTATATATGATATTTTTTCTATTGTCGTGCCAGTATATTTTATAGTGATAGTTCCTTTTTTTACATCTTCTGGCAGTGTAACCTTTAAAAATCCATTTTTAGATTCTTCTGTATAAAGATTTGTACTAATCTCATTATCTTGTTTTAATATTACATTATATCCCGGATAAAAGATGTATGGCAACTCTAAAACCGAATTTTTACTGGCATCTATTATATCAAATGTCATATTTAATTCATCTTTATCCTCATTTTTAATCGTTGCTTCTCCATCTAAGACATATACGTTATCAGTTCTGTAAATCATGTATGTATGCTGTTTCAATATTGCGTTAAGAGGTAAATAATCTCTGATTAGACTAAGATGAGAAATCTTTGAATCTTCTCTTAAACTTTTTTCATCTATCTCGTCCAAACTTGTATTGCCAGGCACTGGGTATATGCTTAATCTAAGTATAGTGAATACCAAAATTATGGCTATAACTATAATATAAACAATTTTTTTAATCTTTTCTTTTTTTATAAGTTCTAAAAGATAGTAAATGTTTATTGCAAAGACAGGTGCAAAGAAAAACATTGCAAAGCCTATTAACCTCCAAGGATATTGAATATTGCATAGAATCTGTGGCATATGTAGCCATGGAAAAGCTTTTGTACACATAAATAGTGATAATATTCCAAATATGAAATTTTCAATCCAGAAGTTTCTTTTTGTTTTATCAATGTGTTTATATGCTAGTATGCTTATGAAAAACATAACTAATGTAGGTACACCAACTACAAATGATACTCCATTTTTTTCACCTTTATCTTTTAATAATTGCCATAATTCTATAGCATTCCTTTGTGTATATTTTCCACTCGTTTTCATAATAGTAGGTTCAAAGATTGAATATTTTGCTTGTCCTTTAAACTCAAACATTGGAATGATAAAAAATGCAGATACTAATAAGATAAACACTACATTAACTATACATTTTTTTATTACATCTTTATTAAAGAATTTCTTTATATTATATATTACATAAATTGCACAGAACAAAGCAGTATATAATGTGGAAATTGTATGTGAAAGGAGCAATCCTATTGCACCTATTGCAATGTAAAAATGTTTTTTTCTATCGCCATTTAATAAATTATATAGTCCTTGGAATACTATAGGTATAAAAACAAATGCCGTGAATTCTCCTATTGCAAATCTATTGTAAATAACTTCAAACCTGTAAGGTATTACCATATAAACAAATGCTGCCAAAAAAGAAATCTTATCATTTTTTGTTACTTCATTTACGAAATTATACATGAATATTCCTGAGAATATTATTGTCAAACTTGTAAATATTTTTAGTCCTATATTAAAGCTTCCTAGAATTGCCCCTATTATATATGGAACATATGTAACTATTGGTGGATAGAATACATTTATGCTATATCCAAAGTTTCTACATAAATATGGTGCAATTAAGAAAGGAAAACTACTATCTTGAATAGAATTATCCAGTCCAATTAATCGTATTAAATGAAACCAACCATCATCTGTTTCTTTTATTTGAATCCAAAATAGAGGTATTGACACAATTATACCTATTATTGAAATTATCAGATATTTTATCCATTTATTATTATTTATGTATTCTTTTATATCTTTCATTTGTTTGTTTTTCTCCTAAAATCTAATATATTATATATTATCAAACTTTATTTTTTTTTGCAATAAAAAAACAGCATATATAATGCTGTTAACTTATTTTATAATTAATTTTCTGATTTAGCAACTACTTCTTTTCCATCATAGTATCCACAAGTTGGACATACTCTATGTTGTTTTATTAGTTCATGACAATGTGAACATTCAACTAAATTTTGGTTTTCTAATTTCCATGTTGATCTTTTTAAACCAGTTCTTGCTTTAGACCATCTTCTTTTTGGTTGTGCCATTTTAATTCCCCCCTTGACTGTTATCTATTGTATATATCTATTTACATAGCGTCTCAAAATTGATACTATAAAATTATACTAATTTTTTTACACTTTGTCAATACTTATATTTTTATTTACTTCGAATAGCAACAAAATATTATAAATAACATATGATACCTATATGAGAAAATATATGAAAGGATTGGTTTTATGTGTGGTTTTGTAGGTATTGTAAATTTAAAACAGAATATTTCTGATAAAAAACAAATTATCATTGACATGAACAAAACTCTAAGTAACCGTGGTCCAGATGAATGTGGTTACTATACAGAGGATAATATATTATTAGGTCACAGGAGATTAATTGTTATTGATCCTGATGGTGGTAAGCAACCTATGACTTATGAGTATATGGGAAATACATATACTCTTGTATATAACGGACAATTATATAATACGAAAGAGCTTCGTGAAGAATTAAAGCAATATGGCTTTACGTTTGATAGCCATTCTGACACAGAAGTTTTACTAAAGGCTTATATTTGTTTTAAAGAGAATGTGGTTAACAAGATAAATGGTATTTTCTCTTTTGCTGTGTGGGATTCTAAAAACAAGAGGCTTTTTATGGCTAGAGATCATTTTGGTGTAAAACCATTATACTATTGTTTTATAAATAATCATTTTATATTTGCCTCTGAGATAAAAGCAATTTTAAAATTTCCTGGTATATCTGCCAGATTAGATAAACAAGGAATTTGTGAACTATTTGGTATTGGTCCTGCACATACAGCAGGAACGACTGCCTTTAAAAATATTTATGAGCTAAAACCTGCTCATAAACTATCATATTTTAATAATGAAATTGAACTTCACCAGTATTGGAAACTAGTTAGTAAACCTCATACTGACAGTTTAGGAAAAACTTGTGAGACAGTACGTTATTTATTGGAAGACGCTATAAAAAGGCAGTTAGTGTCTGACGTTCCTCTTTGTACTTTTTTATCGGGTGGATTGGATTCAAGTATTATAGGTTTATATGCTGCTAATTATTGCAAAGAGCATAACCTTCCCCCTTTAAATACTTATTCTGTTGATTATGTAGATAATGATAAGAATTTTGTAAAAACTGATTTTCAGCCAAATTCTGATAATTACTATATAGATTTAATGCGTCATAAACTTGGAACAAATCATCATACTGTCATTTTAGATACTCCTGAACTTGCTAACAATTTAGAGGATGCAATGATTGCAAGAGATTTTCCCGGTATGGCTGATGTAGACTCTTCTTTATTGTTATTCTGTAAACATGTTAAAAATGAAGCAACTGTTACACTTACTGGTGAATGTGCTGATGAAATTTTTGGAGGATATCCATGGTTCTTTAGAGAAGATGCTTTAAGAAGCGGAACGTTTCCTTGGTCTATCGCATTGCAAGAAAGGCAACAACTATTAAATCCAAGTATAGCTGAGAAAGTGGATTTAAAAGAATATATAGATTTTCGTTATAATGAAAGTTTATCTAATGTTGAAATCTTAGATGATGATACTTCTGAAACAGCAGAAAAAAGAAAGATATCACATCTTACACTAAATTGGTTTATGCAGACTTTATTGGATAGGTCAGATAAGATGGGTATGTATAACGGTTTTGAGATAAGAGTTCCTTTCTGTGATTATAGATTGGCTCAGTATGTATGGAATATTCCATGGGAAATGAAATCTTTAAATGGTAGAGAAAAAGGCTTATTACGTTATGTTATGAAGGATATCCTCCCTTCTGAAATTGTTGATAGAAAAAAAAGTCCATATCCTAAAACCTGGAATCCGACTTATTTAAAAAAAGTAAAAGAAATGCTAAGCAAAATAATGGAGGACAAAAATGCTCCTATCAATAATTTATTAAATCGTGAATATATTCTGGAAATATTAGATACTGATGGAAATGCTTTCACAAGACCATGGTTTGGTCAACTTATGACAGGTCCTCAGCTCATGGCATATCTTTGCCAGGTTAACATGTGGCTTGAAAGGTATCAGCCTAAAATTGAATTGTAAATTAGACTTATCTTTATTGCATATATAAAGAACTTAAGTTTTTCCTATACAATTACAAAAGGAGAAAACTACATTAAAGAGTTTTCTCCTTTATATTTATTCCCTTACTTTATCTTCCCTGTTCATTCTTAATTGATTTATGATTATTACTATTCCACTAACAAGAACAAATAAATAGAAATTTATCCCTCTATTTAGTAAAACAGCACTACTAATTGTTGTTTCTGGATATATCTGTCTAAATATTTGCATAAATGCTCCTTCACTTACGCCAACCGCTCCCGGTGATGGAATACCTGAAACTGTTGCGTATAACACTGATTGCATTGAAATTAATTGCAATATGTTATGCTCTGTAAATCCAAATGATAAATATACCCAATATGTGATACTGTAATATATCAAGAATTGAATTAGTGTAGTCACTAAAGTTTTTAATATTAATCTAACATTGTTTCGTACAAATACTGCATTTTCTTGATATTGCTTTAATTCATATTCAAATTTTTCTTTTTTCTGTTCTATATTCTTTATTCTAAAGAATCTTAAAACTTTTATTACAATATTTATTAATCCTGCCGACATTCTTTTTGAAAATATAGCTATTAATAATAATATTAATGCAGTTGAGTTAAGAAATACTCCTAACACAAAACATGCTATTAAAAAATTGTTTAAATATCCATAATTAAATATTAAGCTAACTAATGCTATTCCAATGGTTGATATTTGCATACTTAGCAAATTTAATAGTAAAGCTAATGTTGAATTTGAAATAGATATATTGTCTTTATACATGTAATATATTTGCATGGGTTGACCACCACTTGCTGCTGGTGTTATAGCACTGAAGAAAAAACCTATAAGAGCATATTTTATATTACTTAAAAAATTGCTTTTCTCATTTAATGCTTTTAAAGTTCTTCCTATATTAACAGCCTCAAGTATTATATAAATTGCCATGCACAGTATTCCAACTAATATATATTGTATTTTAATTGATGATATGATACTAAATATTTCTAATATATTTTGATCTTTTAGCAAAATATAGAATGTTAGTATAATTAGTAACACAAAAATCAATAAGTTCTTAATAAATTTGCCTTTATCCTTCATTTTTATTTTCCCCTTGCAATGCCTATAACCTATATTAAGCCTTTTTCTTTTAAAACAACTTTATGTTCTTTTAAACTTTCTTGAACATTTATAACTCTTTGATTAGAAGATCCTCTCCAATCTAATGTAGGATCATGAAGAGCATCAACATATTGTCCATCTACTAATACATCTATATATTTTAGGACTTCCTTATCTTTTAAGTCTCTGTCAAATTTAAAACCAGACCATGCCCATATATTTTTATTTGGAAACTTTTCCTTAAAAGCCTTTGCTAATCTTGTAGTTCCTTCTATATTTTTAGGATTCATTGGTTCTCCTCCTAAAATAGATAAGCCTTCTACATTTTCATTATCACATAATTCTAAAACTCTGTTGATAGTAGAATCTGTGAATTCTTTTCCACCATTAAAATCATGTGTTTCTGGATTAAAACAATTTTTGCAATTAAATGTGCACCCTTGCATAAAAATTGATACTCTTACACCAGGTCCATCTGAAATATCCATTTTTCTAATCTTATTGTATCTCATAGTCAATTCCTTCTTACATTATTTTATTCATCATCTTTATTGTCAATGTGAAGCACTCTTTCTTTTATTTCTTGTGTTCTTCCTTTATTCCAGAAATTGCTTCCTATATATCCGCAAGTTCTTCTAGCAACATTTAATGTATTATGATCTCTATTTCCGCAATTTGGACAATACCATTCTAGGTTATCATCAATTAATATTTCTCCGTCATATCCACATTGTTGGCAATAATCAGATTTTGTGTTTAATTCTGCATACATTATATTGTCATAAATAAATTGAATTATTTGTATAACAACTTCCAAGTTATTTTGTAGGTTAGGTGTTTCAACATAAGAAATTGCACCACCTGGACTTAATTTTTGGAATTCACTTTCTAATTTCAATTTAGAGAAAGCATCGATTTCTTCAAATACTGGTACATGATAAGAATTTGTAATGTAATTTCTATCTGTTATACCTTTTACAATTCCAAATCTATCTTTTAAACATTTTGCAAATTTGTATGTTGTTGATTCTATTGGAGTTCCATATACACTATAGTCAATATCCTCTTTTTCTTTCCACTCTTTACATTTATCGTCCATTTTTTGCATAACTTCAACTGCAAATTCTTTACCTGCGCCATTATCAGTATGGCTATGCCCTGTCATATATTTTACGCACTCATAAAGACCTGCATAACCTAATGATATTGTTGAATATCCACCATGTAATAATGGGTGTATACTCTCACCTTTTTTTAGTCTTGCCAAAGCACCATGTTGCCACAATATAGGTGCAACATCACTTGTTGCTTTTGCTAATCTCTCATGTCTTTTTTGTAATGCTCTATGACATAACTCTAGTCTTTCTTCATAAATCTTCCAGAATTTATCTATATTTTTTCCTGATGATAATGCAACATCAACTAGATTTATTGTTACAACACCTTGGTTAAATCTTCCATAATATTTAGGTTTATTTGTTTTAGGATCAATATAAGGTGTTAAGAATGATCGGCATCCCATACAAGGATAACAATTTCCATTTCCATCCTTATCTACTTTCAACTCTAGCATTTTCTTTTCAGAAATATAATCAGGTACCATTCTCTTAGCTGTACATTTTGCAGCAAGCTCTGTCAAATACCAATACTTACTATCTTTATGTATATTGTCTTCCTCTAATACATATAACAATTTTGGGAAAGCAGGAGTAATATATACACCCTTCTCGTTTTTCATTCCTTGGATTCTTTGCTCTAAGAATTCTTTTATAATCATTGCTAATTCTTCTTTATACTCTTTTGTTTCACCCAAATAAAAACAAACACTTAAAAATGGTGATTGACCATTTGTTGTAGTCATTGAATTAATTTGGTACTGGAATGTTTGAACTCCATCTTTTATTTCTTTTGCTAAATCTTCTTTTGCAAACTTTTCACATTGCTCTTGTGATAAATTTCTATTTTTATATCTTTTTAAATAAAAGTTGTAACTATCTCTTACAAATGGAGCAAGATGTGTCATTGTAACTGTTGCCCCACCATATTGACTAGATGTTACTGCAGTAATTATCTGAGTAGCAATAGTCATTGCAGTTAAGAATTTATGAGGTTTTTCGATCATAACGCCATTAATATTTGTTCCATTTTGTAACATATCTTCTAAGTTAATTAAATCGCAGTTATGTAATGCATTTTGTGCAAAATAGTCGGCATCATGAAAATGAATTATTCCTTCGTCATGTGCTTTTACAATATCTTCTGGTAATAAAAATCTTCTGGTAATATCTGTACTTGTAATACCAGCTAAATAATCTCTTTGTGTTGTAACTACAGTTGCGTTTTTATTAGAATTTTCGTTATTCCAGTATTCACTCTCTCCTTCAATTAATTCTTTAATAGATTGATCTGTTGTATTTGCTTTTCTAACTAATTCTCTTGTATAACGATATGTAATATATTTTTTTGCTAATTGGTATTTATTTAATTCCATCAATTTTTGTTCAATTATATCTTGTATGTCTTCTACTAATATTCTTGATTTCTTTAAATCTTCAATATATCCTATTATTTCATTTATTTGTTCATCTGAAGCCTTTTCTTTTCTAGAAACTTCATTATTAGCTTTACCAATTGCAATTCTTATTTTATCTGAATTATAATCAACAATTGTTCCGTCTCTTTTTATGATTTTCATTTCTAATAATCCTCCCCCTCAATTCTTATGTTTTAATTATATCGTAACTATATTTATTTTCTGTTGCAAATGCAACAAATTTGTTTTTTATTTTATTTTTTTCTCTTTTCCCTCATATCTCTAGTAAAAAATCTTTTATTACAATTTTGTTACAAGTTTTTTATCATAGAAATAGCTGAATAAAACAATATTTTATTTTTTGTCTGTTGCCATGGCAACTATTTTGTGATATATTATTAATATGGTGGTTTTTTATGAAAAAGAATTTTGATGTTGACAATTTCGTTAACAAATTGAAGACAAATTGTAGATTATGTGAAACTAAAGAATTTCAAGCAAATGAAGTAATTACTACTTTCTTAACAAAAAGAAATCAATTCTGTATATTGTTAGAAGGTGAAGCACAATTAATTACATACGATAAAGATGGAAATAAAAAAATTCTTTATTATTATAAAAAGAATGATATTTTTGGTGAAGCTTTATTCAAAATATATATGGATAGAGAGTTGTTTGTTTTAGCAAATAAAAAAGCTAAAGTGTTATTTTATCCTTATGATACTGCAGAGCGTTGCACTTTAGATTGTTCTTATCATATTGATCTATTGAGGAATTTGCCTGATTTAATCTTACATAGTATTGCAGAGCAAAACTTTAGGATGCTACTATTGACAAATAAAAGTGTAAGAGAAAAGCTTTTAACATATTTTAATAATTTATCAATTAAAAATAATAGTAAAACCTTTGAACTTCCGTTTTCATTAACTGACCTATCTGATTATTTAATTATCGATAGAACAGCTATGATGCGAGAAATTAAAAGATTAAAAGATGAGAAAATAATTAAGAAAACAAAAAATAAAATTACTTTGCTTTAATTATTATAAGTAAATATAATAATAGCCTATTATTTAGAAAATGGCTGTAAAATAATAGAAGATAATCGCGCTAGAAAGAGGGTGTCCTAAAACAGGAACCCTCTTTTTAATTACTCGCCTTTTTATATTCTATATATTCAATATTACTATTCTTGCTTCTTTCTACCATACAATTATAAATTTGGTTCCTTAGGTCTTGCTGCATGTCTTTCTTGCTTAACTCTGGATTATGGAAAAACGGACCATCAATATAGCTTACTATCTGTATTCTGTCTTTACGTTTTCCATATCTTTGATATGTATTTGTTATACAAAATGAAGGTACCCCTAATTCTATAGGATATTTGAAAGAAACCGATTTAAAAGGTCTAATTCTTGTATAATAAGGCCATATATGTGCCTCTGGGTATATTGTAATAGCATGTCCTTTTCTTATTTTTTTCTTTATTGATTCAAGGAATTTTTTCATTGCAGCTTTGTTGCCTGGTATCGGTAAAGCTCCTAGCATTTCCACTGCTGTTTCAAATGGCTTCATTGAGACATTTTCTGGGTTTACAATAAAAAAATTTCTTTTTGGGTATATTGGAATACTTGGTATAAATGTATCTGCAAATGGTTGGGTATGATTTCCATATATAAAATAACCCATATTTCTATAAGGCTTTAATTTTTCTCTGCCAACATACTTTATTTTAAATTTTACCTTAGCATATAAAGTTTTTATGGGTACACTTAAAATGTTTTGTAATACCAGAGAGCATAAATTCCACAAAGGGTTTTTATGCTCGTATTTATAATTTTCATTTATCTCTCTTGGTATTATTTTTGCTTTAGAAAATTCATCATTTAATTCATCTTTATAATAAATTATTTTTTTATTATTCATCTATAAATTCCTTATCGTCTTCTTTTATAGTATTATACTGAAGTGGCATATTATAAAATTCTTCATATACCTTTTTCCATACTTCAAAATTTTTATCTTTCATAATATTAGCATTTTCTTTTTCTGATAATTTCTCGTCTGGATATATTGGTTCTTCAATATTAACAATATACTCCTGAACTGGAAATCCATCATCTCCTATTATTTCACTATCTTGCATAGTAATAAAAATAGGTATAACCGGAACATTGTTTCTTGCAGCTATTTTAAAAGCTCCATCTTTCAAAGGCTTTGGTTTTCTATAATTCCACCACATACTTTGTTCTGGATATATTAATATAAAGTCTTTTCTTTTTAATATTGTATCTACTGCTTTCATAAAAGCTACCATTGTTTTCTTGTTTGAGCTTAATGGTAATGTATCACAATTTCTAAAGAAGAAACCATATAATCCTGAAAAGTTTGTATAATTTCCTTCTCTTATTACTTTATATAATTTTTTTGATTTCGATTGTCCAGAAATCCTAAAAACTTTTTCAACCGTAAATGAGTCAAAAGGATTAAAATGATTACATGTTATCATTGCACCTGTTTTTACATTTTGCAAATTTTCTATTCCATTTATTTGCTTTATAATTAATTTGTTGTTCCTCATCAAAACATTTACAAAGCCTTCTCCTACCTTAATTGCAACCCTTCTCATTATCTTGCTAGTTTCTTTTTGCTTAAGATAATCTACGTCTTTTGCATCTAATGGTATTGTAGGTGGATCTTCTTCTACATCTACATCAAAAATGCCATTTTTTTCTAAGTCTTCTATTTTTTTTAGAACCTCTAATCTACTTTGTGATTTTGGAATGTTTTTTTCCTCTCTTAATGAATTTTTGTATTTGAAGTATTTTCCATATTTTCTATGAAGTGCGCTCTCCTTAGATTTTCTATAATTTCTATCATCGCCTACACAGTCAGATTCTTTTTTAGCTAAGTCTTGTAAATTTTTATATTGTTCCATATCTTTGAATCTTTCTTCTTCTGTATAGTTTTTTCTAATATCATCTATCTGTTTATAAAATTCTGTTTTTTGTGCATATTTCCAAAAATAGTCTTTATATAGTACATTTTCAAAATGCCATGGTTTATACGCTAAATTATAGTGAATTACTTTTATATCTTCCTCTTTCATATCATCTATTGCAATTGGCATTCTGTCCCACGCTTTGTCTATTATCTTTACCTTTCCTTTGCACAATCTGTTTAAATAATCCTGGTCTTGTGCTACAGTAAATTTTATTGTCTCTAATAGGTATAAAAATTTCTCTTGAAAGTTAAATTTTCTAAATTCATCTAAATTCATTAGAAGAATTCCAGCATTAAAATAATTTCTATAATCTGCAACTCCAACAACTTTTTCAGCATATTCTTGAAAAACTTTAGTCGTTTGAATAACGTCATCTGGCGCTGCTGCAATTAGATTGTTTCCCATATTTACATTATATAGCTCAGCAATATCCCCTAATACAACAATATCACTATCTAAATATATTGCTTTATCATATTGTGGGTACAAATTTGGAATAAACAATCTGAAATATGTTGTTTTTGTATAATAGTCCCTTGTATATAATTTGTCCTTAACCTTTTTTATATAGTAGTTTAAGTCAACAAATTCTATGTTTACATTTTCTTTTTTATATTTGCTTATTTTCTGTTTATTTTCCTCTTCAATATTTGTATATAATATCTTAATTGAATAATAGTAATTCTTTGATGAATTTTCTATTAAAGACTGTAAAGCAACAGCTAAAAATGGTATATATCCATCATCAACTGCAAAAAATATTGGTATTACCTCTAAATTATTCTCCATGTTCTCCTCTTATTTCTTTTTTATTTTCTTTGTTAAATTCTTCTTTTAATTCTAAATATTCTTCTAGATCTTGGTCAAAATAATAACATTTTAAATATTTATGTATTTCATCGACCTGCCACTGCTTGTAATTTTCGGTATGAGGATATGGCCTAAGCATTAACCTTTTACAAAAATGGCAAATTACAGTATCTTTTTTATTAAACTTAGATTGTTCGTTATAAATTCTTGGCAAGAGCAATTTTTTAGTTGTTGACCAAAAGATTGCATCTTGATCTGCAAATAGTAACTTTCTCTTTTTTATTAGTTCTCTTGCTTTTTCTAAAAGACCTGTCTCTTTTATTTTTTTCATATTAAATAATAGCATACCTGCATTTATATAATCTGGTCTTATAAACCAAGATCCATATTTTTCTTTTACTGCAGCATACTCATATTTTGAAACATCAATATTATATAACTTAGATATATCATCTCCTACCATTATATCAATGTCTAAATATAACAGCTTATCTGGTATATCAAGTACTTTATCTGCAAGTAATCTTAGTAATGTATATGGCGTACAGTATGCACTTTCATTCGCACAATTTAAAAACTCTTGCTCATATAATTGGGTAACATCTATTTTTTTTACTATATTATTTTTATTTTTTGATTTTACCACTTTATTTAAAAAGTCTATTTGCTCATCTGTTATACATGTATATTCTGGTTTTAATCTTGAAGCATCCATTGTGAATATATAACAATTTATGGTTTCTTTTGTTCTATTAGTAATAGACAGAAGTTGTGTAAGTGCTCCATCAAAAACCTTTTTATTCCCACACAAAAGTAAATTTATCATTTCATCCTCTATTATTTATATTTCTATTTATATTCTTTAGAATATCACACATAAAAATAAAAGTCAATCATGCTATAAAAAGGTACTTTTATGTAAAGTACCTTTTTATAATATTTTACTATCTTGGATTTTTTATTGCTGCTTGTGAAGCTGCTAGTCTCGCTATAGGAACTCTAAATGGTGAGCAAGATACATATGTTAATCCTATGTTATGGCAATATTCTACTGATGATGGTTCTCCTCCATGTTCACCACATATTCCAAGCTCAATATTTGGCCTTACCTCTCTTCCTAATTCAGATGCCATTTCTACTAATTTACCTACTCCATTTTGATCTACTTTCTTAAATGGATCAAATTCATATATTTTCTTATCATAATAATCTCCTAAGAATTTTCCAGCATCATCACGACTAAATCCAAATGTTAATTGAGTTAAGTCATTTGTTCCAAATGAGAAGAACTCTGCCTCTTTTGCAATTTCATCAGCTAAAAGTGCAGCTCTAGGTATCTCTATCATAGTTCCAATCATGTAGTCTACACGCATATTTTCTTCTTCCATTACTTCTACTGCAGTTTTAGTTATAATATCTTTTACATATTTTAATTCTTTAATAGCTCCAACTAATGGTATCATTATTTCTGGTTTTACTTTTATTCCTTCTTTTGAAACATTTATTGCTGCTTGTATAATTGCTCTTGTTTGCATTTCTCCTATTTCGGGATATGTTACATCTAGACGACAGCCTCTATGTCCCATCATTGGGTTAAATTCATGAAGTTCTGTGACTACATTTTTTAATTCTTCAAAGCTCATGTCCATGTCTTTAGCTAAATCTCTTATTTCTTCGTCTGTGTGTGGCAAAAATTCATGTAATGGTGGATCTAACAATCTTATAGTAACAGGTAAACCGTCCATCGCTTTAAATAATCCTTCAAAATCTTCTCTTTGCATAGGTAAAATTTTCTCTAAAGCATTTTTACGTTGTTCTACAGTTTTTGAAACTATCATCTCTCTTATAGCTGCAATTCTCTCTGGTGCGAAGAACATATGCTCTGTTCTACACAATCCAATTCCTTGTGCTCCAAATTTACGTGCTTGGTTAGCATCTCTTGGTGTATCTGCATTTGCTCTTACTTCCATTTGTCTATAGTTGTCTGCCCATCCCATAAATTTTGCAAAGTTTCCTGATACAGAAGCCTCTATAGTATCTATTTTTTCTCCATAAACTTTTCCTGTAGATCCATCTAAAGAAATCCAATCTCCTTCATGATATTTATTACCATTTTCAAGTGTAAATGTTTTATCTTCTTCTGAAACCAAAATATCTCCACATCCAGCTACACAGCATGTTCCCATCCCACGAGCTACAACAGCTGCATGCGATGTCATACCTCCTCTTACTGTTAATACACCATGGCATACATTCATACCATCAATATCTTCTGGTGATGTTTCAAGTCTTACTAGAATTAAGTCTTTTTCACCTTGATTATGCAACTCCACTGCTCTTTCTGCTGTGAAAACAACTTTACCTGTTGCAGCTCCTGGTGATGCTGCTAGACCTGTTGCTATTGGTGTTGCTTCTTTTAATTTTTCACTATCAAAATTTGGATGTAATAATTGATCTAATTGATTTGGCTCTACTCTAAGTACTGCTTCTTTTTCTGTAATCATTCCCTCATCTACTAAATCAACTGCAATTTTTAACGCTGCATTTGCTGTTCTTTTGCCATTTCTTGTTTGTAAAAAGAATAGCTTTCCATGTTCAATTGTAAACTCCATATCTTGCATATCTTTATAGTGTCTTTCTAATTTATTAGCATACATTATAAAATCGTCATAAGCTTTTTTATTTGTACTTTCAAGTTTTGCAATTGGCTCTGGCGTTCTAACTCCGGCTACAACATCTTCACCTTGAGCATTCATTAAGTATTCTCCAAATATTTTATTTTCACCTGTTGCAGGGTTACGTGTAAATGCAACACCTGTTCCACAGTCATCTCCCATATTTCCAAACACCATTTCTTGTACGTTTACAGCTGTTCCCCAGTCCCCAGGAATATCATTTAATCTTCTATAAGTTATTGCTCTTGGGTTATTCCATGATCTAAATACTGCTTCAACAGCTTGAATTAATTGTTCTGATGGATTTGTAGGAAATTCACTTCCCTGTTTTTTTCTATATATGTCTTTAAATATTTTTACTAATTCTTTTAGGTCATCTGCTGTTAATTCTGTATCTAATTTAACTCCTCTTGTTTGTTTCATTTTGTCAATAGCTTCTTCAAATAAAGCTTTTGGTATTTCCATAACAACATCGCTAAACATTTGAATAAATCTTCTGTAACTATCATAAGCAAATCTTTCATTTTTTTGTGCCAATGTGTTTACAACATCCTCGTTTAATCCTAGATTTAATATTGTATCCATCATTCCTGGCATTGATGCTCTGGCTCCTGAACGAACAGAAACTAATAATGGATTTTCTGTACTTCCAAATTTCTTACCTGTTATTTTTTCTAATTCTGATAAAGTATTAAATATTTGTGTTTTAATTTCTTCTGAAATTTTTTGTTCATCGTTATAGTATTGTGTACACGCTTCTGTTGTAACTGTAAATCCTTGTGGTATCGGAAGTCCAAGGTTAGTCATTTCTGCTAAGTTTGCACCCTTTCCACCTAATAATTCACGCATTGATGCATTTCCTTCTTTAAATAGATATACATACTTATTGCTCATATAAAGCCTCCTTAAAATCTTTTGTTTTTTTCAAAAACATTATATATATAAATTGCGAAAAAGTAAATAAATTTATTCATTGTTTTCAAAAATATAAAAGAATCTAAATTAAATTTTTATCAAATTACTTCTAGATTCTTTTTAACTTTAATATTAAAATATATATTTATTATTAACTGTTTTACATTTATCTAATTAACACTATAGAGAAACTATAGGACAAACTCCTTGTGCACGATCATATTGGTAGTTGCTTACAGTTATATAGAATCCATTAATATAACTAACATTGTTAGCACCACGAACTGAGGGAGAAGCCAGCCACCAATAGTTTTCTCCTGATGTCATAAATATATTTTTTGGTCCTGACTCAATAGCGTTTTCGTCTGTAACATATCCTATATCAGACCTGTAGCTATTATTTGCTCCTACTGAATATCCATTTTCTCCTTCTACCTTACATATCAAATTTGTTGCATCTTTATTTCCTGTTTTCCATACATTATATGCTTTTCATATACATTTCTACACTTGGACTCCCTATTGCATAATCTGCTTGATCTATTTTATAATTATTATTCCATACGTCAGGGTCACATAGCCATGCTACACAATGTTCATTTTCTAGATCTATTGTATTTGCACCTGCTGTTGGATTATAATATGTTATCTTTGTTCCAATATATTTTCTTAAAGTTGAATATGATGTTACTGCTGATTTTGCTTCTGCATTAGCCTGTATTTCTTTTGCAAGTTGTGCTTGTTTTATTATTCCGTTTTTATTAAATAACAAATTTAAACTTATCGTTGCTAATATAACTAATATTACTATCGTTACTACTAGGGCTATTAATGTTATTCCGCTTGTTTTCTGTTCTTTGTAATTTACTTTTCATTCTTTTTTCTTCTCTTTTCTTCTGTTTTTTCCCTTTCATTTTTAAATATTCCTCCTTTTTATTTTTATGCACACAAAAACAGACCATCTTGCCTTATACAATAATAGTCTGTTTTATTTTTTTATCACAAATAGAGGCATCTATTACCTCTATTTTTATTATTTCATTAGAATATAACTCTCTCTTTCTCTCTTAGAGTATCAACGGTTTTGCGTTTTTGTATTTTCTTGTGTGCTCCTTTTATTTCTTTTTTAGCTTTTGCATATGTATATTTTATACATAATTTTTATATTTTTCAATACCTTTTAGTAAAACTTGCACAAAAATGACCTAATCTTTAAAAATTAGGTCTTAATTATATATTCTATTTTCCTATTTTATTTTATAAAATCGGTATATATCATAAATCCTAGTAATATTTGTATTATTAATATTGCCGGAAATCCAATAACAAATCTTGCTTTTTTTGTTTTATGTCTGAATATATACATTCCAGCTATTGATCCAATACTTCCACCTATGAGTGCAAGAATAAATAATGTATATTCTTTAATTCTCCATTTTCCCATTTTAGCACGTTTTTTATCTATATACATTGCAATAAATGCAATAACATTTATTATAATTAAGTAAATAATAAAGTATTTTAACATTATCTTAGTGGTTCTCCTTCTTCTTTATATAAATGTAACTTAACTAATATATTATATATCTTTGTTCCAAAAGGTATCATTAAAATATCTTCTTTAGACAACACATTCATGAATATAATTGCTAATCCATAGACTCCTACTCCTACTATTATAGCTAGAAGTGTGCTTAATATGTTGCCCATAAACATATTAAGTAGATATTGAACGAAATATACTATTATTCCCATAACAACTGCCGCAATAGCTGGCTTTATAATGTTTTTCTTTGGATCAAATTTTATTTTCAATTTCATATTCAATACTCTAAAAGCTATTAAGAATGCTAATATCTGACATACAATAGATCCTATTGAAGCACCTGCTATATTAATTGTTGGATTACTTACCAATATAATATTTAATATTGTTTTCGCAACAACCCCAACTCCTAGTGCTGCCACAGGAACTTTTGGTAAATTTAATCCATACAATCCTCCATTAACTGTTTGATTTAATGCCGTAAATATCATAGATATAGATGATAATTGTAATATTAATGCTCCATCAGATGCTGATGGGTAAATCATTTTTAATATTGGACTTGCTAGAAACATGAATCCCATAGCACAAGGGAATATTATTAATATAGATGTAAATATAGAAAATGATAATCTTTTTGAAGCTACTCCATATTCTTTCTTTGCCATCGACTCAGATATTGAAGGAACTAGTGCTGTAGAAAAAGCAGTATTTATTGCAAGTGGAAATGTTACCAATGTATCTATTTTAGAAAGAATACCTGCTTTTGTCATTGCTAATGTTTCTAGTGCTTCTTTTGTCATTCCCGAGTTTTGATATGCATATTGTATACAATTACTTACAGTTGCAGTATCTATAACTGAGCTTATAACTGAAATAATTGAACTTATTGTTATTGGTATTGAGATTCCAAGAATCGTTCTTAATAATTCTCTATTAGTTTTTCTTCTCTCTGGTGATCTCTGTTCTGGATTTATTTCTAGTTTATTTCTTTTATAATAATTGATAAGGTATACAAATGTAATCATTATTGCTAGTGTTGTAGATAGGTTTCCTGCCGCTGCCATAATATATGCGTCTTTTCCAATACATGCATATACAAATGTAATTGATAAAACACAGTTTAGAAATTGCTCTAATGTCTGCGCCACACTTGTAGGTTTCATATTTTGCTGTCCTGCAAAATATCCTTTTAATACTGCTGAAATTGAAACGAATACAATTGCTGGCGCTAATACTCTCATTACATATACTGTATCTGGCACATTTAGTATGTTATTTGCAATAAATTCTGCACCAAAGTATAGTAAGATTGAAAAAATAAGTCCCAATGTTGCAAAAAATTTCAATGCTATTTTAAATATTCTTTGTGCACCTGTTTTATCTCCTATTGCTAATCTTTCAGAAACTAGTTTTGATATAACACTAGGGATACCTATTGATGAGAGTGTTAAAAGTAAAGCATATATTTGATATCCTGATGCATAGTAACCTGCTCCTGTATTTCCAAACCCTTCCATATTTGTAATTACTAGTTTATATATCATTCCTAGAACTTTTACTAATATTTCTGAACACATTAGTATAATTACATTTTTCATAAAAGAGTTTGTGTGTTTTCCCAATTTATTTTCTTTCACGACTATTTCTACCTCTTCTTAAGATTTTTATATTATATATAATAATTTATTTTTATAATTTAGTTTAATTGGAATTTTGACATTATTCCTATTTTATTAGGTGTATGCTCTGGTAACTGATATATATCATGTCCTGGAAATTCGTTTCCTTCTACAAATAGAGGTCCGTCTGGTGTAATTGCTACATCCCAACCAGTATACCCCATTTCTGGTATTTCTTTACTAGCTTTTTTACAAAGATCTATTACTTCATTCCAATATGGTATTTGGAAACCTTTAATTTTAGTTCCTGTCTTAGGGTGAATTTCATATAGATTCTTTTGTTTATCAATAGCTGCTTGTGTTACAATTCCATTTTCCTCATTTATAGGAGTAACCATTCCCCCACTATTGAAGTTATCTACGCATTTTCCATTACCTATTCTTAGATATGTTGAAACAACATGTGGGACAATTTCTATATTTTTTCTTTCTTCTTCAGGAATACTCAAAATTGATTTTCCATCTCTAGTTGTTACAATAGTTACAACTCTTATGGTATTTATTGAATCAGGATATATTTTGCTTACATCTGGATGTTGTTTTATAATTTCTTCTAATTCGTATTTCCCATTATTTTCTGTAAGCTCTTCATATACTTCATCTATTGATTCATAATTATTTATGTTTATCTTTTCAATTCCGTGTCCGCATGATCCAGATATTGGTTTTGCCATAAATCCCTTATGTTTTTGCATAAATTTAATTACGTCTTCTTTGTTTTCTTTATTAACAGAAATCCAATCTCTTTTCAAGTAGTTTTGAAATCTTTCATTAAATTCATCTTTATTTTGAAAATAATGAAGGTATGATTTGTCACAATATTTTGTAACAAGATCATTATTTCTTCCTCTTGTAAGATATGTGTTTCTTTGTTTTGCGTTAAGATTGTACATTTCAAACAGGTCATAATCCATATACCCTGCGCCATATTTAACAGCGCATTGTTGCATATCTACCAAAATTTTCACTTTAGGTATACCTGTTTTTTTGTTAATTGAACAAATCTTTTCATTCATTTTCTTCCAGTCTAATGATTTTAATCTTTTTATAATATATTTTATATTTTCCATATTCTACCTCTCGTTTTTTGCATTATACCTTTTTTGATCACCTGATTTCAACGGTTTCACAAAAAAGTCACAAAACGAAAAGATAAAATTTACAATTAAAATATTTTCATTATTTCATTATATTTTGGTATTAATCCTCTTTTTTCGCTACACAAACTAGGTTTTACTTGAAAAACTCCTGGGAAGCAATTTCCTTCAATTATAATTGGTTCTTTTTCTCCTATTGCAACATCCCAACCAACATATGCAATTTCTGGTACTACTTTTGCAGCTTCCTTTACTAGTTCTACAGCTTCTTTAAACAAAGGCACTTCAAATCCAACTATTTTAGTTTTTGATACAGGATGTTCAAAGTATATGTTATCTTCTTTATCAATCGCCTCAGCATATACATATCCTTCTTCACTTACATAAGTGTACATTCCACCACTTGAAAAATTGTCAACAACACCACCATTACCTATTTTTAACACTGCTTGTAGGAAATATGATTTTCCATCTTTGTAAAAAGTAAACATTCTTAATGAGTTAACAGATTTATCATATAATTTGTCTAATTCTTTGTTTTGAACAATACATTGTTCAACTATTAACTGATTATGTTCTAATAGAGATTTATATATTTTTTTTGCTTCTTCATCTGTTGTATATGTATACTTCTCAATTCCATGTCCGCCTTCTCCATCAATAGGTTTTACAATTACGTTTTTATTATCTTTGATAAATTTAATAAATTCTTCCTCATTGTTTTCATTTAACTTCATCCATTTTCTTTTTATGAACTTATCAAAAGTTGCATACATTTCATCTTTATTCTCAAATATATGAAATTTTGATTTATCATTAAATCTTTTTATAATTTCATTATTCTTTCCTCTTGTTAAATATGTTTCTCTCTCCTTTTTATTTAAGTTATAAAATTCAAATTCTTGATAATCATAGTAACCTGCTTGGTATTTTAATCCACATCTTACCATATCTAGTATGATCCCAATATAGTTTCTATTTGTTTTTTTGCTAATTTTTTTAGCAATTCTAAACATATTTTTGTAATCTAATTTTCTGATTCTTTTTAATAAATATTTAACTTTCCCCATTTTACATCTTCCCTTATTTTCAACTATTATTACTTAGAATTTAAGTTTTTCTTCTATCCAATCTTCTATTTCAGATATTTTAACTCTTACTTGCTCCATTGTGTCTCTATCTCTAATTGTTACACACTCATCTTCTAATGTATCAAAATCAATTGTAACGCAATAAGGTGTTCCAATTTCGTCTTCTCTTCTATACCTTTTTCCAATACTTCCCGTTTCATCATAGTCACACATAAAAGTTTTAGACAACATTCTATATACTTCTTGTGCTTTATCTCCCAACTTCTTAGACAATGGAAGAATTGCAACTTTGTATGGTGCAAGTGCTGGGTGTAAATGAAGTACTGTTCTTACATCTCCTTCTCCAACTTCTTCCTCATCATATGCATTACACAAGAAAGCAAGTGCTACTCTGTCACAACCAACAGATGGCTCTATACAATATGGTACATATCTTTCATTCGTTTCAGGATCTAGATATGTCATATCCTCTTTTGAAAATTCCATATGTTTATTTAAATCATAATCTGTTCTATCTGCAATTCCCCAAAGCTCTCCCCATCCGAATGGGAATGCAAATTCAATATCTGTAGTTCCTTTACTATAGAATACAAGTTCTTCTGGACTATGATCTCTTAAACGGATATTTTCTTCTTTCATTCCTAAATTTAGCAAAAAGTCCTTACAATATTCTTTCCAATACTTCCACCAATCTAAATCAGTTCCTGGTTTACAGAAAAACTCTAGTTCCATTTGTTCAAATTCACGTGTTCTAAATGTAAAATTACCAGGAGTTATTTCATTTCTAAATGCTTTACCTATTTGACCAATTCCCATTGGAAGTTTTCTTCTTGTTGTACGTAGCACATTTTTAAAGTTTACAAATATACCTTGTGCTGTTTCTGGTCTCAAATATACTGTTGAAGTTGTATCTTCTGTAACTCCTTGGAAGGTTTTAAACATTAAATTGAATTTACGAATTTCTGTAAAGTTTTCTTTACCACAATTTGGACATGCAATATGATGTTCTGCCATATACCCTAACATTTTCTCATCTGACCATCCATCTACTACTTCATCGCAATTATGTTCATGCATCCATTCTTCTATTAATTTATCTGCTCTATGTCTTGTTTTACATTCTTTGCAATCTATTAAAGGATCACTGAATCCTGATAAATGTCCCGATGCTTCCCATGTTTTTGGATTCATTAAAATTGCACAATCTAATCCAACATTGTGTTCATTTTCTTGAATAAATTTTTTCATCCATGCCTTTTTTACATTGTTCTTTAACTCAACTCCTAAAGGGCCATAATCCCATGTATTAGCTAAGCCTCCATATATATCAGACCCTGGATATACATATCCTCTATTTTTACACAAACTTACAATTTTATCCATTGTTAATTTTTCCATTTTATACGCCTCTTTCTTATGGCAAATGCCGTTTATTAAACTGCTATAAATTTTATCAGTATATTACTTAAAAGTCAATAGAAATAACAATTACAAGTATTTTTCAAAATCACATTTTAATAATTATTTCTCCGACATTATGTTACATTTTTGGTTTCAAAAAAAAATCACAAGTTGTTCACATATGTGTGGATAATGTGGATAACTCTGTGAATAAGTATTATTAGTGGTTTCCAAAACGTGATTTATTCACATTTTTATTAAGTAATATTTTATGAAAACCTTTCTTGTCTTTTTCGCACAGTTGTCAAATTTTATGTACACAGCATGTTTGTTCGTATAGCAAAAAAAGAAGAAACTTTTTCAAGTTTCCTCTTTTTAACCAAATAAGCTCATTTGATTACTTTGACTCATTCCTTTTAAACAGCCAATTTTTTCTAATAGCTCTATAACTGACTTTCCAATTTTAGAACGAATCTTCATATCATCTATTGACATGAATTTGCCATCTTTTTTAGCTTCATCTATTCCTTCTGCTGCAACTGTTCCAAGTCCTGGTATACTGTTTAATGGTGGGCGAATTCCATCTTCTTCAACAATAAATTTTGTTGCATGAGATTTATATAAATCTATTGGAAGAAATTTTATTCCTCTTTCATACATTTCAAGTACAAGTTCTAGTATAGCATACATGTTCTTGTCTTTTGTTGTTGCACTATTTCCTGCTAAATCTATTTCTTTCATTTTATTAAGCACTTTTTCTTTTCCATAACACATAATATCACTATCAAACTCATCTGCTCTGATTGTGAAATATGATGCATAATAAGCTTTTGGCTCATGAACTTTGAACCACGCGATTCTAAATGCATTTGTTACGTATGCAGCTGCGTGTGCCTTTGGGAACATGTATTTTATCTTTTCACATGATTTAATATACCAATCTGGAACATCATGTTCTTTCATTAATGCTACATATTCTGCCCATTTTTCTGGGTCTTTTAATGCTTTTCCTTTACGTACTGTTTCCATTATTTTAAATGCTGGGTTTGGTGGAACGCCTTTCTTTATTAAGTATATCATGATATCATCACGGCAACATATTGCCTCATTTAATGTTACGGTTCCTTCGTCTATTAAGCTTTGCGCATTTCCAAGCCATACATCAGTTCCATGTGATAAACCAGAAATACGAATTAGTTCATCAAATGTTGTAGGTTTTGTATCTACCAGCATTCCTCTAACAAATTTTGTTCCAAACTCTGGCACTCCATAGCTTCCAACTTTGCTTTTTATTTGCTCTGGCGTAACTCCCAAAGCATCTGTTGAACTAAATATAGACATCGTTTCTTTATCATCAAGTGGTACTTTTGTTGGGTCAATTCCTGTTATATCGAATAGCATCCTTATCATTGTTGGATCATCATGACCTAGAATGTCAAGCTTCAAAAGGTTTTGATCAATAGAGTGGTAGTCAAAGTGAGTTGTTATTATGTCTGAATTTGGATCATCAGCTGGATGCTGTACAGGTGTAAATTCGTAAATTTCTCTTCCCTTTGGAACAACTATAATTCCTCCAGGGTGCTGACCTGTTGTTCTTTTTATTCCCGTACATCCTTGAGCTACTCTCAGAACTTCTGCATTATTAACAGGTATTCCTCTTTCTTCATAGTATTTTTTTACATACCCATATGCTGTTTTATCTGCAACAGTACCAACTGTACCTGCCTTAAATGTTGTACCTTTTCCAAATATCACTTCTGTATATCTATGTGCTTTTGCTTGATATTCACCAGAGAAGTTTAAATCTATATCTGGCTCTTTATCTCCATTAAATCCAAGGAAAGTTTCGAAAGGTATATCTATTCCATCCTTAATTAGTTTATGCCCACATTTTGGACAATTCTTATCTGGCAAGTCAAATCCACATTGATGGCCATAATCTGTAAAATCTGAATACTTACATTCTGGACATCTATAATGTGGCGGTAGCGAATTAACCTCTGTAATACCTGTCATGTTTGCAACAAATGATGATCCAACGGATCCTCTTGATCCTACAATGTAACCGTCTTCATTTGATTTCCATACTAATTTTTGTGCAATAATATACATAACTGAGAATCCATTTTTTATAATAGAATTTAATTCTTTATCTAATCTGTCTTGTACTATATCAGGTAATGGGTCTCCATATAGCTTATGTGCTTTATCATATGCAATGTCTTTAATTGTTTGTTCACAGCCATCAATATGTGGTGGACATTTTTCTGGAGATATAGGGCTTATTTTTTCGCACATATCTGCAATTTTATTTGTATTTGTTACAACTACCTCATATGCTTTTTCTTCACCTAAATATTCGAACTCTTTTAGCATTTCTTCTGTTGTTCTAAGATATAGAGGTGCTTGTTCATCTGCGTCATCATAGCCTTGACCTGCCATTAAAATTCTTCTATAAATTTCATCTTGTGGATCCATAAAGTGAACATCGCAAGTTGCAACTACTAGTTTACCTAATTTTTCTCCAAGTTCTACTATCTTTCTGTTTATGTCTTGAAGTGCTTCAACATCAGGTACTGTACCATTTCTAACCATAAACATATTATTTCCATTTGGTTGAATCTCTAAGTAATCATAATCGTTAGCAATAGATTCTATTTCCTCATCGGCTTTTCCTGCAACTATGGCACGATATAATTCACCTGCTTCACAGGCACTGCCTAGAATAAGTCCTTCAGAATATTTTTTATACATTGATTTTAATATACGAGGTTTTTTATAAAAGTAGTGTAAATGTGAATACGATATTAATTTATATAAATTTCTTAATCCTACATAATTTTTAGCAAGTATTATTGCATGGTAAGTTTGCAATTTTCTAAAGTCTGCTTTTCCGCTTTCTAAAGTATCAATATCTTCTATTTTTTTTGCTCCTTTTTCTTTTAGCATTTTTATCATTACATTGAATACTTTAACTGTGGTATCTACATCATCTAATGCTCTATGTGCTACTTCAACTGTTATTCCTAATTTGTCCGCAATAATTCCTAATTTATATTTTTTGAAATCAGGGAATAAATCTTTTGCAAGTCTTAATGTATCTATGTATGTATTGTCTAACGTATAACCTAGCTCTTTAGCATTGTATTTTAAAAATCCAATATCAAAATCTGCATTATGTGCAACCAATATAGAATCTCCCACAAATTCTAAGATTTTAGGAAAGACTTTATCTATTGTCTCAGCATCTTTTACCATATCATCTGTAATATTAGTAACTTCAACTACTTTTTGTGGTATAGGTTTTTCTGGATTTACAAAGCAAGAGAATTCATCTATTACTTCACCATCTTTTATTTTCATTATACCTACTTCTGTAATTTTTTCCGTTCTAAATGATAAGCCTGTGGTTTCTAAATCTAATACGCAATACGTTGTGTCTATACTTTGTCCTCTTGGAAATGATACACAAGGAGTTTTGTCTGGTGCTAAGTATGCTTCTACTCCATATATTACTTTTAAGTCAGGATGATCCTTTTCTAAGTATTTATGTGCTTCTGGGAATGCTTGTACAACACCATGGTCTGTTATAGCTATTGATTTCATTCCCCATTTAACTGCTCTTTTTAATAAATCTGTAGCTGCTGTCATACCATCCATTTGACTCATCTGTGTATGCATATGAAGTTCTACTCTCTTTTCTTTTGCCTCATCTTTGCGTACTTCTCTTTTGATTCCTGTACTTTCTATAATAGTGTTGGCTATAACCCCAAGTTCCTTTGCAAAAGGATCAAATTGTGCTGTTCCCTCTACTTTTACTCCTTTAGCATCTTTGAGTTTCTTTAATGTTTCTTTTGATTTATCTCCTTCGACAAATGCCTTGCAAGTAATAGTACTACTTCCATCATACAAATCAAACATAACAAGAACTTTACCAGATTTTAATTCTCTAGAATCTGTATTTAGTACCTCTCCGTCTAATAAGACTTTTCCACTATCTATGCTTAAATCCGCAACCTTAACTAATTGTTCTTTTATTTTTAAACTTCTTCCATATATTAGTGGTGTTTTTTCTTCTGGCTCAGTATGTTGCTGTGGTTCTTCAACATTAAAAGGTAAAACTTCTCCTGCCACAGTCTGTTGTGTTTTCTGTTCTCCTTGAGCATATTTATCATTTTTAACTTTTTTTCCAGACTTCTCCACCATTTCTCTTGCAAATTCTTCTGCTTCCCTTTGTGCTTGTTTTACCGCTTCTCTTTCGTTTTGCTCTACTTGTTCTTGTATCAGTTTTATCATTTCATCTGTAATATTTTCTGTGTATTTTACTTTTACTTTTTTCTCGTAGATGTTTTGTATTATCTCTTCTAATATTTTGTCAAATCCTCTAGCTTGTAGCACTTCTTTTCCTTTAAATGCTAAGTTAACAATAATATTATTATTTTCTATCTCTACTGTACTATTTTTTAATATCGCTTTTGCTAGTGGATGTTTGAATGACATATATTTTACTATATCATTCCATTCCTCTTTTAAGTTAATTTCTATTTCATTTTCATATTCAATTTTAATTATAACTTCTTTAATATTAAATCTTTTTTCTAGATATCTTTCAAAAGCATATAAATCAGCTATCTTTATAAACTCATATGCAGTTATATCAATTTCTAATTTATTGGTTTTTCTAAATAAATTAATTGATTTAATCTTTGCTGCATTCAATGCGAAACTACTTGAGTTATGATCTTTAAAAATTTCTTTTATCGTCTTGACTGTTTTTTCCATTAACTGCATCTCCTAATTGTTGGAATATAATAATCATAATTTTACTAATACTTTAAAAAATCCTTGTGATATCGTTAAATGTAACAATAATAGATAATGTGATCAACACCACAAATCCAATCATTTGTATTTTTATTTCTGTATTCTCTTTTATTGGCTTTCTTCTTATCGCCTCTATTAATAGTAATACTACTTTTCCTCCATCTAAAGGAGGAAATGGTAATAAATTTGTTACTCCTAAGGACATTGATATAAGTGCCATAATATACACAAACTCTTCTATTCCACTTGTTTGAACTATTATTTCAGATATTCCTACTGGTCCCATTAATTGATTAACAGTAACCCCTCCTGAGAATAATAACTTTAAGCTTTCAATAATTGAAAAAGCAAATCTACCTGTTGAGTCTATTGCACGGTTAATACTTCCAGTCATTACTGTAATTAATATTACATATGTAATTAAAGCAAATATAATATTAACTAACCCTCCTGCCATAACTATTGCAATTCTTTTTGGAATACTGCTTTTGCTAAAAGAACCCTCTTTATCAGAGTGTTCTTCTTCTCCCTCCATACTAACAAAGCCTCCTAAAGGAATTAGTCTTAAGGCATATTTGGTTACCTTTCCTTGTTTTTTCCATATTGTAGGTCCGAACCCAATAGCAAATTCTTTTACTGTTACCTTACATAGTTTTGCTACTAGAAAATGTCCTGTTTCATGAATTAAAACTAAGAATCCTAATATAAATATAATTTTTATAGCATTTATAATAAAAAACAAATTAAAATTCTCCTTACATAATTAAATTATCATCAATAAAAAATATGCAAATGGTAAAACAAATATAACACTATCTATTCTATCTAACATTCCTCCATGTCCTGGAATTAGGTTACTATAATCTTTTATTCCACAATATCTTTTAATACTAGATGCTGCTAAATCACCTATTTGGCTAATGCAACTTAATAATATTGAAATAAATATAGCATAGAAATAATTGATACTCATATTAAATACATTGTTACATACAAATGTATATATCAATATAGCTACTACAGCTCCTAAAATACCACCGACGCATCCTTCTATTGACTTGTTTGGGCTAATTTGAGTAAATTTATGTTTTCCAAAATGTTTTCCTATAAGATAGGCAAATATGTCTGTTCCCCAAGATGCTAAAAATACATACCAGATTAATATTTTTCCATTGGTTATATTTTCTCTTATTATAGGTGCAAACATTAAAAATAATACTATATAGCATATTCCAAAAAATGTTATTGATATATCAACTATATTGAATTTCATATTACTAAATATTACTCTTGCAAATAATACCATAATAGAAATTGGTATTATTGCTCCAATTATTGGTAATATTAAATTTGATGGTATTATATGTATTACAGCTATGAGTGCTGCTATTATGTAGCCTATCCATCCTATTGGTTTCGCTTTTCCTCTAAATGCTTTATAAAATTCATGTAAACTCATAATAGCTATAATACTAACTGAAATATCTATTATGTATTTGTTTCCAAATATCATAATAACAGCGAAAATTGGGAATAGTAATATCCCAGATAAAAATCTCTTTACGTTCATATTAATTTCCTTCCACTTTATTTTATATGTTTTTGTATATTATTTTCCACCAAATCTTCTTTTTCTAGTTTGGAATGTATGTATGGCATTTAATAGATCTTCTTCTGAAAAATCTGGCCAGTATTTATCTACAAATAAAAATTCTGTATAAGCAAGTTGCCATAACAAGAAATTACTAATACGAAGTTCCCCTCCTGTACGTATTAATAAATCAGGATCTGGTTCTCCACATGTATATAATTTATTTGAAATAACCTGTTCATCAATTTCGTCAATTTTCATTTTTCCGTTTTCAACATCTTTTGCTATATGTTTTACTGCATTTGTTATTTCGTCTCTTCCGCCATAATTAAAAGCAATATTTAATGTAAGCCCCGTATTATTGCTAGTTTTTTCTACAATTTCAGCTATACTTTCTCTTAATCCACTATCTATTCTTTCTAAATCACCTAATACCCTTATTTTTATATTATTTGTATTAGCTCTTTTTAAAAATTTATCTACATATGATTTTAATAGGAGCATCAAAGCTCCAACTTCTTCTTTAGTTCTTTTCCAATTTTCAGTTGAGAAAGCATATACAGTTAGATATTTTAGTCCAATATCATTTGCAAAATTAGCAAGTTTTTCTAAAGTTTCTGCACCCGCTTTATGTCCTAACTTTGTCTCAATTCCTTTTTCTTTTGCCCATCTTCTATTTCCGTCCATTATTATTGCTATATGCTGTGGCATATTTTCTTTATTAATATCGTTTATAGTCATATTATATTTTCCTTTTCTTCTTTTATTTTATATACTCATAACTTCTTTTTCTTTTGTTTCTAATATTTTGTCTATGTTTTCTACATATTTATCTGTTAATTTTTGAATTTTTTCTTCTGCAACTTTTAAATCGTCTTCTGATATCTCTGAATTCTTTTGCATAGTTTTTGCCTCATCTATTCCATCTCTTCTAATACTTCTTATTGCAACTTTTGCTTCTTCTGCCATCTTTCTAATATCTTTTACAATTTCTTTTCTTCTTTCTTCATTTAATTCAGGAAATGCTAGTCTTATTACTTTTCCATCGTTATTAGGGTTAATTCCTATGTCAGATTTTAATATTTCTTTTTCTATGTCTTTTAATATACTTGCATCCCATGGTTGAATTACTATCATTCTTGCTTCAGGTACAGAAATTCCCGCTACTTGATTTATTGGTGTTGGTGTTCCATAATAGTCAATCATAACCTTATTTAATATTGCAGGGTTTGCTCTTCCTGCTCTTATTTCTGATAAATTTTCCTCAAATACACTTATTGTTTTTGTCATTTTCTCTTCAATTTTATTATATTCCATTTTAATTTCCTCCTAAAATTTTTCAATTTTGATATTACTTTATAATTTTATTATTAAATTTATTAAATTACTAAACTTCTTATTTTTGCTCATATTTTACTCTCATTTTTATTATTATTTTTTTATTCTTGTTTTTTAATTCCTATTTATTATTCTTATTTATTATCTTTATTTTTTAATTATTATTTTCTTATTTTTTACTGCTGATTCTTTGAATCAGCAAACTGCGCAAAATTGCGAAAATAATAATTAAAAAATGGTCTTATAATAATAATTTAAAAATAGTTTTATAAAAAAATTAATCAAAGATACTACTTTCAAAATAATAATCTTAAAATAATAATTAAATATATAATTTATAACTTATTTGCTATTTAATTAAAGTACCTACTTTTTCACCTTTAACTGCTTTTATAATATTATCTGGCTTAGCAAGCTCAAATAGTATAAGTTCAATATTATTATCTTTGCATAATGAGATGGCTGTCGAATCCATTACTTTTAAATCTTTGCTTAAAATATCTAAGTAACTTATTTGATCATATTTTACAGCGCTTTCATCTTGTTTTGGATCTGCTGAATATACTCCATCGATTGTTTTTCCTACAAGAATTACTTCTGCACCAATTTCAGCTGCTCTTAGTGCGGCTGCAGTATCTGTTGTAAAATATGGATTACCTGTTCCACATCCAAATATTACAACTCTTCCTTTTTCTAGGTGTCTGGTTGCTCTCCTTTTTATGTATGGTTCTGCAATTTCTTTCATTTCTATAGCTGTTTGTAATCTTGTATATACACCTTTTTCTTCTAATGCACTTTGTAATGCCAATCCATTCATAGCTGTAGCAAGCATTCCCATATAGTCAGATGTTGTTCTATCCATTTTTACTTTTGCACCTCTCCAGAAGTTTCCACCTCCAACAACAATTGCTACCTCTATTCCCATTTCTGTAAGTTCTTTTATTTGATCACATATCTTATTTACTGTTTCAAAATCTACTCCTGTTTTATTTTCTCCTGCTAATGCTTCTCCGCTTAACTTTAGTAATACTCTTTTGTATTTTGTATCTGGCACGATTAACACTCTCCTTATATTTAATTTAACTTTTTATATTCTATCATATAACTATATAATTTTGCATTATTTTTTTAAAATTTATTAATATTTTATTTTTTAATTGTATTCTTATTATAATTTATCAACTACTGCAGATAATATACATAAAAAAAGAAATATTGTATGTTTCTTATCAAAATTTATATATCTATGAATAAGAGGATAAAATGAATCAAATATTAAAACCAAACATTAACCAATCTGATGATTTAGATTCGAATAATAAATATACTAGAATAAAATTTCACAAAATACAATTAATAGTTTCTTCGTTTATTGCATTTTGTTTTGTTGTCTTATTTTTTGTTCGAATATATAAAATAAATAAAAACGAAAAGCTTTCAAATCAATTAGTTAGTAAATATCATATTTCTACTTTATACTCTAATACCACTAATTATTCTGCACAATTACTTCAAAGTAATTCTGAAACTAATGTTAATAATGAGTCTAACACACAGGATCCTTTTGTTATAGGAATGCTTAAGATTGATAAGATAGGTATAAATTATCCCATTCTTTCTGAAAGTAATAAAGAACTACTTGAAATTTCACTTTGTCGTTTTGCTGGTCCAATGCCAAATAAAGTAGGCAATCTTTGCATTGCAGGTCACAACTACGTTGATTACAAACTTTTTAGTCGACTTCATGAACTTAATGTTAAAGATAAATTTTTAATTTATGATTTAAATGGTAATGTTATGGAATATTCCATTTTTAAAAAATATGAAGTTAAAGTTAATGATACTTCTTGCACATATCAAGAAACAAATGGAGAGACTATAGTCACACTCCTTACTTGTAATAATGTTTCTGGCAAAAGGTTAGTAGTAGTTGCAAAGGCTACACTTAAATAAAAACATAAAAAAGGAGATATTAACTATCTCCTTTTAACTCTATTTTAGATTACACTCTATAATCTCTTATTTTCTTATATGCATATATTGCTGATACAGCACAAACTATAATGAAGAACATTACTGTTATATCTTCTGTTACACCAGTTTGAGGAAGTGTATTTCCTTTATCAGTTGTTGTAGCAGTTTTATTTGTGTTTGGTTGTATTACTTGTGTATTGTTTGCCACTTCTGTATTTGAATTTGTATTTGTATTTTCAACTATATTATTTTCAACTACATTTGTTGTTGTATTTGCAGTTGTGTCTCCTGTTGTTAAATTTAATGTTATAGGATTATCACTTGTTGCTCTTACCTCACAAGCCATTACAAATAATAATGAAATTACAAGTACTACTATTATTGACATTGTTTTATTTTTCATAATATTTTTTTTCTCCTTTTTCTTTAGATAAAATTAATTATTTACTACTTATACTTATTATTTATTGTTTTTTATTTTTTATCCAATAAATTCTACATTTTTATTGTACTCTTATTTACGCTATTAGTCAAGTATTTTTTTTATTTTTCGATATATTTTTACAAGATAATCTAAACATTAAACCTAAACAATACAATATCTCCATCTTGCATAATATATTCTTTTCCTTCTGATCTTACTAAGCCTTTTTCTTTTGCTGCTACCATGCTTCCTTCTTTAATCAAATCTTCATAAGACACAATCTCTGCGCGTATAAATCCTCTTTCAATATCACTGTGTATTTTACCTGCTGCTTGTGGAGCTTTAGTTCCTTTTTTTATCGTCCACGCTCTAACTTCTGGCTCACCTGCTGTTAGAAATGACATTAAGCCTAATAAGTCATAACTTGCTTTTATAACTTTATCTAATCCCGATTCTTTAATTCCTAATGCTTCCAGCATTTCTTTTTTGTCTTCTCCTTCAAGACTTGCAAGTTCTTCCTCTATTTTTACGCATAATGGTATTACTTGTGCATTTTCTTGTTTTGCGTACTCTTCTACTTGTTTTACATTCTCATCATTTTCATTTGATAATTGCTCTTCTGAAACGTTAGCAATATATAATATTGGTTTCATCGTTAGTAAAAATGATTCTTTTAATAATTCTTTTTCTTCGTCTGTTAATTGTATTGTTCTAGCTGATTTGCCTTCTTCTAGTGTTTTCTTTACTTTTTCCAATAGATCTAGTTCTTCTTGACATTTTTTATCTGCTTTTAATTTTTTCTTAACGTTATCTATTTTTTTATCTATAGTTTCTATATCTGCAAATATAAGTTCTAAGTTAATTGTTTCAATATCTCTTACTGGATTTATACTTCCATCAACATGCACAATATTAGGGTCGTTAAAGCATCTTACAACTTCTACAATACTATCAACTTCTCTAATATGTGATAAAAATTTGTTACCTAAACCTTCTCCCTTACTTGCTCCTTTTACTAATCCTGCAATATCTACAAATTCAATTATAGCATGTGTTGTTTTTTCTGGTTTATACATTTGTGTTAGTACATCTAATCTTTCATCTGGCACTGGAACTACTCCCACATTTGGTTCTATAGTGCAAAATGGATAATTTGCACATTCAGCTCCTGCATTTGTAATTGCATTAAACATTGTACTCTTTCCAACATTTGGTAAGCCAACAATTCCTATTTTCATATTGTTATTCCCTTCTTTTTTACTTTATTTAATAATTCATATTCTATTATTATATCATATTATTTTTAATTGTAAATCATTATTTATTTATTTTTCTATGTTTAACTTATGAACACCATTGTCTTCTATTTTAACTTCAATCCCCTGTCCTTTAAGTATATTATAAAACTCTTCTTCAATATCTGTGCCTTCTAAAGTTGAAGTAAATGTAAAAACTAATTTGTCATTATAGGAACATGCCGAACATTTTATTTTTTCTACTTGTTCTGGTGCAATTAATAGCATAAACTTTTCTATAAATTGATTGTATTCCCCTATTATACCTATTCTTCCTACATTTGAAAATGTAGTTGTGGTGTATTTTCTTATTTCTATATAGCTTAACTTAACTAATATCTTTTTTAGAAAAAGTGGAATTACCCCCACAATAATATTCTTTCCTATTTTTACGTTTGCAGACATAGTTTTCTTTATTTCTGTTTCCGTTAATCTCTTCTTAAACTCAGATTTAACTATTTTTAAAATATCTTCAAAGGTAGTGCTTCCATCTTTCGCCACATTAGCTTCTATTGTTATGTAAGAAAAGAAATTATTTATTGTCTCAGATTTAAAATATTTTTTTAAGTCTACTGGAATGCATACTTTAATCGGTTTCTTACCACTATTTTTTACATAGTTTGCTTTATAAATTGAGTTAATCAAAACAGCTGATAAATATTGTGTAACTGTACATTCTTTTGATTTAGCTTGTTTTTTTAATTGTTCTAAATTAACAATCTCATAAACAGCTGCCACTTTGGGTTGCTCTAGTAGTTTTCCTTTTAAAATATATGCTTTTTTTGTACTTGCATTAGACGTCAATTTTTTATCATAATTTGTTATGTATGCATCTTCTACTGTGTATGTAACATTCTTTTCTAATCTAGATACAGTATTAAATTCCCCTTTATGTTTTTCTTCTAGATAATAATATATAATTTCTTTAAAGAAATGTGTTCCACTATTTCCATCTGTTAAAGCATGGAAAATATCAATATTAATTTTATTTTTTTGATAAGTTACCTTAAATAAATAATCATTATTTTCCTTTGGTTCTATGTATTTACAAGGATATGGTGGTTCTTTTTGGACAATTGGTTCCTTTTCATTTTTTGCATAATAATACCAAAAGAAACCTCCTTTTAATTTGACTTTAAAAGATGAAAAAACTTTTAGCGCTTTTTGTGTTGCATACTGCAATATTTCTGGATCTATCTCTTCATTTAAGCAAGTTGAAATTCTAAAAACACTACTATATTTCTTACTTGATACTATTGGAAATATTTTAGCTGAATTGTCTAATTTCCTTTTTTCGATATTTCTTGACAATTTTATTTACACTCCTTCATTTATCAATTTTACTAATTCTAAATAATCTTCTTGTGCATGATATATATTTTCATCATTATGTGATAGTATCCATATATGTGTTGCTTTCTCAGTCTTTTTATAATTTATTTGTAATCCTTGTTCTTTTGCCTTAGATACAAATAGCTCCGCATCTGGATTTAATATATCATATGTTCCTGAAAAAATAGTTACATTTTCTATTTTGTCAAGTGGTCCATATATTGGACTTACTAAATAGTTTTCTTTTTCTGTTTTCCTTGAATATAACTGTCCTGCTACCTTTAATAAATCCTTCTTAAGTAAAGGGTCATTTTCTTGCACTTCATCAATTTTTTCATTTTCTAAGCTTATATCTAACCATGGTGAAATTAAAATTAGTTTATGAGGTTGTTCAATATTCTTTTCACCGGCATATTGGCACATTGCTAGGCTTAGTCCTCCCCCTGCTGAATCTCCCATTATGATTAAATTTTCTTTTCCAACTTTTTTTATAACTTCACTATATAGTGGCATCATCATATCAAAAACATCTTGATAATAATAATCTGGTGCCAGTGGATAATCTGGAATTATTATCGTTGCTTTTGTATCGTTAGCAATATCTCCTAAAAAGTCCCAATATGTAGATGTTAAATTCGTTATATAACTACCACCATGCTGATATAATATAACTGTTTTTGTCTTATATTCTTTTGGGCTTAAAATGTATACGTCTCTGTCATTGAATTTTTGCTTGTCTAAATTATATTCTTCTTTTATATCCTCCGAAATATTTATATCTGCTGTTTTAAAATATGGATAGCTTATTCCAATTGTTACTCCTATTATTGCTAAAATACTAATAATTATAATAATCGTTTTACGTTTCATTTATTTTCCTCTTTTATTAAATAATAAAAGCTTTATTTATGTTGTCATATACATCAAATAAAGCTTTTTATAATTTATAATTTTTATTGTTTACATTTTCTATTCCCATTACTACATAAAATAATGGGGCTTCCAAGCAGAATCGAACTGCTGACCTCAGCCTTACCAAGGCTGCGCTCTACCTACTGAGCTATGAAAGCGTTATTCCTTTGCAATTTCTTTTATAGCCTTTTTGCGAATTCTTTGTATAGCATTATCGATGGATTTTACTGGTGTATCTAATTTTTGTGCAATTTCTACATAGCTTTCACCATTTATATATCTATTTAATACTTGTCTTTCAAAACCGCTTAGAGACTTGTCTATTGCATTTTCGACACTTGTATAATATTCTTTTTTAGTAATTGTATCTAATGGATCTTCAATTAGTGAAGAATTAAACACTTCCATTATTGAAGTATCATTGCTATCATTGTTTCCGTCTTCGTCGTATGCAGACATATTAAGTGATAAATAAGAATTTAGCGGCATATGTTTTTGTCTATTTGAAGTTTTAATTGCCGTTATTAGTTGTCTTTCTATACACATATTAGCAAAACTCTTAAAAGAATTTTGTTGATCTGGTTTATAGCATTTTATTGCCTTAAACAGACCTATCAATCCTTCTTGGACAATATCATCTCTTTCTGCACCAATGATGTAATACTTACTTACTTTAATGTTAACCAACTCTTTATATCTATCAATTAGATAATCAAGAGCATATTTATCCCCAGACTTAATTATTTCAATTAAGTCTTCATCTTTTGTATTGTCATAATCCTTTTTGGAAGAATAATATACGTTTTGATTGTCCATAGTTTCAAAAGCTACCTCCTGCAGTTTTCTTCTATGCTTGTATTATAAGGCAGTTGTAGTTTTAATGTCAAGACTTAAATTACAAAATATTGATATTTTCTTGTTTTTATGCTAATATAGTTACAAAAAATAAACAGGAGGCCTTATTTATGGCATTTGACGGTCTAGTTAATTACACAATTTCAAATGAATTGAAGGATCACATTGTTGGTGGAAAGATAGATAAAATCTTTGAACCTAATGATCATGAAATTCTATTAGGTGTTTATTGTGGTGGCATAAAATATGCATTAAATGTTGTTGTTTCGTCTAACTATTATAGAGTTTGTCTTACTAACTCTGCTAAACAAAATCCTACTTTTGCGCCAAATTTTTGTATGGTACTTCGTAAACATTTATTAAATACGAGGATAACAAATATATATACATTATCGTTAGAGCGAATAATGATAATTGAATTTGAAGGTCATAATAAATCTGGTGACTTTAGCACAAAAAAATTAATTGTAGAACTTATGGGAAAGCACAGTAACATCATCTTAGTTAACTCTGATAATATTATTATTGATGCTCTAAAGCACTTCCGTATTGATTCAAATTCTTATAGAAACATACTACCTAATTTTCTATATATACTACCAGTATCAAACAAATTGGATTTTGTTAGTGTCAAGAATCCCGATGATTTTTATAATTCAACATTAGAATATTGTCAAGAACATTTAAGCATTAATGATTTTTCTGATGACTTAAAATTGGCGGATATAATATCAAATACCTATACAGGAATTAGTAAAGTTTCTATATTATCTATATTACAGCAATTAAAATTACAAGATTCTTTTACTAAAGATGGATCTTATAAACTTTACAATTATTTAAATGATGTTATTCAATGTCCTTCTCATACAAGTATTAATTTCGTCGACAATAATGATTACTCTATTTACTTATCAGATACCGACAAAATCAACTCTTTACAGGCTAACTTTTTTATTGATGATTACTATTCTAAAAAAGAAAATTCTGAGGCTTTTATTACATATCAAAATAATTTTTCTAGATTGATATTAAATTACATGAAAAAACTAAATAATAAATTATCTAATATCAATAATAAGTTAAAAGAGTGTCAAAATACTGATTTATATAGATTATATGGTGAGCTTATCACAAATAACTTATATAGAATTTCAAATACTCATTTAAATAATATAGCTCTTGAAAATTATTACGAAAATAATCAGCTAATTACAATTCCGTTAGATAGCACACTTTCTCCTTCTGACAATGCAAAAAAATATTTCAAAAAATACCATAAATTAAAAAATGCAAAGGAAATAGTAGAAATACAAAAAAAGGAAGTAGAAACGGAGATTGATTACTTAGAAAGTATAATTTATGAATTTGAAACTGCAAAAACAATTTCTGATATAGATGATATTTATAGCGAGTTTTCAGAAAATTTTCTTAACATTCATTCTAGTACACAACAAAAAAAGACTAAAAAACATTCTAAAAAAGACTCTAAGGCTATTTCTAAGATAGGTGAACCATTAAAATTTACAATCGATGGATTTCTAATATTAGTTGGTAAAAATAATAGACAAAATGACTACATAACTAAACAAGCAAACCCAGAAGACATTTGGTTCCATACAAAAGACATTCATGGAAGTCATACTATTTTAAAAACTGAAAACAGAGTTCCTTCTCAAGAAACAATTAACAAATGCGCTGCACTTGCTGCCTTTTATAGTAAAGGTTCAAATTCAAGCAACGTTTCAGTAGATTATACTTATGCAAAATATGTAAAGAAACCATCTAAATCAAAACCAGGAATGGTTATATATACGAATCAAAAAAATGTCATCGTGAAACCACAAAAAAACCAGGTGTAAATTTATAATACACCTGTTTTTTTATATACAAAGCAAAATAACAGTATAAAAAAATTACACTGTTATTTCATTATATCTCATTATTTGTTAGTTTAAAGACAATTTTTGTTTCGCTTTTAATATTTTCTCTTTATAGCTTAATAGTTCTTGTTGCTTAATAGCAATGTTTATTTCTAATGTTTCTACTTGCTTTTTATATAATTCCATTAACCTATCTTTTTCATAGCTGGATAGTTCCTCTTCTTTAACAACTCCACTTTCATAATCTTTTTGTAATTGCATAATCTTATATTGATTTGAAAGTTCCTCTATAGTATTTTCTTTTACTGTATATTTATCTTCTTTCGGAGAATCAATTAGTAAAGTATCATTTATTCCAATTATCCTTTTTACAAAACTAACTATCCTTTTCCAAATATTTAAGTTTTCTCTTCCTTCCATTTATCCACCTACTCATCTTTAAAATCTGGTGCTTCATCATCTGTATTCAATTTATCATCACCAATTAATTTGTTATATTTTACTAATAATTCTCTAGCTTTTTTGGTTTGTTCATCTAATTCTTTAAATTCTGCTTCTAGTTCGGTTTTTTTCGCTCTTATTTCTTCAAATTCGGAATTACTATAAACTTTTTCATCATGTTTTACTTCTGTTGTTGTTCCATCTGCATCATGATCATCTAAATCAATTGCACCCTCTAACGTAACTCCATATTTCTTTGCTTTAGTGATAATTTCTAAAGCTGATTTTTCCCCTAAATTTCTAATTTTTAGAAGTTCCTCATATGATAATTCTTCTAAATCCTCTAATGTATTTATATTTCCACGCATTAAACAATTAACTGATCTTACACTTAATCCCATGTCTTCAATTGCAAACTTTTCTTTATTGATTGTTTGATTTGCTTCTTTCCTTGATTTTATATTTTTCTGTATACCTCTAATAGTATCAAATTTATCTTTGCTAAAATCAAGATCAACAATTGAATCATGTTTAAATATTAAATTACTATTTAATATTTCGTTTTCTAAATCAGATAGTAATTCAATTTCTTCATCAGAAATATATTCATTTTCTTTTAGTTGTTCAAAAGTAAATGGTTTAAGACTAGATTGATAATGTAATTCTCTTTTTGCTTTGCTTATTATTCCTCTTATTGCTGATTCTGAGACATCAAAATATTTTGATAAATCTCCATATGTTTTACATTTGCCGTCTATTAATCCAAAATAAAGTTGTATAGCTTCTTTATCACGAGTGTTAAGAGCTTCTATTGCTGTATTCAGCTCATCTGTAGAAAATAGTTTGAATTCAAATGAGGAACCAAAAATCTCTTTAACTAATCTCAAATAATTTTGTGCTAAAGGATTATAGTCAATATCAATCATATTATTAATTAATTTGTTATTATACAACTCAATTTGTCCTTTGCTTAGTTTACCATCTTTATACATTTGTATAAAATTATCCATACTACCAAAGTTGTTAGTTATGTCAGCAACTTGTTTCACATCAATTTTTAATTTTTCAGCTAATTGTTCAATCTCTGTAGGAAAATTTTCTTCTGTTGTTGTTCCATCTACATCATGATCATCTGCATCATGATCATCTAAATCAATTGCACCCTCTAACGTAACTCCATATTTCTTTGCTTTAGTGATAATTTCTAAAGCTGATTTTTCCCCTAAATTTCTAATTTTTAGAAGTTCCTCATATGATAATTCTTCTAAATCCTCTAATGTATTTATATTTCCACGCATTAAACAATTAACTGATCTTACACTTAATCCCATGTCTTCAATTGTAGGAGGCTCTTTATCGTTTGCTTCTTTCAGTTTGCGTTCAGCCTCACGTTGTTTAGATTTATTTTCTTCTTTTTCCGCTTCTTCCCTTGATTCTATATTTTTCTGTATATTTCTAATAGTATCAAATTTATCTTTGCCAAAATCCAAATCATCAATTGAATCATGTTGAAATATTAAATTACTATTTAATATTTCATTTTCTAAATCAGATAGTAATTCAATTTCTTCATCAGAAATATATTCATTTCCTTTTAGCTGTTCGAAAGTAAATGGTTCAAAGTTATTAGACATAGATCGACGACGTAACCTTCTTATTGCTTGTCCTTCTATTTGTCTTATTCTTTCTTGTGAGAGATCAAAATATTTTGATAAATCTTTACAGGTTTTACTTTTGCCGTCTATCAATCCAAACCTACGTTGTATAACCTCTTTTTCACGGTAGTTAAGAGCTTCTATAGCTGTATTCATCTCATCTGTAGAAAATAATTTGAATTCATTATGATAAAACGAAGAATAAAAAACACATTCAACTAATCTCAAATAATTTTGTGCTAAAGGATTATAGTCAATATCAATCATATTAGTAATTAATTTGTTATTATACATGCTTAGTTTACCATCTTTATACATTTGTATAAAATTGTCCATACTACCAAAGTTGTTAATTATGTCAACAACTTGTTTCACATCAATTTTAAGTTTTTTAGCTAATTGTTCAGCCTCTGTAGAAAAACCAAATTTTCCTCCAAGGTTTCCTTCTTTACATTTGTTCCATTGTTGTTCAGTTAGAGCTCCCTCAGTTTCTCTATATCTGATATAGTTATTATAACTTTTTATTTTTTTATATCTTTCCTCAATCTCAGAAAATTCAATGCCTTCTGCTTGAGCTAACTCCTTTAGTTTTTTAATTGTTTCATCACCTATTGGCTGATTTAGATTTTCTCTTGTAATTACAACATCTGGATATTTTTTCTTCCATTCAATTAAAGCATCAATTTTCTCATCTAATGTGCTATCAATTCTTCTTTCAAGAATTCCTAATTCATCTAATTTCTCTAGTTGGTCTTCTGTAGGATTACCACCCTTTTTTATCCAAGATCTTATCTGAACTGCCCATTGGCCAATTGGCTTTCCTTCATATACAGTTAGACCATCAATATCGTCATTTTCTTCTTCTAAATATCTTTCAAAAATTTCAATTTTTTCTTCTAAGGATACTATCTCTCTTTTAGATAGTTCAGAAATTTTTTTTGCGACATCTCGAAATTCTTTAGTTTTATCATATATTATTAGACCTGCTTGTTGTTCACTGTCTTTTTTATGTTCTCCTGTTGGTTCATATTGTCTTAATCTTTCATATAAATCTTCAATAATCTTTATAGAATCTAAATTATTAACTAAATCTATAATTAATGGTTCTTTACCATCTTCATCTTTTACCGTCAATGCTCTTCCTATTTGTTGTGCATAAATAGTCGGAGAATATGTAGGTCTCATCATTATAACACCATTTAAATCGTTTATATGATATCCTTCATTAAGCATATCAACCGCGAACATCAACTTTAATGTATCTTCATCATTATCTCTTTCAAATCTTTTTAAAGTATTTTCATTATCATGCAATTTTGAAGACACTGAATAAATTGTAATATTTTTATTTACTTTTCCAAACATACTTTGTGCTTGTTTAATTTTTTCTTGCATATCTTCTATATTTTTACAGAACACAATATATTTTCCATTTTTTTCTTTCATATGTTCAGATAGCATTTCTTGAATGTTTCCTGTATTTTCATCAACTTGCTTAGCTAGGCTATTAAACATTGTCTGTGCTTGTTCTTTCTTCTCTGGATCTTTTATTTTATCTATGTCTTCTTGCATTCTTTCTAATTCATTATCAAATTCATATAAAGCACTTACATATCTTGCTCTTGGTAATATTCCACTATTTATTGCATCTTCTAGAGTCATTTCTGACGCTATATTATCTCCAAATAATTCTTCAGCCATATCCCTAGAATAATCAAAATATCTTATTGGTGTAGCAGATAATCCTAAAACTTGTGCATCCGGATTTTTTTCTAAAAGTCTATCAACACCCTTGCCCCATTCTGTAGCCCCACAATGATGAAATTCGTCTATAACAACAATATCTGCACCTAATTTTTCAATTTCTTCATCTGACAATTTTATAAGTTTTTGATAAGTAATTCTTTCTAAATTTGGAAAATCAGACATGTCCATTTCAGATTCAAAAATATTTTTCTTAACATTATGTAATATTGCATTAGATGGTGCTATGTATATTGCCTTTTTATCTTTATTATCTTCTAATAATTTTAAAGCTAAAAACGATTTTCCTGTTCCAGTTGGTTGAATAACTGCAACTTTTTTACTACGTTTAAACCCTTCTTGTATTTTTTCATAAGTTCCTTCATTGTGTTTTTTTAATTTTATTGACATATTTAAATTCCCCCAATAAAAAGTATCATAAATAGAATTACTCTAATCCAACTTTATACTCTATATTTTCCATGTCTGGAAACATTTCTTTTACTCTTTTTAATGTAAGCATTAATTGTTTTGGTTGTGGATTTGATTTATGTGTAGATAATAGTTTTTGTGTGTAACAATTTTCTGCAGTTTTAAACAACACATACCTATTCCCAACATACGTATAATATATTTGATAACCATTTTTTAAATCTACCCACATTTTTTCAAATGTATATCCTTCCATTGCTTCTCCTTCTATTTTATCATTTCTTGAAATTCGTTTTCTGTAATAACAGTCACTCCTATTTCTCTGGCTTTTGTTAGTTTACTTCCCGCTTCTTCTCCTGCTAAAACATAACTTGTTTTCTTAGATACAGTTCCAGATGTTTTTCCACCAAATCTTTCTATAATTTCACTTGCCTCATCTCTTGTAAAGTTTTCAAGTGTACCTGTAAGGACAAATGTTTTTCCTTCAAATCTATTGTCTTCTGACTGTTCTTCATTATATTCCATGTTTACATTATATGTTTTTAGTTTATTTATTAAATCTATTGTTTGTTCTTCTTTAAAGAAATCATATATGCTTTGTGCAGTTATTAAGCCAACATCTGGTTTTGTAGCTAAACTCTCTATTGAAGCTGTCATTAAATTATCCATGGTTTTATACCATTTTGCAAGTGATTTAGCAAGTTTCACTCCAACATGTTTAATTCCAAGTGCTGCAATTAGTCTATATAATTCTCTGGTCTTGCTTGTTTCAATCGCATCTATTAAGTTCTGTGCAAATTTTTTTCCATTTTTCTTTAATGAAGCAATGTCTTCAAATTTTAATTTATATATATCTGCAATATTTTGAATTAATTCTCTACTAATTAATTCTTCAACGATAGCTTCTCCTAGTCCTGTAATGTCCATTGCATCTTTCGATACAAAGTGAATGATTCCTCTTGATAATTTTGCAGGACATTCAATTCCTATGCAATGCCATATTGCTTCTCCTTCTTCTCTCACTGCTTGTGCTCCACAAACAGGACAGGTTTTTGGCATCTCAAATTCTTTTTCCTCCCCTGTTCTTTTTTCTTTGTTTACTCCAATTACTTCAGGAATAACATCTCCTGCTTTTTGAATTATAACAGTATCTCCTACTTTTATATCTCTTTCCTTAACAAAGTCTTCGTTATGCAAGGTAGTTTTAGAAATTTTAGATCCTGCAACTACAACTGGCTCTAATATTGCTATTGGAGTTATTGCGCCTGTTCTTCCTACTTGGAATGCAATTTCTTTTAGTTTGGTTTCTTTCTTCTCCGGTGGATATTTATATGCTATTGCCCACTTTGGTGTTTTATATGTTGTTCCTATTATTTCTCTTAGTTTTAAATTATTTACTTTTATAACTGCTCCATCTATTCCAAAAGAGATTTTTTCTCTTCTACTACCTATCTTTTCAATAGCTTTAATTACCTCATCTAAATTTTTACACAGAATTCTAATAGGATTAACATTAAATCCTATGTTTTCAAGGTAGTCTAGACTTTCGCTATGCGTTCTAAATTCTTTTGTATCTGATTTTTGTACATTAAATATATATATGTCTAATGGTCTTTTTGCAGTAATCTTACTATCCAACTGTCTTAACGAACCTGCTGCTGCATTTCTGGCATTAGCAAATTGTTCTTCTTCATCCATTAAACGATTTTCATTTAATTTTTCAAACTCAGCTTTACCTATAAATACTTCACCACGAACAGTAATATCAATGTCTTCATTTAGCTTTTTAGGTATAGATTTTATTGTTTTTAAATTTTCTGTTACATCTTCACCAACTGTTCCATTACCTCTTGTAGCACCTCTTACAAATATTCCATTTTTATATTCTAAAGCAGCAGACAATCCATCTATCTTCGTTTCAACAACATATTCTAATTCTGTATTATTTTCTTCAGCTATTTTTTTCATTCGTTCATCAAAGTCTTTAATTTCTTCATAGGTAAATACATCTTGCAAACTTTGTAGTGGAACCTCATGTGTTACTTTTGCAAAACCTTTTTTTATACTAGCACCTACTCTTTGAGTTGGTGAATCTTCTCTAATTAATTTTGGATACTTTGCTTCTATTCCTTTTAGCTCTCTCATTAGCATATCATATTCATAATCACTTACAACCTGCTCATCATCAAAGTATTTTTGTGTATAGTATTTTAAAAGTGGTACTAGCTCTTCCACTCTCTCTTTTGCTTGGTCAAACTCCATTTTAATTACCTCTTTGTTTTGTTATATTATAACTTATTTTATAATTCTATTTGCTTCCTTTAAATAATTCTCTGTTTCCTTTTAAATAATCAATTCCTGATATTACTGTTGCAATTACCGATACACTTATAGCTATAGTTACTATAATATTTAGTACATAATCAAATCCAGTTAAATTTTGAGTAAGAAAGCTTCCAAATGAATTTTTATCTAAAAACGCCAAAGCAATACCTACCATCTGTGTTACAGTTTTTAATTTTCCCCATATACTTGCAGCAATTACGTTCCCGTCCTTTTGTACTGCTACTAATCTATAGCCAGAAACTGCGAACTCTCTTATAATTACAATTGCTGGAATCCAATATGGTAATTTATTATTTGCTACTAGCATTAGCATTGCTACTATTACTAATATTTTATCTGCTATTGGATCTAAAAATTTACCAAACGTTGTTATCTGATTTCTAGAACGTGCAATATATCCGTCTAATTTATCTGTTATTGATGCTAAAATAAATATAACATCAACTATTATATATGTAATCGAAATTCCTAATATTTCTCCTTGTATATTAAATAATGGCATTATCATCATTATTGGTACTAATATCATTCTAAATATTGTTAATTTATTTGCTAAGTTCATAGTTTCCTCCTCAGTTATTTTTATACATTATATCTAAAATAATAAAAAAAATAAATAGTAAAATGAAATTTTACCATTTATTTTATAAACTATTTTTATATTAATTAATTGCAAAATTTATCCCTCTTGCAACAATATCTTTCATATTCTCAATTAGTTCATCTATTTCTTTTGGAGTAACTATAAAATTATAATCATTTGGAGATAGCACTTCTTTTATCATTTCATATTTATCTTCCTCTTGCAATTGATTTAAAAAGTCGTTAGATTTTGCCTGTTCTTGTACTTTTTGTATAAACATTGTTAAACTATCAGCTGCAATGGTTGCCGCTTCAACAACTGTTGGAATTCCAATTGCTATAACTGGTACCCCTAATGAATCTTTGGTTAACTCCTTTCTTGTGTTTCCAACTCCTGCCCCTGGTACTATCCCTGTGTCTGCTATTTGAATAGAACTACTTATTCTTTCTATACTCCTTGATGATAGTGCATCAATAATTATAATTAATTTTGGATTAATGTTTTGCACAATTCCTTTTAATATTTCTTGTGTCTCAATTCCAGTTGTTCCAAGTACTCCTGGTGACACAGCACTAACTGATCTAGTATCTTCATTTAATACTTCTGGCATATATTCTAACAAATGTCTTGTTATATCAATTTCATTTATTACTTTTGGGCCTAATGCATCTGGGGTAACATATAAATTTCCAAGTCCAACAACTAAAACTGGATCTTTACTACTAACATGTTTGTCTATTAACGCCTTTAATTCCTTTGTTACAACTTCTGATGCTTTTTGCATTTCATCTTCATTTGCTACTTTTAAGTTTTTAATATCTATTGTAATATAATTTCCAATTGGTTTGTTTATTGCCTCCTCGCCTTGTTTACTAAGCACCTTTACTCTTGTTGTTAATATATCATCTCCAACTTTTTCTTCTTCAGTTTCTATTCCATCTATTTCATTTTTTATATTATTTGCTGTTCTATACAAATTTCTCCTTTCAAGAGCTAAGTCTGTTCTGAAATTATACATAAAAATATACCTCTCTTTCTAAATTTTATCATTAATATTTTTAGAAAAATTGGTATATTTTATACACTCGTTATTTATATAATTTATTTAAATTTATGAGCAATATCTACAAAGTATTGATTCTAATCCGATATTTAAGTCTATCATTCCAAGCTTATAATTAGAGTCTAAGTCAATCAATTCTTGCATTATCTTTCGTAATTCTTCCAATTTAAAATATCTTGCTTGAGCTTTGTATTTTGTCGTTAAAAACATTTGACTAGGTTTTAAATTAAGTGCTAGTATCAAATCTTTATTATACTTTTCGCACATTTTTACAATATATAATTTTTTAAAATGATTATACAATGTAATTAATATTTTTTGGATTGGCTCTTTTTCATATATTAGATTATTCAATACTTCTAAGGATTTAGCAATTTCTTTTCTCCCCAAATTATCAGTTAAGTCGAATATAACACTATCTAATTGTTTTATGCATAGCTTGTCAACCATGTCTTTTGTTATTTCTCCATTTGTACCCGAATATTCTATTAATTTTCTTATTTCATTTACTAAGTCTTGCATATTCGTTCCACAACATTCAATAAAATATTTTGCTGTATCTGAGTTTATTTTAACTTTATATGCATTACATATTTTAGTTATATTATCTATTAATTGAGGTAGTTTTAACAGTTCAAAATCTGTTACCTCTCCAATTTTATTTATAGCTTTATATAAATTATTTTTATCAACATCTTCTTCAATGAACACAAGTGTTACATCTTTTTTAAATATCTCTTCGTGTTCCAACAAGTATTGTGCTAATTGGTCTGATAAAGAATTAGATTTCTTTTTATTTTCATTTTGTTCATCTTTACTTACACTATTTTTTGAAACCCTTTTTTCTTTTTTTAACATTCCTGTGTTTTTTGCTATAATTAATTTATTTTCATATCCAAATGCAGGAGTTTCTATATCTGAAATTATTCCAGATATATTACTTTCATCTATTTGTATAAAATTTATTCCTTGCACTAGAGTTCCAAAATCCTTTTTTATTTTTTTAACTCTGTTTTCTAGTAAGTATCTTTCAGGTCCATAAAGTAAATAAATTCCCATACTTCCTCCTTATCATCTTGTTTTGTTTTATAGCTTTTGTGAAAATTTTGCTGAATGTGCATGACAGATTGCTGCTGCCATGCTGTCTGTTGTATCATCTAACTTTGGTAATGAGTCCACTCCTAATATTGTTTTCACCATTTTTTGAACTTGTATTTTATCTGCTCGTCCATATCCTACTACTGCTTGTTTTATTTGAAGAGGTGTATATTCATATGTTGGTACGTTTTTTCTACAACCTACAACCAAAATAACTCCTCTTGCTTGTGCTACATTGATAGCAGTTTTAGCATTATTGTTGAAGAACAGCTCCTCTACAGATATAGCATCTGGTTTATATGTATCAATAATATTTTCTAAATCATTGTTTAATTTTAGAAGTCTTAATGGAAAAGATTCTCCTGCTTTTGTTAACACAGCACCTGAATCAATTAATTTAAATTTATTTCCAATATAATCTATTATACTATACCCAGTAATTGCAAATCCTGGATCAATTCCTAGAATTCTCATTTTTCTTCCTCTTTTTATTTATTATAACTTTTTATTATTACTACAAAATAATTCTAAAGATCTCTGCTACACTCCATGCTTGGGCAAACGTTCCACCTGGATTATATTTTTTATTTCCACCATCATATAATTCAGATATACTTCCCACTGTGCTATTTTGATACATTTCTCCAATAAAGGTCTTCGAAACATTCTGAATTAGTTCTTCTTGTTTTTTCTCCAATTCTTTTTTTATTTTTTTTCTTTTCTCTGATTTTATCATATTGTTTAATGCATCATAATATGATCCTAAAAGCCAAGGCCATATTATTCCCTGATGATAGCTCATATCTCTTTTTATCATATCGCCTTCATATCTATCTCTAAATCCTGGTTCGCCTTTTGCAAGTGTACGCAATCCATATGGTGTAAGCAGTTTTTTGGTTACTGTATCAAATATCTCTCTTGCAACGTCTGAATTTGGTTCAATAACAGGATAAGATAATGATAATGAAAAAATCTGATTAGGTCTTATTTTAGAATCGCCTAAAACATCATATAGGCACTTTCTTTTTTTATTATAGAATTTTTCATTAAAGCTCTTTTTACATTCTTTCGCAATATCTCCATATTTTTTTGCATCTTGTTTTCCTTTTACTAGAATCGTTAATTCTTCCATTATTTTTAATGCATTATACCATAAACTATTTATTTCTACTGCTTTTCCGTTTCTTGGTGTTACAGCAAAATCTCCTACCTTTGCATCCATCCATGTATTTTGGGTATCAGTAGTTCCTGATGATATCAAATAATCTGAGTCCATATATATATTATTATTGTCTACATCTATTTTTCCCATATATGCATTAATAACTTTTTCTAGTGAAGCATAAATATTTTGTTTTACCCATTCATACTCATCTGTGTATTTTAAAAACTTCTTTACTTGCTCAAATAGTAATAATGATGAATCTACACTGTTATATAGTGGTCTATTATCATATCCAGAATAACCATTTGGTACTAAACCAAATTTTATATCTCTAATTGTTGTTAATAAAACTTCTTTAGCTATGTTAAATCTTTTTGTTTTTAATAACAAGCCTTCAAATGATATTAAGGTATCACGTCCCCAATCAAGAAACCATGGATATCCTGCAATAATTGTATATAAAGCAAATGAAGGTCTATATACAATAAAATTATCTGTAGCTGTTACCATTGTTTTTACCAAACTAATATATTCAGGGTTTGTACTATTTTTGTTTTTTGGATCTAATAATTCTGTATCATAAATAATTTCACTAAGTCTAACTATTTCTTTATTGATAATGTCTTTTCCGTCTATTTCATCTATGTTTTCTTCTAACGAGCATACAAAAGTAACATATTTTTCCTCATTTGGCTCTAATTCTATTTCATATCTTCCTGGAACTATGTGGTTTTCTTGCGCTTCTTGTCCACGTTTTTCTTCTTCTATATAATACATATTTCTGAAGATATCATTTTCATGTTTAATATACTTTCCATCCGAAGCTCTAATGTATATTGGATGTTGTGAATTTTTATTTATAACTATTTTTATTTTTTCATTATTTACATCTTGCTTTATATCTATTTTTTCACTTTTGTTAACACAATGGAAATCTCTATAGTTCATAATAGGAGCAAGTGTTAGAGTACTTTTGGCATTTTGGTTTTTGATATAGTAATATACTACTACTGTATTTTTTCCATATTCCATACATATAAATTTTTTTATTTTAATTTCTTCTACTTGATACTCAAATATTGGTATATATTCTTTTTCAAAAGATTTTATTTTTTTATAACCATCTGAAATATAATTTTTGCATACATTTGTATATAGATCATAGCTTTTTCCATTTGTTTTTATGTTCTCATCAAGTTTTGACAATATAAGCATTCTACCTGCTGGTGGTAGTAGCGGTGCCACTAATAATCCATGATATTTTCTTGTATTGGCACCTATAATTGTAGAACTACAATACCCACCAATTCCATTTGTTATAATCCATTCTCTTTTTAATCCTTCTTCTATGCTTAGAACTTCATCTTTGTATTTCATTTGTTTTCCTCCACATGGTATTTATTCTTTTGTTAATCTCTCATTATTTTTTATTACTAGCCTTTTGTTTCATTTCTTTTTGCTTTAACTTTAGTTCTGATTCTTTTATTGATTCTATTCTATCTTGATATTTTTTAAAGAATTTACTTTGCTGTCTTGTATTATTTTTTTCTTGTTTTGTTTTCTTATTTGTATTTTGTTTTTCTGCTTTTTTATCACTCTTCATTGATTTTTTAGCATTCTTTAATTTGTCGTTAAGCATCATATATTGAGTATCATTTTGCATATCTTTGAATTTCAAATCATCACAAATTAACTGTATAATTGATGCTGCGATAGCATCTGGATTATGGCGTATATAATCTCCGTCAATATATGATAAGTTTCTTTGCATTAGATTTACGCCTTCAACTTTTGCTCTTGAAATATCTTGTTCTACTAATTCAGATCCCTCCATGTTATATTTTCTAATAAACTCTGGAATAATCTCTCCAGTATCATAAATACAATAATCTATTACTCCCTTACCAGCATGTTCTTGTATTGCTCTAATATGCTCTGATAATGAATAGTTATCTGTTTGTCCTGGTTCAGTCATTAAATTACTTACATATATTTTAAAAGCTTTGCTTTCTTTAATTGCCTTTGCAACACCTTTTACCAATAGGTTTGGTATAATGTTTGTATATAGGCTTCCTGGTCCAATTATTATTGCATCTGCTTCTTGAATCGCTTCTATTACTCCTGGTGCAGCTTTACAGTTTGATGGATTTATGTATATTCTATTTATTTTACTTGTTTTTTCATTTACTACTTCTGGAATTCTTTCTTTATTTTCAATTACAGTTCCATCTTCTAATTCAGCACATATTTTTATTTCTTCTAGCGTAACTGGTAATACTTTTCCTGTCATATTTAAAATGCTTTGCGTCTGTTCAACAGATTTTGTAAAATCTTTATATACACCTTGCATTGCTAATAAATAAATATCACCAAAAGAAAGTGAATTTAAATTTCCACCTCTAAATTTATAATTTAATAAATTTGCCATATCATTTTCATTCTCTGCAAGTGCTATTAAACTATCTTTTATATCATCTAATGGCAAAGTTTTTAATATTTCTCTTGAAGTTGATTTTGGTTCTCCATAATCAGATACTGTTACAATGGCTGTAATATTGTCAGTATATTTTTTTATACCTTTTAAAACAGAATTTAATCCGCTTCCACCTCCAATTGCAACAATTTTTGGTCCTTGATTATATATTTTTTTATTGAAAATCAATGATTTTACTTTTGAATTTTCATCTGTTACTCTTTTATCTGTATCTGCAACCAACAATTCTAGTGTTCTCTTTTGTATTGATACAATACCTACAATAACACAGACAAACCCAACTACAAATATTCCTATAATCTTTGCTAGGTCAATTATTTCTATTTGCTTACTTGTTAGTACTGTTGCCATTCCATAACAACATAATAAAATTCCTATTAAAATTAATAACATCCATCTTTTCATTTTTGTTTTTTGTTTAAACCATCTAAAAAAACCTTTCATTTCTATATCCTTTCTATTCTCCTATAATCTCTATTTCTAGTTCTATATTTTTTCCTGTTTTTTCATAAACAACTTTTTTCACATGTTGGATTAGATTAATTACATCTTCTGCTGTAGCATTTCCTTTATTTACAACAAATCCTGCGTGTTTTTCAGAAATTTGAGCATCGCCAATTGAAAACCCTTTTAGTTCACACTCATCTATAATTTTTGCAGTAATAAAGTCATTTCCTCTTTTAAATGTACTTCCTGCACTTGGCATATTAATTGGTTGCTTTTCTTTTCTGCTGTTCATGTACTCATCCATTTTAGATTTTATATCTTCATATTTTCCTTTGCATAGTCGTAGTTTTGTTTCTAGTATAATATATTTTCTTTCCATAAAAATACTGTGTCTATATGAAAAATCCTGCTCTTTATTATTTAGTACAATTATTTTAGGAGAGTCTGCTACTTCATTTTTTTGTGTAATCTCAATATCATCTATAGTTATTGTTTCTGTTTTTCTTTCATAATCTTCAAGATCAAGACATTTGGTTTCAATAACAATATCTTTCATTTCTCCGCCATATGCACCTGCGTTCATTCTAACTGCACCGCCAATTGTTCCTGGTATACCTGCAGCAAATTCAAACCCTGCAATTTGTTCCTTTAGTAATCTTTGCGCTAATTCTCCTAGTTTTACTCCAGCCCCTACGATAACGGTATCATGATTAATTGATATATCATTTAAATCTAATTTAGCAACTATTCCTCTTATCCCATTGTCTTTTACTAGAACATTACTTCCGTTTCCTATTATCGTTAGATCTATATTCTCTTTTTGGGCAATTTTAATAACATGCTTTAATTCTTCTATTGTTTTTACCTTTACAAATATATCGGCTATCCCACCAATTTTAAAAGAAGTATGCTTTTTCATAGGTTCTTCTAATAGAATTTGCTCTTCTTTAATCTCTTTTGTTAGAAGTTCTTTTATTTTGTTTTTATCCAAATATATTTTCCTCCTGCACTGATTTATCGCTAATTTTACATATTTTTGTTTTCTATTTTGTTTTAAATGTAAATCAAAATAACGATATTTTTCCTTGTTTATCTTATTACATTTAAGGTCATAAGTCAATACTTGTTTATTTCTAATATCATATTCCTTTGGGCATCAGAGTATAATAATGTAAACAATTTTTCTATAAACTCTTGCAAAATCTGTAGAATATTGTATAATTATGATATATGAATTTAAAGGAGGAAATAATTATGTTTTGCAAACAATGTGGTAAACCGATAAATGATGGTCAAGAATTATGTGATGAATGCAAGGTAGCAGGAACAGCTCAACCTACTCAAACAGGAGAACAATCTTCTAATACAAACGAAACATACAACGCTGCTCCAAATGTATCTTCTAGCCCTAAGTCAAAAATAGCAGCTGGATTACTAGGAATATTCTTAGGAAGTTTTGGTGTTCATAACTTTTATTTAGGTTATACAGGAAAAGCTATTGCACAACTTTTAATTACACTATTAACTTGTGGAATTGGTGCATTTATTTCTAGTATTTGGGGACTTATCGAAGGAATACTTATTTTAACTGGCAGTATTAATACAGATGGAAAAGGAAATCCATTATCAGATTAATATATATAGGTGAAAAAGATGAGTAATAGAATTAAAAATATTTGTATTTTAATAGTTTTAACTATATTTCTATTAGTTATCGAAATAATACCAGTAAATTGTTTTTTAAAACAAATTACTGGTATTTCTTGTCCTGCATGTGGTATGACTAGAGCTTTTCACTCTATTATGAGTTTTAACTTTTATCAGGCATTCTCATATAATATTTTGTCTATCCCTTTGTTTATATTTATATCTATTTCTTTTTTGATACTTATTTACGAAATTATATCAAATAAATTTAACTATGCTCCTTATATATTGAAAATATTATCAAATAAATACGTAATAATTCTTATTACATTTTTTATTATTGTAAGTTTTATTTTAAATAATTTATAGAGAATATTTTACTATTATAATAAATGTCCCTCGATATATACTTCTTTAAATAGATTATTCCATAGATTTGAACTTTTACCTATATATTCTGGAGAATCTGTTTTCTCGTCTAGTACAATTCCTACTAATCTACCACCTAATCTCTTCAAGACCAATTCAGGATTTTTTACCCAATAATACTCATTTGTTTCAGGATTTATTCGTACTAATGCTCTAAATGCTCCAACAATTGGATATATTAACCCTCTTGGTACAACATATTCCATTGGTTTTTGAGAAACAAGTGATGTTGCTTGTACTACATCTTTTTTATATTTTGCATAATTTCTAGTTAAGTATCTTCTACCTGCCTCTTTAGCAAACTCATTAAAATTCATTTCAATTTGATCCCAAATATGAAAAATATCTGAAATAATATTTTTCATATTCTTTAAAGTAGCTTCTCTTTCTTCTTTTCCAATATCAACAAACTTTTTTAATGTTGCTTCTTTTCCGGTATAGCACTTTACTGGTTGCATCTCATTTAAAGTTCCATCTTCGTTAGTACATGGATATACATTTTGAAAAAACATCATAAGTATTGCAATGATCTCTCTAACATCAACTGTTTTCTTTACATTATTTTCATCTTGTTCATACATTTTGTATGAAATTTTATTTGCAAATTCAGTATCTTTAACAGCCTCTTTTATTATTTCAAAATTCTTTTCTAATTCTTGTATTGACTTTAAATCAACTTGGTTTGATATATTTCTTGCAGATGCAAGTTCTACTGGAGAATCAATTCCTGTAAATATTTCAAAAAACACATATCTATTTTCTGGTAACTCTCCTTTATTTTTTAAATCAATAATTGCTCTCAAGGTATGTCCACCATCTATATCTCCATGAATTGCAACATCATTAAGTGAAATTTTTACTACTTCTTCTTTATTATCATAGCTAACTTCATCTGCTGACAAAACAATTCCTCTATTTAGCTCATGAAAACAATCATTTATTTTTAAGCTATTAATAATATTTAAAGCAACAGTTGTTTTCATATTTTGTTGTCTTGGGTTTGTTTCCATCCAGTCTAAAATTTCATCTGGAATTGTATTTGCTTTTGCATAGCATACGTATTTAACATGTCCTCCTTTCTTATCAATTGGATCATCCATCTTCTTAAAACTTCTTGCTTTTAATTTAATTTCTGCCATAAAAAAAACTCCTTTCAATTTTTTTGCTTTATAGCAAGAAAAGGAATTCTATAAATAACCTCAATACAACATATATATTGAGACAATAATATTCTATTTTTCCTCTTACCTACATCTATAAAACAGATTAGAAACCTCATAGTCAAAATCGACCATAGATTTTTACAAAACGATTATATTATATGAATATAATATATGTCAAGTAAAATTATAAATTAATTTTGATCTTAGACTTAAAATAAAAAAATACCTATAATTGAAGTATCTTGCATAAAATGCATAGAAAAATCAATATAGGTATTTTTTTATTTATCTATCTTTTTTGTAGAATGTCGTTTCAACATTCCCATCTTTATCTTTTGTAGTCTTTGCTTTATACTCGGGGGTCCATGGGTAAATAATCTTTATAACTCCTAATGCAACTAGAGAATTAATGATTGTCTCCATCACCCAAGGGCTTACACCCAACCACTCCGTGAATTCCCGTATGGTTTCAAACATAATAAAGCCTCCTAAAAAAAAGATTATCATTATTATATCACTATATATATATTATGTCAATTATTTACAAATTGGTCTAGCTGTACTAAAATACATTATCTTGTTATTCGTATAAATTTATTCTTTCCAAATTGTATACTTGTTTCTTCTGTTAAGTCTATAACTCTATTAATCTCATTTACAACTTTACCATTTACCTTTACTCCATTACCTAAAACCATCCTTTTGGCTTCAGATTTTGAATTAGCAAATTTTATTTTAATTAATATATCACAAATATTTAAATTTTCCTCACTTATCTTTATTTTATCAATATCCATTGGTATTTTTCCCTTTGCAATCTCTTCATATCGCGTTCTTATTTCTTCAAAACTAGAATCCTTATCATACATTCTTAGTAGCTCTCTAGCAAATTCCATATGAGCTGTCCTTATATCTCCTTCCATAATTCTATTTATTGATTCAATAGGTAAATCTGTTACAAGTTCAAAATATTGTCTCAAAACGTTATCTGGAATCTTCATACTCTTCTCAAACTTTTCAAATGGTGCATCTGATAATCCAATATAATTATCTAAAGATTTACTCATTTTCTCTTTTCCGTCTAGCCCTACCAATAACGGGAATGTCATTACAATTTGGCTTTCTTGACCATAATCTCTCTGTAATTCTCTACCAACTAGTAGGTTAAATGTTTGATCTGTACCACCAATTTCAATATCAGCTTTTAGCTCAACTGAATCATAACCTTGCATTAAAGGATATAATAATTCATGCATTGAAAGAGGCATTTTATTTTCAAATCTATTTTTAAAATCGTCTCTTTCCATTATCCTAGCAACAGTATATTTACTAGCAAGTTTTATTACGTCTTCAAAATTCATTTTTGATAACCAGTCAGAATTAAATACAATTTTCGTCTTATTCTTATCTAATATCTTCGTAGCTTGTTCCAAATACGTTTCTGCAGATTTTCTTGTTTCTTCAAAAGTTAGCGCTGGTCTAGTTTTACTTTTTCCTGATGGATCACCTATCATTCCTGTAAAATCTCCAACAACAAACACAACCTCATGTCCCATATCCTGAAATTGTTTTAATACTCTTAATACAACACTGTGTCCGATGTGTAAATCAGGTCTTGATGGATCTGCTCCTAATTTTATTGTCAATTTTCTTCCACTATTAATCTTCTTATCTAAATCTTCTTCTGAAAAGATTTGTACTGCTTTTCTTTTTATTAATTCTAATTTATTTTCATTCATATATATTTTTCTCCTATCTATTTAATTTCTTATAACTATATATATGAATAAATGTAGAAGAACCCTTGGATTATTGTTTTCATTTTAAACCATCGGGTCATTACATCACCCCCCTAAAATTAAAAAGAGCCAATCCATCCAAAAAAGGACGAACTGACTCGTGGTACCACCTTTATTTTACAATACTATTTTGGGTAAAAAATAATACTTACTTAATTTGTATTGCCTCATTTATTGGCTTATTCGTAGCCACACGTTAATTACTATAAGAATTGTAATTCAAGTTTTATATACTGATAATTTCCACCTACCATTATCTCTCTATTAGTCACTATAAAGCTCTACTGTGTTCTTTTTAAAACATAATTAAATAATCTTGTTTTTTATTATAACATCTATTAACATTGTTGTCAAAGAATAATTTAAGTGCATAAAAAAAACAGATAATTATTTATCTGTTTTTCTTGGCTCCTCTTGTTGGACTCGAACCAACGACCTATCGGTTAACAGCCGAGCGCTCTACCAACTGAGCTAAAGAGGAATATATAAAATCTGGCAACAACCTATTTTCTCAGCAGGGTAACCCACAAATATCTTCGGCA
>CABPCL010000003.1 GCA_902406115.1 uncultured Clostridium sp. | reverse complement strand
TAACATGGACGGGAACAACAAAAGCAACAGATGCAGGAACATATACAGCAACAGCGACACCAGATGGAAACCATGCATGGAGTGATGGAACAACAGCAAATAAAACAATAACATGGAAAATAAATCCTAAAAATCTATCTGGAAATGTTACAGTAGCAGATGTGGCTACAATAAAATATACAGGAGGGGCAATAACACCAGTACCAACAGTCAAAGATAATGCTAGAAATGTAAATTTAACGCCGGGTAAAGATTATAGTATAAGTTATTCAAATAACGTAAATGTTGGAACTGCAACAATTACACTTACAGGAGAAGGAAATTATACTGGAACAACAACAAAGACATTTACAATAAGCAAAGCACCAAACCCAATAACAGTAACAGCAAATACACTAACATATAACGGAAAAGCACAAAATTTAGTAACAACAGCAAAAGCACAAGGAGCAGTATATTATAGCGTAGGAACATCGTTAACAAGTAGTAATTATACAACAGCAGGAAGTACAACAATACCAACACAAACGTCAGCAAATACAAGTGGATATGTAGTATATTACTATTGTGTAGGAAATGGAAACTATAATGCAAAGAGTGGAAATGTAACAGTAAAAATAGCAAAAGCTGCTTCAGTAAATCCAACTTTAACGGATGTTTCAGTACCATATGATACAAAAGCACATGCAATAAGCGTATCTGGCGGAAGTGGAGGAACTATTTACTATAGAATAAGCACAGATAATAGTACATGGGGAAGTTGGTCAACGACTAAACCAACAAGAACAAGTGTAGGTACTACATATGTACAAGCATATGTAAAAGGTGATTCAAACCACAGTGATACATCAGCTACTGCTAGTAAAAAAATAACAATTCAAACAAGTTATTGGAAGAACACAACTAAAGGTACATATTATACAAGCACAGCAAGTGCAATATCAGCAGCTGCAGCAAAAGATATTTTAGAGTTACAAAGAAACTTAACTGATGCAGGAACAGTATCTATTAACAAAGAGTTATATATAAAATTAGGTTCATATACATGGACAAAAACAACTTCAACAATAACAATTACATCAGACGGAAATGTTCATTTAGGAGCGGATGGCGGAAAAATAACTACATCTGGAGCTTTTAACTTAATAACGAATAATGGAAAATTTGAGTTAGGAGGTCCAAATACCACCTTCAAGGGTTCATTAACAAGTACAAATACAAGTTCAGATTATTCGGTAGTGTATAATACAGGAACATATAGTCAAGCAAGTACTTCAACAGCAATTACATCTAATGGTATAGGAATATACAATAATGGAGGAGATGTTAGTATATATACTGGAACCATAGATGCTAATTACCATGCTATAAAGAATCATGCTGGAACTTTAGAAATTAATGGTGGAGGAGTTACTATTACAGGAAATAAAGGAACTGATGTAACCTGGTCTGCTGTATGTAATGATGAAGGAGCAACAATGACACTTAAGTCAGGAACTATTACAGGTTCAAACCACCAAGGTATATCAAACTATGGTACATGTACAATTAGTGGAGGAACAGTAAAATCAGGAAAGGCCTCAAATGCAATAACAAACCAAAGTACAGGTAAAGTTACAATAACAGGAGGAACTATATCTACAACTACAGGTTATGCTATAAGAAGTTTAAGTACTCAAACTGCAGCAGTATCAGTATCAGGAGGAACAGTTACTTCTTCTACTACAAATGGAACAATATTAAATGAAGCTTCAGGAACAGTTACTTTATCAGGTGGTACAATAGAGAATACAAACTTGAATCAGGGAGATGTAGTTCCAACAATAAGAAATACATCAACAGGTAAAATTAAAATAGATGGTGCAACAGTAAAAACAGGCGGATATGGAGTATATAATACAGGAGCAGGTGCAGTAGAATTAAGTAGTGGATCGATAGGATATAGTGGAAGTACACCAAAGTATATAGGAAATGTTGGTATTTATACAACAGGAACAGGAAAAATAACGATGTCAGGTGGAAGTATAACTTCTATGGAGGATGGTATAAATTCAAAAGGAAATTCAATAACAATTTCAAAAGGAACAATAAGTGCAAAATATACTGGTGTTAAGATGCTAGGAAGTTCATTAGTGATTTCAGGACAGAGTTCTACTACTACTATAGAGTCTGGAGATATTGGTGTATCGGCTACCAAAAATGTAAATATTACAATAACAGGAGGAAGTATAAAAGGTACAAATTATGGAATTCAAAGAAATACGGTAATCTCTGGAAATACAACTTTAGGAACACTTAACATAGGAACTATTTCAAGTACAAGTGAAAATAATCCACTAATATATGGAGGTACGGCAATTCAATCAAATACTGCTGTTAATTGCTATAGTGGTTTAGTGTCTGGAGCAGGTTTATGTATTACTGGATCAACAATTACAGTTGGTGGTGCTACAACCAATAAAACAAACTCACCTACAATAATACTAAGGGGAAATGCTAGTAGCACGAAACCAGTTATATCAACATCTGGAGGTATTACATATTATAGTGGAAGAATAGGTGCAACAGGAGGAACATATGTAAAGGTTGATGATGATACAAAGACTCCTATTATGTTCAAATGTTTTGGATGGACTAATAAATCAAAAAGTAGTATATCATATAATTCAATGCCCGCAGCAAATGCACCAACAATAACTGTAAATGGTACAAAATATAGTATGACTCCATATAACTCATTAACATATACAAAGTAGGAGGAAATTATGAAAGATAGTAGTAAAAAAATAATTATAGCCATAAGCATCATTGCTATTATTGCAATTATAGTTGGAATTTGTATATTTGCATTTAAACCTCAAGCAAAAGATAATAACAACAGTAATGCAGAGAATACAAATGTAGTTGAAAAGAACACATTAGATAAAATCACAGATATGGAAAATAAAATTCAACAAAAAGAAGCTGAAAGAGATAGCATTAGCAATGAAATAGATCAAATGTATAAAGATCTAGTTGGTTTATATAGTACTTATAGTAACGAAGAGGCAAGTCAAACACAAAATTAATAAGTAAAGTGTAAGCTTTAAATAAAACAAGAAGGGTATACTGTTAAGTATGCCTTTCTTGTTGTTTATATGTATGTTAAAGAATAAATATTTATAAACACTCACAAAACAAATGTTTTAAAACTATTGACGAAAAATTCTTCTTGTTGTAAAATGAATCTAAGTTTAAACAAAAGCGGAGGAAGGTTAATGAAATTTATACATATGGCAGACATGCATTTTGATGCTCCTTTTACAGTTTTAAATACTAGGAGTAAATTAGGAGAGAAAAGAAGATTAGAGCAAAGAGAAGCGTTTAAAAGGATAATTGAATATATTGAAAATAACAATATTGAATATTTATTCATAGCAGGTGATTTATATGAAGATGCATACATTAGAGAAACTACAATTGAATATATAAATAGCTTATTTAAAAAAATACCAAATACTAAAATATATATTACTCCAGGAAATCATGATCCATACACAATAAATTCTATGTATAGTACTTTTAAGTGGAGCACTAATGTGAAAATATTTAAAAATAATGTGGAAACTGTGGAAAACAATACCGTAGATATCTACGGATATGGATTTAATGACTACTATTGCAAAAATTCAGAAATTGAAAATATTAAAATCAAAAACAAAGACAAAATAAATATACTAATTACTCATGGTACTTTAGACGGAGGAAGTGCTCCTAATTTAGAGTATAATCCATTAAATACTGCAAAATTAAAACAATTAGGATTTGACTATATTGCATTAGGACATATTCATAAGGCAGACTATAATACGGAAGAAAATCAAAGAATTGTATACCCAGGTTCAACAATCTCAATGGGATTTGACGAGCTAGGAAAACACGGGGTTATACTAGGTGAGATAGATAAAGAAAAAGTAAAATTAGAATTTTTGTCAATAGATAGAAAAGAATTTGTAGAACGTAAAATAGATGTAACAAATATCGCTTCTGTAGAAGAGCTAATAGAAAAGATAGACGAAGAACAAATAGAAAAAGATATGTTCTATAAAATAATATTAGTTGGAAAAAGAAATTTTGAAATTAATGTATATTACTTATATAAATTTATTACAGAAGAAAATATTATAAAAATAAAAGATGAAACACAAATAAACATAGATATTAATGAGTTATCTAAAGAAATTAACCTAAAAGGGTTATTTTTAAAAGAAATTTTAGATAATAAAAATAACGAGAATATAGATGAAAATACAGCTGAAAAAATAATAGAAATTGGCTTAAATGTTTTAAAGTAAGGCATTTACAATTTGCTTACTTTAAAAAAGTGGAGGAAAACTATTGAATATAAAAGAAATTAAAATAAATAATTACGGCAATTTAGAAAATAAAGAGATTAATTTAGAAAATGGAATTAATATAGTATATGGAAAAAATGAGAGTGGAAAATCTACATTGTTAAATTATATAAAAAACATTTTTTATGGCATTTCTAAAAATAAAAATGGAAGAGATATTTCTGATTACGAAAGATACAGGCCTTGGGGCAAAGAAGATTTTTCGGGGAAACTAAAATATGAGTTAGATAATAAAAAAGAATTTGAAATATACAGAGATTTTAATAAAAAAAATCCCAAAATATTTAATGAAAATTTAGAAGAAATATCTAAAGAATTTAATATAGATAAAAAAGATGGATCACAGTTTTTCTATGACCAAACTAAAATAGATGAAACTATGTTTTTATCTACTGTGGTATCAATGCAACAAGAGGTGAAGTTAGATAAACAATCACAACAAGTTCTTGTTCAGAAACTTGCTAATCTTGCAGGAACAGGTGATGATAATATTTCTTTTGAAAAAGTTATTGCTAAGCTAAACAAAAGACAAGTAGAAGAAGTAGGAACTGAAAGAACACAAGGGAAGCCTATTAATATAGTAAAAGATAGGATGAAACAAATTGAATTAGCAATGAGGGATATGAATTCATCTGAAAACGAGAAAACGATACTAGAGGAACGAGAAAAGGCGTTAAAAGAGGAGATTAATAGTTTACAGTTAGAGAAAAGTATTAATGAGCAATTAGAAAGTATATATTTAAAGGGTAATTTTGAGAAAGAAAAGATAGAATTAAAAGAAAAAATAAAAAGTGAGAATAAGACAAAAATAGATAAGCTAAATAAGGAAAAAGAGGAGCTTATAAAAAGTAAAGAAGATATTACTTTAAAAAATGACAATAATAAGGAAAATAGTAAAAATGGCCAAGGTAAACATGAAAAAGGTCCAAAGAGTGGATTTAATAATATTATTCTATTAGTGATTTTTGTTGTAATTTTTGCAGTGCTTGAAGTTATAAATATGAAATTGGGTAACAATGTACTTAATATAGCCAAATATAGTTTAATTCTAATATACTTTGCAATTGTTTTAATTAAAATGGTAGTTAAGAGTAATGAAAATAAAAAAATAAAATATGAAGATGAATTAAATAAAAAGATTGAAGATGAAAAATTAAAAAACGAAATAACTGTTATAAACACGAAAATTGATAGTTTGGAAAAACAAATTAATCAGCTATGTGAAGAGCAAGAGTTACAAAAAAATGAGATTTCTAAGGCAAAGGAAAAACTTGATAATGATATAGATGCAGATATAGAGCGAATAAGAGAAGAATATAAAAATAAAATAGATATAGATAAGGTTTTAGATGATATAAATGAAAAATATGTATCTAATAAAATAAGGAATATAGAGGAAGAATTAGGAAAGAAAAGAATATTATTAAATACTACACAGATAGAAGAGAAAAGCTTAAGCTCTAAATTAGAAAATAAAATTGCTTTAGATGAAGAATACAAACAATTAGAAGAAGAATTTAAAGACTTAGAAGGAAAAAACAATTGTATTAATTTAACAAAAGAATATTTGAGCAAGGCATATGCTAAAATGAAAAATACGGTAACACCAAGATTTACTAAGAACTTATCTGAAACAATAAACGAAATATCAGATGGAAAATATAATATGGTTACTATAAATGATGAGAGCGGTTTAATAGTAGAAAACAAACGTGGAGAGTATATTTCAGTTGAACGTCTTAGTGTGGGAACAATAGACCAACTTTATTTATCATTAAGATTATCAATGATAGATGAAATATCAAAAGAAAATATGCCAGTTATTTTAGATGAGGCTTTTGCTTTTTATGATGAAGGAAGACTGGAAAATATACTTAAATTTTTGATAAAAAGATCAGAAAAAAATCAAGTAATTATATTTACTTGTACTAAAAGAGAGAAAACTATATTAGATAGATTAGGAGTTTGTTATAATTTAGTTGAATTATAATAAAAAATAATGTATAATAGAAAAGTAATTTTATCAAAAGGAGAAGACATTTATGTTTCAAAAATTAGATGCGGTAGAGAAAAGATATATAGAGCTAACAGAAAAGATAAGTGATCCAGAGGTGATTGCAAACCAATCAGAGTGGAGAAACCTTATGAAGGAACACGCTGAGATAGAGCCAATAGTAGAAAAATACCGTGAATATAAAAAAGTTAAACAAAATATGGAAGAAGCAAAAGAAATGATGAATGAGCCGGATTTAAAAGAATTGGCAGAAGCAGAGATGCTAGAAGCTAAAGAAAAATTACCAGGACTAGAAGAGGAAATTAAGTTTTTGTTACTTCCAAAAGATAAAGATGATGATAAAAATGTAATTTGTGAAATAAGAGGCGGAGCCGGTGGAGAAGAGGCTGCATTATTTGCGGGAACTTTATTTAGAATGTACTCTATGTATGCAGAGAGAAAACACTGGAAGTTGGAAGTGTTAAACGAAAACGAAACAGAGCTTGGTGGATATAAAGAAATATCTTTTATGATCACTGGAAAAGGTGCATATAGTAGGCTAAAGTTCGAAAGTGGTGTTCACAGAGTTCAAAGGGTACCAGATACAGAAGCAAGTGGTAGAATTCATACTTCAACTGCAACTGTTGCTGTACTACCTGTTGTAGAAGATGTAGAAATTGATATAAATCCATCAGACATAAAGATGGAAGTGTTTAGATCTTCAGGAGCTGGAGGTCAACATATAAACAAAACTTCATCAGCAGTAAGATTAATACATGAGCCAACAGGGATTGTAGTTGAATGTCAAACAGAAAGATCACAATTCCAAAACAAAGATAATGCTATGAAAATGTTAAAAACAAAACTATATGATATGGAAAAACAAAAACAAGATAGTGAAATAGCAAATAGTAGAAAATCACAAGTTGGAAGCGGTGACAGAAGTGAAAAGATAAGAACATATAATTATCCTCAAGGACGTATTACAGATCATAGAATTGGATTTTCTATATATCAAATGGAAGACTTTTTAAATGGAAACCTAGATGAAATGATAGACAATTTAATTACAGCAGATAGAGCAGAAAAATTAAAAGGTAATGAAGAAGAATAAAATGTAAATAAAAACAAAGTGGAAAAGTTTATTAAAATACCACTTTGTTTTTTTGTTCACTTTTTAATATTTGTAATAAAGAAATATTTTAATACATACAAATATTTTAGAGGTGGTTATATTTGGATACCTTATTAAAAACAACGTTAGTTGGATTGTTTTTTGGAACATTTGGTACAACAATAGGAGGAATTATTGGAGCTAAGTTTAAGAATACTTCTAATAAATTCTTAAGTTTTGTACTGTCATTTGCATCTGGACTCATGGTTGCAATTGTTTGCTTTGAATTAATACCAGAAGCAATGGAGATTGCGAAAATATCAACTGTTATATTAGGTATAATTATTGGTATAATTATTATGATAGCGTGTGACATACTAGTAGATAAAAAGTTTAGTGAAGCAGAAAGAAAAAATAAAAAAAGAAAAAGTGGAAGTTTATTAAAAACGGGAATTATTGTTGGAATAGGACTTGCAATTCATAATTTTCCCGAAGGTTTAGCTATAGGTTCTGGTTTTGAAGCTTCTATTAAATTAGGATTTTCATTAGCACTTGCAATTTGCTTCCATGATATACCAGAAGGTATATTCCGAAGTAGACAGTATGCAAGATAAACAATTTGAATTTAATATAGATACTTAAATTCCAGAGTTTGAAAAAAAATATTGAATATTATGTAAAACTGTGGTAAAATGGTCCAAGAGAGCAAATTGCTCTACTTTATATTACAGGAGGATATAAGACATCATGAAACTGGAAGTTGTTTTCAACGATGGTGTAAAAAAGACCATTGACAACGTTAAAGCTTATAACGTTGTGGAAGAATCGGCTGAAGGCAAAGGCTGCGAGATAAGCATATCGCAGATGCCCACTGAGGGCAAAAGATTTCTGGTTAAACCGTCGGAGATAGATCGGAGCTTATTTGAAGATTCGAGAATAGATCCAGACCAGGAAGAAATTCGTAAGCTTATAAAAAAAGCATTTGACAAAGTCGACAAAAAGCCGAAGAAGTACGGCGTTGATTTTAGCACTTTGATTCCTAAAAAGGAATGGGCATGTGGAAAAAATGTAGTTGAACTTAAGGAAGAAGCTAAAAATCAGGGTGGCCATATGGCAAACTGGATAGAGCAAGCGCTTGAGTGGGCACAGAGAATTGACAACGGCGAAAGCTGGGAGACAATTTGTAATGAGCCTGATAAAAACAAGCACTACAGAATGATCATAGGTGAAAAGGGTTACTGCAAAATGATGGGTGGATCTACAATATTCGAAGATAAGTATCCACCGGCAAGTACTGGTATAGATTGTAATATATCAGGTAGCGTATTTACGGCAACTGTTCCTTTGATTGTTTTAAAATAACTTAAGGTTCAACTTCAAGGTGAAGACATAATCCAGAAATAGGGGATATACTCGAATGAGTATATCCCCTTACTTTTGCACATTGTAAAATTAATAATTTTTTACTGTTTTGAATTAGCAACTTGACAATTTTTATTTCTTAAATAAATTTAATATTTTATTAAAAATTTTTTGTATAAAATTTTCCTTCTTTATTACCATTAAGCTATTATCTAAGGTAATGCTGTCAAGATTTCTTCGTTGCTCAAATACTTGGTAAATATCTTTTCCATCATAATTTTGTTTCTTCATTTCTTCTTTCATTTTTAGCTCATCAGCATCTTTAATTGCAAACTCTTTTTTTTCATCATCTGTTGCCCAATAACTTCTATATATTAATGATAAGAGAGCTTCAGTTTCTTTTAATAAAGGTTGTTTATCTATATCTGTGTTGAAATCAATATTAGTTATATAATCACTATTCATATTACTATTTAGAAATTCCATAAACTTAGATGGTATTTTAGATAATAACTCATCATCTGTATTTTCTAATATATCATGAACTTCCTTAAATGAATTTCTATATACTTCATCTATCATATGACATATCTCCTTTTTCTTTTGTTACAAATTCTTTTAATTTGGAGTATAATGATTTAACAATACTGGCAGGAGTTCTTTCAGCTATTTGTTTAAACTGTTCTCTTTTAAATCTATTTTGTGCAAATCCCTTTTTACTATTTTTAGAGAATACTTTTGAATCTTTTACAGATTGCCATCTATCCATAAATATCTGTCTATCATTTGGGTTATCCATTATTAAGTTTAGAAAATTTGTGGCTTTTTCCTTTTCACTTACATCTGTTTTATAGAACTCCGATAATCTGTCTTGATATGCTTTAGGGTTAGTAGTAACTTGTATAGCGGTATTTATTAAAGAAGAATATAGAAATACATTTTGTTTTATAACATTGGGGTCTAATGTTCCATTTGCCATTCTAAATTCAATAGTATTTTTCTTAGAGTTACCTATATTAGTAAGGTTTAGACCATGGTAACGTCTCTCATCTATTTTATATTTACTTGCAAGCATTCGTAGTCTACCCATTTTTTTATATGAAACTTTTAGTGTGTTATCTTGTATTTGCTTTAAAATTTTTTTACCACTAGGAGATGCCATACCATTTCTCCATGCGGCAGAAATTAAATGGATTCCTTTAAAGTCTTTGTTTATGGCACCTTTTCGAATAGGATCGTTTTTGTCGTTACACATTTTATATAATAATTCTTCAGATTCAGAATATATTTTCATGAAATTCTTAAATCTATTAGGATCACTTGTTAAACAATTCGAGTCAAAATGAACATGCAACCCACATTTGCTATTAGATACTACCTCGTTGCCGTTTATTGCCAGGGTATTGTTTTATATGATTACATATGTCCGATATATCTTGCCAAGCTTTGATTGAGTCTGTCAATACAGGGGATACAAGCTCTGCACCACCTTCAGAAACAAGCATTTCTTCTGAACTTGTTGCCATATGCCAATTTTTACTATTAATATATTCAGCACTTTTCCCAGAATATAGGCCATTTTTACCTTTAGTTTTTACATTATCTGCTTCTATTTCTATTCCAAACTTAAAATCTTTTGGTAGTCCAATCCTTTCAATACCATCAGTATACTTCATTAGTTTCTCTCTTCCTTTTATCTAATGATTATATTGTACTATATATATTTGCAAAGATCAATATATTAAAATATAGGTTTAAAATTGTTTGACAAATTCTGAATAATAAAAAAAGTGGGACATATAAATTAAGTATATTATCTTAATAGGAGGAATTTAAAAGTGTCATTTAAAATTAATGTATATTTTGATGATAAAGGTGAAGATTTAGAAAAAATAGTGAAGTGTCTGATAATTAATATGCTAGAGGAAGAAGATGTATAATGTAGCAATTTATATAAGACTATCAAAAGAGGATATAGATAGAGGTTTTGATGAAAGTGAAAGTATAAAAAATCAAAAAATATTGCTTACAGATTATGTACAAGGATTAGGCACAGAATATAAGCTTATAGATACATATGTAGATCAAGGATATACAGGGACTAACTTTAATAGACCAGATTTTAGAAGGATGATTCAAGATATAGAGTCAGGGAAAGTTAACATGGTTATAACAAAGGATTTATCCCGTTTGGGGCGTGACTATATAGAAACAGGAGAGTACATAGAAAAATGGTTTCCAGAACATGATATTAGATATGTTTCTGTAACAGATGGAATAGATACTTTTGAAATATCAAATGGAAATAATGATATTGCACCTTTTAAATCAATATTAAATGACATGTATTCAAAAGATCTATCAAAAAAGATAAGAATAGCTATAAATACTATGCAAAAACAGGGGAAATGGGTCGGGGGAAAGATTGCATTAGGATACATGCAAGATAAAACCGATAAAAATAAGTTGGTGATCTGTAAAGAGGAAGCCACAATAGTTAAAAAAATTTTTAACATGGCTAAAATGGGAAATACTGTAGGACAGATAAGAGAGTATTTGAATACGAATAAAATACCAACGGCAAGTAAAATGAGATATAACAAAGCAACATTTTGGGAAAATAAAACCATTAAAAATATATTGACAAATGAAATATATATAGGAACTACAATACAAAATAAAAGAAGTAGAATTAGTTATAAAAATAGAAAATTAAAATTAAATCAAAAAGAACAGTGGAATGTAGTGAAACACACACATGAACCCATAATTAATGAAAAAGAATTTGAGGCTATTCAAAAATTAGTAGCAGTTCAAAAATACAGTAGAAATGAAAAGAAAAATACATATTTGTTAGACGGACTACTAATATGTTATGAATGTAAACACAAAATAGGTGTACGATCGAGAAATAATGGACAACTATTTATGATATGTAATAACTATAGAAGAAATTCAAAAAAAGGTTTATGTACATCACATGGATTCAGTTATAATGTATTAGAGAAACAAATATTAGAAAAGGTTAAACAGGAGCTTGCGTTAATTGACATCAAAAAGTTGGAGATGGAAATTGAAAAAAATGAATCAAAACGTGATTATGAAAAAATACTTGAAAAGCTAGATACGGAAATAAAATTGATAAATGACAATATTGATAAAATGTATGTTGATAAATTAAATAATAAAATCAGTGAAGAAATGTATGAAAGATTATTTAAAAAACTAAAATGTGATATAAAATGTAAAAAAAACGAGTATATAAAGATAAAAGAAATTCAGAAAAACTCTAAAAAAGATAATGGCGAAAATGTAAAGAAAGTAATTAATGAATTCCTAGAATTAAAAAATTTAACACCTGAACTTATGAAGGCACTTATTAACAAAATTGAAATTCATCAAAACAAACAAGTGGATTTGTATTTTAATTTTAGAGATTTTAATGCAACAACGCAATGAAAAACTCGCATATATTTAAATAAAAATTGTCTACATCGGAATCAACCAGAAGGTATATCAATGGCAGTTCCTATGAAAAACGGTGGAATGTCAACATTTAAAGTAATATTTTACGTAGTGCTATCAGGAGTTACAACAGGAGTAGGGGCATTTTTTGGAGCGCTAGTAGGTGGTATTTCACAAGATGTTATTGCAATTTGTTTAGCGTTTGCCGCAGGTGCAATGATATATATAGTATCAGGAGAATTGATACCAGAGTCAAACAGGTTGTATGACGGTAGAATGAGTGCAATTGGAAATATGATAGGCTTAATCATTGGAATTATTGCTATGAATTTATAAAATAAAAATAAAAAAATTATATAAATATGTTGAACATCAGTTTGAGATACTATATAATAGCAAAAGAAAAAAACAATAAGGAGAATGATATGCAAGAATTAATTGAAGGATTGAATGATAAACAAAAAGAGGCTGTTTTATGTACAGATGGACCATGCTTAGTAATTGCTGGTGCAGGTAGTGGAAAAACGAAAGTCTTAACACACAAAATAGCATATTTAATGGCAGAAAAATATGTAAAACCATGGAATATACTTGCCATTACTTTTACAAACAAAGCAGCTAACGAAATGAAAGAAAGAGTTGAAGCCATTGTAGGAGAAGCGGCAAAAGATATGTGGATTGGAACTTTTCATTCAATTTGTGTACGTATTTTAAGAAAAACTATTGACAGAATAGGGTTTGATACATCTTTTTTAATATTTGATACATCAGATCAAAAAACATTGGTAAAAGAATGTATGAAAACATTAAAGATAGATGATAAATTGTTTACGGACAGAAGCGTTTTAGCAGAGATTAGTAATGCTAAAAATGAAATGTTAGAACCATCAGCTTATAGAACAAAATATGCAGGGGACTTTAGAAAAGAAAAGATAGGCGAGATTTATGAATTGTATCAAAAAAGATTAAAAGATAATAATGCAATTGATTTTGATGATATTATAAACTATACAATTAAAATTCTAACAGAAAATGCTGATGTGTTAGAATACTACACGGATAAATTCCGCTATGTATTAGTAGACGAGTACCAAGATACAAACAAGGCACAATTTACTTTAGTTACAATTTTAGCTTCAAAATACGGAAATATTACAGCAGTTGGAGATAATGATCAAGGTATTTATAGCTTTAGACGGAGCAGACATTAGCAATATATTAAATTTTGAAAGAGATTTCCCTGGAACAAAAATTATTAAATTAGAGCAAAATTACAGATGTACGGGAAATATTTTAAGTGCAGCAAATGCGGTAATAAAACATAATGAAAACAAGTATGAAAAAAAATTATGGACACAAAACGACAATGGCGCATTGCCTACAATTCACAGATCTGACGATGAATATGATGAAGGAAGATACATTGTAGAGCAAATTAACCATTTAAAAACAGAAGAATATTTTAAATACTCAGACTTTGTAGTACTTTATAGAATGAACTCTCAATCAAGAGCTATTGAAGAGATATTAAGAAGAGAAGGTATTCCATATAAAATCGTAGGAGGTTTGAAATTCTACGAGAGAAAAGAAATAAAAGATATTATTTCATATTTACGTTTAATATATAATCTTTCTGATAATATTTCACTAAAAAGAGTTATAAATGAACCTAAAAGAGGAATTGGAAAAACAAGCATGGACAATGTTCAAGAGATTTCTGAGAGAACAGGAATGTCAATGTTTGAAATTATAAAAAATGCTGAACAATTTGGATTAAATCGTATAAAAGCAAATTCAATGGAATTTGTAAATCTAATTGAAGAAATGAGAAGCAAAATAGATGAGTTATCAATATCTGAATTGATTAAAGAGACTCTAAATAAAAGTGGATATGTAAAGGCATTAGAAACAGAGAATACAACAGAAGCTGAAAGTAGAATCCAAAACTTAGAAGAACTTTTAACTGTTGCGATTGAGTTTGAAGAGGAAGAAGCAGATAACAGCTTAGCAGATTTCTTAGAGGGAATTACATTAAGCAGTGATATAGATGGAATGGAAGATGCAGAAGATTCTGTTACATTAATGACTCTGCACAGTGCAAAAGGACTTGAATTTAATACTGTATTTCTAGTAGGAATGGAAGAGGGAATATTCCCAGGATATAAATCTATTGGTGAACCTAAAGAATTAGAAGAAGAGAGACGTTTATTTTATGTAGGAATTACAAGAGCAAAACAATATTTATATTTAACATGTGCAAAAAAGAGAACTATATTTGGTTCAACCAGTTACAATTCTATTTCTAGGTTTGCAAAAGAAATTCCAGAAAATCTGTTAGATGGATATAAAGATGCTTTTGAAAATAGAGAAGAATTTAATGATAGTGCATATGGTTGGGAATACGGTAATTCTTCAAAATTAAGAAAATATAAATTAGAAGAAACAGAAAGTACATATAGTAAGTTTGGAAGTACTTCAGACAGCGTAAATATGAAACTTAAAAATACAGGCTTCCAGTTTAGAACAGCGGAAAGCTTTTTAAATAATATTAATAAAAAATCAAATAGTGATACTGATATTTCAAAATACAAAGAGGGACAAAGAGTATATCATAAAAAATTTGGTGAAGGAACAATTAGCAAAATTGAAGCCGAGGGAGAAGATTATAAAGTAGAAATACAATTCGATAAAGCTGGAATAAAGAGATTAATGGCAAAATATGCTGGATTAGAAATTATATAGTTATCCACAAACAAGGCGAAAATAAAGGTGTGTTATCCACAAAAATAACATACCTTTATTTTTTTATGAATTCAAATATTTTTGATCTACATTATTCAATTTTTGAAAATTTTAAAAATTAAAAATGAATAAAAATAGAAAAAATAACAATAATAATTATGTGAATAAAAAAGTTTTTATTTCAAAGAAAGTTGTTGATAAAGGAGGAATACTATGGCAAATTTAAGTCAAGTAGAATTACAACATTTAAGACATTTAATAGGTGCACATGAGACATCTTACCAAAAATTAAATACTTATGCATCACAGGCTGTGGATCCACAAATAAAGCAAATGTTTACAAAGTCAGCACAAGATGCTTTAAATACAAAGCAAAAATTGATGTCATTTTTAAATTCGTAATTAGGGAGGAAGAAGTATGGACGAAAAGACAATGGTAAATGATATATTATCAGGAGTAAAGGCAAGTTTAACAGATTATCAAACTGCTATTTCAGAAGCAGAAAATATGCAATTAAGACAGACTTTCCAACAAATTAGAAATAATGATGAAAGTTTTCAATATGAACTTTTCAAAACTGCTCAAGCAAAAGGATATTACAAACCTGCACAACCAGCTACTGTTACAGAGATACAAACAGTAAAAACCGAATTACAACAATAGATCAAATAAGATAGAAAAAGAAAAATAGAGATTAAGCGAGATAAAAAGAGAATACGCTTACGGAAATAAGATAAAAAAAGATTTTAAACACAAATTATTATTGTTTAAAATCTTTTTTTCATATAAAATACATCTGTAAAATATTATAGTAAATAAATTGGTATAATTTATTTACGAGATGGGAGTGTTTACAATTAATAATTTTAGAAAAGTTACTATTGCAGTTAGAGCGTCAGTTAAATTTATTGCATTAACAATTTTAGCTATTTTTTTGATAATAGGAATTACTGTACTTTTCTATCATCCAACTTACTCGGTTACTCTAAATGGCGAAGTGATAGGATATACAGCAGATAAAAGTAATTTACAAAGCAGAATTAACAAATATATTTCTGCAAATGAAGAAGAGAATATAGCATTTGTTCAAGTAGATGCAATGCCAACATATAAACTATGTTTATTAAAAAATGGAATTAGCACAAATGATGAAGAAATATTTGCAAAAGTAACGGATAATGGAACTAAATATTATAAATACTATGCAATTACAGATGAAAAGAAAGAAAAAGTATATGTAGCGAGCTTTAAAGATGCAGAAAAAATAGTTGCACAGTTGAAGAAAAAAGACAGTGCTAATATAAAAGATATAGGTATAGTTGAAAAATACGATACAAAAATAAAAGAATTTACCAGTGTAGAAAAATCAATTTCAAAACTATATGAAGAGAAAGTAGTATATACAAGTAGCTATTCTAACTATTCAGCACCATCAGCCTCTAATTATAGTTCAGGAAGATCATACCAAAAAATTGAGCTAGGAATTACACTTATAAGACCTATTTCTGGAATTATAATGTCTAGATTTGGTAGCAATGATAGCGTAAGAAGTCACACACACTCTGGACTTGACATTGCAGCTCCAAGAGGAACACCAATAAAAGCAGCTGCTGCAGGTACTGTTACATACTCTGGTAATGCTGGAGATGGATACGGAAATTACGTTGTAATTGCACATGCAAATGGAGTTCAAACTGTATATGCACACTGTAGTCAACTTTTAGTTAGCAAAGGTCAAACAATAAGCCAAGGTGAAGTAATTGCTAAAGTTGGCTCAACAGGTAATTCAACCGGAAACCACTTACACCTAGAAGTAAGAAAAAATGGAATTACATACAATCCGCAAAACTATGTATATTAAAATAGAACATAAAAAAGCCCCAAACGTTAAACAAAAGAGTTTAACATTTGGGGTTGTTTTTTTACTATTGATTATTAATTATTTATTATTGATTAAATATTTATTAATTTAAACTTTTTGAAAATGGTTTAAACTAATTTTTAATGCATTGTTTTTTATAACAATCTTTCCACACTCATATAATTTGGAAATGAACAAGGTGGAGTTGTTAATGTATGTAGCAAATTCTGTAATAGATGAATAAAATTTTAAAAGACTACTATATTTTTCATTAATATTGCTAAAAATTAAGTAGTATGCATTCTCATACATATAGACAACACATTTTTTTGAAATCAAATATGAATTATTTAATCCATTTTGTGATAAAAATTGTACAAAATAGCAATAATCATCAAATGATTCGAATTTATATATTGCTTGGTTCGATTTTGGTGTTAAATTTTTTCTACGTACTTTAAATTTTTTCTTACTTAAAGTATTGCTAGATAAAATTTTTTCATTTTCTAACATTCTAGTAATGTTAACTATAAAATCGCCATCTATCATAGCTAGAGCTTCTATTTTTACTTTGTAGTCTGTTGTATTAAAACCTATTTTTTCTTTAGCTTCTTTAAGTATATCTAAAAATATGTCTTGAGATTCTAATGGATTAGACATGAAATCATGAAAATTAATATCTTTTTCCTTTAGGTCATTGACTGTTAAAGTAATTCTTATTTTATTTTCGCTAAGTTTTTCAAACTTCATTAAATAGCCTCCATAATGTTATTTTTATATATCATATTATATTCTTCATAAAAAGGTACTAATTAATATAGCATAAAGCTAATAAAAAGTAAATAATTATAATTTATATTTTAACATATATACAATAAAAAATAAATAGAAAAACTTTCCTGTTTGTATTGAAAAAAAGAGCTTTTCCGTATATAATACTTAGGAGTATAAATTGAATTTTTTATATATTATATCCTATAGAATTAAAGATTATATAGGTTGTAGATTGCAAAACAAATGAAGGAGGAAAAATAGTGGCTACAAGAGAAAAAAATATTTGGATTTTAGTTTTATTTATATTATGTGGAATTGTTGTTGGTGGACTATTAGGTGAGCTAGCATCAAAAATAGATTTTCTATGGTGGTTATCCTATGGAGAGTCTTTTGGGTTCTCACAGCCTATTGAATTAAATTTAAGTGTAATAAAAATTACATTTGGTTTAATGTTTAAAATAAATATATCAAGCATTATTGGAATGATACTTGCTATATTTATATACAGAAAAGTCTAAACAATAGAGCAATATAAAATAGCAATATAAATATTCGGGGGTTTTTGAAAGGATTGATATTTTAATGAAAATGAAAGAACTCCCACAGTCAGAAAGACCATATGAAAAGTTAGAAATGTATGGAGCACATACATTATCTAACGCAGAGTTACTAGCGATAATTATAAAAAGCGGTACAAGGAATGAAAGTTCAATTAGTACTGCACAAAAGATACTTTCGATGAAAAACAAGAATAGCGACAATTTGAGATTTATACAAGATATGTCTATTGAAGAATTTATGAGTATTAAGGGGATTGGTAAAGTAAAGGCAATACAGTTAAAAGCTGTGTGCGAAATTGCCAAAAGAATTTCAAGACCAATTGAAAATACAAAGGTACAAATTAAATGTCCACAAGATGTTGCGAATTTATTAAATGATGAACTAAAATATGAAAAACGAGAGCTTGTAAAGGTTATTATACTAAATATAAAAAATATAGTTATGAAAGTTACAGATATATGTTTAGGAACTGAGAATTCTGCTATACTAAAACCAAGAGATGCTCTCATAGATGCAGTTAAAATGGGTGCTCCAAAAATTATTTTAGTACATAATCATCCAAGTGGTGATCCAACACCGAGTAGTGAAGATATTAATTTTACAAACAGACTAATACAAGCGTCTTCAGTTATAGGCATAGAATTGTTGGATCATGTAGTAATTGGAGATTCTAAATTTGAAAGTATTTTTTATTATATCAAAAATCAGAAAGGAAAAAGTGATTAAAATGAAATTTTTTGGATTAGGTTCAAAGGATATTGGAATTGATTTAGGAACAGCTAATATACTAGTTACTCTAAAAGGAAAAGGAATTATTTTAAATGAGCCTTCAGTTGTTGCATTAGATATAAAAACAAGAGAAATCCTTGCAACTGGGTATGAAGCAAAAGAAATGCTAGGTAGAACGCCAGAAAGAATAAAAGCAGTTAGACCACTAAAAGATGGCGTTATAGCAGACTTTACAGCAACCCAATTAATGCTTAAAAATATAATATATAAAATATGCCAAAGATATAGTATAGGAAAACCAAGAGTTGTTGTTGGAGTTCCTTCGGGAATTACAGAAGTAGAAGAAAGAGCGGTTGAAGAGTCAATATTACAGGCAGGAGCAAAGGAAGTATATTTAATTGAAGAACCAATGGCAGCTGCAATTGGTGCAAATATGGACATAGCAGAGCCAAGCGGAAATATTATTGTTGATATAGGTGGAGGAACTACTGAAGTTGCAGTAATATCTTTAGGAGGAGTTGTAGTTAGCAATTCTATAAGAATAGCGGGAGACGACCTAGACGAAGACATTGTAAACTATATAAAACGTGAAAAGAATTTAGCAATAGGAAGTACAACTGCTGAACAAGCTAAAAAAGAGATAGGATGTGCAATGCCTCTTGTTACTGAAATGAGTATGGAGATAAGAGGTAGAGATTTAACAAGTGGACTTCCTGAAACAACTACAATTACATCAAATGAAATGCAAAGTGCTATGCAAGAATCTATTGATAAAATTGTAGAAGTAGTAAAACAAACATTAGAAAGAACACCACCAGAATTAGCATCGGATATTATGGAAAAAGGAATTGTACTTGCTGGAGGGGGAGCGTTAATTAAGAATTTGGACAAGTTATTATCAATAAGAACAGAAATGCCAGTATATATAGCAGATGATCCTTTAGACTGTGTTGTAAAGGGAACAGGAAAGACGCTAGATGATTTAGAAAGATTAAAAACAGTTTTAATTAATTCTAGGAAAAGAAGATAAATCCAGGAGATAATATATGTATAGAAATAAGAAAACAGGAATTATAGGAATTATAGTAACAATAATTATTTTAATTTTCTTAGTTATCATTACAAATACTGATATTGCCAAAGTTTCATATGTTGAAAATGTGGTTAACACATTAGTTATGCCAATACAAAATGGCTTAACTTATTTGAAAAACAAGATATCAGGAAACAATCAATTCTTTGAAAATATTAATAATTTACAAAATGAAAATGAAGAATTAAAAAAGAAAAATAGTGAATTAGAACAAGCACTAAGAGAACTTGAAATTGTAAAATCAGAAAATGAAACTTTAAAAGAATACGTGAATTTGAAAGATAAATATAAAAGTTACAGCACAATTCCTGCCTATGTTATAAATAGAGACATAGGTAACTACAGCAATACGGTTGTTATAAATGTGGGATCAAAGGATGGTATAAAAGAGAATATGACAGTAATAGCGGATCAAGGACTAGTAGGACATGTTATATCTACAACAGATCATACATCTAAGGTTCAAACAGTTGTAGATACAGCAACAGCTGTAACAAGTACAATAAGTACTACAAAAGATACTATTATTGTTCAAGGAACTTTAGAAAACAAAAGTGAATTAAAAGCAACATATATACCAACCGATGCAAGTTTGATACAAGGAGATAGTATAGAAACATCTGGAATAGGTGGTATCTATCCAAAAGGAATTCATATAGGAACGATTAAGGAAATTTTTAACACGAAGAACATTACAGATAGATATGCTACAGTTGAAACATCAGTAGATTTTTCAAAACTTGATACAGTTTTAGTAATTTTAAACAGCAACTAAATTGAAAGGGAGTGAATCAATTGAAAAAAACATTGGCAATAATATGCTTAATAGTAGCATTTTTCATTATATATTTTTTACAAGCAAACTTTTTTAGTTGGTTCACAATAGCAAAAATAAAACCAAGCTTATTTGTTATTTTTGCTTTGTTTATTGGATTATTTTCAGGTAAAAGAGTGGGAATAACTTTAGGATTTATATTTGGAACGTATTTAGATTTGTTAATAGGAAGGACCATTGGAATATCTGGAATTTTACTAGCTATAATTGGCTTTTTAGGAGACTATTTAGATAAAAACTTCTCTAAGGAAAGCAGAATCACAATGATTTTAATGGTTATAGGATGTACGTTTTTATATGAAGTAGGAGAATATATTTATTATATTTTCAGATTAGGGATTCAATTCGAGTTATATAGTTTCTTAAAAATATTATTTGTAGAAGCTATATACAATTCAATAATAGTTGTAATTCTTTACCCTATTATACAAAAAGCAGGGTATGCTTTAGAAAATACATTTAAAGTAAAAAGCATTTTAACAAGATATTTTTAGAAACATTTAAAACATAATATGGAGGTGAAAAGTTGAACAAAATAAATGATAGAAGTAGTAAACTCAGATATAATTTATTAACTACAGTTGTATATATAGTAGGTATCATTTTACTTATTCAACTTTTTAACCTACAAATTATACATGGAGAAGATTACAGAGAAACTTCAAATACAAGGCTAACGAGAGAATCTGTATTAAGAGCAGCAAGAGGCTCTATAAAAGATAGAACGGGAATTGAGCTGGTTACAAATGAAACCGGTTTTGGATTGGAAATATATCAAACAAAAGCAGACGATGCAACCATAAATTCTGCAATAGATACTATGATTAAAATACTAGAAGAAAATAAAGATAAGTTTGTAGACAATCTTCCTATAAAAGTTAATCCTTTTAAATTTACACAGAAAGAAGAAAAAGACCAGAAAGAATGGAAGAAAAACAATAATATAGATGAAAATGCTACTGCTGAACAGGCTTTTAATTTCTTGAAGGACAAATATAAAATCGAAAATGATGATTTAGATCAAGCAAGAAAAATAATGGCAGTAAGGTATGAAATTACAAGAAACGGATATAGTGCAACAAGATCTGTTAAAATTGCAAGTGATATTAGTAGAAACAGTGCAGTTAAAATAAGAGAGCAAAATAGCAGTTTTTCTGGAATGAATATCATAACAGAGCCAATTGTAAAATATACTTCTGGAAGCTTAGCTTCACATATTTTAGGTTATGTAGGAGCTATAGATGAAGAAGAATATGCAACAAGAGAAAGTACATACAGAAATGATGATGTTATAGGAAAAAATGGAGTACAATACATTTTTGAGGATTATTTAAAAGGTCAGGATGGAATAAAACAAATTGATATGGCAGTAGATGGTACAATTACAAGTGAATATGTATCGAAGGAAGCAGTTGCTGGTTCAGATGTTGTTCTTACAATAGATGCAAACTTACAAGCTGTGGCTGAAAAAGCATTAAAAGCAAACATTAAAAAAATTGCTAGTGGTGGATTTGGAAAAAAGAGAGATGCAAAAGCAGGAGCCGTAGTTGTTATGAATGTAAAAACAGGAGAGGTACTTGCTCTTGCAAGTTATCCAGATTACGAGCCGGGACTTTTTGTAAAAGGTATTAGTGAAAAAACATATAACTCATACAAAAAGGAAAATAACCTATACAATAGAGCAGTAAGTGGAAACTATGCACCTGGATCTACATTTAAAATGGCAGTGGCACTTGCAGGACTAGAAACAAACAAAATCACAACAAAATCAACAATTAACGATACAGGAATATATCCAAGAGGTGGCAATCCAGTTTGTTGGTATTATACAAGCTATCGTTCTGGACATGGATATTTAAATGTATCACAAGCAATAAAACATTCTTGTAACTACTTCTTCTATGAGCTTGGCTATAGAGTCGGAATAGATGGTATAGCAAAATATGCTAACTATTTAGGACTAGGAAAGAAGACAGGAATAGAATTAGAAGGAGAAACTAGTGGAATATTAGCGTCACCACAAGTAGCAAAAGACATAAATGGAGCAGATTGGTATTTGGGAGATACATTATCTGCTGCGATAGGACAAAGTTACAACAGTTTTTCTCCATTACAAATGGCTAAATATGTTAGTATGTTAGCAAACGGTGGAAAAGATATAGATGTAACATTAATAAAATCTATAATAAAAGCAGATGGTACAGAGGTTTCAAAAGAAGAAATAAATAAATATACAAATGAAAAGCTAGGATTAAAAGATCAAAAAACAGAAGACTTAAATGTAAAGTCAGAAAATATTCAAGCAATATTAAAAGGTATGAAAGGTGTTACAAGCGAATCTGGGGGTACAGCATACTCTACATTTGCAGATTTTAATATTGAACTTGGAGGAAAAACAGGGTCAGCGCAAATAGGAGTAGACGGAAAAGATGGGGCACATGCATGGTTTGTTGGATTTGCACCTTATGATGATCCTGAGATAGCTGTTGTAGTATTAGTTGAAAAAGGTGGAACAGGAGGCTATACAGCAGAAGTAGCAAAACAAATAATAGCAGAATATTTTGGTATGAATGCTAACTCTGTAACAGAAAACATGCAAGCAATTTCTAGTAGCGAAAGTGTTAGATAAGAAAGGATGTAAAATGTATGAAAAATTATATTAATATTAGTATGAAAAAAAATCAGGTTATTATTAAAATCGACGAGAATGCAGAACAAAGAGATATTATTTCAGAATTAAAAAGAAAAATGTTGGAACTAAAAAATCTATATAAAGATGATAAAACACCAATATTAGTTACAGGAAAAGTTTTAAAGAACAGAGAAATGGAAGAAATACAATCCTTAATAAAAAGATTTTTAGATGTACAAATAGAATTTGACAGCCCTAAAGTTTTAGGACTTCATGGAATTAAGAAAAGCTTTTACAAAGAAATTGCTACTTCAGAGACTAAATTTCATAAAGGATCATTAAGATCTGGCCAAAGAATTGAATTTGAGGGAAGTTTGGTAGTTATAGGGGATGTGAATCCTGGGGCTGAAGTAATTGCAGGAGAAAATATTATTATATTAGGTGACCTAAGAGGATTAGCACATGCAGGAGCAAAAGGTAATAGAGATGCTATAATTGAAGCGGTTTCTATATATGCTACACAAATTAGAATTGCTGATATTGTAAAGGAAATAGAAAAGCGAGATGGAGAAATTATGGAAATAAAAACATCTGCGTACATAAATGATAAAGGCGAAATGATATTAGAATAATACATTAAAGCTGAACTAGCTGAAATAACTAAACACTAAAAAGATATTTATTTTAACCCAAATTGAGGATAGAACTCAATTTGGGTTTTATAATTTAAATCTAGCTTAGCAAGAGAAGAATAAGTGCAATAAATAAGTATTGATCTTGAACGCCCTCCTTATACAAAAAGAATATTAAACAAATTAACAAAAGGTCATCAGAATGAAGCTTAATACCGAATATTTCAAATAATGTATCAGTATCATCTTCTTTTTGAGGCTCTTTTTTTATGTCTCTATTAAAATTTGATTGCTTTGAAAAGCATTCTCTTTGTGGATTTTGTGGAAACGAGGATGGCAAAACCCCATCAAATTGTGGATAATTTTTACTTCGCGATTGTGCATAACTGTATGATGGGTATCTGGTATATCTTTTAGAAAAACTATAAAACGGATAATTATACATCATTTGTGTGGATCACCACCTAGGGGGTTAAGCATTTCAAACACTTTTCCCATTCCAAAAATCTGTATGTATTGGTCAACTTTTTCTTTTCTACTTTCTTTTAAATAGGGTTTTAAAGACTTTAATAAAGTTGCTCTTGGATCATTTTGATTGGATTTCATCGAATCCATAATACGCTTCATTTTCAATATTGTTCCCATATCAAATTCTGGCATAGAGCCTCCGTCAGCAGTAGAAGAGTTAGAAGATATGTCTGCACTATCGCGATTTTCAGAACTTGAGTTTGTATCATTATCAGAATTATTCTGATTTGAATTTTCTGAATTATTTCCAGAATTATTAGTAATACTATTAATCATGTTCTTAATATCATCGGGTATCTCATTATTCTTCATCATATTATTAATTTGATTCATAAGATTAGACATATCTTCATTCATAAGCAACCCTCCTAAAATTGTACCTATTTAGAATTTGTATTCTTTTTTATTTCATTAATAATGGTATCAGCATCTTTAGAATTTAGCATCTTACTAACCTTAGAAAGACCTTGCTCTAGGTCCTTTTTATCCATTTTAGATAACATAGACATAAGCTTTGCCATATCCATTTGATTATTCATTAAATCACCCCAATATAATATATGTTCATAAAACTATAATATTATATTCAAAAAAGTAAAAAGTGTTACACATTTTGATCTTGTAACATTGTAAATAAATTGTAATATAAACTTAATAATTTGTATTACGCAAATTTCCGTAAGAAAAATGTTGAAATATAAAGAAAAGAGCGCGTAACAAGGGTTGAATGCTATTAATAAAATGTTAAAATTATATACGAATAAAAGGATATATATAGGTATGAATTTAAAAAAATACAGTTATACTTGTTTTATTAAATCATGCGGATATATAGCGGGGGGATTTACTATGTACAAATTTTTAAGGAAATCATTAATATTACTATTAGTGACAGTTCTAATGGCGTCAAATTTAGTAGTACTTGGGAATAATAGCATTTCATATGCACAAGAATCAACTCAATCACAAGAACAAACCACAGTAACAGCAAGTACTCAAGGCACAGCAGAGAATCAAAATAAATCACATTCTATTGCTGAGCTACAACTAAATAGAACTGAGTTAACTACGGTAGTAAAAAATGAAAACGTAGAGATAAGAGCAATTTTAGATACTTCAAATAAAGACTATGCTTTGTACAAAAATCCTACGCTAAAGATAGTATTACCATCATACATAGAAAGCGTGAACTTAAAAAATTATGATATTTTGATGGAAAACGGACTATCAATAAAAAGTGCAAACGTTCAAGAAGAAAATGGATCAAAAGTTATAAAAGCTGTGTTAGAGGGAACACAAACTGAACATACAATAGATGCAGCATACAGAGGAACAATTATAATATTCAACACAGACTTAACTGTTAATAAATTAACACCAGACAACAAAAGCAAAGTAGTAATGAAATATACAAACGAAAATACAAAAAATATAACTAGTGAAGAAACAGTATCAACAGAAATAAAATTTGTTGCTCCTAATGGACTAATTACAACAAATGCTATATCACAATATGCAGAAGGAAAAGCAGAAGTATTTACAATAACAGAATCAAATGTTAAAGGGGAACTTGCTGTAAAAGCTCAAAAAAGAAGTTCAAATGTAAAAGGGCTAATAATAAACAATTATGATAACTCACTTCAAGATTTAGTAATCTTAGGAAGAATACCTGCAAAAGATAACAAGAAAACAAATTCAGATGAAAACTTAGGGTCAACATTTAGCACAACCTTAACAACTCAAGTTGGTCTTAATGGAATCGATTCATCAAAATACACAATTTATTATTCAAACAAAGCAGATGCAACAAAAGATATTTCAGATGCAAACAATGGTTGGACAACACAAGCAACAAATCAATCAAAGTCATATTTGGTTGTAACAAATGGATATGAGATGAACAAAGGAAGTAAAATAGAATTATCATATGGTATAGAAATACCAGAAAATCTTGAATACAAAAACAGCTCAAGTGAAATGTACCAAGTTTACTATAACAATGTATCTAGTGTAGGAACTATGGCAGAAACAAAGGTATCGCCAGTAGTAGAATTAACAACAGGACAAGGCCCAGAACTAACAGCTGAACTTTCTTCTACAGTAGACACTATAAGAGAAGGCCAAATTGTTAAAATGAATTTGGTAATAAAAAACACTGGATCAGTTGCAGCAACTAACGTTAAGGTAACTGTGCCATTACCAGAATGTGCAAAGTTTGTATATTATTCTACAGGAAATCAATTCCATGAAAGAGTAGATATGGTAGAACAAACTTATGAAGTAAATGAGATAAAAGTAGGTAATGAATATAATTATTCATATTATATTCAAATAAATAAAGATATATCAAATACTTTACCAAAGGAGATAATAAATAAAGCTAGTATAACTTTTAGTGAAACAGAGGATGTTATATTATCAAATAAAATTAAATTTAATATACAAAAGGGATCAATTGATATGAGATTGGTTTCTGATAAAGCAGAAGATACTGTATTAAAACCCAAAAATAATATTGAATATAGACTATATTTAACTAACATATCAGATAAAGAAAGTATAGATAATACAATTGTAACAATACAGCTTCCAAATGGATTAATATATAAACAAGGATCTATAGAAAATATAATATCGGATGAAGAGGAAATACAAGATGCGATATCTTATGATGAAACAACAAACACCATAACGGCAAATATAGAAACATTAATTGATAGCAAAGTTATGACATTTGAAACAGAGGTAAAATCATCAGAAGAGACTGTAGTAAAGGTTATAGCAAGTGCGTTAGCAGATGGAGTTGAAAAGCATTACTCAAATATACTTATCAATACAGTTAAGATTGTTCAATTAAAGGTTTCTGAATTAAAAACATCACCAAGATATGTAAAAGAAGAGAATGAATTTACATATACTTTTAGTATACAAAATATTGGAGAAATCAGTGCTTCTAGTGTATTTATAGAAGATAACTTACCAGAAGGTGTTAAAATACAAGAAATTCAAGTAAAAAAAGGTGAGGAAGAGATATTATCTACTAATAATAGTAACCAAAACGATGTAGCTTTAACACTTGGTATTTTAGAACCTGGAGAAATATATAATATAACAATTAAAGTAATGGCAGATTTATTACCAGACGAAAATGATAAAGAGGTTCAAAATTATCTAACTGTAAGTGCATATGGAGTTGAAAAAATAAATACAAATACAGTAACAAATATTATAGAATATAATGCTACACCAAATGATCCAAACCCAGACAATCCAAAACCAGACAACCCAGATCCAGACAATCCAGATCCAGACAACCCAGATCCAGACAACCCAGATCCAGACAATCCAGATCCAGACAATCCAGATCCAGACAACCCAGACCCAGATAACCCAAATCCAGACAATCCAGACCCAGATAACCCAAATCCAGATAATCCAGATAATCCAACACCAGATGAACCAAAGAGCAATAGATATAAAATAACAGGAACAGCATGGATAGATAGCAATAAAGATGGAAAGAGGGATTCAAGCGAAGAAATATTACCAAACGTAACAGTAATATTATTAAATAAAGCAGACAATACAATAGTAAAAGATGCAGAGAGCAAAGAGGAGAAGAGAGTAACAACAGGAAGCGATGGAAAATATGAGTTTACAAACTTACCACAAGGGGAATACATAGTAGTATTCCTATATGATGCAACAAAATATACATTAACAACATATAGAGCAAAGGGAGTAGATGAATATTCAAACTCAGATGCGATAAGCATTAATATAACAGTAGATGGAAATAGAACAATAGCAGGAATAACAGACGTAATAAATATAACAAACGAGAATGTAAGAGATATAGACATAGGAGTATATACATCAGAGAAATTTGATTTAAGCCTAGAGAAATATGTAAGTAGAATAGCATTAACAACACCAACAATAGGAACAAGAACAGATGAGCATAATAACTCAAAGACAGCAAAAGTAGAAGTATTAGGAAGCAATGTAGGAAAGAGCAGTATGGTAATAGAATACAAGATAGTAATAAAAAATGAAGGAGAAGTAGCAGGATATGCAAAGAAAGTAGTAGATTACTTACCAACAGGAGTAGGATTTAGTACAGAGTTAAATAAAGACTGGTACTTATCAGATAACGGAAATGTATATAATGCAAGTCTAGCAAATGAGATAATCAACCTAGGAGAAACAAAAGAGTTAACATTAGTGTTAACAAAGAAGATAACAGAGGACAGCTTAGGAGTATTAAGTAATAATGCTGAAATATATGAAGCATATAATGAACAAGGATTAAAAGACATAGATTCAACACCAGGAAACAAAGAAGAAAACGAAGATGATATGTCAAAAGCAGATATAGCAATATCAATAGTAACAGGTAAAATAATAACATATACTGCAATAGCATTTGGAGTAATGATAATGCTAGGCTATGGAGTATATGAAATTAAAAGGAGAATTTTAAGAAAAAAGAATAACTAAGGAAAGGAGGATGAAAATGAAAAGAAACATAATAAAAGTTAGTGTATTTGCAATATTAATAGGGTTATTAATACTTGGAATAAAAAATTTAATAAGTGTAAAAGTGAATAATACGGGAATTAATTATACAGAGAAACAAGCGTATACGGTTCCAGATGTAGCAAAGGATTATAATGTACCAAGAGAAGCATGGTATACAAATCAATTAAATCGTTTTTTTATACCATATGCTGGAAGATATCAAATTTATTGCACAAACAGGGACAAAAGTTTTCCTTTAGAGGAGAGTTATTACAAGAGTGCAACAGATGGAAAAATCTATTATGGGCAAGTAAATAAGCTTAATTCAGGTAGCAATATTACATACACACCGACAAAAGCTGGATATTTATCTGCGGATGAAGCATATGTATTTTCAAGAGATAGCTGTACCTCATGGTATAAATACAGTACTGATTATAAATCGGATGCATACAATACTGTTTCAGCAACAGTAAAAAACTGGTACATAAAGCAAAATGCATATTGGCTATTAAATAATGAAGAGTGTGGATCATATGTTGATCGTTCAATAATAGTAAATGATAATGGCAAAACTACAAAATGGAATACAGGTACAACGATTAAAAGTGAAATATATAAATTAGTAAATGAAGCTACTAATTATTACACTTATCATGAAAAGGTGAAAGATAATGGATTAAATCCAACATGGATTAGCACAAATGTTAAGAAAGAATATAAAAATGGAGAAGTTATACTTGGACCATATAAAATGAGTTATTATTCACTAGGAACTAATGGATATAGATTTTCTGGTGTGTCTGATATGGAAGTAATTACATATGCAAACGGTCAACAATTCGGCAGTGCTAAAGTTAAATCGATAAAAATGAAAGGTAAAAATAAGAGCCCTAAATATTTTGAACCAGGTGATGATTATATAAGTAGACAAAATGATATATGGTATCCTGATAGCGGAGAAGAATTTTATGTTATTATTAGTGGTACTAGTGATATAGATAAAATAGACTTTCAATTAGATGTTACTTTTAAATATATGATTGCTTCAGGGTATGAAGTTAGGTGCAAGGGAAAATATGGATCTAATAATGATGTACAACCAGTAACTGTGGTTGATGCAAAAAGAGAAATAAAAAGTGAAAAAATAAAAAAAATAACAGATACAACTCTTACTGGAAAATACAAAGTATACATTAGAAAAATAGATTTTTCAAAAGACGAAAATCCAATAGGAAATGTTAAGTTTAATATAAGTGGAAAAGTAAATAAAACAGTAAAGACTAATACAAATGGGAAGGCTTATGTTAATAGTGTAACAATTACAAAAAGTACCTTAGGAAATGATGTATATTATATAACAGAAAACAGTGCAAAAAGTGGATATATAAAGTTTGATGAAAAGATAAAATTGACTGTAACAAAATCTGAAAAAAATGGAAAATTTTCAGCAAGTGCAAAGGTGGTAGTTTTAGACGAAAATGATAAAGAAGCTTCTGAAAGCAGAAAGAGTATAGCTAAGGTGGAAATAGCAAATGATGAAATAACAGTAACTATAAAAAATACTAAAATTGAGGATGGAAGTTTTAATCTCAATATTAAAAAAGTCTCAGCAGGAACTTCTGAGGAGCCAAAATCAGGAGCATACTTTAATATAAAAAAATGGGTAGAAATCAATACTACTACTCATGAATGGGATTGGGAGAAAAACGGAAAGACTATAAAAACTGAAAAAGAGGGTGAAAAAGGTGTCTATAATTTACTAAGGAATGTAACAATTGATAAGGCAACTACGCTGTATTATTGGATAACAGAAACACAAGCACCAACAAATTATGCGAAATTTACAGGTGGAATCAAAGTTGTTGTAACAACTGGTGTGAAACAAAATGGAAATAAAGCAAAATATGTGGTTAAATCTGTAAGTATAATAGCCTTTGATAAGAATAATAAAAAACTTGATCCATCTCCGGTAACTAACGAAGGTACAGGAAATGAAACAACCATAAATCTTAAAATGACCAATATACAAAAAGGATCATATGACTTAAAATTAAATAAAGTAAGTTCTACTAATTCTTCAGACCCTCTATCAGGAGCCGTATTTAAAATTGAAAAGAAGGAAAATGGCAATTGGAAACAAATAAAACTCACAACTACAAATTCAAACGGAGAATGTACACTTTTAAATAATGAAAAAATTACTAATTTAAATGATGATGAGTATAAAATAACTGAAACAACAGCACCTTATGGATTTGTGAAATTTGATGGATCGATAGAGGTTAAGGTACCAAAGAAAATAGATATGACAGAAGGAAAGTATGTTATTGATAATATTACTTTAACTGTAAAAGATAAAAACGGAAATAAAATAACAAAAAATAGTCCAGTATCAAAGAATCAAAAGGACGGAACTATAACACTTACTATGAAAAATGAACCACAATACGATTTAGCATTAAGAAAATTCATTACATCAATTAACGGAATAGCACCAAAAGAAAGTAGAGAGCCAAAAGTAGATTTAACAACGTTAAAAGATGGAACATTTGATAGAAATAATAACAAAGAATATACAGCAACATATAAACATAATAAGGACGAAGAAGGCAAAGTATTAAAAGCAGCTACAGGAGATAAGGTAGTTTATACAATTAGAATATATAATGAAGGAAAGAAAGCTGGAACAGCAACTGAAATTACAGATTACTTACCAGCGGGATTAAAGCTAGCAGACAATAGTACGATAAATAAAAAATATGGATGGAAAAAAGGTGATTCAGATAAAGAATATACCGCATATACCACCACTTATTTAAAAGATCAAAATGAAATAATTCCAGCATTTGATGAAAAAAATAATAAATTATCATATAAAGATGTTCAAATTGAGTGTGAAGTTATAGCAACAAAGGCTAAAGATAATTTAAAAAACATAGCCGAAATAACAGCTGACGATGGAGACGATAGAGATTCAACACCTAAAAATGTAAATAGAGGTAATTATGGAAGCACAAGTCAAGAAGATGATGATGACTTCGAAGTATTAAAATTTAGACCAACACTAAATTTAGGTGGAACTGTTTGGGAAGATCTAAGAGGAGGAAAAGAAACTCTAGCTGATGGATTAAAAGACAGTGGTGAATCAGGAATAGGTGGAATAAAGGTTGAACTTTATCAAAAGAATGATGCAAATCCAGAAACAGATGGTACAAAAATTTTAGAAACAACGACTAATAGTAACGGAACCTATACTTTTGAAAAGTTACCAACTGATAAATGGTATTACGTTAAATTTACATATAACGGACAAAATTATGAAAATACAATGTATAAGGCTACCAGAGAAAATGACGATAAAAGAAAAAATTCAGTCGCAGCAGAGAAAAAACAGGATAGAGATAATTTTAATGAAGGATTTAATATAAATGAGATATCAAATACAGAGAAGAAAGAAAAAACTGAAGAATATTTTGGAGATTATAATAAGTTAACGTACAAAAATAAAGCTAATACAGATACTAATTGTGCAATTTCTGCATATACTGGACATCAAGTTGAAGATAATTTTAATTATAGTTTTTATGCTGCTATAAGTAGCCCTGACAACGTTACAATTAATACAATTGACTTTGGTATAACAAAGAGAATAGAGTTTGATATGGCACTAAAACAGGACGTGTATGCAGCAACTGTAACAGTTAACGGAAAAACTCAAATATATGGATATGACAAAAAGAACATACAAGATAGTATTCCAAACTTTGATAAATTACCTGAAGATGAAAAAGAAAAAGCTTTGAATAATTGGACAATAACAGTGGTAGAAGGAGATTATCAAAGAGCAATTGCAGAGCCAGATTATAACTTTACAGGTGTAAGTGGAAATGATAAAACATTAGAAGTATATGTAACATACAAAGTAGCAATAAGAAACCAATCAATGAGTATGTTAGGAGAAGTAACAAAAATAAAAGATTATTATGATCAAAATTACACATATGTATCAGAACTTTCATGGATAAGTAGTAAGAACTATAATGCAAATGATTTAAAAAATGTAAGAGGAAGAATAGTTGATAGTTTAGAAAAAGCGCAAGAAATATCAAAAGAGAAAAATGAAAGCAAGGTAAGTATAAATAGTGATACAAATAATACTTTAGACATTAAACTTAGTGAACAACTTCAAAGTGGTGAAACGAAATATCTATACTTAACATTTAAAGTTAATACAGATGACGAAGAAAAAGTAATAACAGGAACTAAAACAAACACGGCAGAGATAGCAGCATTTAAATCATACTATAAAAAAGGAACAGTATTACCACACTATAATGGAGAAAACGAATATGAGGTAAAAGATGACACAACTATAGCAGGAAGAGTAGACAGAGATTCAATACCAAATAACTTAAACAAATCAAAAGGACCACAAGAAGATGATGAAGATAAAGCACCAGGATTACATGTTAAAGTTGAGGGTAATAGAACAATAACAGGAACCGTATGGGAAGATGCAAGAAACAATAAAGTGGACGACAGCGTAATAGGAAACGGTACTTATGAGAATGGAACTGACACAGAAATTGATATAGAAAAAGAAAAAATAAATGTAGAATTATACAGAGCAAAGAGCGAAAAACAATTTGAGTTAGTTGATGCTAGTCCATCAATAAAAGGAAGTAGATATACCTTTAACAATGTAGTTGCAGGAGATTATATTGTAAGATTCACATACGGAGATGGTACAGTAAAATATAATGGACAAGACTATAAAACTACAATATACCAAGATTATGGCGACAGTGATAAATATAACTTAGATGTTAGTGACGAGAACTTATCAAGAGCAGCAGATTTGTGGGATGTAAGAACAACACTAAATGCAAGTAGTGCAGCTAATGTAAAAAATGAAATGGCAGAGAAACTTGCAAAAGGTGAAGGAAGCAAAATGATTGCTGATACAAAAACAATAGTAGCTGAAATAGAATATAACAGACAAGTTACTACAGAAAATCCAGCACCAGGTTATGTTATCAAAGGTGTAAACTTAGGACTAGTTGAGAGACCAAAAGCACAATTAGAGCTAAATAAAACTGTATCAAACGTTAAAGTAACACTTGCAGATGGAAGTATACTATTTGATGCAAGCCAAGGAGTTAATGTAGACAATGTCGCTTGGCAACAAAATACAAATAAAAATAGAGGCTTAATACAATTATCAATGGACCAAGAAATAATGCATGGAGCATCTATACAAATTACGTATAAATTAACAGTAAAAAATGTTGGAGAAGTAGATTATGAAGGCAAAGAATTCTATTATACAGGTAAGAACCATGGAAATACTGTAACAACAACACCTAATACAGTAGTAGATTATGTATCAAATAATTTACAATTTAACGGAAAGAATAATCCTGGTTGGGAAGTTGTTAAGTTAGACAAATTGTATAAGGAGGAGAATAGCCCAGATAACTATATAGACCAAGCAGTTAAAACTAAAGCACAAAAAATAAATACTATTGTAAAAACAAATGCTCTTAATACAGCATTAGAACCAGGAAAATCCATTGACACAACACTTGTATTAACACAAGTAATAACTCCAGAAAATAAAAATGATAACTTAACATATTCAAATATTGCAGAAATAGTAGAAGTAAGCAATACAGTTGGAAGAAGAATGGCATACTCAATAGTTGGAAATCAAGATCCAACAGCAAATACACCTTCAGAAATTGATGCTTCTATTGCAGAAAGAATAGTAATATTGCCACCATTTGGTAATGGAAACATTGTTTACTATATCTTAGGAGCAGTAGTCGGAATAATACTTATTGGAGGCATTACACTAATTATTAAAAAAGTGTTGATAATTAAATAACAACTAAATAAATTAAGTTGTTTTGATTTAGTAAATAAACCAAAATGCCTAGAAGATTTGAGTCCCTATATATTTTATAGGAACTCAAATCTTTTTTACTTTTAAAAATTAAAAAAGCACAAATAAAATTAACACAAATGAATAATAAATGCTGAAAAATATACACTTTGAGCTGGAAGAATAAGACAAAAATTGTAAATGCTTACTCTTGTAAAATTGTAAAAAAATTGTAATGAAAACTTAATATTTTATTCAAACAACAAGATTCCGTAAGAACTCTTGTTGTTTTTACTGTGCATATAATGACGGAAAGTGTTGAAAAATGGCTAAAAAATGCTAAAATTATATATAAATATATATTTAAATATTATATAACATGTTATTCTACATAAAAAGTTTATAAAAAACCGCAAAAGTATTGAAATGTGAACGAAAATGTCGTATAATATAGGTTGAGATAATAATTTTTAGGAGGTTACTATGTATAAATTATTAAAAAAACTAATTGCAGTAATGTTAGTAATAGTACTAGCAGGAGCTAATTTGTCAATGCTAGGAATGTATAGCATATCATATGCATTAACAGATACTCAATTAGCAAACCAAACCACAACAACACAAAACTCAAATGTAGAGTTTAATTCATATTTTGAGGGAGGAGAGCATGTTAAAACTGAAAATATAGATAGTACAACTACAAAATTGTATATGAATATTAAAGTGAAAAATGTAGGGTACTTGAAGAACGGAAAGATCAGTTTTAGCGACGTTAACTTTAAGATAAATGGCGAAGTAAAGAGTGATTATGTTCAAAGTATTAACAAAGATACTAATACGATCACACTAAAACAAATAAATAATGGATCAGATGTAACTCTAGAAATACCAATATCTGTTTTAAACAGCGAAACAGTAAAAGCAGATAATTTTTCAAGAGAAAATACAGTAAGATTTACAGGTAAGTATGTAGATGGAAATGGAAATGAGAAAGATATTTCAAAAGAGATTGTAAATAAACTTTCTTGGAATGGAACTGCAGAAGCAGTTGTAAAAAGTGAATTAACTAGATTTGTTCCATTTGCTACAAGTGGTAAATATGGAGTATTACTACAAGTAAAAGTAAATACAAGTATCAAAGATAGCAAATTACCAGTTAAAACAACACAAATAAAGGTACAAGCACCTCAAGTTAATGGAGTAAATCCAACATCTGTTAATGTAATTGCAAATACAACAAAAGCAACTAATGGAGAAGAGAGTGGATTAAACTTCACCGTACAAAACTATAGCTACAATGCTGAAAATGGTACTGTAGATATTACAACTTCAAATGCTACAGACAATATCTCATGGGTTAAAAATGTAGAGGATGAATATTTAGTAAACTTCATATTTGAAGGCGAGGAAATATATAACGAAGCAAAAACAAATGGGGTTAATGCTAATGCAAAAGTGTCTGCAAGTATAAGTGTATACAACAATGATGCTACAACAGTACAATCAGATGAAATAAATGTACCAATCAGTGTAACAGAAAGATTAAAAACAATTACAGACTTTGATGTAATTGCAAATAAAACATCAGTTGGAAAAGGACAAACATATGCAAATTTTGATTCAACAAAGAAAAGTGAAACAGCATATTCATTACATTATGTTGCAACTATAAACGATGCAGAGATAGTAAATTCTATAAAATTTACACAATCAGTTGATAACTTCCTAACATCAGATAACACTGAATACTTAACTACAACTTCAGGAAAAAATAGTACATACAACAAAAAAGTATTAGTAAGCCAAAAAGTATTTAATAAAATACTTGGCGAAGATGGAACCATAGAATTATATGATGAGAATGGAACAAAAATAGGTAAAACAATTAATAAAGAAACAGCTGTAGATAAAAATGGAAACTATGCTTTAGACATAAGCTCATTAAATAACAATGGATTAACTATAGTTTCAAGTAAACCAATTACAGAAGGTCAACTAGAAATTGAAGTTGAAAAAGCAATTGGAGTAGATATAGATTACACAATAAACGAGATAAAAACATTTAAGAAAATAAAAATGGCATTAAAAGGAGAGGCTGGAACTTCAACAGTTAATGCTTCAACAGAAATGCTATTAAATGAACCAAAAACTGTAGCAGAAATTGCAATAAGCAAAACAGATTTAACAACTGTAGTAAAAAATGAAAATGTAGAAATAAGAGCAACTTTAGATACATCAAGTATAAACAATGCTTTATACAAAAATCCTACATTAAAAATTAAATTACCATCATACGTAAGCAAAGTAGATTTAAAAAATTACGATATTGTAATGGATAATGGTTTAAAAATCAAGAGTGCAACAGTTGCAACAGAAAATGGATCACAAGTAATTAATGTTGTGCTAGAAGGAACACAAACACAATACACAATTAATGCAGAATATAAAGGAACAATTATAGTTCTTAGCACAGATTTAACAGTTAATACTTTAACACCAAGTAGCTCAAGCAAAATAACAATGAGCTTTACAAATGAAAACACAGCATCATCAAACAAAACTGGAACAGCAACAGCTGCATTAAACTTTGTAGCTCCTACAGGATTAGTTGCTGCAAATGGAATTTCAAACTATGCAAGTGGAAAAAATGACATATTTACAATATCAGAAACAGCTGTTACAGGAGCACTTACAGTAAATGCAGCAAAAAGAACTGCAACAGTAAATGGTGTAGTAATAAACAACTATGAAAACACACTTAATAATGTAGTTATTTTAGGAAGAATTCCTGCAAAAGATAATACAAAAATAGATTCAGACGAAGCTTTAGGCTCAACATTTAGCACAACATTAGAAACAGAAGTTGCATTATCAGGAATTGACAAATCGAAATATACAGTGTATTACTCAAATAAAGCAAATGCAACAAAAGATGTTTCAGATGCAAACAACGGATGGACAACACAAGCAACAAATCAATCAAAATCATATTTAATTGTAACAAATGGATATGATATGGTAAAAGGAAGTAAAATAGAATTTTCATATGATGTAATAATTCCTGAAAAATTAAATTACAACAATAGTGCATATGAAATGTATAAAGTTTACTATAACAACGTATCAAGTATAGGAACTATTGCTGAAACAAAAACATCAGCAACAATAGGGTTAACAACAGGACAAGGACCAGTGCTTACAGCAGAGCTTTCTTCTACAGCAGATGTTGTAAGAGAAGGACAAATAGTTAAGATGAATATAACTGTAAAAAATACAGGTTCAACAGCAGCAAACAATGTAAAGGTAAATGTACCATTAGCTAAATATGCGAAGTTTGTAAGATATTATACAGATTCTACTTTTATAGAAGAAAATATAACATCTAAAGAAATTAGCATAGATAAAATTAATGCAAAGGAAAAATATGAATGTTCATACTATATTCAAATAAATAAAAATATATCAGAAACATTACCACAAGAAGTTATTAATAAGGCAAGCATCACATCAGATGAAATATCAGGTGATATATCATCTAATGAATATAAGTTTGAAATTCAAAAAGGAAGTATTGAATTAAAATTAGTTGGAGATAAAGAAGATTCAGTTATATTAAAGAAACAAGATACAGTTAGGTATATACTTTATTTAAAAAACATATCAGAAAATGCAAATATAGATAATACAGTTGTAAATATACCATTACCACAAGGAGTTGAATTAAAAGCTGTTTCTGCTGGAGATGATATATTAAATAGCCAAGAAGTAACAGATGGATTAAATTATGACAAAACGAGTAATATTGCTACAATAAATTTAGGAACATTAAGTGAAGAAAAAGTTGTCATTTTCAAATTAGAAATACAAGACTATGTAGGGAAAATAAAAGTAATAGCTACAGCAGAGGGAAATGGAGTAGAAAAACAATATTCTAATGCAATTGAATATGGTACAGAAACAGTAAAATTAGCAATATCTGAATTAACTTCTACACCAAAGTATGTAAAAGAATTAAATACTATTACATATAAATTTACAATAAAAAATACTGGAAATGTAACTGCAAATGATATAGTAATAACAGATCAATTACCAGAAGAATTACAATTTGAAGAGATTACATATATTAAAGGATCAATAGTTAACTCAATTAAAAATAATGGAGATAATAACATTAAAGTATTAGTAAACGAATTAGAAAGTGGTGAATCTATTGATATAACAGTCACAACAAAAGCAAAATTATTGTCAGATAAAAATGATAAAGAAATACAAAACTTTGCTACAGTATCAGCACAAGGATTTGATGAAACAAAAACAAATATAGTAACAAATACAATAGAATATGATTCAAATGCACATGAGACACCAGTAGATCCAGATACTCCAGACGAGCCAAATCCAGACAACCCAGATCCAGATAATCCAGATCCAGATAATCCAAATCCAGATAATCCAGATAATCCAACACCAGATGAACCAAAGAGCAATAGATATAAAATAACAGGAACAGCATGGATAGATAGCAATAAAGATGGAAAGAGGGATTCAAGCGAAGAAATATTACCAAACGTAACAGTAATATTATTAAATAAAGCAGACAATACAATAGTAAAAGATGCAGAGAGCAAAGAGGAGAAGAGAGTAACAACAGGAAGCGATGGAAAATATGAGTTTACAAACTTACCACAAGGGGAATACATAGTAGTATTCCTATATGATGCAACAAAATATACATTAACAACATATAGAGCAAAGGGAGTAGATGAATATTCAAACTCAGATGCGATAAGCATTAATATAACAGTAGATGGAAATAGAACAATAGCAGGAATAACAGACGTAATAAATATAACAAACGAGAATGTAAGAGATATAGACATAGGAGTATATACATCAGAGAAATTTGATTTAAGCCTAGAGAAATATGTAAGTAGAATAGCATTAACAACACCAACAATAGGAACAAGAACAGATGAGCATAATAACTCAAAGACAGCAAAAGTAGAAGTATTAGGAAGCAATGTAGGAAAGAGCAGTATGGTAATAGAATACAAGATAGTAATAAAAAATGAAGGAGAAGTAGCAGGATATGCAAAGAAAGTAGTAGATTACTTACCAACAGGAGTAGGATTTAGTACAGAGTTAAATAAAGACTGGTACTTATCAGATAACGGAAATGTATATAATGCAAGTCTAGCAAATGAGATAATCAACCTAGGAGAAACAAAAGAGTTAACATTAGTGTTAACAAAGAAGATAACAGAGGACAGCTTAGGAGTATTAAGTAATAATGCTGAAATATATGAAGCATATAATGAACAAGGATTAAAAGACATAGATTCAACACCAGGAAACAAAGAAGAAAACGAAGATGATATGTCAAAAGCAGATATAGCAATATCAATAGTAACAGGTAAAATAATAACATATACTGCAATAGCATTTGGAGTAATGGTAATTTTAGGATTTGGAGTATATGAAATTAAAACAAGAGTCTTAAAGAAAAAACGTAAAAATAGATAAGGAAAGGAGGAAGAAAATGAAGAGTAAATTTATAAAGATAAGTTTAGCAATATTAATATCAGCGTTAACTATATTTGGCATATATAATCTAACTAAAAATGAAGAACTAATTAGTAACATTTTTGCCAGTCCAGTAGAACGATTAGCAGATAATAGCAATTTTCCAGATGAGTTTACAGTATCAGAATTAAATCGTTTCTTTGTACCATATAAAGGAGATTATCACATATATTGTGATAATAGATCAACAAGTTTTTTAACACAAACAGCAGACTGGTATAGAGGTGGAAGTTATCCTATAACTAAATTAACTAAGAGCATAACATACAAAAAAAGCAGTGGAAATAGCTGGGAGAATATAACTGAGAATCAGAAGAAACAAGCAGCTTACATATTTTCAGTAAATGATGCTACAGGTAGTTACAGCTCATATACAAATGGATTTAATAGCTTAAGTGATGAAAAAAAATTTGCACAGTTTAATAAATTTCCTTCAAGCTTGATTGATTGGTATACAAAACAACAAGCATATTGGCTTATAAGAGGCCAAGGTTGGGGAACATGGGCAACTGTAATAAAAAATAATAGAACAGAATTGAATTGGAATGCTTCAACAGGACACTTTCAAGATGTAGATATGGTAAATGGCGAAGCAAATGGAAAAGTTGTACAAGAAGTAAAAAAACTTGTAACTGAAGCACGTATGTATAATGCATATGCTAATAATGGAAGTCAGACACTTAAACTTAATACTACAGAACCAACTGTAACTAAATCTAATGGTGTATATACAGTAAGTCAATTAAATGTAACACATACAGGTTACACAAAAACTGTTGGTAATAATACAATTAATTTTTCAGGTATTAGTGGTATATATGTTGAATATTACAATAAAAATGGAACAAAAGTTGGTGAAAATAAAATATCAACATATACACAAGCAAATAGTCAGAAAACAGCAAAATATTTTTCTGCTTCAGGAGAAAAGATAGATAGAAACTCTGAAATTATGTATCCAAAATCAGGAGAAAACTTTAGTATTAAGTTTAATGATCCAAATAAAGGTAAAACATCAAAAGATAATAATTGGGTAACGAATTTTAAAATTAGAGTTGAATTTGAATACATGACTGCAGAATATAATATGAAACACTATGTTGGAACATATACTGGTTCAAAAGAAAATGCACAACCAGTGTATATCATAAATTCAAACCGAGAATTACAAAAATTAACTGAAACTATAAATGGTGGAGACATTATAGAAGAAGGAAAATATGATTTAGATATAAAGAAAGTAAGTTCTTCAAATACAGATGTAGCATTATCAGGTGCAAGATTCAACTTATACAAATATAGAAATAATAAGTGGGAAACAATCTCAACAAATATATTTAACAACACAAATGGTGTATATAACTTAACTAGTGTAAATGTATCTAATGCAAACACAGAATATTATTGGATAACAGAAATTGCAGCTCCATCTGGATATGAAAGATTTACTGGAGGAATAAAAGTAAGAGTTGAAAAAGAACTTGGAACAAACACAAACGGAGTAAAACAATACATGGTAAAAGCAATATCGATAACTGCATATAAAAATGCAGATCCAAATGCTAAAACAAACAATGTAGTTACACCTCCAATGACATCAACTATAAGCAAAGACAAAACTACTATAACTCTTAAAATGAAAAATGAACCATCATATGACTTAGCATTAAGAAAATTCATTACATCAATTAATGGAAAAGCACCAACTGTAACTAGAGTACCTTCTATTGCAGCATCTGAAATTGCAGCATTAAAGAACAGTACAAAAACAACAGCAGTTAAATCACATCCAAAGAATGCATTAGAAGTAACTACAGGAGATAAAGTAGTTTATACAATTAGAGTATATAATGAAGGTAATGTTAACGGAAAAGCAACACAAATTACAGATTACTTACCAGAGGGATTAAAACTTGCAGAAAATAGCAAAATAAATACAACATATGGTTGGACAAATCCATCAAAAGATGGAAAAACAATGGTGTCAGAATATTTAAAAGATAAAGAAATTGCAGCATTTAATGGAACAACGTTAGCATATAGAGATGTTCAAATTGAGTGTGAAGTCACAGCAACAAAAGCTCAAAACCTAAAGAATATAGCTGAGATAACAGATGATGATGGTGCAGATAGAGATTCAACACCTAAAAATGTAAATAGAAGTAATTATGGAAGCACAAGTCAAGAAGATGATGATGACTTTGAATTATTAAAATTAAAACCAACATTAAAATTAAGCGGAACTGTTTGGGAAGATGTAAGAGGAGGAAAAGAAACTCTAGCTAATGGATTAAAAGACAGTAATGAAAAAGGAATATCTGGTATTCCGGTTACTTTACACAATAAATCTAATAACAGTACTCAAACAACAAATACAGATAATAATGGTTATTATGAATTTGCAAAATTAGATGTAGATAAAGCCTACTATATTACTTTTACATATAATGGACAAGAATATGAAAACACATTATATAGAGCAAATAATAAAAATACAGGAAGTTCACAAGCTTACGAACCACAAGCAGCTAGAGACAGTTTAAATAAAGGACTTGAAGAGATAGATGGTGATGAAGGATATAAACTAGAAGATATATCAAAATATACCACAAACATCGACAGGTTTAAGATAACTGCACAGACAGACATATATAACAAAGAGAAAAAATCAGAAGAAAACAAAGTAATAAGTAATATTAACTTTGGTATAACAAAGAGAATAGAATTTGATATGAAACTTGAAAAAGACGTATATGCAGCAACTGTAACGGTTAATGGAAAAACTCAAACATATGGATATAACAAAAAGAACATACAAGATAGTATTTCAAACTTCGAAAGTTTATCTGAGACTGAAAAAGAGAAAGCTTTAAGCAATTGGACAATAACAGTTGTAGAAGGAGATTATCAAAGAGCCATTGCAGAACCAGATTACAACTTTACAGGAGTAAATGGAAATGGTAAAACATTAGAATTATATGTGACATACAAGGTCGCAGTAAAGAATCAATCAATGAGTATGTTAGGAGAAGCAACTAAAATAAAAGATTATTATGATTCAACATATACGTATGTACCAGAACTTTCATGGATAAGTAGTAAGAACTATTCAACAAATGATTTGACTGATGTAAGAGGAAGAATAGTTAATAGCCTACAGAATTCAAAAGCAATATCAAAGGGTCAATATGAAAGTACAGTTAATATAAATAGCAATACAAACAATACTTTAGACATTGCATTTAGTGGAAAACTTCAAAGTGGTGAAGCAAAATATTTATATTTAACATTTAAAGTTAAAAAAGATGAAAGCGGAAAAGTAATAACAGGAACTAAAACAAACACAGCAGAGATAGCAGCATTTAAATCATACTATAAAAAAGGAACAGTATTACCATGCTATAATGGAGAAAACGAATATGAGGTAAAAAATAACACAACTATAGCAGGAAGAGTAGATAGAGATTCAATACCAAATAACTTAAACAAATCAAATGGACCAAAAGAAGATGATGAAGATAAAGCACCAGGATTAAATGCTAAAGTTGAAGGTGACAGAACAATAACAGGTACTGTATGGGAAGATGCAAGAAACAATAAAGTAGACGACAGCGTAATAGGAGACGGAGTATACAATAATAAAGATACAAAAATTGATATAGCTAAGGAAGGAATAAAGGTAGAATTATATAGAGCAAAGAGCGAAAAACAATTTGAACTAGTAAAAGATGCTAAATTATCTGTAGATGGAAATAAATATACATTTAGCAATGTAGTTGCAGGAGATTACATTGTAAGATTCACATACGGAGATGGTACAGTAAAATATAATGGACAAGACTATAAAACTACAATATACCAAGATTATGGCGACAGTGATAAATATAACTTAGATGTTAGTGACGAGAACTTATCAAGAGCAGCAGATTTGTGGGATGTAAGAACAACACTAAATGCAAGTAGTGCAGCTAATGTAAAAAATGAAATGGCAGAGAAACTTGCAAAAGGTGAAGGAAGCAAAATGATTGCTGATACAAAAACAATAGTAGCTGAAATAGAATATAACAGACAAGTTACTACAGAAAATCCAGCACCAGGTTATGCTATCAAAGGTGTAAACTTAGGACTAGTTGAGAGACCAAAAGCACAATTAGAGTTAAATAAAACTGTATCAAACATTAAAGTAACACTTGCAGATGGAAGTATATTATTTGATGTAAATCAATCAGCAGACAATGTTGCTTGGAAATCAAATACAGCATATAACATTGATAGTAATAAGAAAAATGGAATATATGATAAAAAATATAGACCAACTATAGGATCAAATGCAAAAGGCTTAGTACAATTATCAATGGATGAAGAAATAATGCATGGAGCTACAATACAAATTACTTACAAAATTAAAGTAAAAAATGTTGGAGAAGTAGATTATGAAGGCAAAGAATTCTATTATACAGGTAAGAACCATGGAAATACTGTAACAACAACACCTAACAGAATAATAGATTATGTATCAAATAATTTACAATTTAATAGCAATAGCAATACAAATGATTGGCAAGTTATGACAGTAAACGATGTAATAAACAATAAACTTGTTAATGCAGATGTAGCTGGTGTAATTCTTAAAGATGATAAACCACAATATAATACTATTTTAACAACAACATTTAGTGATACATTAGAACCAGGAGATTCTACAGCTGAAAAAACACTTGTATTAACACAAACTATTACACCAGAGAATACAAGTGATAACCTAAAATACATTAATATTGCAGAAATCGTTGAAACAAGCAACACTGCAGGAAGAAGAATGGCTTACTCAATAGTAGGAAACCAAAAACCAACAGAAGCTGTTGCAGAAGTTGATGCTTCTTCATCAGAAGAAGTAATGGTATTACCACCATTTGGTAATACACATATCTACTATATCTTAGGAACAGTAATAGGAATTATCCTTATCGGTGGAATTGCATTTATCATTAGAAAAGTACTAAAAAAATAAACTATACTAATGTAAAACTCTAATGTTATAAAATTAAAGAGAACTCAAATATATTAAAAATGTATTGAGTTCTCTTTTTGTATAAAATATATTGAAATTTTCGGCATTTTACGATAAAATTATATTCATAATTTGTTTTATTCGGAAAGAAAATAAAGCAACATATCACATATTGTAAAAAACTTTTTTATATTATGTATCAAATGTGACAAAAAAATAAAATTATATAAGCTATAATGAACAGGAATTTTAAAATGCATATATAGAAAAGGTAGAGGTGGTAAGGATGTTTCAAAATATATCAAAGGATTATGCAGAAGATCAGTTTGAGGATGTTAAATTAAATAAAAAAGATAATATTAAAAATATTGCAAAAGGATTATTTGATAAGCAAAATTTAGTACTATATATATTAACTTTTATGGTGTCAATGGTTGGGTTTAGTTCAAATAATTTAATTTTTTCAATTGTTCCTTTTGGACTAGCTTTATTAGCTGCAGCTTTTAGTAATGGACAAGCAATTGGAATAATGTATATTTTATCATTGATAGGTACTTTTATAAGGTTCGGTACAAACAATTTATTAACTTATGTGGTAACATCATTAACGTTTTTTATATTGGTATTATTAATTAGACCAAAAATTCAAGAAGGTGTTAATGAAAAAAGAAAAATAGGTGTACATCTATTTTTTGCTGTATTTCTTGTGCAAGTAGTACCATTATTTTTTAGAACGTTTTATGTTTTTGATTTATTAACAAGTATAATGTTAGGAATGACTACATACATTTTTTATAAAATATTTGTTAGCTCAATTTCACTTATTAAAGAATTTGAAACAAAGAAAGCATTTACAATAGAAGAAGTAATGGGAACAAGTTTATTAATAGCAATTGCAATATCTGCATTCGGTGATCTAAATATTTTTGGTTTTTCAATTAAGAATATACTAAGTATTTTAATTGTGCTAATATTAGGGTGGAAAAACGGAATATTGGTTGGTGCAACAGGGGGGATAACAATAGGTGTTGTTCTTGGTATAATTGGCGGATCAGAACCTGTGATGATAGCTGTATACGCTGTATCTGGTATGATAGCAGGATTACTAAACCGATTTGGCAGGATTGGTGTTGTTGTAGGATTTATATTAGGAAATGTTGTTATTGCATATGCTGCTAATGGAAATTCTGTACCACTTATTATGTTCCAAGAAATACTAATTGCTTCTCTTGGACTTTTAGCAATACCAAAAAGAATTCAAATTAATATTGAAGATTTATTTGGTACTACAAAACTATTACCAGAAACTACTGGAAGAAGTTTGGAAGAAAATAAAGATACAGTATATAAACTAAATAGTATTTCGGAAACAATATTTGATATGGCAGAAAGCTACCAAGAAGCAGCTGCAACAATACTTTCAGAAGAAGAACTAAAACAACAGGAAAGATCTAATATAGAGATATTTATGGAAGAATTTAAAAATAATCTAGATGGATTAGAAGATAACATGCTATATGATACTATGTGTTATATATCAGAAGAATTTATGATGGATATTTTTGAAATTCTTTTAGAAAAAGATATAATAACAGAAAAGGATTTTATAAATGTTTTAGCAAAGCATAATCAGTACATTGTTGGATTTGAAGATACTAGCAAAAAAGCGCAGGAAGATGTTTATAAAATTGTAAAAGCCTTAAATTATTCTTATCGTGTTAGTAAATTAAGTTTTATATGGAAAAAGAAAATGGATGAAAGCAAAAAGAATGTTTCTGCAGGGCTAAAGGGTGTATCAGAAGCTATTTCAAAAATGGCAGTAGAAATAGATAAAAAAGAAGAGGATTCTTTTGCAGATGAAAAAGAAGAAATTATAAAATTGTTAGAACAAAAAGAAATTTTTATAAAAGATATTAATATAAAAAGAGCAAATTCTGGTAGATACACGGTAAGCGTGTATACAGATATTTGCGAAAATGTAGATGGAACACAGTGTAATATTAAAAAAATAGGAAAAATAGTTAGCAAAGTATTAAACGAAAAAATGATAATACAAGATCAAGAATGTGGCTTAAGGATTAACAAAAAAGAATGTAAATATACATATTTATCTGAAGATAAATATAAGGTACAAGTTGGAATAGCAAAATCAACAAAAGCTGGGTCTCCTGTTTCTGGGGATAGCAGTATTCATATCAAATTAAATGATGGTAAGTACTTATTAGCACTTAGTGATGGAAAAGGATCAGGACCTGAAGCAATGAAAAGCAGTAAAATAGCAATTAAGATGCTTGAAAGATTGCTTACAGCAGGATTTGAAAAAGATGTATCTATGAAATTAATTAATTCTACATTATCTGCAAATACAAGTGAAGACATGTTTGCAACATTAGATATACAAATTTTAGACTTGTTTAACGGAAATATGGAATTTATAAAAAATAGTGCATGTCCTACGTACATTAAAAGAAATGGAGAAGTACAATTATTAAAAGCGGTATCGCTACCTACTGGAATATTAACTAATGTGGACTTAGTGGTATATGACTACGATTTACAAGATGGAGACATATTAGTAATGTGTAGTGATGGTATTATAGATTCAAACAAAGAATATTTAAATAAACAAGTATGGCTAAAATATTTGCTTGAAGATATACAAATAGATGATGCACAAAAAATAGCAGATATAATTATAGGAGAAGCAATAGATAACGATTTTGGAGTGCAAAAAGATGATATGACAGTTATCGTTGCAAAAATAACAAAGAAATAGGCAGAATGTAAAAAAATAAAGTAAATTAGAAATAATGAAATAAAAACAAACTCGAAATTATAAAATGTGGCTTCGAGTTTGTTTTTTTCTAGAAAAAATGTCAATGAATAAATAAAAATGTTGTATTTTAGTATAGAAGTATGGTATAGTATATATGGATAATTATAAGTAAACTACATATGGAGGTAAATATGAGTAGAGGTAAGAGATATGACGGAGAACAAAAGCTAAATTGGAAGAAAGTATTTGCTGTTGTTATAGCAATTGCAGTAATTATTATGTTTGTAGTAGGAATAAAAAAGTTAATGACACCAACAAGTAAGGGAGAAGAAAAAGTAGTTGCACAAAAATATCTTCCTGTATATACAAACAGTAAATGGGGTGTAATAGATTCAAAGGGAAACATAGTAATTGAGCCAACTTACGATGAAACAATTATAATACCAGATAGTACAAAAGCTATGTTTATTTGTACATATGATGTTGATTATAATAAAAATACATATAAAACAAAAGTGTTAAATGAAAAAGGCGAAGAAATAATGACAGGATATGATACAGTGGAAGCCATTGAAAATTATGATAAAGATAACACTTTATGGTATGAAGAAGATGTATTAAAAGTTAAAAAAGATGGTAAATATGGAGTAATAGATTTTAAAGGAAAGACCGTCGCTGATTGTATATATGATTCAATAGATGCTATTAAAGGAACAAGCAATAGCTTAATTACAGTTAAAGACTCAAAGAAAGGTTTGATAGATAATACAGGTGCTGTTATTATAGACAATGAATATAAAAATATAGTAGCAATTTCTGATAAATATGAAAATGGATATATTGTACAAGCACAAAACGGAAAATACGGAGTAATTAATTGTAATAAAAAAGTTGCATTGGCTGCAAAATATGAAGATGTGAAAGCCATTTATGGTAATGGAATATACTATGTAGTTAAAGAAAATGGAAAATGGAAAATAATAGATACAGATGGAACTAATTATTTATCTGGTAAGTTTGATGATGTTAAATCTATCAATAATGATTATGCAGTTGTAAAACAATCTGGAAAATATGGAGTATACTCAATAACAGATGCTGAAAAAATTATTGATATAAAATATCAAGATATAACATATGCAACAGACTCAAACTATATTGTTAGATTAAATAATAAATATGGTATAGTTAGTTCAGATGGAACAAACCTAATTGATCCAAAATATAAAAACTTAGTGTATAGAAAAGATGCTAATTTCTATGAAGGAATGAATTCAGATTATACATCAGATTTAATAGACAGTGACATGAACGTAAAACTAACTGGAATAATATCAGAGCTTAACTTAGAAAGTGGATACATGAAGGTTAGAGTTGGAGAAGAATATCAGTATTATAATTTTAAATTTGAACAAAAACAAAGTAAAGAAGCATTAAAAAACAATACAATATTCTTATCTAAAAAAGATGGAAAATATGGTTTTGTAGATAAAAATGGAATTGTAGTTGTGGATTATATTTATGATGATGCTACTGAGCAAAACGAATTTGGCTATGCAAGTGTTAAAAAAGATGGATTATGGGGTTGCGTAGACTCTAAAGGAAACTTAAAAATTACACCTGCATACAAATTAGAAAACAATATGTTAATAGAATTTATAGGTAAATGGCACATAGGAGAGGATTTAAACTTGAACTATTATACAGATAAATAATGATAATACAGCGACCATGCAATAAACGTAGTGTGTAATGGAGGTAAAAAACGTGGAACTAATGACAAAATATCAATATACATATTTTATATATCCTTATGTTATTGATAATAGTAAATACAATAAATATATTCAGAAATTATTAAGAGATAAAAAATGTAAACTAAGAATATTTGAGAGAGCAAGAGATATGAATTTATATCAATACTTTTCTCCAGATATAAAGGATTATATGTTTTGGTCATTTGGACTTGACAGAGAAGCAATTAGAAATTTTGATAAATTAGATATAGCATTGAAGTCCAACTTACTTGCTGAGCATGATTGCAATATTTTTGAATATGAACTATCTAAAGATTTACAAGGAAAAATAGGAGAGAGAAACGGTATATTTTTTGATATAAATGATATAAAAATTGTATGTTATAAAACAGGAGTATGTTTCCTAATTTTTAAAACCTCTTTATTAGATAGTAAGGAATTTTCTGATATTTTGAATTTTAATTATAAGTTCAGAGAAGTAAATTCTCAAACATATAATTTAAAACAATATGAAAACATAAAATTGCAATCAGATATATTTAAAGATGTAAGAGAAATATCATCACTTATTAAAGATATTACAGGTGTATATAATGAGAAAAACAGATTAAATTTTAATGACGAAGAATTAATTACTTACTCATATTGTTGCTTGGATCAAGATGCATGGAAGAAAGAAACAGATAGCGAATCTATAGATAATTTGTTTGAAAAGTATCGTATGTTCTTTCCAGCAAGTAAGCAACTTGCTGATTCAGTACAAAATAGAGATGATATGCAAATATATGAAAATAAGTATATTCGTTATGGAATTTCAAATACTGGAACTGTATTACTTACATCTGATGTTAATACATCAAATTATACAACAGTATCACAAAAATATGAGAATGAGTTTTTATACACATATATTTTAGAATTATATAAAAAGATGTTGTTACAGAAGATGAGTAGTAACTTTAACAAGAGCAGTAGTTTTAAGAAGGTAGAAAAAGAATTCTTAGATTTTACAAAGAAATTGTGGATTCAAGAAACTACAAACGATGAAATTGGAAAAATATTAAGTAAAAAATGGAGTAGGAACTTAGGTGTAGAAGAAATTTTCTTAAAATTAAAAAACAAATATGATATTTTATATAAACAGTATAATATTGAAAAAACTAGTGATAAAAATGGAAAAGTTGTAGTTGCTATGGTAATTACAATTATAATAGGGGTTATAAATTTAATAATATTGCTAGGGAAATAGCATTTTGGAGGAAATATGCAAATTACAACAGGGATAGATATAATAGAAGTTGACAGAATAAAAAGTGCAGTTCAAGAATTAGGAGATACTTTTTTAAATAAAATTTACACAATGTCTGAAATTGAATATTGCAATAAGTCAAAGGGGGATATTAAATATCAACATTTGGCTGCTAGGTTTGCTGCAAAAGAAGCTGTTTTTAAAGCTTTATCAGAAAATATAGATACAAGGGAAGATCTACCATGGAAATTTATAGAGGTTGTTAATAATGATCATGGGAGACCAATGATAAATGTAGAAAAATTGAAAGAGAAAAGTTTTAGTAACCTTAAAAGTATAGATATAAGCATTTCTCATATAAAAGAATATGCTGTGGCAAGTGTTGTTGCAGTGATTGAATAAAAGGAGTGAACAAAGGTTGCGATTATTTGATACACATGCTCATTATAATGATGAAAAATTTGACCAAGACCGTGATGATGTAATTAATGCTGTTTATGCTTCTGGAGTAACAAAACTTGTAAACGCAGGTTACAGTTTAGAATCTTCTATAAAGGCAATAGAGATAGCAAGCAAATATAGTTGGATGTATGTAATTTGTGGAATCTCACCAAATGATATTCCTGAAAATTATGAAGAAATAGATGAACAAATTACAAGCCTAGAAAGAGTAATATTAAATGAAAATAAAACGCCAAAGATTGTAGCGATAGGAGAGATTGGATTAGATTACTATTGGAATAAAGAGAATAAAGAATTGCAAAAATATGCTTTTCTAAAGCAAATTGAGTTGGCAAATAAATTGGAGCTTCCTATTGTTATTCATACGAGAGAAGCAGTTGATGATACAATAGATATATTAAAAAACATAAAAGCACCTACCAAAAAAGGAGTATTCCATTGTTGCCCAATGAATAGACACTTAGTTAGTGAAGCATTAAAGCTAGGTTTCTATATTTCATTTGCGGGACCTGTTACATTTAAGAATGCGAAAAATGCAGATGAAATAATACAAATGGTACCACTAGATAGAATACTAATAGAAACAGACAGCCCATATTTGGCGCCTGAGCCTAACAGGGGAAAACGCAATGATTCAAGAAATGTATATTATATAGCAGAGAAAATAGCAAAAGTTAAGGAAATGGACATAGAAGAAATAGCAAATGTAACTTATAAAAATGCTGAAAAGATTTTTGAAATAAATTAAGGAGAATATATGGAGTGTATTAAAAAACTCAATATAATTCTCCTTTTTATTTATTTTATTTTTGTCCTTAGAACTCTATTTATTTACGGATTTCTCAGCAAAAGAATTGTTAATAATTTTATCATATGGAACTTTATTCTTTAATTCTCCAGCCATTGACATTACTTCTTGAAGGCGGTTAAATGCTTCTTCTTTTAGTATAGGAGTATCATTCCAAGCGTCTATATCTTTATAATTTTGTATAACAGTTGTTAATAAATCTACATCTGTATCTGGGAAGAAAGACTGTATTTGTTCTGCAATTTCTTTAGAAGAATGATCTTTTACCCATTGTTGACCTTGGTATATAGCGTCTGTAAAACCTTGAATTGTATCTTTGTTATTTGTAATATAGCTTTTCTTAGCAAAGTAAGCGGTATAAGGAATTTCTCCAGCTTCTTTACCAACAGAGGCTACAATGTATCCTTTTTTCTGATTTTGAGTAAGGGATGCTGTTGGTTCAAAAAGTGTTACATAGTCCGCATTACCAGAAGCAAAGGCTCCTGCCATTAGGTCAAATTTGATGCTGTCATCTAGTATTAAGTCTTTCTTAGGATCTATACCATTTTTTCTAAGAACGTACTCTAATGTCATGTATGGTACTCCACCTTTTCTTCCAGGGATAACAGTTTTTCCTTTTAAATCTTGCCAACTAAAATTATCAGTTTGTTTTCTAGATATTAAGAAAGAACCATCTTTTTTTGTAAGTTGTGCAAAAACTTGTGTATAATCTTCTTTACCTTCGTTATAAACATAAATTGATGCCTCAGGACCGGCAAAACCTATATCACATTGATTGCTAAGTACAGCTGTCATAACAGCGTCTGCACCTTGACCAGTTGTTAATTCAATTTCTATGCCATGATCTTTAAAGAATCCTTTACTTATTGCAACATATTGAGGGGCATAAAAAACGGAACGAGTCACTTCATTTACCTGAATTGTTTTTAAATCACTTTTGTTATTATTTGATTTTTGAATAAAAATCATTCCAACAACAATACAAACTAGTATTACAATAGCGATGATAGTAATGATTATTTTTTTCAATTTATAAAATCCTCCCTATTTAAATTTTTTACTATTTAGGATAAATTTTTCTAAAAGTAGTACAATAGAATACATTAAACCAGCCACAATTCCTAATATAATTACACTTGTCATAACTAAGTCTAATTTGAATACTTGGCCTCCATATACAATTAAATAACCAAGTCCAGCTTTTGATACTAAGAATTCTCCAGATATAACACCTACTAGTGAAAGACCAATATTTACTTTTAATGAATTTATAAATGTTGATAAATTGGCGGGGATTACAATTTTAGTTAATACTTGCATTTTAGTAGCTTTAAATGTATGTGCCATTTTAATAATTTCTGTGTCTGTTTTTAAAAATCCGTTTAAATTTTCTAGGATGGTAACAATTAAAGAAATAGCGATTGCCATTACAATAATTGCTGGAGTTCCTGCTCCTACCCATATAATAATAATTGGACCTAAAGCAACCTTAGGAAGACTATTTAAAATTACTAAAAATGGTTCTGATACCTTGGAAAGAAAATTTGACCACCATAAAATAATTGCAATAATTATACCTAATAAAGTTCCAAGTAAGAATCCAACAATGGTTTCATAAGAGGTAACCCAAATATGTTTTAATAAGTCGTTAGAACTTAAATTCAAGAAGGTGGTTAAAATTCTACTAGGTTGACTTGTAATAAAACTATCTATTATATTTTTATTTGCTAAAAATTCCCATAAAGCCAAAAAGCCTACTAATATAGATATTTGCGTTAATAAAATAAGATATTTTTTTTTCTTGATTTTTTTTAAGTATTGTTTTCGTTCTAATGAAATTTCTTTTTTATCCATCTACACCAAGCTCCCTCCATAAAGTATTGAAATATTGGCTAAATTTTGGACTTTCTCTACAGTTTATAGGATTTCTATTTTCTATTTCAAAATCAATATGATGTATGTTTTTTATTGTTCCAGGACGTTTGGATAAAACAAGTACTCTATCTGACATACTAATAGCTTCTGAAATATCATGTGTTACAATAATTGAAGTAATATTTTCCTTTTTTAAGATAGAATAAATATCATTAGTTACCATTATTCTTGTTTGATAATCAAGGGCAGAAAAGGCCTCATCTAAAAGAAGTATTTTAGGTTTTATTGCCAAGGTTCTAATTAATGCAGCTCTTTGTCTCATACCACCAGATAGTTCAGATGGGTATTTATCTTTGAATTCATATAAGTTATATTTCTTTAATAGATCCTCAACATATTCCTTATTTTCTTTTTTGTTTTTTCCTTTTATTTCTAATCCAAACATTGCATTACTTAAAATGGTACGCCACTCTAATAAGCAATCTCGTTGAAGCATGTATCCAATTTTAGGTGAAATGTTATCAACTTTTTCATCTTCAATATATATTTCTCCACTCGATTTCTTTTCTAAACCCGCTATTATAGAGAGAAGTGTTGATTTACCACAACCACTTGGACCTATAATTGAAACAAACTCTCCCTCTGATACATCAAAACTTACATTTTCTAATGCTAAGATCTCATTTTTTTTACTCTGATATTTTTTGCTAATGTCTTTTACTTCTAATATTTTTCTCACTTTTTTCCTCCTTTTGCAATTTATCCTATTATATTTTATGTTAAATAAATGGATTAGGTGAGAGGATATATTAACAAATTATTTAAAATTGAAAAAACCGCAAATACGACTGTGCGAAGACACTTTCAATAAAAATAAGTTGATTGTAACAAAATTGTAATAAAACCGTAATGAATTTTTAATAAACATATAAAATGACCTTCCGTAAAGGCATATGACACGAGAAAATATATGTAAGAAAAGGCATATTGCATTTGATTTAAATATGTGTAATTATATGATGGAAAGAAAAAAGGAGAGGGAAAACATGAAGAGGTTTAAAACTTTAATTTGTATTTGTTTAATTTTGATAGTTGTATCATCAATGGCGATTGTCATAGGAAGGTATGCTATTTCAAAGAACGTAACTGAATCCTCAAGCGAAATGCAAATAGCGGAGAGTAAGAAAAATGCAGGAGAAGTTAAAAGCATTGATATAGATTATGGAAATAGCAAAGTTAAAGCAAAATTGGTATATAACAATTATGTGACCGGCGATGAAAACAAAACAGGAAATGCAACATTAGTTATAGAAAGTTGCGTTGGTGCATTACCACATGTTCCATATGATTATATTGAAAAAATAGGGCATATAGTAATAGAAGAATGTGACTCAATACAGGTAAGTGCATTTGAGAAAATGCCTTATCTTACATCTGTATACATACGTGCAACATACATGGATGAGATTAGTGATCAGGCCTTTTTTGGAAGCTCTTTATTAAAATATGTGGTAATCAGTGAAGGAGTACAGTGCATAGGATCTGAAGCTTTTAGTGCATGTGACCCTTATTTATTTGTATATTTACAAGGAGATAATAGTGATTTAACAATTAGGGGTGGGGCTTTTGGATATAGCAATGTGGCTCATATATATTGTAAGCCTGGATCTAATGTAATTGAGTGGGCAAAAGATTATACACATCAATATGTTCATGTAGATAGCAATGGTCCAGAAATTACACCACAAGAAGATATAACAGCATGGACTTCAGGTAATGTTATTGTAAGAATTAATGCAGGTGATGACGAGGCAGAACTTTTATATAATAAGGATTTAGGATTGAGTGCTGAAGATAAAATAAATGAAACATTTAAATTAAAGAGTAATTACGATAATTTAGTTATTAATAATAATAGAGAAATTCTTTTTACTGAAAATGGAAGCGTAGATGTAGTAGTAATAGATGCTGTTGGAAATGAGACAAGGCAAACAGTAAAAGTAAATAATATAGATAAAGTTAAACCAACGATCATTTCTTGTGGACCTGTCTCTTATTCTGATGATGGCGCAAAATATGTAATATCAGCATCAGATACAGGATCGGGAATAGAAAAAATAATGAAGCCTTATTCATTTGACGGTGGAGAAACATGGCAAGAGGAAAGTTATAAAGTATTTAATAAAGATACAACTATAACGGTTAAGGTTAGAGATTTTGCAGGAAATACACAACAAAAGACTGTAAAGGTTGTAGTAAGCAAAGAAAGTTCTTCAAGTGGAGGATCTTCAAGTGGAGGATCTTCAAGTGGAGGATCTACAACAGTAGATACAACTAGACCTAAAATTAATAGTATTGAAAAGTCAACAAATGGATGGACAAATGGAAGTGTTACTTTAACAGTAAATGCATCAGATGCAAGTGGTATTAAAGATTATAGTTTTAACGATGGTGCAGATTGGCAAACATCAAATAAAAAGACTTTCTCTAGCAATACAGAAGTGGATATTAAAGTAAGAGATACTGCTGGAAATGAGAGCGCTGTTTCATATGTGAATATTACAAAAATAGATAAAATAGCACCAGAAATTATTAGAGTTGATAAATCTACAAAAAAATATACAAAAGATTTATCACTAATTGCAAATGCAAAAGATACTGGAGGGTCTGGAATCGCAGCATATAGCTTTGATAATGGATCAACATGGATAGAAACTACATCAACAATTTATCCAATGCATTATTCACAAAATACATCTGTAAAAGTAAAAGTAAAGGATAATGCTGGAAATATAAGTGCAGCAACGTCTGTAACAATTGATAATATTGATACTACAAAACCAACAATTAGTGCTATAACAGGAAATCCAACTTCGTGGACAAATCAAAACGTTACACTAGCTATAACTGCAACAGATGATAAAAAACTAAATGCAAAGGCATATAGTTTTAATAATGGGGATACATGGCAAGCATCAAATAAAAAATCTTTTAGTTCAAATCAAATAGTATATATCAGAGTAAGAGATGAAGCAGGAAATATAAGTGATGCAAAATCTGAAACAATTACTAAGATAGATAAAACGCCACCAACAGTGAAAATAACTGGAAATCCAACAGCATGGACAAATAAAGATGTTACATTAAAAATAGATGCATCAGATATGGGAGCTAGACTAAACAAAGCTCAAGGAGCATATTCATTTGATGGTGGAACAACTTGGAGTAATAATACAAGTAAAGTATATATTAGCAATACAAATGGAATAGTAATTAAAGTAAGAGATAATGCTGGAAATATAACAACAAATACTATAAACATAACTAAAATAGATAAAACAGTTCCAGGTATATTAAAAGTTGATGGCAATCCAACAGAATGGACTAAAAACTCAGCAAAACTAACAGCTAGTGCAACTAGCAATGGTGGATCTGAAGTTATAGGATATAGCTTTACAAATGATGCAAGTAAAACAGATTGGCAACCATCAAATCAAAAGGAATTTACTTCAAACCAAACTGTATATGTTAGAGCAAAAGATGAGGCAGGAAATATATCTCTTGCTGAAACAGTAAAAATAATTAATGTTGATCAAATTAAGCCAACTGTAAAGATAACAGGAAATCCAACATCGTGGACCAATAAAGATGTTACATTAACAATAACAGCATCAGATGCTGAAAGTGGATTACATTCTACGCCATATAGCTTTGATGGTGGAAAGACATGGAGTAATATTGATACAAAAGTATTTACAAAGAACCAGGTTGTAAATATTCAGGTAAGAGATAAAGTGGGTAATATATATGAAACTAGTGTAACAATTAGTAAAATTGATAAAATTTTACCAACAGTTGATATAACAGGAAATCCAGCTGATTGGACAAAAAATGATGTTACATTAACAATAACAGCATCAGATGCAGAATCTGGTTTAAATACAGCTCAAGGAGCATATTCATTTGATGGTGGAACAACTTGGAGTAATACAACAAGTAAAGTATATACAAAAAATACAAATGGCATAATAATTAAAGTAAGAGACGTGGCAGGAAATATAACAACAAATACTTTAAATATTACTAAAATAGATAAGGACGCACCAACAATTAGTAGTGTAGTAAAGAATCCAGATACATGGACAACAGGAAATGTTACTTTAATAGTAACTGCAACAGATGCAGGATGTGGATTGCATGATACACCATATAGTTTTGATGGTGGAAAGACATGGCAAAAAGAAACAAGTAAGGTTTATACAGAAAATACAAAAAATATAGTAATTAAAGTAAGAGACAAATTAGAGAATATAGCAACTTATGATGTAGTAAATATTACAAATATAGATAGAACACCACCAGTTATAAGTAGTGTAACAGGAAATCCAAAGAGATGGACTAACCAAGATGTAACATTAAAAATAACAGCAACAGATGCAATATCTGGATTACATGATACACCATATAGTTTTGATGGTGGAAAGACATGGCAAAAAGAGGCAACTAAGGTTTATGATAGAATTACATATGATATTGTAATAAAGGTTAGAGATAAAGTAGGAAATACTACAACTTATAGTACTATAGATATATTAAGAATAGATAAAACTGTTCCAACTATAACAAATGTTGAAGGAAATGTTGATGATTGGACAACAGGAAATGTAACTCTAACAGTAAGTACAAATGAAAATAGTGGATCACCTGTTGAACAATTTAGTTTTGATGATGGAAAGACATGGCAATTATCAAATCAAAAGACTTTTACAAAAAATGAAGAAGTAAAAATAAGAGTAAAAGATGAAGCAGGAAATATTTCACCTGTTAGATTAGAAAGCATTACGAAAATAGATAAAGATGCACCAGTTGTAAGTAGTATAACAGGAAACCCAACTGCATGGACAAATAAAGATGTTACATTAACAATAAATGCGACAGATGCAGGATGTGATTTACATTCTACACCATACAGCTTTGATGGAGGATCAACATGGCAAACATCAAATAAAAAAACATTTAGTTCAAATCAAGTGGTAAAAATAAAAGTAAAAGATAAACTAGGAAATACACATGAAACTAGTGTAGCAATTTCAAAAATTGATAAAGTTGCACCTACAATAAGTGGTGTAACAGGAAATCCAACAGCATGGACAAAAGGAGATGTAACATTAACAATAACAGCAACAGATGCTGAGTCTGGATTACATTCAACACCATATAGTTTTGATAACGGAACAACATGGGTATCTTCTAATAAACAAGTATTTACAGAAAATAAAGAAGTAATAATTAAAGTAAGAGATGTTGCTGGAAATATAACAACATACAATAAAATTGTTATTAATAGAATTGATAAGAATGCACCAACAATTAGCAGTGTAGTAAAAAATCCAGGTACATGGACAACAGGAAATGTTACTTTAACTGTAACTGCAACAGATGCAGGAAGCGGATTACATTCTTCAGCATACAGCTTTGACGGTGGATCAACATGGCAAACAGCTAATACAAAAACTTATACCAATAATACAAATGGAATAATAATTAAGGTAAGGGATGTATTAGGAAATACTGCAACATATCAGACAATTAATATTACAAATATAGATAAAACAGCACCAATCATAAGCAAGGTTGAGGGAAATCCAACAGCGTGGACAAATAAAGATGTAACATTAAAAATAACTGCAACAGATGCAGGGTGCGGATTACATAATACACCATATAGCTTTGATGGCGGAAAGACATGGCAAAAAGAAGCAAGTAAGATTTATAAAGAAAACACAAAGAATATAGTAATTAAAGTTAAAGATAAATTGGGAAATACATCAACTTATAGTACTATAGACATAACTAAAATAGATAAAACAGTTCCAACTGTAATAAAAGTTGATGGCAATCCAACAGAGTGGACAAACGGGCCTGTAACATTAACAGTTACTATAACTGGAAACTGTGGTTCATGTATAATATCATACAGCTTTGATGACGGAAAAACATGGCAAACAAGCAACAAGAAAACATTTGCTAATAATCAAGAAGTTGTAATTAAAGTAAAAGACGAAGCAGGAAATATGTCACCAAGTTACAATGTTAGCATTACTAAAATAAGAACTGCACCAGATATATCGATAAAATCAGATGTATATGAAGTAGATGAAGTATATATTAACAGAGTACGTCAAAAAACAACTGTTGCAACATTTGCTGAAAAAATAATGCATAATGCATCTATGAAGGTTTATACAAAAGATAATAAAGAGTTAAAAGATACAGATATAATTGGTACAGGAATGACTGCTAAGTTTACACTTAATGGAGAAGAAAAAATATTAAATATAGTTGTTACAGGAGATTTAACTGGTGATGGCAAAGTAACAAACTCTGATATGTTAAGACTAGCAAGATATATGACTGGAAAAGAAAAGGGATTAGATGAAATTTACCTAATGGCGTCTGATGTGTTTGAAGATAATAAGTATCCAAATTGCGTTGACTTACTAAAAATGGCTAGAGCGTTAGTAGGGTTAGATAAAATATAAAAATATTTATAAAAAATATTGACGAAAATTAAAATATAAAATATACTTATCTAAGCAAGGAGGAATACAAATGAAAAAAATAGTAACAATAATGCTCGTGATTTTACTTTTATCAATATATAGTAGCTTTGTATTCGCTGCAAGTACACCAATTTTACTTACGGGTGATTCAACTGCAAAGCCAAATGAAACAAAAACATTAACAATGCAGATTTCATCTGGAAAATTAATAGGTGTAGTAAGTGGTAAAATAGTATGTAGTGATAATATAAAAATAGAAAGTGTAACTGCAAAAAACAACTGGGTACTAACTTATAATGAAGAAACAAAAGCATTTAGTATTCTAAAAGCTGAAGGATCAATGACAGATACAATATTAGAAATAAAATATACTACAGGTGCTTCAGAAGGAGATGCAACAATTACAATTACTGAATTACAAACAGCAGGTACTGATTATCAAGAAGAAAGTTTAGATAATTTGGTGGCTACAATAAAAGTACAAGCAGAAAAGCCAGAATTAACTTCAATAGAGATTACTAAAGCACCAAGCAAAACTCAATATAAAGCAGGAGAAAAGTTTGATAGCACAGGATTACAGATAACTGCTAAATATAGCAATGGTACAACAAAAGATATAACTAGCAACATTACTATAGAAAGCACAGAGCTAAAAGCAGGAGATAGCGTAGTTGAGATAAAATATACAGAAAACGGAGTGACAAAATCTGTTCAACAAACTATAACAGTAAAAGCTGTAGCAAATAATAATACAAATAATTCAAATAACACAGCAAATAATGCAAGTAATGCAAATAATTCAAGCACTAAGAACAACACAAAAAAGAATACTGATAATTCAAGTGCAAAATCAAAGTTACCTCAAACAGGTGTAGATAGTACAATAATGTTTTTAATTCCATGTTTAATAATTATAGCTATTGTCTCTTACAGTAAGCATAAAAAATATAAAGGAATATAAAAATTAAATAATAAAGAAGATCCGATAGTAAAATATTTATACTATCGGATTTTTCGATTTTGCTATCATAGTTATACATTTCAGTACAGTTAACTACAATACACTTCACTTAAATAGATATAATAAAAAAATGATATTATTTTAATTTGCTTAATGCTTCAATTCTATCATCTATGGATGGGTGAGTAGATAGTAAGCTGGTTCTTCTTTTGTTTTTATCAGTTCCATTTGCAGCGGATTTAAATGGACTCACTATATACATATAAGCGGTAGCGTTATTTGCTGTTTTTAATTCATTTGTATCTGCGTCCAATTTTCTTAAAGCCGATATTAGTCCGTCTGGATTTCTAGTAAATTCAACTGCTGTACTATCAGCTAGGTACTCTCTACGTCTTGATAAAGCCAGTTGCATTAGTTGACCAAATATTGGTGCTAGAATTAAGCAGAGTAGTCCAATTAACATTAAAATAGAGTTACCTTTGCTGTCATTATCATTATCTTTGCCTCTACCCCAAAACAGAGCACGACTAACCCAATCAGAAAGCATTACAATAAATCCTACCATTACACTTACAACAGCCGATAAAAGAATATCGTAGTTTTTTATATGTGAAAGTTCATGTGCAATAACACCTTCTAGCTCATAATAATCAAGTTTTTCAAGTATTCCTGTTGTAACACAAATCACAGCATTTTCAGGATTTCTTCCCGTTGCAAAAGCATTAGGTTGTGGATCATCTACAATATACAATCTAGGTTTATATTTTAAACCAGATGATACCATAAGTGCATCTAATATATTTACTAGTCTTTGATTTTCCTCATGTGTTGCTGGACGAGCATGATTAACTGCTAATACGATTTTATCACTATAATAGTAAGAACCAAATGTAGTTATAATTGAAAATATTAATGCAATTATAATTGAAAAATATCCAAAATCAAATGCCATACAAATATAGTATACAATTAATGCAATTACTACTAAAAATATACTGACTATTATACCTGTTTTTATTTTATTTCTTTTTATATCCTCGTACATTGTTTACCTCTCAAAAATATATATTTATTTAAGTTACGTATAGATAAAAGTAAATGCAATATTACTACTTTGGTATATAAAATAGTAATATTGCATTTTAGTTAAAATTATTTACCAAAATCAACTTTAACATTTTTTCTAGCTTCTTCACTTTCAGCTTCAAATAAAGATTCTGCTGAAAAATGAAACATAGAAGCTATAATGTTTGATGGGAATAATTCTAATTTTGTGTTATATCTAGTTACTGTATCATTGTAGAATTGTCTAGAGTATGATATTTTGTTTTCAGTATTTCTAAGCTCTTCTTGTAACTCTGAAAAGTTTTGATTTGCTTTTAAATCTGGATAGTTTTCAGAAACTGCCATGATTGTTTTTAATGCTCCTGAAAGTTGATTATCTAATTCAGCTTTTTCAGAAACTGATTTAGCATTTGCCCAAGAAGAACGTAATTGAGTTACTTTTTCTAATACTTCGCTTTCATGAGCCATATAACCTTTTACACTTTCAACTAGATTTGGAATTAAATCAAATCTTCTTTGTAATTGTACATCGATTTGACTCCAAGCATTTTTTACTCTTTGTTTTAATTGTACTAAGCTATTGTATGAACCTATTACAAATAAAATTAGAATAAGGATTAAACCTAATAAAATCCATAAGAACATAAATGTTTCCTCCCAAAAATAATATAATATCTTAATATTACCATATATTTTAATAATATACAATATTTATATTTGTAAAATATATGTGAAAAATATAAAAGTAAAAATATTTTTCAGAAATCTTTTTTATAGGTTGTCATTTTTTTCGTACAAGCAGCATATAATGTAATATGCTGAATTTTTTAGCAAAAGCACCAAAATTTGACATGAGCTTAAAAAAATGTTATAATGTATTTGTTGCTTTTAAAGGAGGGAACAAAAAATTTATGAAAAATAATGACAAAGCGTCAATATCGCTTAAAAAGATAGTATGCATAAGTATAGTATTATTATTTTTATTAAGCTTTGGTGTAATGGCAGGAAATATTAAAGTAAATAATGTTAAGATTTTCTTAGCAAGTGGATATGAAATGACTGTAGTAACTACAAAGACAAATGTAAAAGAAATTTTGGAAGAAAATCATATTATATTGTTAGAAGATGAAAAAGTAACACCTTCTGAAGAAGAAGAAATTTCTGATAATAAGACAATTATTATTTCAAAAAAATCAGATAATGTTGTTGTTGCAGAACAAATAGAAAATTCTTCAAATGTTGGAGCAGAAGAAGTATTACAAAATTATTCAAAAATAGTAGAAAAAATTGTTACTGAAAAAGTAAAAATACCATATGAGACTATAAAGAAAGATGTATCAACAGGTTCAGGATCAAAACAAAACCAAGTAGTTCAAAATGGTGTAGATGGTTTAAAAGAAGTAACATATAAAATAAAATATCAAAACAATAAAGAAATTGAGAAGATTGAGATATCTTCAAAAATAGTTAAAAAACCTATAAATAAAATCATAGAAATTAGAACAAAGCAAGTAACATCAAGAAGTTCAGTATTAAGGACTGCCACAACAAATCCAGCAAAGACTGCTTCTACAACACTTGCAAAAAAAGTACAGGGAATCACTCCAAAGGTAAGTACTTTTAATACATCAGCATATTGTGCATGTGTAAGTTGTTGTGGAAAATCAAACGGTATTACATCATCTGGTGCAAGAGCATCACAATGGTACACAATTGCAGCAGGAAGCTGTTATCCAATAGGAACAGTTATATATATACCATATTTTAAAGATAAGCCAAATGGTGGATGGTTTGTAGTTCAAGATAGAGGTGGAGCTATATCAAGTAACAGAATTGACGTATTTATGGGCTCACATAGTCAAGCTTTACAATTTGGTAGAAGAAATCTTACATGTTATGTATATGAATTTTAGTTAAATATTAAATGACTCAGAGGGTAACACTTTTGAGTCATTATTTTAATTTAAGAATGATGGAGAAGATAGTATGAAATTAATTTCTTGGAATGTAAATGGATTAAGAGCTGTAATAAATAAAGGCTTTGAAAATTTTTTTAACGAAATTGATGCAGATATTTTTTGTATTCAAGAGACAAAGATGCAAAAAGATCAAATAGATGATAACATGAAAAGAATTTTTGAAGGATATTATTCATATTGGAATAGTGCTATAAAAAAAGGATATTCTGGTACAGCTGTATTTTCAAGAACAGAACCTATTAAGGTAACCTATGGGATAGGAATAGAGGAACATGACAAAGAAGGAAGAGTAATAACACTAGAGTATGAAGATTTTTATTTAGTAAATTGTTATACACCAAATTCTAAAAGAGAACTTGAGAGATTAGAATATAGAATGATATGGGAAAATGAGTTTCGTAATTATTTAACTTCTTTAAATAAAATAAAACCAGTTATTTTATGTGGAGATTTAAATGTGGCACATGAAGAAATTGATTTAAAGAACCCTAAAACTAACAGAAGAAATGCAGGTTTTACTGATGAGGAAAGAGAAAAAATGACAGAGTTACTTAAATCTGGATTTACAGATAGTTTTAGATATTTGTATCCTAATAAGACAGAATGCTATTCTTGGTGGTCATATATGGGACATGCTAGAGAAAAAAATGTTGGATGGAGAATAGATTATTTTATTATATCTAAAACGATTGAAGAAAAAGTAAAGGATAGTTATATTTATTCAAATGTTATGGGAAGTGATCATTGTCCTGTAGGAATTGAATTAAGGTAAATAGTTGTAGATATAGAAAATAGCATAATATAAAAATAGAATTATATAAAATATAAAGACATAAATTATAAAGAATAAAATTTGCAAAGGTGGGAATTTTATGGAAGAAAAGAAAAGACCTATTACAAAATGGTTATATTGGTTTTTATTTGCGGTGGCAATTATTATTGTGTATAAAACCTTAGATAATTTTACTGCCATTGGAGCGTGGATAAAGAATTTACTTGATATATTAATGCCGTTTATTATAGGGGTATTGTTGGCTTATTTATTATACATACCATCTAGAAAAATAGAACGAATGTATTTAAAGGTAAAAAAGCTGAAGATTGTAGCGAAAAAGGCTAGAGGTTTGTCTATTTTTACAGTATATGTTATTGTAATTTTACTTATAATAGTAGCATTTAAATTTTTAATACCAGTTATTTCAGAAAGTATAATAGATCTTATTAATAATTTTCAAGGCTATTATAATCTTACAATGCAAAATATAGATAGCTTACCTGAAGATTCTTTTTTAAGAAATGAAATTGTATTAGATATTATTAATAATGTAAAAAGTATAGATTTAAAACAATTTATAAATATGGATAGATTAGCACAATATGCTAAGGGGGCTATAGATTTTGCATCTAAAATATTTGATTTCTTTGTTGCTATAATTGTGTCTGTTTATGTTCTGTTGCAAAGAAGTGAGATATTAGAATTTTGTAGGAAACTATGCAAGGCTGTCTTTAAAGAAAATACATATAAAAATATGGGAAAATATTTTAATAGAACAAATGAGATTTTCTTTAATTTCTTGGCAGGTCAATTTATAGATGGAATTATTGTTGGGATTATTACATCTATAGCAATGTCAATAATGGGTGTAAAATATGCAGTACTTCTTGGATTTATGATAGGACTATTTAATTTAATACCATATTTTGGAGCTATTATTGCGGTGGTAATTGCAACATTAATTACATTACTTACAGGTGGATTTTGGCAAGCTTTTACGATGGTAATTGTTGTTACAGTTTTACAACAAGTTGATGCCAATATTATAAATCCGAAGATCATAGGATCTTCATTAAAAATAAGTCCTTTACTTGTTATTTTTGGAGTTACAGTTGGAGGCGCATATTTTGGTGTGTGGGGAATGTTTTTAGCAGTACCACTTATTGCAGTGTGCAAGCTACTTTTAACAGATTATATTGAATGCAAAAACAAGTCAAAAAATTAAAATCATAACTTGCATTTAAAATATTTATATAGTAGAATGTTGCTTACTAGTTAAAGAAAGGAAATTTAATCATGCAAGTTATATTAAAATATGTTCTAACATTTTTTGTTTCAATGGTTCCACTAGTAGAATTAAGAGGAGCTATTCCAATTGGATTAAGCCAACTACTTGGAGATCCATTACCTGTTTTACCACTTTACATTGTGTGTATTTTGGGAAACATGCTTCCAGTTCCAATTATATTTTTCTTTGCAAGAAAAGTATTGGAATGGGGTGCAGACAAGAAGTTTATAGGAAAGTTTTTTAGATTTTGCTTAGAAAAAGGAGAAAAGGGAGGAAAGGCACTACAAGCAAAAGCTGGTAGAGGGCTTTACTTCGCTTTATTCCTATTTGTTGGAATTCCAGTACCGGGGACAGGTGCGTGGACTGGAACTCTTGCTGCTAGTTTCTTAGATATGGACTTTAAAAAAAGTGTTATATCAATAATGGCAGGAGTTGTACTAGCCGGCATAATAATGGGACTAGCATCTTTTGGAGTTTTTAGTACAATAGGAACAATTTTTGGGTAAAAAAATTATATTAAAATATTGACAAGCACTATCATTATGTTATATACTAAAATATGATAGGGGTTTTGTCTAAATATGATCCCTAATGTACGGAAAATAGGGATGGTTAATATAAAAGTGAGAATTTTTATTAACATTTTTTAATTAATAATTATGTAAAAAGTTAAGTTGGTAAAAGATAAATTTGCCAGCCTGACTTTTTATTGCTATTTTATTTTCGTTATGTAAATTTAAAAAGAAGAGGAATTGTTACAGTATTGTTTACGGAAAAACGAGTTTGAAAAGCAGGAAACTCATTATTTTGTAAATGCAATATTGTAAGCAAGAAGGACTTCTTATTAAATCATATATATTTTATTCTGCTTAATCTTTTTTAGGGGTGATTTTTTTGGTAAAAGACATTAAACACGAGAAATGTACTCGTAAGACTTTTGCAAAAATCGGCGATTCAATCGAAATGCCAAATCTTATTAAAGTCCAAAAAGATTCTTACGATTGGTTCGTAGAAGAAGGACTAGGAGAAATATTAAAAGATATATCTCCAATCGTTGATTATTCAGGAAATTTAGTTCTTGAATTTCTAGATTACTATATGGAGGAAAAAACAAAATACACATTAGAAGAAGCTAAAGAGAGAGATGCTACATATTCAACAAGATTACATGTAAAAGTAAGACTAATTAATCGTGAGACAGGAGAAATAAAAGAGCAAGTTATTTATCTAGGTGATTTTCCTCTTATGACAGATAGTGGTACTTTTATTATTAATGGTGCTGAAAGAGTTGTAGTAAGCCAGTTAGTTCGTTCACCAGGTTGCTACTATGCTTTTGAACATGACAAAACAGGAAAGAAAATCTATACATCAACTGTTATGCCAATAAGAGGCGCATGGATCGAATATGAAACAGACGGAAATGATGTGTTCTATGCAAGAGTTGATAGAACAAGAAAAATACCTGTAACATCATTGTTAAGAGCTATTGGAGTTATAACAGATGAACAAATTGTAGAACTGTTTGGAGATGATCCTAAAATAAATGCTACTATACAAAAAGACCCAATTAAAACTCAAGAGGAAGCATTAATTGAAATATATAAGAAATTAAGACCGGGAGAACTTCCAACAGTTGACGCTGCTAAAAACTTATTTAATGGTTTATTCTTTGATCAAAGAAGATATGATCTAGCAAAAGTAGGCAGATATAAATTTAATAAAAAATTAAATTTAGCTACAAGAATTACAGGCAGAGTAGCATATGAAGATATTATTGACAGTGCTACAGGGGAAGTATTAGCAGAAAAAGATACAGTAATTTCAGAAGATATTGCTGAGAAAATACAAAATACAGGAATTAACATTGTTGATGTTAAAATAGATGATAAAAAAGTTAGAATAATTGGTAATGGAATTGTAAATATTCATGAATATTTACCAACTGTTGATTTAAGTGACTTACATATTAAAGAGTATGTTAATTTTGAAGTTTTAAAATCAATTGTAGATAATACAGATCCAAAAGATTTACATGATGTAATTAAGGAGAGAATTGAGGAATTAATACCAAAACATATAACAACAGAAGACATTATTGCTTCAATTAGCTATTTATTAAATCTTGATTATGGTATTGGAAATGTAGATGACATAGATCACTTAGGAAATAGACGTATTCGTTGTGTTGGAGAACTTTTACAAAATCAATTTAGAATTGGTTTAACAAGACTAGAAAGAGTTGTTCGTGAAAGAATGACAATTCAAGACCTAGATGTTGTAACTCCACAAACTTTAATTAATACAAAACCAATTACTTCATCAATTAGAGAATTCTTTGGAAGTTCACAATTATCACAATTTATGGATCAAACAAACCCACTTTCAGAGTTGACTCATAAAAGAAGAATTTCAGCATTAGGACCTGGTGGTCTTTCAAGAGAAAGAGCAGGATTCGAAGTTAGAGATATCCACTATACACACTATGGTAGATTATGTCCAGTAGAATCACCAGAAGGACCTAACATTGGACTTATTTCTGCACTTTCATCATTTGCTATAATAAATGAGTATGGATTTATAGAAACACCATATAGAAAAGTTGTTGATGGAAAAGTTACAGATGAAATAGTATATATGTCAGCTGACGAAGAGGATAAATATATTATTGCTCAAGCTTCTGAAAAATTGGACGAAGATGGAAGATTTATAAATGAAAGAATCAGAGTAAGAATCAGAGAAGAAATAACAGTAGTTGATAGAGATAAAGTTAATTTTGTTGATGTATCTCCAAAACAATTAGTTTCTGTAGCAGCTGCTATGATTCCTTTCTTAGAGCATGATGACGTAAAACGTTCATTAATGGGATCAAACATGCAACGTCAAGCTGTTCCTTTACTTATGCCAGAATCTCCAATAGTTGGAACAGGTATTGAATATAGAGCCGCTAAGGATTCTGGAATTACAGTTACAGCTAAAAATGCAGGTGTTGTAGAAAAAGTAACTGGTGAAGAAATTATTATTAGAAATAATAAGGATGAATTAGATACATATAAATTAAGAAAATTCAAGAGAACTAATGGTGGAACATGTATTAATCAAAGACCTGTAGTTGTTCGTGGAGAAAAAGTAAAAGAAGGAGATCTAATTGCTGATGGACCATCTACAAAAGATGGAGAAATGGCACTTGGAAGAAACGTAGTTATAGCATTTACAACATGGGAAGGTTACAACTACGAGGATGCTATCTTAATTAATGAAAGATTAGTTAAGGAAGATGTTTATACTTCTATCCATATTGAAGAATATGATTGCGAATGCCGTGATACAAAATTAGGTCCAGAAGAGATTACACGTGATATTCCAAATGTTGGTGATGACGGATTAAAAGACCTAGATGAAAACGGTATTATAAGAATTGGTGCAGAAGTAAGACCAGGTGATATATTAGTTGGTAAAGTTACTCCAAAAGGAGAAACAGAATTAACAGCAGAAGAAAGATTACTTCGTGCTATATTTGGAGAAAAAGCAAGAGAGGTTAGAGATTCATCACTTCGTGTACCTCACGGAGAAGGTGGAACAATTGTAGATATAAAAATATTTACAAGAGAAAATTCTGATGAATTAGGACCTGGTGTAAACCAAATAATTCGTTGCTATATTGCTCAAAAAAGAAAAATATCAGTTGGAGATAAAATGGCTGGACGTCATGGTAACAAAGGTGTTATTTCAAGAATATTACCTGAAGAAGATATGCCATTTATGCCAGATGGTACTCCAGTAGATATAGTTCTTAACCCACTTGGTGTTCCTTCTCGTATGAACTTAGGTCAGGTTTTAGAGGTTCACTTAGGTATGGCTGCTAAAGCATTAGGATGGAAAGTTGCAACTCCAGTTTTTGATGGTGCAACAGACGAAGAAATAAGAGAATTATTAAAGAAAGCTGGATTACGTGAAGATGGTAAAACAACATTATATGATGGTAGAACAGGTGAAGCATTTGATCATCCAATAACTGTTGGTGTTATGTATATGTTAAAATTACACCACTTAGTAGATGATAAAATACATGCTCGTTCAACTGGACCATACTCACTTGTAACACAACAACCTTTAGGAGGTAAAGCTCAATTTGGTGGACAACGTTTTGGAGAGATGGAAGTTTGGGCATTAGAGGCTTATGGTGCAGCGTATACTCTACAAGAGATGTTAACTGTAAAATCTGATGATGTTGTTGGACGTGTTAAGACTTATGAAGCAATAGTAAAAGGAGAAAATGTTCCAGAGCCAGGAGTTCCAGAAGGATTTAAAGTATTAATAAAAGAACTTCAATCTTTAGGATTAGACGTTCGTTTATTATCACATGATAATAAAGAATTAGAATTAAAAGAAAATATTGATGATGGTATTGACTTTAATTTAGACGATAAAAAAATGGCAGAGTCTGTTTTAGATGAAAGAGAATTAGATAATGGATATACCGAAGAGACTGAGGAAGCTGTAGAGGCTGACGAGGAAGATGATGCTGCATTATTTGAGGATTTTTCAGATGACGAATTAGATTTTGATGAGACAGATTTAGATATGGCTGATTTAGGAGAAGATAATTTACTTAATGATCAAGATATTTTAGACGATGACGAATAAGATTTGTTTCAAATTCTAAATATATCAATTTAATTAAATAGAGTTTTGAAAGAGAGTGATGCGACATGAGGGAATTGTACAGCGGTGGATAGCCATAATATCTTTCAAAACTCAGCAAAATAATAATCGGGGGAGGCTGAATCCATAGTGGACGAATTAGAAGTTTTTGATAAAATCAAAATAGGATTAGCATCAGATGAAAAAATAAGAGAATGGTCAAAGGGAGAGGTAAAAAAACCTGAGACTATAAACTATAGAACTCTAAAACCAGAGAGAGATGGACTATTTTGTGAAAGAATATTTGGACCAACAAAAGATTGGGAATGTCATTGTGGTAAATATAAAAGGGTAAGATATAAAGGCATTGTCTGCGATAGATGTGGTGTTGAAGTAACAAAAGCAAAAGTAAGACGTGAAAGAATGGGACATATAGAACTTGCTGCACCAGTTGCACATATTTGGTATTTCAAGGGAATTCCAAGTAGAATAGCATTAATGCTAGATATCTCACCAAGAAGTTTGGAAAAAGTAATTTATTTTGCTTCATATGTTGTAATTGATAAAGGTGATACTGGGCTTATGAAAGCACAAGTATTATCTGAGAAAGAATATCATGAGGCAGAAGAAAAATATGGTAAAGGTTCTTTTAAGGCTAAAATGGGTGCCGAAGCAATAAGAACTTTACTAGAGGAGATCGATCTAGATAAATTATCAGAGAGCTTAAAGAAAGAATTAGAAAAAGCAAGCGAGCAAAAGAAAGCAAAACTTGTAAAAAGATTAGATACTGTAGAATCATTTAGATTATCAGGAAATAGACCAGAGTGGATGGTAATTAATGTTGTACCAGTAATCCCACCTGAATTAAGACCTATGGTACAATTAGATGGTGGAAGATTTGCAACATCTGACCTAAATGATTTATATAGAAGAGTTATTAATAGAAATAACAGATTAAAAAGACTATTAGAATTGGGTGCTCCAGAGATTATTGTAAGAAACGAAAAAAGAATGTTACAAGAATCTGTAGATGCATTAATAGATAATGGTAGACGTGGAAGACCTGTTACAGGTGCTGGAAACAGACCATTAAAATCTTTATCAGATTTATTAAAAGGAAAACAAGGTAGATTCCGTCAAAACCTACTTGGTAAACGTGTTGATTATTCTGGACGTTCTGTTATCGTAGTAGGACCAGAATTGAAAATTTATCAATGTGGTGTTCCAAAAGAAATGGCTGTTGAATTATTCAAACCATTTGTTATGAAAGAATTAGTTGGAAGAGGAATTGCTCATAATATTAAAAATGCAAAGAGAATGGTCGAAAGATTACGCCCAGAAGTATGGGATATATTAGAAGATGTTATTAAAGATCATCCAGTAATGTTAAACCGTGCGCCTACACTACATAGACTTGGTATTCAAGCATTTGAACCTGTTTTAGTAGAAGGTAGAGCTATAAAACTTCATCCATTAGTTTGTACAGCATTTAATGCTGACTTTGATGGTGACCAAATGGCTATTCACGTACCACTTTCACCAGAAGCTCAAGCAGAATCAAGATATTTAATGTTATCTGTTAACAACCTATTAAAACCACAAGATGGTAAACCAGTTACAGTACCTACACAAGATATGATTTTAGGTGCATATTACTTAACAATGGAAGTTGATGGAGAACCAGGAGAAGGAAATTATTTCGAGTCACCTGAAGAAGCTGTAATGGCATATGTAAACCATGATTTAGGAATGCATGCTAAGATTTATGTTAGAATTACAAAAGAAATCAATGGTGAATTAAAGAGCAAAAAAGTTGAAACAACAGTAGGAAGATTAATATATAATGAAGGAATTCCACAAGATCTAGGATTTGTAGATAGAACAAACCCAGATACAATGTTTGATCCAGAACTTAACTTTACTGTTATGAAGAAAAATTTAGGAAAAATCATTGCAAAATGTATTAATGTACATGGATTAAGTAAAACAGCAGAATTACTAGATTATATAAAATCAACAGGATATAAATATTCTACAATCGCTGGTATGACAGTGTCTGTAGAGGATGTTAAAGTACCACCAGCTAAAAAGCAAATATTAGCCGATGCTAATGTTGAAGTTGATAAAGTATTAAAACAATATAAACGTGGTTTAATTACAGATCAAGAAAGATATAACTCAGTTATCAAAATTTGGGAAGCTGCAACAGATAAAGTTACAGAAGCAATGAAAGATAACTTTGACAGATTAAACCCAGTTTACATGATGTCAGAATCAGGAGCCAGAGGTAACGTTAACCAGTTAAGACAAATTGCAGGTATGCGTGGACTTATGGCAAGTACAACAGGTAAAACAGTTGAGATACCAATTACTTCATCATTTAGAGAGGGACTAGATGCTCTAGAATACTTCATTTCAGCCCATGGAGCTAGAAAAGGTTTAGCAGATACTGCTTTAAGAACTGCCGATTCAGGATATCTAACAAGAAGATTAGTTGATGTTTCTCAAGATATAATTGTAAGAGAACCTGATTGTGGAACTCTTGAAGGAATTGAAGTTGCAGATATTAAAGATGGAAACCAAGTTGTTGAAAAAATGGTTGAAAGATTAATTGGTAGATATCCATTAGAAGATGTTATAGATCCAAATACAAATAAAGTAATTGTTGATACAGAAACCTTAATTACAGAAAATATCGCAGAACAAATCGTTGCTGCAGGAATTACAAGCTTAAAAGTACGTTCAGTACTTGGATGTAGAACAAAACATGGAGTATGTGCAAAATGCTATGGTATGGGACTTGCAACACGTGAAGAAGTAAATATAGGAGAATCAGTAGGTATTATAGCTGCACAATCAATTGGTGAGCCTGGTACACAGCTTACAATGAGAACAATTCACTCTGGTGGTGTTGCTGGTGTTGCAGATATTACACAAGGTCTTCCTAGAGTTGAAGAGTTGTTTGAAGCTAGAAAACCAAAGGGTCTAGCAATAGTATCTGAAATAAATGGTGTTGTAAAAATATCTGAAGAAAAAACTAACAAAGAAGTTACAATTACTTCAAAAGATGATTCTAAGACATATACAATTCCATTTGGATCAAAATTACGTGTAAGAGATGGCGAAGAAGTAAAAGCAGGTCAACCAATTACAGAAGGATCTATTAACCCTAATGAAATCCTTGCTATTAACGGAGCAGAGGGAGTTTACCAATATTTAATTCAAGAAGTTCAAAAAGTTTATAGAAACCAAGGTGTTGATATTAATGATAAACATATTGAAGTTATAGGTAGACAAATGCTTAAAAAGGTTAGAGTTGAAGATAATGGAGATACAGAATTATTTGCTGGATCATTAGTAGATATTTATGATGTAGAAAAAGAAAATGATAGAGTTGTAGCAGAAGGTGGAAGACCAGCAACATATAAACGTGTGTTACTAGGTATTACTAAAGCTTCTCTTGCAACAGAAAGCTTCTTATCTGCAGCATCATTCCAAGAGACAACAAGAGTACTTACAGAGGCAGCTGTAAAAGGTAAGGTTGATGAATTAATAGGATTAAAAGAAAATGTTATCATTGGTAAGTTAATCCCAGCAGGAACTGGTTTAAATGTATATAAAAACATACACATAAATACAGAAAAAGAACCTGAAAAAGTTGATACAACTGCTGAAGTAGATCAAAAAGAAGAAACTACAATAGAGGATGCAGTAGTAGATTAATACATGTGTGTAATTTTACGTTAACTTGACAAAAATAGTGAAAAATAGTACAATATATAGTGTTGTACTATTTTTTTATAGTATAAATGAAAACAAAGACAATTCATTGTCAGAATGAAGGGATTTATGTATCATAATAAAAAAATATTTGAAAAAATAATTTCAAAAACAAAGATTTATTTAGCTATTATAGCAATACTCATGATACTACTTTGTGCATATAATATTAATCTTATTATTCCATCTGTTATTATATTTGCATTAATTATTATCTATGCATATTGGACAAATAGTAAGGGACAAGAAGAACTAACAGAGCACATTAAGAATTTAACATTTAGTGTTGATAAGATTGCAAAAATAGCGTTAGTTAATTCTCCATTTCCTTTAATAATTGCAGAAACAAATGGAAATTTGATTTTTAGAAATACAAAGTTTAATGAAGAGTTTGCTAATATTGATATTAATAATTATTTAGCAAGTATTTTAAAAGATGTAAAAGCAGAAATAAAAAATAATGATAAAAAAGAAAAAATTGTAGATGAAATACAAATAGGAAAAAAGATGTATAAAATATATGGTGAATACATGCCTTTAAAGGATGAGCATGTCATAACTATTTATTTTATAGATAATACAAAATTAGTTAATCTTGAAAAGAAAATGGACGATCAAGATGCATATATTGGTCTAATCATGATTGACAACTATGACGACATAGTTCAAAGAATGCGTGATGAGGAAAGACCTCAAATTATTGCAAAAATAGAAAAAGATATTTATGATTGGGCGTCTGAATTTAATGGATTAATTTTAAAATCTGAAAGAGATACATTTATTTGTATATTTGAAAAACAAAATGTAAAGAAAATAGAAGAGAAAAAATTTGATATATTAGACGGGGTTAAAGAAGGAATTAATTCTGAAAAAATGCAATTTACATTAAGTATTGCAATGTCTAATGAAGGAGAAACAAATTACGAAAAATATAAATCTACACAGGCGGCTCTTGACATAGTTTTGGGACGTGGTGGAGATCAGGCTGTTATTAGAGAAAATGGTAAGTATCAATTCTTTGGAGGAAGAACGCAAGAGGTTGAGAAGAGAACAAAGGTAAAAGCTAGAATAGTTTCACATGCATTAGAAGAATTAATTACAGAAGCAAAAGATGTAATTATTATGGGACATAACAGCCCAGATATAGATTGTATTGGATCTGGTATTGGAATATATAGACTAGCTAAGGCATTAGGGAAAGATGCTTGGATTGTTTGCGATAACTATGGAATAGGCTTAGAAAATTTTATGGAGAGTTTAAAACAAGAACCAGGATATGAAGATTCAATAATACAAAAAAATGATGCTATTTCTAAAATAAGCACAGATACATTATTAATTATATTAGATACTCATAAAAAGAACTATGTAGAAGTGCCGGAATTATTAGAAAAAACACAAAAGGTTGTAATTGTCGATCATCATAGAAGAAGTACAGATTATATAGAGAATGCAACACTTACTTTCCAAGAAGTATATGCCTCATCTACAGCAGAACTTGTAACTGAGATAATAGAATATGCAGAAGAAAAAATAGAACTTACTGAATTTGAAGCAGAATCTCTATATGCAGGTATAATGATGGATACAAAAGCATTTACATTTAAAACAGGAGTAAGAACATTTGAAGCAGCAGCATTTTTAAGAAAAAGTGGTGTTGACATTATAAAAGTTAAGAAATGGTTCCAAAGTGATTTACAAACATATTATAAAATATCAACGATTGTGGGCAATGCAGAAATAATCTACGATACAATTGCAATCGCCATTTATGATGAAGAAGATAAAAATGCAAATATTGTTTGTGCGAAAGCAGCAGATGAATTATTAACAATAAACAATGTTACAGCTTCTTTTGTAATAGGAAAATTAGGAGATAAAGTATGCATTAGTGGTCGTTCTATAGGCGATATCAATGTGCAAATAATATTAGAAAAACTTGGCGGTGGAGGACACATAACACTTGCCGGAGCACAAGTTGAAGGAATGGATACTAGTGAAGTAAAACAAGAATTAATAAATCGTATAAATGAATACTTTAGTGAAATAGTTGGATAAAAGAAAGGAAATAAGCTAAAATATGCTTATTTCCTTTTTACATAATAGAAAGTCTTGAAAAAAAGCGATTTATGTTATATTATATTAGTACAAAAATATGAAAGGTGGCTATGTATATGAAGGTTATTTTATTAGATAATATAAAGGGTGTAGGAAAAAAAGATGAAATAATTAATGCAAGTGATGGATATGCAAGAAATTTCTTATTTCCTAGAAAATTAGCTGTAGAAGCTAATGCCGAAAATATGAGTAAATTGAATAACAAGAAAGATGCAAATCAATATAAAAAAGATGTTGAAAAACAAGCTGCTGAAGAAATGGCAAAAAAGATAAAAGGAATAATGCTAAAAATAAAGGTTAAAGCAGGAGAAAATGGTAAGATCTTTGGAGGGGTAACACCAAAGGAAATATCTGAAAATTTAAAAAGTCAATATAAATTTGAAATAGATAAAAAGAAAATCGAATTAAAAGAACCTATAAAAACATTAGGAAGTTTTGAAGTTACAATAAAGTTATACGAAGGAATTGTTGGTGTACTAAAGGTACAAGTAATAAGTGAGTAATCTAAAATAGCTAGTATAAACAAATAAGATAAGCAAGAGATACAAATGATTAATGCAAGTAGATAATATTTTAAATAAACTAATTTGAATTTAAGGTATGTCCCTTTTATGCCAAAGTGGCAGAAAAAGGAACGTCCCTAATATGCCAAAGGAGAATTATATGGAATTAGGAAAGATACCACCAAATGATACAGAAGCGGAACAGGCTGTTATAGGAAGTATGCTTACAGATAAGGATGCTGTTGCAGCGGCTATAGAAACGTTGAAAGAGGATGACTTTTATAGGGAAGATAACAAGGCTATATATTCTGCAATTTTAAATTTATACAACAGAAGTGAACCGATTGATATTATTACATTAAAGTCAGAACTTTCTGCAATGGGAAAGCTAGAAGCTGTTGGAGGGCTAGAATACATAGCAGCACTTCCAGATAAAGTGCCTACTACTGCAAATGCAATTCAGTATATTAAAATAGTTGAGGAAAAAGCAACCCTAAGAAATCTTATAAAAACTGCAAATGAGTTAATTACTCTTGGATATGATCCTACTCAAGAAGTAGAAGGAATCATGGATAGTGCTGAAAAGAAAATTTTTGCTGTAATGCAAAAGAGAAATCAAAAAGGATATAGCTCAATTAAGGATATTTTAGTAGATACATTTACTCAATTGGAACAATTATATAATCAAAAACAACATATAACAGGGGTTCCAACTGGTTTTGTGGATTTGGATTATAAAACAGCTGGTTTGCATCAATCGGATTTGATTTTAGTTGCTGCAAGACCTGCTATGGGAAAGTCTGCGTTTGCATTAAATATTGCAACAAATGCTGCAGTAAGAGCAAATGTGCCAGTTGCAATTTTTAGTTTGGAAATGTCAAAAGAACAGATGGTTAACAGAATTTTGTGCTCTGAAGCTATGGTTGATAGTAACAAGGTACGTACAGGTACTATTGATGATGATGAATGGACTAAACTTGCACAAGCATCTGGACAGTTATCAGAATCACAAATATTTATTGATGATACACCAGGTATATCTGTAATGGAAATTCGTGCGAAATGTAGAAAACTTAAATTAGAAAAAAACATTGGATTGGTTGTAATAGATTACTTACAGCTAGTTCAAGGATCAAGTAAAAAAGGTGGAAGCCGTGAACAGGAAATTTCAGAAATTAGCCGTTCACTAAAAATTCTTGCAAAAGAAATTAATGTTCCAGTAATTGCACTTTCACAGTTATCTCGTGCACCTGAACAAAGACCAGACCATAGACCTATGCTTTCAGATCTTCGTGAATCTGGAGCTATAGAGCAGGATGCAGATATTGTTATGTTTTTATATAGGGATGATTATTATAATGAGGATAGTGAAAAGAAAAATATTGCAGAAGTGATTTTAGCAAAACATAGATCAGGATCAACGGGAACAGTAGAGTTATTATGGCTTGGAAATTATACAAAGTTTGCTAATATTGACAAATATAGAGAATAAGACAAAAGAAAATTCGCCACTAAGAAAGTGGCGAATTTGATGCTGAGAAAAGTTATTCCCTAGGAAGATCAAAAGTGATTTCCTCGACATTGAAGATGTCATGGTCGGTATAGAACTTTTTCACCTGTGCGATGAATCCATCCCAGCCACCATACATTCCGGCAAGAAGTCTTGAAGGACAAGCTTTACCACTCCAATACTTATGTGGAACAACATGATCAAGTGGGATGCCAAACATGGTCATCAGCGTAGCTGCAAGCTTAGCTTGATTTGCGATTGCTGATGGAAAGTCGACATTGCAGTTAACTAACCGCTCAATTGCAATTGAATGGTTTCCCTCAGTACTACCTGCGTGAGCAGTTCGATACTTAAGGGGAATGAACTGTACAAGTCTATCACCGTCAACCATGAAATGATAACCAATCTTTGAGTTTACTCCCTCAGGAGGGTTCTTGAGACGGTTCTCATAATACTCGATGGTACGATCTGGTGTAGCGAAGCCAGTTCCGTCACTTGATTCGTGAATGGTTATATAGGTTTCACTGTTCCGCTCTATTGTGCCGAGAAAGTTGGGCCCATAGGGTAAGATTCTGTTTTCAATGTGCATCATAGTACATTCTCCTTTAAATAAAAGTAAAATTTTTAACAAAGGCAACTGCCTTATGTAAATATTATAACACATTTTAATAAATTTGTAAAATGGAGGATATATGAACAAATTAGAAGAAAAAGTATTAGATACTATAAAGAAGTTTAATTTAATTAAAGAAAATGATACTATTGTTATTGGAGTATCTGGAGGACCAGATTCAATGACACTTCTTAATGTACTTTATAACCTAAGAGAAAATCTAAAAATTAATATTGTAGTTGCACACATAAATCATATGTTAAGAGAAGAGGCAAACAGCGAAGCAGAGTATGTACAAAATTTTTGTAAAAATATTAATATAGAGTGTTTTGTAAAAAGAGCTGATATAAATAATATATCAAAGAAAAAGAAAGTAAGTACAGAACTTGCAGGGAGAAGCACAAGATATGATTTTTTTGAAGAAGTTGCGCAAAAAATAAACGCTAATAAGATCGCAACAGCTCATACAGCAAATGATAATGCTGAAACTGTACTTATGAATTTAATGAGGGGCAGTGGAACATCTGGACTAAAGGGAATTGAGAAAATAAGAGATAATAAATTTATAAGACCTATTATACTTTGTACTAGAAGAGAAATTGAAAATTATTGTGAAGAAAACAATTTAAATCCAAAATATGATCAATCAAATAAAGAGAATATATATACAAGAAATAAAATTAGAAATTTATTAATTCCGTATATAGAGGAGAATTTTAATCCAAACATTGTTGATACTTTAAATAGACTTTCAGATGTTGTGGGAAAAGAAGATGATTTTTTCCACAAAATTGTGGAAAACGAATACGAAAATCTCAAAATTACTGCGGATAATAAAGAAATCGTATTGGATTTAAAGAAATTTAATTGTTTAGATTATGTAATAAAATCTAGAATAATTTTATATACTATTAAAGAACTTTTTGGAAGTGCTCAAGGTATAGAAAAAATTCATATTGAGGATATCATTAAATTATGTGGAAATAATATAGGAAATAAATATCTAACTCCTAATAAAAATATAAAAATTTTTATAAAAAAAGGCAAAATTTTTTTTATAAGTGTAATATAGCCTTCCGTAGAAAAAGCTTGAAAAACAAAGAAGAGAGGGCAAAAAAACTTTAAAAAAATGCTTGAAAATGGAAATTATATGTGTTATATTTCTTTAATGTAAAACTGAACCATAAGATGATTTTGTTTTATTCTAAAATATATAGTGGAAAAGGTATTTTAAATCCAAAAGGAGGAATATTTTGAAGAATAGTATAAAAACATTAGCAACATGGTTAATTATTGGAGTAATATGTGTTATATTAATTAGTTCTATTTTAGATAGTAGTAATAATAAACTTGCTTATTCAGAATTAGTTGCTAAAATTGAATCTGGCGATGTAAAAGAAATCGAAATTGCTTCAGATGGTAGCAAAGCAGATGTAAAATTAAAAGATGAAAATCTTATAAAACAAGTAAATATACCTAGTATTGATAACTTGATGGATACTTTACAAGATAGTATGAAAACAGGTAGTATAAAGGTAACAGAAAAATCAGAATCAGTATGGATGTTTATTTTAAGTTTATTAACACCATTTGGTATTCTAATTATTTTCTTTATATTCTGGTTTTTATTTATGAATAGTGGAAATCAAGCTAATGGTGGAAGCAAAACAATGTCTTTTGGAAAAAGCAGAGCGAGAATGCTTGGACCAACAGATAAAAATAAGGTAACATTTGATGACGTAGCAGGTGTAGATGAAGAAAAGGAAGAACTAGAAGAAATAGTAGAGTTCTTAAGAAATCCAAAGAAATTTACAGATATGGGAGCAAGAATACCAAAGGGTGTACTTCTTGTAGGTAGTCCAGGTACTGGTAAAACATTACTTGCAAAAGCTGTTGCAGGAGAAGCAAATGTTCCATTCTTTATTATAAGTGGATCAGACTTTGTTGAAATGTTTGTTGGTGTTGGTGCATCACGTGTTAGAGACTTATTTGAGGAAGCTAAGAAAAAGGCTCCTTGTATTATATTTATAGATGAGATTGATGCTGTTGGTCGTCAAAGAGGCGCAGGTCTTGGCGGTGGACATGATGAAAGAGAACAAACATTAAATCAATTATTAGTTGAAATGGATGGGTTCTCTGCAAATGAAGGTGTTATAGTGTTAGCTGCAACTAATAGACCAGACGTTTTAGATAAAGCTTTGTTAAGACCTGGAAGATTTGATAGACAAATTGTTGTATCAAGCCCAGACGTAAAAGCAAGAGAACAAATATTAGAAGTTCATAGCAGAAAGAAAAAATTAGCTGATGATATAGATTTAAGAACAATCGCTAAAAATACTTCAGGATTTTCTGGAGCAGATTTGGAAAATGTTTTAAATGAAGCCGCACTTCTTGCTGCTAGAAGAAATTTAAAAGAAATTGGAATGACAGAAATTGAAGATGCTATGGTTAAAGTAACTATGGGACCAGAAAAGAGAACAAGAGTAAGAAGCGATAAAGAACAAAAATTAGTTGCTTACCACGAGGCAGGTCATGCTGTTGTAAGTAGATTTTTACCAACACAAGATCCAGTACATCAAATATCAATAGTGCCAAGAGGAATGGCTGGTGGTTATACAATGTATAGACCAACAGAAGATAAATCTTTCATGTCTAGAACAGAGATGGTAGAAAATATTATTTCTTTACTAGGCGGTAGAGTGGCAGAGAAATTAATTTTAGATGATATTTCAACTGGTGCAAGTAATGATATTGAAAGAGCTACTAAAATTGCTAGAAGTATGGTAACAAAATATGGAATGAGTGAAAGAATAGGAACCATTACATTAGGTCAAAATCAAGAAGAAGTTTTCTTAGGAAGAGATTTTGCTCAAAGTAAAGAATACTCAGAAGAAACAGCTGGAATTGTCGATGAAGAAGTAAAAAGCATTATAGATTTTGCTTATAAAAAAGCAGAAGAAATATTAAAAGAACACATTGATAAACTTCACAGTGTAGCAGGTGTTTTACTTGAGAAAGAGAAAATTGACGGAGAAGAATTTGATCAAATTTTCAATAGTTAATTAAAAATAAATAAAAAATATTTAATAAAGGTATAAAACAACTTAAAGTTTTATACCTTTATTTTTTAAAATTTACAAAAACAATATTGACACATGCGAAAACGTAAGCTATTATAAAAAGGTAAAAGAACATAAAATGGATATATATAGAAAAAATATATAAAGAGATAGATGTATATATATAAAAATATACAAGAAAAATGTATAAGAAAAAAGGTGTATAAATGAACAAAAATAATCATAAGAAAAAAGTGTTGAAAAAAACAAGTACATTATCACAAAGATTAGGCATAATGATGTTAATATTCTTTTTGATATTGTTATTATTGATATTTCGTATAGGATGGTTACAGCTTGTACAAGGGGCAGACCTTAAAGAAGCTATGTATGATCAACTTACAGCGGACAGAATCATAAGCCCAAAGAGGGGGACAATATATGATTCTACAGGTAAAGCATTAGCGAGAAGCGTACAAGTAGATACTGTTAGTATAGATTCAACTAAGATTGTAGTTGAAAATAAAGATGAAGATGTTGCAAAAGTTAAAACTAAAGAGCTAAAAGAGAAGGTTGCTAAGGCTTTTTCGGATATTTTTGAACTAGATTATGATGAAACATTAAAAAAAGTTTCAAGTGAAAGTACTACTGTACAAACCATAGCGAGAAAAGTCGAAAAAGATAGGATAGATAAACTTAAAGAGTGGATGAAAAATAATGAAATATATTCTGGAATTAATATAGATGAAGACACGAAACGCTATTATCCGTATAATAATTTAGCATCTAATTTAATAGGCTTTTGTGGAACAGACAATCAAGGACTTGAGGGCTTGGAAGCAAAATGGGATAGTGTATTAACAGGAACTCCAGGTAAAATAGTAGCATCTCAAGATGCTGTTCAAGATTTAATACCTGATCAAAACCAAACATATATTGCTGCTCAAAATGGAAATGATATTACTCTTACAATAGATGCAAATATTCAAACAATTGCTGAAAAATATTTAAAACAAGCATGTGAAGAAAATAAATGTGCTGATGGTGGAAATGTTATTATTATGAATCCAAATAATGGTGATATATTAGCAATGGCTACATATCCAGATTATAATTTGAATACACCATTTACACCAACACATATAAAAACAAAAGATTGGAAAAAGTTAACTGAAGCAGAACAAAGTAATACTCTACAAAATGTATGGAATAATAGAGCTATTACTTCAACATATGAACCAGGATCAGTATTCAAAATTGTTACAGCAGCTGCTGCTTTAGAAGAAAATATAATAACACCAGATAAATCAAGTGTATTCTATTGTAAAGGATATGAAACAGTTGCAAAGTCAAGAATATATTGTTCTGATAAATCAGGACATGGATATCTTAGCTTAAGAGGAGCATTACAGTATTCATGTAACCCAGCATTTATTCAATTAGGTAAGAAGATTGGAGCATCAACATTATATAGATACTATGATGCATTTGGGTTCTTTAGCACAACTAATTTTGCAAGTATTGGAGAACGTTCAGGATATTTTTGGGATTTAAATGATGTTGGAGAAGTAGAACTTGCAACAATGTCTTTCGGCCAAAGATTTAGAGTAACTCCATTACAAATGATAACAGCAGTGTCATCTGTTGCAAATGATGGTGTTCTAATGCAACCAAGAATTGTAAAAGAGATTACAAATACTGATACAGGAGCTGTAACTACTATAGATCCAACAGCTGTACGACAAGTTATTTCTAAAGAAACATCAGAAGAATTATTAGATATGTTAGAAACTGTTGTAGAAAGCGGAACTGGTAAATATGCACAAGTAAAAGGATATACAATTGCAGGAAAGACAGGAACATCTGAACCTGATCCATCTGATAAGAGTAATAATTATGTAGCATCTTTTGCTGCAATTTCGCCTGTTGAGAGTCCAGAGGTAGTTATATTAGTCACATTGTATGGACCTAAAGGAGATAGCCATAGTGGTAGTATCGTTGCTGGTCCAGTAGTATCACAAATTTTATCGGAGGTATTACCATACTTAGGAATTCCATCAGATACAACAACAAATTACACATCAAGTGATACTAAGAGTTTAAAAAATGTAAAAAATAAGACAGTTGCCGAAGCTAAGAAAATAATAGAAAATGCTGGATTTAATTGTAAAGTATCAGGTAACTCTGATGATTTAGTAACAGATCAAATGCCAATAGCAGGAACATCGTTGTTATCTGGAGCTACAGTATTGCTATATACAAAAGATAATGATACGAGAGTATCTCAAAATGTACCAAACTTAAAAGGAATGACAGTAACTGAAGCAAAATCTGCGTTAAAAAAGAAAAACTTAAATATAAAAGTAAATGGAAGCGGAATAATTACAAGTCAAGATATTGCTGCAGGTACTTCTGTAGAGGAAGGAACTGTTATTGGTGTTACATTACAAAAGAAAATATCAAATTAAATATTTAATGAATAGTAAAGGGGAAAGGTCTAATGGAAAATATTTTGTCTGAAACCAAGTTTTTAATGAAAAAATATAATATTACAGCAAATAAAAATTTAGGACAAAATTTCCTAATTGATGATGAAACTGTAAACGAGATAGTAGAATCAGCTAATATAAGTGACAAAGATTTGGTAATAGAAATAGGACCAGGACTTGGAACATTAACAAGTAGATTGCTAGAGAAGGCAAAAAAAGTTATAGCGATTGAGCTAGATGATAGAATGATAAAAATATTGAATGATAGATTTTCTATATATAATAATTTTGAGTTGATAAATGAAGATGTATTAAAAGTTAACTTAAAGGAATTAATTGCTGAGAATAAAACTGAATGTAATAATGTAAAGATAGTTGCGAATTTACCTTATTACATTACAACACCTATTATTATGAAATTACTAGAAGAAAGATTAGAAATAGAGAGTATTACTGTAATGATTCAAAAAGAGGTTGCAGATAGAATAACAGCTATTCCTGGAGAAAAAAATTCAGGAGCAATTACGTATAGTGTGTACTATTATGCTGTTCCTTCAGAAATATGTTTTGTTTCAAAGACATGTTTTATACCATCACCTGAGGTTGACTCAGAAGTAATAAAATTAAACATTAGAAAAGAGCCAGCAATATCACTTAAGGATGAGAAACTATTTTTTAAGATAATAAAAGCTAGTTTTATGCAGAGAAGGAAGACACTATTAAATGGTCTTCTTAATGGGGGAATAATAAAAAACAAGGAAGAAGGAAAAATACTCCTAAATAAATTAGGATTGCAAGAAAATATACGCGGAGAAAATCTAAGTATAGAGCAATTTGCAATGCTTGCAGATGAAATTAAAATTATTTATAAATAATTGAAAAAATATTAAGTACAGTACTTCAAAATCAACTATATATGTGATATAATATTATTGTATAATTACGTTTGTTAGGAGGAAAAGATGAATCAGATTTTAGTTACTGAAAAAGTATATGTTACACCAGAACTAAAAAGAAAAAAAATGTGGTTTAACATTGAATTCTTTTTATCTGTTTTTTTAGTATGCATTTTGTCTTCCTATTACATTTATGCAGAATATGATAGAAATAAAAGTGAACAAGTATCACATCAATTATTGGCAGAAGTTAAAAGGGATACTACAACTAAGGAGATTAAAGACGATGACGTTATGGTGATCATGGTTGATGATAAAAACAATACAAATACCGTTGAAGAAAATAACCAAATCAGTAGTACGGTAAATGATAATACCAATAACGTGATCTCTAATACAAATAGTAATGCAACCTCAAGTACATATGTTCAAGGAGGAAAAAAATACGATACTGAAGCAATTATTACGATTCCAAGTATAGATATTAGTTATCCAGTATTAACAGAAACGTCAGAAAAATTATTAGAAATTTCAGTTAATAAATACTGGGGACCAAATCCAAATGAGGTTGGAAATTACTGCGTAGTAGGTCATAATTATAGAAATGGAAAAATGTTTGGACGTTTATCTGAATTAGTAAATGGAGATATTGTAGAACTAGAAGATCTAACAGGAAGAAAATTGAAATATAAAGTATATAATAGATATGTTGTAAAACCAACAGATACAAGATGCACCAGTCAGTTAACAAATGGAAAGAAAGAATTAACATTAATTACTTGTACTAATTATGGAAAAGAGAGATTAGTAGTAAAGTGTAGAGAAGTATAAGAAATAAAATAAAGTCAAAAATCAAAAAATATTTAGCAGATACAGTATATTTTCAAGATTTTTGATTTTATTTTTTTATTTTCTATTTTTATACATAAAAATTAATCGGTAAATCAATCAATAGTTGTAGAAGTTCTGCCGGTGCCAACTACATTTTCTTGTAGAGATCTCCAAGTATTGCAACCTATAATTCCATCTGCTGATAAACCTCTACTCTTTTGATATTGTATAACAGCGTTTCGTGTTTGAGCACCAAATATGCCGTCTAAACCTCCAGTACGGTACCCAAGTGTGTTTAGATCATCTTGTGCCACCAATACATAATTGCTAATACTTCCTCTTTTTAAAAGAGGAAAACCCCCACTGGAACATGCAGGAGTCCCGAAACGTTTATCAAAATGAACCCATGTAGGACTAATACTTGCTGGTTCAACATATGACCATACACCAGAATTTACAGCACTGTTTCTTAAAGCATTTCTTGAAGTACTTGACATACGTTGACCTACATCAAAAGCTACTCCTGCATAGTGTTGACTTTGACTTCCGTGGCCACCTTCATAAGGTCTTTTAAAGGCAAAACCGACATCAATAGGTTTTCCCCATATATATCTTTGACTGTTCCAACTCTGCATTGTTCTTTTGGTAGTCCATAGAGTAGGACTATTGCTTGAACCCATAAATTCTCTTACTTTTAAAGTACCATTTGAATTATATGGCATAGGATCAGATAAATTTCTATAATACGTTTCCATTCTATTAGTATCGTTATTAAATATAATTATTTTGGCCATAATAATACCTCCATAAAATGTCTTTCTAAATAATATGCATATATATTTAAAAGAGTTACAAAATTAACTTTTTTTATATATAAAATTAATGAAAAAATAATATCAAAACCCGCAAAAATACTGGACTTTTTACACTTTTTGTGGTATAATAATAATGTAGGGTGTTAAAAAGAAATATAAAATTTTGGAGGTAAAAAATATGTTTAACGAAGAAATTTTTAATTTTAATATAGATAATATAAAAAATGATTTAGCAATTGAGGGAATGGAAATTACAGATATAGATGTAAACTTATATAGACAATTTGCAAATGAAGAAATTGATATGCCACAATTAATTAATACAATTAAAAATGAAATTGAGATTGGTGGAACATATGAGGGATAATTATAGAGACAGGAATTCAATTTACTGCTATAAAGATAGTAATGTATTAGTAAATAAATTAAACATTAAAAATGAAAAATTGTTACAAAAGTATGAAGCTAAAATCACAGCAGCAAAATTATTAAGTTTAAGGCAAAAAGGAATTACTGGTAATTTTGATGTGAAGCATTTTATAAGTATTCATACTTATTTATTTGAAGATATTTATCCTTTTGCAGGAAAATTAAGAACAGAAGATATTTCAAAAGGTGTTTTCAGTTTTGCACATTGGGAATATATAGATTCAGAATTGGAAAGATTATTAAAGGAACTAAAAGATGAAAATTATTTAATAGGCAGTGATAAAACTAAATTAGCAAAAAGACTTGCATATTATATATCAGAAATTAATGTGTTACATCCTTTTAGAGAAGGTAATGGGCGTACAACTCGTGAGTTTATAAGACAATTAGCATTAAAAAATGGGTATCAATTAAATTTAAAAAAGGTACTTCCAGGAGAAATGCTAGAGGCAAGTAAGAAGTCGATAATAGATACAACAGATTTAGAAAAAATAATAGAAAATTGTTTGGAAAATATTAGATAAGAGAAATAGCAAATAAAAGTTTTGTAAAAATATTATGGATAGCTTATATATAGATATATAAAGCTATCCATTTTTTGACATAAAAACACGAACAACTGATCTTTCTAAGAAAAGATGAAATTAAAAATCAAAAAAAATTAAAAAAAATACTTGCATTTTATATATACTTGTATTAAAATTTAATTGAAGTGGAGAAAAGTGGTACAAAGTGGTATAAAATGTTAGTGAGGTGAAACAAAGTGCTTATCGGTGAATATGAACATTCTCTAGATGCAAAAGGCAGATTAATAATGCCAGCAAAGATTAGAGAAGACATAGGCGAGAAATTCATAGTAACAAAAGGATTAGATGGGTGCTTATTTGGATTTTCACAAGATGAATGGGCTAACTTTGAAGATAAATTAAAAACACTTCCACTTACAAATAAAAACGCAAGAGATTTCGTAAGATTTTTCTTGTCAGGTGCAATAGAATGTGAGATAGACAAACAGGGTAGATTTCTTATTGCTAGTAACCTAAGAGAATATGCTTCAATGGAAAAAGAAGTAGTTATAATTGGAGTAGGAACTAGAATTGAAATTTGGAACAAAGACAAATGGAAAAAATACAATAGTGATGAAAACATTTCAGCTGATGAAATTGCTGAAAATATGACAATGCTAGGTATATAACTTGAAAAAGTTTATATAAAACACAAAAGAAAAATAAAGATACTAAAGATAAGACAAATAAAGAATACAAAAGATAAAAACAACAAAAGAAAAATTATTGATACAAACAAAAGATATTTTAACTCTCAAAAGATAAAATATTGGATGTTTACATAAAAAACAACCACAAACAAAAGATAAATTAAACTAATGAAAAAATAACAAAAAACAAAGGATGAATTCAAAGATTATTTACAAAAGATGATGAATTTTAAGAGTAAGCATACAGTTGGTATTTACATACCAACTGATTATGCGTATACGTAGGAGCTTATGAGACGTGGAATTTAAACATAAACCAGTTTTATTAAATGAATGTATTGACGGATTGAATATTAATCCTAACGGAATCTATGTTGACGGAACATTAGGAGGAGCGGGGCATAGTCAAGAAATTGTTAAAAGACTCACTGAAAAGGGACTTCTAATCGGAATCGATAGAGATACAGAGGCATTAAATGCAGCAAAGGAAAAATTAAAAATGTATTCTAATGTAAAATATGTTTATGGAAATCACGACAACATCAAAGAAGTACTAAATGATTTAGAAATTGAGAAAGTTGATGGGATACTACTTGATTTAGGAGTATCATCTTATCAATTAGATGAAAAATCTAGAGGTTTTAGTTACATAGGAAATGCTAATCTAGACATGAGAATGGACCAAGATCAAGAATTAACAGCAAAGAAAGTAGTAAATGAATACTCAGAGGAAAACTTATCAAAAATTATCTTTGAATATGGTGAAGAAAGATTTGCTAGAAATATTGCAAAAAATATTTGTATATATAGAAAAGAAAAAACTATTGAAACAACAAATCAATTAGTAGAAATTATAGAAAAATCTATTCCAAAGGCAAAACAGAATGATGGACATCCTGCAAAAAGAACATTTCAAGCTATAAGAATAGAAGTTAATAATGAAATAAAACCTTTAATGGATACTGTTAAAGATTCAATAGAGGTGTTAAATAAAAATGGAAGGTTAGTAATTATAACATTTCATTCATTAGAAGATAGAGCAGTAAAAGAAGCAATGATAGAAGCAGAAGGAAGATGTACCTGTCCGAAGGATTTGCCATATTGTGTATGTGGTTATGAATCTTTGGGAAAGGTTATTACCAAAAAGCCAATTCTTCCTACAAAAGAGGAACAAGAAGAAAACTCAAGGAGCAAAAGTGCTAAATTGAGGATATTTGAAAAGAGGTGAGTAATTTATGGCAAACTACAGATTTGGTGGTTATCAATATGAAACTAGTCCTAGAAAATTAGAACCAGAATATGAACCACAGAAAAATCCGTATGTAAAGAAAAAATCAACTACATTAAAACAAAAAAACAATAAGCAAGTAAAAACCAAAATACATTTAAAGTCACATATAAAGACTGTAATGTTTATTGGAATGATTTTTTCAGTTTTATTAGCCATAAGTTATAGAAATTCTTTGATAAATGAAAGCTTTAACAAGAATGCTGAGCTAAAGAATGCTTTAGCAACAACGCAAAAAGAAAATGAACAACTACAAGTAAACATTGAAAATAATCTAAATTTAAATAATATAGAAAAATTAGCAAAAGAAAAACTAGGAATGCAAAAACTAGATAATAGTCAAAAAGTATATGTTAGTTTACCTAAAAAAGATTATGTTGAACCAGCTGTAGAGGAAGTTGTTATAGATCAAGAGACTAGCTTATTTCAAAAAATTATTAATTTATTTACAAATAAATAGACTAAAATAAAGAATAAATTATTTATTTTAGTCTTTTTTTATGCTCTTTGAATAAAATTGAAAATATAAATGGCTTATTTATATTGGAGGTTTTTATGAGTACAAGGATTCCTAGAAAAAAAGTGCAAAAAATAAAGAAAACAAAGAATAAAAAAGAGATAGATATTTCTAAAATACAGAAAAGTATATCTAAACTACAGAAAAAGAAGTTTAAACATCAATATAAAAGGAAAAATACAAAGATCGATGAAAAAGTTAGTGATATAAGTAGAAGAAAAAGGATGAAAGTATGGATTTTTGTGGTATGTCTTATTGGAGTTTTGTTTATGGGGAGAATTGGCTGGATACAATTTGTTATGGGAGATGAACTTCGACAAATGGCATATACACAGCAAACTCTAGACAGAAGTGTAAATCCAAAAAGGGGAACAATATATGATGCAACAGGAAAGAATATTTTAGCAATTAGTAGTACAGTAAATACAATAACAGTTAATCCTGTAAATATTTCTAAAAATGATAAAGAAAAAGTTTCGAAGGCACTAAGCAATATATTTGATTTGGATTATGAAAAGGTTTTAAAAAAGGTGAAAAAAAGAAGTTCTATCGAAACAATTGTAAAAAAAGTTGATAAAGATAAGGCAGATGAACTAAGAATATGGATGAGTGAAAATAATATAACAAACGGTATTAATATTGATGAAGATACAAAACGATATTATCCAAATAATAATTTAGCTTCTCAAATTATTGGATTTTGTGGAAGCGATAATCAAGGTTTAGACGGTATAGAGGCAGTATATGAAAAAACATTAAAGGGAGAAAAGGGAAGGATTGTTAAGGTAACTGATGCAAAAGGTGGAGAAATGTCACATGAAGGAGAGAATTACATAGAGGCAATTGACGGAAACGACATAGTACTTACTATTGATGCTACAATTCAGGGAATTGCCGAAAAATATTTGACAGAGGCTTGTATAGATAATGTTTGTACAGATGGTGGAAATATAATTATAATGAATCCTAAAAATGGTGATATATTAGCTATGGCAGGTTATCCAAATTATAATTTAAATTCACCATATGAGCCAACTACAGATGATATGAAAAAAGTGTGGGATACTCTATCACAAGCAGATAAAGTTAAAAATATGCAAGCAATGTGGAGAAATAAAGCAATATCGGATACCTATGAACCTGGATCTACATTTAAACTTATAACAGCTTCAGCTGCATTGGAAGAGGGATTAACAACAACAGACAAAAAAGGAGAGTTCTGTTGCACCGGCGGAATTACAATAGCTGGTGTGCGAATGAGTTGTTGGAGATATTACAGACCACATGGGCCAGAAAGCCTAAGGGATGCATTAATGAATTCATGTAACCCAGTATTTATAGGCTTAGGGCAGAAAATAGGTGTGCATAAATATTATGAATATTTAAACAAATTTGGTTTCTTAAAAACGACGGGAATTGATCTACCGGGGGAAGCAGGAAGTATATTCCTAAAAGAAGAAAAAGTTGGACCAGTAGAATTAGGAACTATTGCATTTGGCCAAAGATTTGAAGTAACTCCAATCCAAATGGTCGCAGCAGTTGGAACAATTGCTAATAAAGGAAATTATGTGAAACCAAGAGTTGTAAAACAGATTATTGACAGCACTACTGGTGAAAAGAAGGATATTGAAGTAGTAAAACAAGAAAATGTTATATCCCAAAAAACAGCAGAAGATGTTTTAAGCATGATGGAAACTGTTGTAGCACAAGGAACTGGAAAAAATGCACAAGTTAAGGGATATAGTATAGGAGGAAAAACAGGAACATCGGAAGATGGTGTTAATACAAATAAATATGTAACTTCATTTATTGGAACAGCTTCGATATCAGATCCAGAAGTAGTAATTCTAATTACGCTATATAATCCAACTGGGGAGGGAGGACACCAAGGAGGTGCGTGGTTTATTTTTGTACTACATATTGCGAAAACAAACATGGTTATAATATAGAGGTTAGTTAATTAAGGCCATATATGGCAAGATAGACTGAAATTAAATTGAATTTTTTTATTTTAATGTTATAATATGATTAAAAGAACTGTTTTGGGAGGAAATGTAGTATGTTAAAAGTATTTAATATAAAGGATAAACAAAAATACATTGAAGAAGTTGCAATTCTTACTCAAAAAGAATGGGGAAAACAAAATTTAACAGAAGAAGAATTTAAACTAAAGATAAAAAAGAAAATAGATAAAATAAAATTAAATATGGACAACCCTTATTACTGTAAACTAATATTGCTAGATAATGATATACTAATTGGATTCATATCAATCTTTCCAAAAGACGGAGAAGAAAGACAAGATCTATCATCTTGGTATGCTACAATGTATGTAAAAGAAGAATATAGAGGAAAAGGATATTCAAGAATACTTAACGATTCTATTTTAGCTGAGGCAAAAAAAAGAAACATAAAAAAACTTTTTTTAAAGACCGATTTAGAAAATTATTATGAAAAGTTTGGTGCAAGGTATTTAGAAAAATTAAATAACGGAGAGAAACTTTATTACATTGATATACCAGCAGATAAAATTTCAGTAGAATAAATTATTGATCTTTAAAAAACAAAAGGATTTAAATAATTGGTTAAAAAAATATGTAACAAATAAAAAATAATATGTAATATAAATTAAATTGAAATATTTAGGTAACTATGATTTAGTGGAGAGTTAAGTCATAGTTATTTTTTTGTGGACGAAGTTGTAATAAAACTTGTCTTGATAGAATAAAATTGAATATAAATTTTTTGAGGAGAAGATATTTTGAAAAAACAAAGAAATAGCATAGAACGAATATCTAAAATGGATGGAAAGTATATATTAGAAATTGGAGAGATGAGTGTTGAATTAGTGTATTCAAAAGATAATAGAAGTTTTAATGAATGTATGATTAATATTTTAAAGCGAAAACTAAGCAGAAACTGGTAATCCTCTATAAAACAAACATAAAGGAGGCAATATATATTGATTGGCAGAAAGTCAAAATATTCTTTAGAAAATTCAAGAAAAACAAAAATATGGTCAGTTGCAGTATATATAAGACTTTCACAAGAAGATAGTGATAATGGAGAAGATAAGCAGGAAAGTAATAGTATAACAAGCCAAAAAGCATTACTAAATGAATTTATTGAAGAACATGATGACCTTATGGTTTATGATTTTTATGTTGATGATGGCTACACTGGGACAGATTTTAATAGACCTGGATTTCAGAAACTATTAGAAGATATGAAAAAGGGTAATATTAATTGCATTCTTGTTAAAGATTTATCGAGACTTGGAAGAAATTATATTGAAGTTGGAAACTATATTGAGCAGATATTTCCACTGTTTAATATAAGGTTTATTGCAATAAATGATAATGTAGACAGTTTTAGAGATCCAACTAGCACTAATACAATTTTAGTACCATTTAAAAATTTAATAAATGATGAATATTGTAGAGATACATCAATAAAAATAAGGTCTGCACTAGATGGAAGGAAAAAGAAGCGGAGAATTTATAGGAGCGTTTCCGTCATATGGGTATATAAAAGATCCAAATGATACTCATAAATTAATAATAGATGAAGAATCGGCTAGAATAGTAAAGAAAATTTTTGAATGGAAAGTTAATGATGGAATGGGTAATTTAAGTATATGTCATAAACTAAATGAGATGGGAATTTTAAATCCAACTGGGTATAAAAAGAAAATGTTAAATCAAAATTATAAAAATTCTAAAATTTTACAAGAAGATTATTCATGGTGTCCTTCCACGGTAAGGAATATATTAAAGAATGATGTTTATATTGGAAATATAACTCAGGGGAAGAGAAAGGTAAAAAGCTATAAAATACATAAAGTTGAACAGGTTCCAAAAGAACAATGGATTACAGTAAAAAATATGCATGAAGCAATTATAGATGAAAAGTTGTTTTATAAAGCACAAAGCTTAAATAAAGTGGATACTAGAGTTCAAAACAATGGAGTTTTAAGCATATGGGCGGGAATATTAAAATGTGCAGATTGTGGAAGAGCGATGCACAAAAAATATTGTATAAATAAAAATGGAAAGAGATATGAATATTATATATGTGGTACGTATAAAAAAAAGTCAAAGCAATTATGTACGAAGCACACTATAAAAGAAGAAATCTTAGAAGAAATAGTACTACAAACTATAAGACTGCATATAGATTTACTTGTTGATGTAAATAAAATATTAGAAGATAATATTAATAAAAAGATGGAGGAAGTTGAAAATGAAAAAATAGAAAAAATTAAGAAAACAAAGAAAGATGAAGTAGAAAAAGTAAAAGAATTAAAAAAGGGACTATATGAAGACTGGAAAAATGATTATATAACAAAAGATGAATATGTTGAGTATAAGAAAAAATATGAAAAAGAGATAGAAAAGATAAATGGTATTTTAAATAATCTAGATAAGCATGAGAATAAAAAAGAAAATATAAGAATTTTAAATAAAAAGTGGATAGAAAACTTTGAAATGAGTGGAAATATAAATAAATTAGACAGAGATATTATAATGGAGTTGATTGATTTTATAGAGATATATGAAAATAAAAAAATAACTATTCATTTTAAATTTATGGATGAAATAAACGAATTTATAGATGATGAAAAGAACAAAAAAGAAATAGATTTGATCAAGAAAGTAAATTTATCAGCTGTATGTTAGACATAAAAAACGAAGATAGTATAGTTATACTGTCTTCGCTTTTTTGTAAAGTTATGAATTACTCGAAATTCACCTCAGGAACTTTACTTGCTGATTCGTCGGCCTCAAAATAAGGCATGGATTTATATCCGTTTAAACCAGCTATCATGGAATTGGGAAATGTCTGTATAGCTGTATTGTAAGCTTTTACTTTTTCGTTGTAATATTGACGTGCTACAGCTATTCTATTTTCTGTTCCTGCTAATTCGTCCTGTAAAGCAATAAACTGTTCACTTGCTTTAAGTTCTGGATAGCTTTCTGAAATAGCAAGTAAGCGTCCTAAAGCTGAATCTAAAGAACTGTTGGCATTGCTTATGCTTTCCATATCTCCGGCCTCAATGCAACCTGCAAGTTTAGATCTTGCTTCAGAAATCTCAGTGAAAACCTTTTCTTCATGAGCTGCATAACCTTTAACGGTTGCAACTAAATTCGGAATCAGATCACTACGTCTCTGCAAAGTTGTTTGAACCTGAGACTGCTGCATATCAACATCTTCTTTCAGCGTTACCAAGTTGTTGTTAATTCCAACAAAAATAAGAATCCCAAGTATAAAAACTGCACAAATAACTTTCAATGCTGTTTTCATTGTAAATTACCTCCATGTTGTTTTTGCTGTTTTTGTTTTGATTTACAATTAGATAAGAGGCACTAACGTGAAGCACCTCCACCACCTGAAAAACCTCCGCCAAATCCGCCAGAGGATCCACCAGAAGAACCACCAAATGTACCGCTAAATGGACCGTCACTATCATTATCCATAATTAAAGCCAAAACAAAGATGAAAATAATAAGGAGAATAATAGAAATCCAAACAAATAAAGGGTTTGATTCATTTGGATCTTCTAGTGAAATATCTTCCAAGCCTGAAATATTGGTCTCGTATTCATCCAAAATGACATTTAAAACGGCTTGTACGGTCATTTGGGTTGCTTGAGTGTAGTTATCTTCATCTCGATAAGGAACAAAGTAATTATCAAGAATTCGTCCACACTTTGAGTCTGGTAAAATACCTTCCAGGCCTCTGCCAATTTCAAGTCTTACTCTTGAATCAGACCGAGAAAATAAGAGTAGCATTCCGTTATCCTTATCTTTTTTGCCGATTCCTAAAGTATTAAATACCTTATTTGCATAACTTTCTATATCTTTGTTAAGCAAACTTTTTACAGAGATAACGGCAAATTCTATCTCGGTTTCTTCCTCAAGGGAAATAAGCATTTGATTGAGAGAATGTTCTACATCATCGCTTATGACATTATCATCATCATAAATGTACACATTTTTCTCAACAGTTGGCATTGGGATCTCCTGTGATGTAGCTATACTGCATGCTGTAAAAATACTCATAAGAAAAGCAAGTAAAGCTAAATAAGGAACTATCCGTTTTTTGTTCATAACATTTCCTTTCTCAATTAGACTATAATCTAATTCTTTCGATATATATAAAATAAGTTAAAAACTTATGTAAAGTACATTATACAATAATATCTATATAAATGCAATACATAATGATATAACTATTTGAAAGGCTATTTTTCAATTATATAGTATTCAAAAAACAATAATATGTTAAGGAAAATTTGTGTTGTTAAAATACACCAAGGAGGTGGTGTTGCAGCACCAATTGCGTCACAAGTATTAGGAGAGGTATTGCCATATTTAGAAATTAATAAAGATAATGAAAAAGAAGAAGATATAAGGGAAGAAGTTGTAGTTCCAAAAATAACAGGAAAGACAGTTGAAGAAGCTGAAAAGATATTAAAGGAGGTTGGTCTAGAAATGGATTTAGACACAAAAGAAATTAATAAAAAGGAAACAATAATAAAAGAGCAGTTGCCAAAAGCTGGGATAAAAATTTACAAAAACACAAAAATAGTAGTTAGCATTTGACATGTAAAATAAAAAACTGATAAACTATATACAAAAAAATAATTTAGTTATATAATGTAAACGCAAAGTTGTATAAAATAACGGGAGGATATTTATGGAACTTAAAAATATGTTATCAGGCTTAGAAAATTTAAAAGTAAAAGGAAGCCTTGATATTGATATTTCTAAAATAAAAAATAATTCTAAGGAAGTTAGCGAGAGTGATGTATTTGTTGCTTTAACAGGATTTAATTTTGATGGTCATGAATATATAGATGAGGCTATTAAAAATGGAGCAAAAGCAGTTGTAATGCAGGAAGATAAAATTGATAAAAACATAATTCAAAAAATACCAGGTGAAGTTACAATAGTCGTTGTACCAGATACTAGGTATGCTTTAGCAATTATGGCTTGTAATTATTATCAAAATCCATCTAGAAAAGTAAAATTAATAGGTGTAACTGGAACAAAAGGAAAAACAACAACAACATACATGATAAGAGATATTTTGGAAAAACAAGGAATAAAAACTGGATTAATAGGAACAGTTGCTTCATATATTGGAAATAAGAAAATTGCTGATAATGATAATACAACGCCAGAAAGTCTTAAATTACAAGAAATTTTGGCTAAAATGGTGAAGGAAAAGTGCGAAGTTGTTGTAGCAGAAGTATCTTCGCAAAGTCTAAAATTATCAAGAGTCGCAGGATGTGAATTTTATACAGCAGTGTTCACTAATTTATCGGAAGATCATATAAGCGAAAAAGAACATCCAAATATGGAAGATTATTTTAACTCAAAAGTACAGTTGTTTAAAATGTGCAAAAATGGTTTTATAAATGCGGATGATATTCATGCAATTATGATACCTAAGCTAGTTCCAGAGTGTAATATAAAAACTTATGGAATTGATAATCATTGTGATTTGTTAGCAAAAGATATAACTGTAACTAATCAAACAGTTGATTTTAAAGTTAAACTTGGAGACCGAAATGAGAGAGTAAAAGTATCTATTCCAGGAAGATTTAGTGTATATAATTCATTAGCTGCAATTAGTGTAGTATTACAACTAGGATGTAGTGCAGATAGTATAAAAGAAGCATTAATGGATATTAGAGTACCAGGTAGAAGTGAATTAGTAAAAAACAAAAAAGGTTTAGCAATTATGATAGATTATGCACATACACCAGAAAGCTTAGAAAAAATATTGAGTGCTGTAAAAATATATACACGAGGAAGAGTAATTTCTGTTTTTGGTTGCGGAGGAGATAGAGATAAAAACAAGAGACCAATGATGGGAGAAGCCTCTGGCAAAGTAGCAGATTATACAATTATTACTTCTGATAATCCAAGGACAGAGGATCCAGAAGAAATCGTTAAACAGATTGAAAATGGAATAAAGAAGACAAAAGGAAAATATGAATGTATTGTAAATCGTGTTGAAGCGATAAGAAAAGCAATTAAAATGGCAAACACTAAGGATATTATTGTATTGGCTGGAAAGGGACATGAACAATATCAAGAAATTAAAGGAAAAAAATATCCATTTGATGAGGCTTTAATTGTAAATGAAATAATAGATGAAATGGAAGAAAAGAAATAAGACTAAGGAGGAAAATATATGCAATTCCAAACGAAAATACTACTGTTATCTTTCGTGGCAAGTGTAGTAATATCATTTTTTGTAATACCAATATTAAAAAAATTGAAAGTTGGCCAAATTGAGAGAAAAGAAGGCCCACAGTCTCATTTGAAAAAACAAGGAACTCCTACAATGGGAGGAATAATAATGATAATTGTTATATTAGCATTAACATTATTTTGCTATTATGACTATATGAAAGATGAACAAATAGAAATTGCTAAAAATTTATTACCATTATTGTTTGTTACAATAGGTTTTGGAATGATAGGGTTTATTGACGATTTTAAAAAGTTAGTACTGAAAAATACAAAAGGGTTAAGTCCAAAAGCAAAAATGCTTGGACTACTAATTATAGCAGTATCATATACTTTAACTTTAATAAATGTATTTAATATAGGTACAGATATATACATACCATTTGTAGATATGTATTTTACATTACCTGTGTGGTTCTATATTCCATTTGTAATTGTTGTTATGCTTGCAACAACAAATGCAGTAAACTTAACAGATGGAATTGACGGTTTAGCAACAAGTGTTACAACAATTATGATTACTTGTTTAACTGTAATTGCTATTATATTAGGAATAAAAGAAGTTACGATATTTGGTAGTATTTTAATAGGAGTATGCTTAGGATTTTTACTATTCAACTTACATCCGGCAAAGGTTATGATGGGAGATACTGGATCACTTATGCTTGGTGGAGCTATAGCAGGAATAGCAATATATCTAAAAATGCCATTATTATTGGTAATTATTGCTATTGTACCAATTGTAGAAACACTTTCAGTTATAATTCAAGTTGCACACTTTAAAAGAACAGGAGAAAGAATATTTAAAATGGCACCAATTCACCATCATTTGGAATTATCGGGATGGAAAGAAAATAAAATAGTGTCAGTATTTAGTTTAATTACATTAATTTTTTGTGTGATAGGACTTGTGTCTATCTAAGGAGGAAAAATGCAAAAGAAAGGAAAAAATATTCGAAATGCATCTGGAAAGCAAATTGACTTTATTTTGCTAGTAGTTATTATCTTGTTATTGTCATTAGGAATTATTATGGTACTTTCAGCAAGTGCACCATCTGCATTATCTGAAACAGGTAATAGTTATACATATGTAACAAAACAGGCTATATTTGCGGTATTAGGATTTGGAGTAATGTTCTTTTTTTCAAAATTTGATTATAGAATATTCAAAAAGTTTTATTGGGTTATTTACTGGATTTCAGTTGGAATACTTTTATTAGTTTTAATACCAGGACTAAAATCAAGTGCTAATGGAGCAACCAGATGGATTAACTTAGGATTTATGCAGTTTCAGCCATCTGAGCTAACAAAGGTTGGAATGATAATATTTTATGCAGGATATTTATCAGATCATAAAAATGAATTAAGAGATTTTAAAAAGGGATTTTTAAAACCATTAATGTTTCTAATACCACCAGTTGCTATTGCATATGTATTTCAAAACCACTTGAGTGTTTGCTTGGTTATGGGAGCTATAACTTGTGTTATGATGATAATGGCTGGATGTAAATTATCACATTTTATATTATCAGGTCTTTCAGCAGGTGGACTAGGAGGAGGAGCCCTTGCTCTATTTTTAGCAACGAAAGGTCAAAGCGCTGGGGCTGAGAGTTTTAGAATTGATAGAATTTTAAATTTTATGGACCCATGGCAAGATCCAACAGGAACAGGTTGGCAAGCAATCCAGAGTTTGTATGCGATTGGATCAGGAGGTTTATTTGGAGTAGGACTTGGAGAAAGTAAACAAAAATATTTATATATACCAGAGCCTCAAAATGATTTCATATTTTCAATTTTAGCAGAAGAGTTAGGATTTGTAGGATGTGCTATAGTTATTATTCTATTTGCACTATTTATATGGAGAGGTATTTTGATTGCAATGAAAGCACCAGATATGTTTTCTAGCTTACTTGCGACAGGAATTACAACACTTGTAATGGTGCAGGTTGTTATAAATATAGGAGTTGTAACAAATTCAATTCCAAATACAGGTATGCCATTACCGTTCTTTAGTGCAGGAGGTACAGCACTTGTTATTCTGATGGGAATGTGTGGAATATTGCTTAATATTTCAAAGTCATCATCAAAAGTATAGAAATTCAATTATAATATAAAATAACACAAGACTAGTTTTGAGCATTAAAATTTATTTTGGAGGAATCATATGAATGTAATTATTGCAGCAGCAGGAACTGGAGGACACATTAATCCAGGAATTGCAATTGCAAATAAAATAAAAGAAATGGATGGAAAATCTAAGATTCTGTTTATTGGTACAGATAGAGGATTGGAGAATGATTTAGTTCCAAGAGCAGGATATGAATTAAAAACAATTGAAGCATATGGTATTGAGAGGAAACTCACTTTAAAGAATATAAAAAGATTATATTGTACCATTAGATCTATAAAAGACTCAGAAAAGATAATAAAAGAGTTTAAAGCAGATGTTGTAATTGGGACTGGTGGGTATATTTGTATGCCAGTAATTAGTGCTGCAAATAAGTTAAAAATACCAACTCTTCTACATGAAAGCAATGCATTTCCAGGACTTTCAGTAAAAGTACTTGCTAAAAAAGTAAATACAGTTTTATTAGGATTTGAAGATGCGAAAACAAGATTACAAAAAGCAAATAAGATTGTTGTTACTGGTAATCCAACCAAGATAAAGAAGCAAAGTTTTTCAAAAGAAAAGAAGGAAAGTGTTATAAAAGATATAGGGCTTAAGCCAGGAAGACCAATAATGTTGGCATTTGGTGGAAGTCAAGGAGCTCAAAGTATTAATAAAAGTCTAATTGATATTATAAAAAATAAGAAAAATAAAGATTATCAAATAATATGGGCTGCTGGAGCCAATCAATATGAATTAATAAAGGAAGAGTTATATAACTATAATATAAATATTAATAATATAGAAAATGTTAAAATTGTTCCATATATTTATCAAATGGAAGAAATAATGAATGTTGTTGATTTAGTAGTATGCAGAAGTGGTGCAATGACAATTACAGAGATATCTATAGTTGGTAAACCCGCCATATTTATTCCATTTCCATATGCTGCTGAAAATCATCAAGAATATAATGCAAGAGTATTAGAAAAGGTGGGAGCTGCAAAAATTATTTTAGATAAAGACTTAAATGCAGATATTTTAAATAAACAAATAGAAGAAATTATATCAAACAAAAATATTTTAGAACAAATGGGAAGAAATGCTGAAAAGCTGTCAATACAAGATGTTACAAGCAAAATATATAATGAAATTGAACTCGCAATAAAAAAGTAAAAAACGAAAATTCATCAAGGTGTCGAAATTGGTCAAAATTAAGGGTACGAATTTCCTTGATATTTCTAGGCATATGTAATATAGTAGAGAAATATTATGAAAGAGGGAGGATGCCAATGATGGAATGCTTTAAAAAGCTTTACGGAAGAACAATAATTGATAAAAAAGATTCTGATGAAATACAAGATGAAGAAAAAATAGAACTCGAATATTATCAATTAGAAAATAGTACATCGGATAAACCATATGGAGTAGAAGTAGTAAAAAGAAGAATGGAAAATAATATAGTTAATATTGAAGATAAAATAATTTATCATATATGTAATAAAAGACAAGATGCCAATCTATTACTTAAAATGTTAGTATCAAATAAGGTAACACCAATTTCAGTAGAAGATATTGTGCAAGATTTTACAAAAATAAGAGCGATTTGAAAAGGTTCAAATCGCTTTTTATGTTAAAGAGTATCGAACAAAAAATCTAATAAAACTATTGCAAAAAAATTAAATATAGTCTATTATACTATATAGTCTTTTTTAATGAAGGAGGAAATAATGGCTGATAAATTAATAATCGTAGAGTCACCGGCAAAGGCAAATACTATTAAGAAGTTTTTAGGTGGAAGCACAAAAGTAGTTGCTTCTATGGGCCATATAAGAGATTTGCCTAAATCTAAGCTAGGAATTGATGTTGAGCATGATTTTGAGCCTGAATATATAAATATTAGAGGAAAAGGAGATTTAATTAAAAGTCTAAAAAAAGATGCAAAAAATGCTAAAAAAGTATATCTTGCAACTGACCCTGATCGTGAGGGAGAAGCAATTGCATGGCATTTAGCACATATACTTGAAATACCTGAGGACAATTTGTGCAGGGTAACTTTTAATGAAATTACAAAAGAAACAGTAAAAGAATCAATAAAAAAACCTAGAAAAATAGATATGAATTTGACATATGCACAACAAGCAAGAAGAGTGTTAGATAGAATAGTAGGATATAAAATCAGTCCAGTATTATGGAAAAAAGTAAGAAGAGGATTATCAGCTGGTAGAGTTCAGTCTGTTGCTGTTAAACTTATTGTAGATAGAGAAGAAGAAATTGAAAAATTTATTCCGGAAGAATACTGGAATATTTCTGCAATTTTATTAGATGAAAAATCAAAGAAAAATTTTGTTGCAAAGTTTTACGGCAAAGATGGAAAAAAACTTGCAATTCATTCAAAAGAAGAAGTAGACAATATTCTAAAAGATATAGAGAATGGTAAATATATTGTAACAGAAGTAAAAAAAGGTGAAAAGAAAAGAAATCCTGCACCTCCATTTACAACAAGTACTATGCAACAAGAGGCTTCAAGAAAACTTGGCTTTACATTAAAGAAAACAATGTCTATAGCACAAGGACTATATGAAGGTGTAAAAGTAGGAGAAAAGGGTACAGTTGGATTAATAACTTACATGAGAACAGATTCTACAAGAATCTCTGAGGAAGCAAGAGCTGCGGCCAAAAATCAAATAATAAAAACATATGGAGAGCAATATTACGAAAATAGATACTATAAAACAAAGCAAAATGCACAAGATGCTCACGAAGGTATAAGACCTACCTATGTGGATTTAGTTCCAGAAGAGATAAAAGAATATTTGACAAATGATCAATACAAATTGTATAGACTAATTTATCATAGATTTTTAGCAAGTCAAATGGCGACAGCAATTTATGATGTTGTATCTGCTAATATAGACGTAAACAAATATAATTTTAGAGCAAGTGGACAAACCTTAAAGTTTAAAGGATTTATGACTTTATATGTTGAAACGGAGGATAATAAACAAGAAGAAGAAGATACTTCTATTCCAGAGCTAGAAAATGGGCAAGAAGTAATAAAACAAAAATTGGAATCAAAACAGAGTTTTACAGAACCGCCACCAAGATATACTGAAGCTAGTCTTGTAAAAATGTTAGAAGAAAAGGGAATAGGACGTCCTAGTACATATTCTCCAATAATTACAACTATTTTAGAGAGGCATTATATAGAAAAAGAACAAAAACAATTAATGCCAACTGAATTGGGCAAAATTGTAAATAAGTTATTAACTGAGAATTTTACAGATGTTATTAATGTTGAATTTACAGCAAAGATAGAAGAAGAATTTGATGAAGTTGCAGAAGGAAAAGAAAATTGGAAACAGGTAATTAGAGAGTTTTATACACCTTTCGAAAAACAAGTGGAAAAGGTAGAAAAGGAATTAGAACATGTTGAATTAGTTGAAGAAGTATCTGATGTGCCTTGTGATAAATGTGGAAGAATGATGGTAATCAAATATGGAAGATATGGAAAATTTTTGGCATGTCCTGGATATCCAGAATGTAAAAATGCAAAACCACTGGTGGAAACCATAGAAGAACCATGCCCAAAATGTGGTGGAAAAATTCAAATACGTAAATCTAAGAAAAAAAGAAAATTCTATATTTGTGAAAATAATCCAAAATCTTGTGATTATATTTCATGGAATAAACCTGGAAAAGAAAAATAATGAATTATAGATTGGTTGCATTTGCAATCAATCTATTTTTGTGATATAATACACCATTAGAAAATTAATGGAGGTTTATTATGTTAGATGATCCAAATGCAAATGAATCTTTAAAAAAGAAAGATATAGACGCACAGAAATATAGGGTATTTAAACAATTAGTAAATACATTTTACTATAAAGACCAAGTACAAGAAGAAAAAAATATGAATTTAATATCACAACACTCAATAAGAATAGAACCTACATTGATATATCATTCTTTTTATAAAACTTTAAAAGTTGAGTTTAAAATTGGAAATAAACAATTATATAAATTAAAAAAACTACCAGATTTTTATACTAGAATGTTAAAGAATGAAAATTATAGATATGGATCAAAGTTAGAATTTATACATAATGAACAAGCCTTTGAAGAGGAAAGTATACCTTTTTTACATTATATAATGAAGTATGCAGAAATTATAAAATATGCTAATGAAACTACAGGAAGCTATGGACATTATGGAGTTAGTATGCAAGACGATTTTATCACTATTTCAAATAGCGGATTAGATGAGATATTTGAAATATTAAAAGGAAAAAGTATAGTACTTCAAAGTGATTACCAAGAAGATAAAATATATTTACAAGATGGAGAACCAAAAATTAAATTTTATCTAGAAAAATTGCAAGATGGAGATTACCAGCTTAGAACGGATTTAGATATTCATGAATTTGAAATTTTTGAGGGAAGAAATAGCATATATTTTTTATATAATAATGTACTATATAGATGCAATAAAAACTTTGAAGGAACAACATTAAAGCTTATACAGGTTTTTAAAGAAAATTATACAAAAGAAATAAAATTGAAGGAAGAGGATTTACCAAAGCTATTTTCTGTTGTGTTTCCAAAAGTAAAAGAAAATATATGTTTAGATAAATTAAGTAAAGAAGAAATTGACAAATATGTGCCAAAGGATTTGTATGTAAAATTATACTTAGATTTTAACAAAGACAATTATATTATAGCAGATATAAAATTTGTGTATGGTGATGTAGAGTTTAATCCTATAGTTCAGGAAAATATTAAAATTGCAAGAGACATACCAAAAGAAAATGAAGTACTAGAGATGTTTATAAAAACAGGATTTATGTTAGATCAGGAAAACGCAAGGTTAATTTTGGTAGATGAGGAAAAAATTTACTATTTTCTATCATATGAAATAGAAAAATATATGCAAAAATTTGAAGTACTTGCAACTGATAACTTTAAGAAAAAAGAAATACATGAGCCTAAAATAAATACATTAGGAGTTAGAATAGAAAACAACCTATTAAATATAGATTTCTCAAACATGAATTTTGATTTGCAAGAATTACAAGAAATTATGGAAAAATACAGAATGAAGAAAAAATATCATAGACTTAAAGATGGTAGTTTCTTAAAAATAGATCAAAATGATGCAATGGAATTTATAAATAGTATTACAGATGGATTAGATATAGATTACAAAAAAATCGAAAATGGCAGTTTGAAGCTTCCGCTATCTAGAAGTATGTATTTAGACAGATTATTAAAAAATCTGAAAAATACAAATGTTGTAAAAAATTCTGAATACAAAGACTTGATTGCTACTGTAGATCATAAAGATATAGAAGAACTAATTACAGCACCTAAAGGTTTGAATGCTAACTTGAGAAGTTATCAACTAATGGGATATAAGTGGTTAACTTTATTAGATAAATATGGTTTGGGAGGAATACTTGCTGATGATATGGGACTTGGAAAAACAGTTCAGATGTTAGCGGTTGTGCTTTCATATATAGAGAATGCTAAAAATCCAAAACCAAGTATAGTAGTATGCCCAAGTTCCCTTACTTTGAACTGGGAAAATGAAATTAATAAATTTGCACCATCAATAAAAACATTAATAATACATGGAAATTCAGAGGAGAGAGCAAAGCAAATAAAATCTATATTGGACTATCAAATTATTGTTACATCATATGACTCATTAAAAAGAGATGTTGATATATATGAAGAACAAAATATTGAGTTTAAATATATTATTGCCGATGAAGCACAGTATATAAAAAATAACAATACACAAAATGCAAAAACAATTAAGGTAATACATTCTGAAACAAGATATGCTTTGACAGGTACGCCAATTGAAAATTCATTATCAGAATTATGGTCTATTTTTGATTTTATAATGCCAGGATATTTATTGTCATATAAAAAGTTCAAAGAGCAATATGAAATACCAATTGCAAAAGACAATGATATAGAATGCATGAATAGATTAAAAATGATGATAGAACCATTTGTACTAAGAAGAATAAAAAAAGAAGTACTTACAGAATTACCAGATAAAACTGTAACTGTTTTAAATAACGAAATGCAGGATGAACAATTAAAAATATATGCCTCATATATTGCAAGGGCTAAAGAAGAGGCTATTCGTGAAATTGGAGAGAATGGATTTGAAAGAAGCCAAATAAAGATATTAGCATTATTAATGAGATTAAGACAGATATGTTGTCATCCATCATTATTTTTGAATAATTATCATGGAGAAAGTAGCAAGATGAACCAATGCATAGAAGTTATAAAAGATGCTATATTAGCAGGTCACAAAATTTTACTATTTTCGGGTTACACGAGTATGTTTGAAATATTAGAAAGAGAGCTAAAAAAAGAAAAAATAAGATACTCTAAATTAACTGGACAGACCAAAGTTGGAGATAGAATAAAATTAGTCGATGAGTTTAATGAAAATGAAGAAATAAAAGTATTTTTAATTTCGCTTAAGGCAGGAGGAACAGGACTAAACCTTATAGGAGCAGATGTAGTAATACATTATGATCCATGGTGGAATTTATCTGCTGAAAATCAAGCTACAGATAGAACATACAGAATTGGACAGAAAAGGAATGTACAGGTATATAAGTTAATTACAAAGAATTCCATAGAAGAAAAGATATATGAATTACAAAAAAAGAAAGCAAGATTAGCTGAAAACATGTTATCTACACAACAAACATTTATTAACAAATTATCTAAAGATGACATTATGGCCTTGTTCGAATAAATTGTCAAAGGGGACGGGGTATTTTGGCAATTAAATTTTAAGTGGTTCCATTAAGATAATTTAATATTTAATTAATAATTGCCAAAATACCCCGTCCCCTTTGACAATTGGCAATTAGCAATAGAAAAAGGAGAAAAAATGAATGATTATATAACAGTAATAGGTGGGGGACTAGCGGGGTCTGAAGCGGCTTATCAAATTGCAAAAAGAGGGTTGAAGGTTAAACTATATGAAATGAAACCAACTCAATATTCTCCAGCACATAGCAATAGTAATTTGGCAGAAATTGTTTGCAGTAATTCCTTTAAATCAAATTTACATACAAATGCTTGTGGGCTTTTAAAAGAAGAACTAAGGTTACTAGATAGTCTACTTATAAAAGTTGCTGATGAAGTTTCTGTTCCTGCAGGACAAGCTTTAGCAGTAGATAGAGAAAAATTTGCAGAGCGTGTAACAGAAAAATTAGAGCAAGTGGAAAATGTGGAAATAATAAGAAAAGAAGTAGGAAAAACTGCGAATAACAGCAGTGAAATGAATGAGATAAGCTTAAAGAAACTTGCAAATGACGGAATTGTTGTTATTGCTACAGGACCTTTAACATCTGATAAATTATCAAATGAAATTTCCGAAATTATACAACAAGAAAAATTACATTTTTATGATGCTGCTGCACCAATAATAGAAAGATCTAGCATAAACATGAATATTGCTTTTGAAGGAAATCGATATGACCAAGAAAGGGGAAAAGATGAAGACTTAGAGGCATGGAAACAAAGAATAAAAGAACAGGATGCTAGTTATATTAATCTTCCTATGAATAAAGAAGAATATGAAAGATTCTGCAATGAACTTGTGAACGCACAAATTGTAGAATTACATGAATTTGAAAAAAGAGAAATATTCGAAGGATGTATGCCAATAGAAGTTATGGCTAAAAGAGGATTAGACACATTAAGATTTGGACCACTAAAACCAGTGGGATTTACAGATTTAAGAACAGGTCGTAGACCATATGCAGTTGTTCAGTTAAGGCAGGATAACGAAGAGGGAACTATTTTTAATATGGTTGGATTCCAAACTAATTTGAAATATGGTGAGCAAAAAAGAGTATTTCAAATGATTCCGGGTCTGGAAAATGCAGAATTTGTAAAGTATGGAGTAATGCATAGAAATACATTTATTAATTCTCCAGATTTATTAGATGAAACATATAACTTAAAGAAAAACAATAACATTTATTTTGCAGGACAAATTACAGGAGTTGAAGGATATGTTGAATCAATTGCTTCTGGATTAGTTGCTGGAATTAATGCTGCTAATAAATACTTAAACAAGGAAAAAATCGCTTTTTCAAAGGAGACAATGATTGGAGCCCTTTCAAAATATATAGCAACACCTAATGAAAAGTTTCAACCAATGAATGCTAATTTTGGAATATTACCTCAATTAGAGGAGAATATAAGAGATAAAAAAATAAAATATGGTAAACTAGCAGATAGAGCAATAGAAAAATTGAAAATGTAATATTGCTAAAATATTACATTTTTTTTCATTTAGAATAATGTGTTGCAAAATTTGCAAAATTATGGTAAAATAATAAAAGGTATAATTTACATAAAATGAACGAGATATATTAAGGAGGATGATTATGGAAGATATATTTGAAAAATATTATGATTCTGTTGAAAAATTAATAGAAGAGTCTGGAGAAATAAAAACTGCTTATGATGCAAAAATAGTTGAAGCAGAGAAAACATTAGATGAATTAAGAAAACAGGAAAGTCTAATGGGTATAGGAAGTAAGTTAAAAGAAGAAAAGAAAGAAGAAATTGAAGAAAAGTCTAAGGAAATTAATAATTTAAAATCTGAAAGAAATGAACGTAATAAATATATAAGTGATGCTTCAGAAAATATTAGAAATCAGCTAAAAAAAGCCGTTGAAAACGAAATGAGCAAATTTAAAACTAATAGAGAAATGGAAACTGCTAAAGGTGCATTAGATGATAAATCAAATGAAGTAAAAGAGGCACAGGAAAAATTTGAGAATGAAAGTAAAAAAGTTAAAGAATTAATGGCTCAAAAAGAAGCTTTAATAAATGAAAGAAAAAAATTAGATGATTTAATAAATAACTATGGTTTATATGATAACGAATCAACAAGAAATGAAATAATTGAAAAAATTAAATCTAAACAAACTGAGATAGAAACTACTGCAAAAACTGCTGTTGATTTTATGGACAAAGGAGAAGAATTAAAATCTGAAAAGAGAAAAATGGAAGAAGAGTTTAGTTCATATAAGCCAGTTAGTGAAAATGTGGAAGATTATAAAAAACTTGAAGGATTATCATATAGAACAATGAGTCAAACAAGTTTTAAATTAGAAGATGTTAAAGCCGTACTAGAAAATTGGAAAGGAAGCAAGGAAGAGGCTGAAAAAGATAATAATGGTGAACCTGAAAAAGTCGAAGAAAAAGACGAAGAGGCAAATGAAACATTAAAAACTAAAAATAGTGAACCAGTTAAAAAAGACGAGGTAAAAGAAGAAAAACAAGAAGAACAAGAAGAAAAAACAGAAACTGAAATTACTGAAAAAGCTGAAACTAAATCAGAAGCAAAAACAACTGAAAAAGACAAAAAAGAAAAAATGGTTGAAACAATAAACGAAAATTTAAGAAAAAAAGAAGAAGAGGAAAATAAAAATCCTACACAACCAAAAGAAGAAAAAACAACAGAAGAGGATGCACAAGAAAGAAATGAAATAGAACAAGAAGATGGAAAAAGTAAAATAGAAATATCTGCTAAAGATGATGCAGTATATGTTAATGGAGTACAAATTAAAAATTTGGGAATTGCATCTTCAATTAATGATAAACCTCAAATGTATAGAAGACTAAATATAAATAAAACAATTTATAGTTTAATGAATGATAAAGGAATATTTAGAAAAATATTCAATAGGGTAATTAGAGGACCATTACTAAAAAGAAAGTTAGATCCTACAGTTATCAATGTTTTATCAAGAAAAGATGAAAGTACGGAGAAAGCTGATAAAACTATAGCAGATGTTGTGGGAATGGATGTAAAAAGATATATTACATCTGTAAAATACAAAACAGAATTACCAGTAGATCTTAAATATGATTTAACAGATTCTATGTTACAGGCAGAAACAGATGATCAAATTCAAAAATATGCAAAACAAGCAAATAAGATTGCAGGTGTAGAAGTATTAGGATTAAGAACAAATAATGTGGTAGAAAGATTAGTGGAAGGTATGGCTTCATTAGATGATCCAGATGCTTTAACTGAAGCAGATAAAATTGCTATTCAACAAGATGAATTTGTTAAGCAAAATAAGTTTAGAGATGAACTACACTTCGACCCAGAAGAAAAGGAATCAAGTGGAAATCAGAAAATAGATGAAAATCAAAAAGAAGAGCAAAAAACTGAATCACGTGTTGATAAATTATCTCGTATAGCAAAAGAAATGGAAGAAGAAAAAAATCAAAAAGGAAAGAATGACGGTGAAGAAAGATAAATGATTTTGCCACCTATATAGCATAAAATATTGACAAATAAGTAACAATATGATAAAATATAAAACGTTAGGGTAAAATGCATGTAATGTGCTTTTCCGTAACGTTTTATTTTATTTTTCAGGAGGTGAAATTTAAGTGCCAACAATTAATCAATTAGTAAGAAAAGGAAGAAAA
>CABPCL010000002.1 GCA_902406115.1 uncultured Clostridium sp. | reverse complement strand
CCTACCTAGAAAAGATATATGAAATAAAAGAGTGGATGGAAAGAAATGAGACAACGAGACCACCAAGAGTTGGAGGAAAAGATCTACCAGAAGAAGAAAGAAAATTAGGGAAAGTGTTAGGAACTATAAGGCAAAACTTAATAAGACCATATAAAGAATTAAAAACAGAAGAAGAAAGAGAGAAATATAGAAAAAGACGTCCAGAAATAGAAGAGATAATGGAAATAGTAGAAGAAATAGATAAAAATAATATACCAATAAACTTAAGGAATATAAGAGATATAAAAGAATGGATGGAAAGAAATGAGACAACAATACCACCGAGACAATGTGGAGAAAAATTACCAGAAGAAGAAAAAAGATTAGGAGTAGCATTAGGAGTTATGAGGAAAAGCTTAATAAACCCATATAAAGAATTAAAAACAGAAGAAGAAAGAGAAGAATATATAAGCAATTTAGAAAATAGGAAGTATGGAACATTAAGTAGAAAGCAATTTATGGAGATAATCGAAAAAGTAGAAGAAATAGATAAAAACAATATACCGGCATATTTAAAAAATATAAGGAATATAAAAGAATGGATGAAAAAAAATGATACAACAATACCGCCAAGCTGTACTAGAAAAGAATTACCAGAAGAAGAAAAGAGATTAGGAAAAGCATTAGAAGGTATGAGGCATAGAATAATAAAACCATATAAAGAATTAAAGACAGAAGAAGAAAGAGAAGAATATATAAGCAATTTAGAAAATAAAAAAATAGAATCATTAAGTAGAGATCAATTTATGGAGATAATTGAAACAGTAGAAGAAATAGATAAAAATAATATACCGGCATATTTAAAAAATATAAGAGATATAAAAGAATGGATGAAAAGAAATGAGACGACAATACCACCAAGTACTGTTGGAAAAAATATATCGGAAGAAGAAAAAAGATTAGGAAGAGCATTATCAAATATAAAGAGCAGATTAATAAAACCATATAAAGAATTAAAAACAGAAGAAGAAAGAGAAGAATATATAAGCAAATTAGAAAATAGAAAAAGAGAATCATTAAGTAGAGAACAATTTATAGAAATAATCGAAACAATAGAAGGAATAGATAGAAATAATATACCAACAGGCTTAAGAAACATAAGAAAAATAAAAAAATGGATGGAGAGAAATGAGACAACTATACCTCCAAGAAGTGGAGGAAAAGACCTACCAGAAGAAGAAAAAGGATTAGGAGTAGCATTATCAGGTATAAGGCAAGAATTAATAAACCCATATAAAAAATTAAAAACAAAAGAAGAAAGAGAAGACTATATAAGTAAATTAGAAAATAGAGAGAAAGAATCAATAAGTAGAGACCAACTTATGGAAATAATCAAAACAGTAGAAGAGATAGATAAAAATAATATACCAACAAGATTAAGGAACATAAGAGATATAAAAGAATGGATGGAAAGAAATGAGACAACTATACCACCAAGAAAAAAGGGAGAAGAGATATCAGAAGAAGAAAAAAGATTAGGAGTTGCACTATTAGATATAAGGTATAGTTTAATAAAACCATATAAGGAATTAAAGACAGAAGAAGAAAGAGAAGAATATATAAGCAAATTAGAAAATAGAGGAAAAGAACCATTAAGCAGAGAACAATTTATGGAAATAATTGAGACAGTAGAAGAAATAGATGGAGATAGGGAGAAACTAACTGACTTAGTTGAACAATCAAAAGCAACACAAGAAAAAGTAGCAGAAGCAAAGAAGTTAGAAAATATGTATGAACAAGAACTAAAAAGTAAAGAACAAAAGGAAGGGTTTGATATACAAGATAGTGATAATTAAAAAATAAGTTACAAGAGAGGAATTTTTATGAATAATAGTTTAATAAAAACCGATGGATTATGGTATAAGATAAAAAAATTTTTTGGAAATATGTTTTCAGGAGATAAATATAATAGTAGAGTAGAAATTGAAGATGATTCAGGTGATTATGGTAATATAGATAAAACTAATAATATGGTTAAAAATGACAGTGAAATTAAAGAATCTTTTAAAACAGATATATTGTATAAAGAAGAGATAAAAGAGAAAAATAGAAAAGAAAGTATTGCTACAAAGCTTCTAAATGGAGACATAGATAGTTATGATCTATCAAATGAGGAAGTGAATGAAATGACAGAATATTTTATGAACGATATAGAAAAACAAAATAAAAAACTACAAAGAATTAAGGAACACATAATTCAAATGAAGAAACAATTAGAAGAATAAAATTATATAAGTTTTATTTTTAAACGAAATAACAAGTCCACAAAAATTCTACGGAATTAAGTATTAGGGCTTGTTTTTTTATAAAAAAGTGTATATAATATGGGAGTAAATTTTTAAAAGCGATAGGAGTTGATTGTATGGCAGAAGTAAGTAGAGAAGAGTTATTGCATATTGCAAAACTTGCAAATTTAAATTTAAAGGACGAAGAAGTAGACACATATTTATTACACCTTCAGGATATATTAAATTTTGCTAATATTGTTAATAATGCAAATGTAGATGGATTAGATATTACAATAGGAGCAAATGAAGCTAAAAATGTATTTAGAAAAGATGAAGTAGTGGTTTTTGAAGATAATGAAGCGTTGCTTGCAAATGCACCAGAAAAGGAAAGAAATATGTTCAAAATCCCAAAAGTTATTCAATAGTAGTAATATATAGGAGGTAAAAATATGGAAATTACAAAACTTACGGTTCACGAATTACAAGAAAAGTTGGCAAGTGGAGAACTTACAAGTTATGATATTACAAAAGCATATGTAGATAGAATTAAAGATAAAGAAAAAGATGTACAAGCTTTTGTAACAGATTTATCTGAAGATGCTTTAAAACAAGCTAAAGAGATAGATGAAAAAAGAAAATCAGGAGAGATCAATTCTAAGCTTGCAGGTATTCCAATTGGTATAAAAGATATCATTTGTACAAAAGGTGTTAGAACAACATGTAGTTCTAAAATGCTAGAAAATTTTATAGCACCATATGATGCAACTGTTATGGAAAAAATTAATAAAGAGAATTTAATAGATTTAGGAAAATTAAATATGGATGAATTTGCTATGGGAGGCTCAACAGAATATTCATATTTTAAAAAGACAAGAAATCCATGGAACTTAAATAAAGTACCAGGTGGTTCTTCAGGTGGTTCTGCAGCAGCTGTTGCAGCAGATTTAGTGCCATGGGCTTTAGGAACAGACACAGGTGGTTCTATTAGACAACCATCAAGCTTTTGTGGAACAGTAGGATTAAAACCTACATATGGACTTGTTTCAAGATATGGTGTTGTAGCATTTGCTTCATCACTTGATCAAGTTGGACCAATTACAAAAGATGTTAGAGATTGTGCAATGCTATTAAATATTATTGCAGGACATGATCCAAAAGACACAACTTCTGTGGATATTGGGGAAAGAGACTATACAAAATCACTTAAAAATGATGTTAAAGGTCTAAAAATTGGTGTTCCAAAAGAATATTTTGGAGAAGGTATTAATAGCGAAGTAAAAGAAAAACTACAAGAAGCAATGGAAAGATATAAAAAACTAGGAGCAACGATTGAGGAATGCTCACTAAATATTGCTGATTATGCTTTAGCTACTTACTATATTATTGCTTGTGCAGAGGCAAGCTCAAACCTTGGAAGATTTGATGGAATAAGATATGGATACAGAACACAAAATTATACAAACTTAAAGGAACTATTTAAAAATTCAAGAAGTGAAGGTTTTGGTTCAGAGGTTAAAAGAAGAATTATTCTTGGAACTTATGTACTTTCTTCTGGATATTATGATGCATATTACAAAAAAGCTCAACAAGTAAGAACATTAGTTATGAACGAGTTTAATAAATTATTTGAAAAATATGATGTTTTATTAACACCAACATCACCAACAGTTGCATTTGATATAGGTTCTAAGTCAAATAACCCATTAGAAATGTATCTAGCTGATATATGCACAGTATCTGTAAATATTGCTGGTCTTCCAGGAATATCAATACCATGTGGAGTAGATAGTGAAGGAATGCCAATTGGTATGCAATTAATTGGTAAGAGATTTAGTGAAGAAACATTATTAAATACAGCATATACATTTGAACAAGACTTCAAATTTAGAGAAAAATATACACCAGAATTTAAGGGAGGTGCAAAATAATATGGCAAGAGATGATTATGAAATAGTAATGGGGCTTGAAGTTCATGCAGAACTTTCAACAAAAACAAAAATATTCTGCTCATGTTCAACAGAATTTGGTGGAGAGCCAAATACACATACATGTCCAATATGTATGGCAATGCCAGGAACACTTCCTGTATTAAATGAAAAAGTAGTTGAATATGCTGTTAAAGCAGGTTTAGCTACAAACTGTACAATTTCAAGAGATAGTAAAAATGATAGAAAAAACTATTTCTATCCAGATTTACCAAAATCTTATCAAATATCTCAATTTGATAAACCTCTTTGCGAACATGGATATATTGAAATAGAGGATGATGAGGGAAATCCTAAAAAAATTAGATTAACAAGAATCCATATTGAAGAGGATGCCGGAAAACTAAACCATAACGAATTTGGTGGAGGAAGTTTAGTTGATTTAAACAGAGCCGGAGTTCCTTTAATTGAAATAGTATCTGAACCAGATTTACGTTCAAGTGGAGAGGCAGAAAGATATTTAAAGAAATTAAAATCAATATTAGAATATATTGAAGTATCAGACTGTAAAATGCAAGAAGGTTCATTAAGAGCAGATGTTAACGTTTCTGTAAGAAAAAAAGGTGCAGAAAAATATGGAACAAGAACAGAAATGAAAAACATGAACTCATTTAAAGCAATTACAAGAGCAATAGATTACGAAGCTTCAAGACAAATTGATGTAATTGAAGATGGTGGAAAAATTGACCAAGAAACATTAAGATGGGATGATGTATCTGGAAGAACATTTTCTATGAGAGATAAAGAAGATGCACAAGATTACCGTTATTTCCCAGACCCAGATTTGGTAGCAATAAAACTTTCAGAAGAGTATATTGAAAATATTAAAGATAACTTACCGGAACTTCCAGAAAGCAGAAAGAAAAGATATATGGAAGAGTATGGATTATCTGAAAAAGACAGTAATTTACTTACTGCTTCTAAATATTTATCAGATCTTTTTGAAGGTGCTGAAAAGATTTGTAAAAATGCTAAAGCAGTTGCAAATTGGATATTATCAGACATTTCAAAAATACTTAATGAAACAGAAACAGAGCCAATACAAATACCATTTGATGCAAATCAACTTGCAAAATTAGTTCAATTAATTGATAATGGAACAATAAGTTCAGCTATTGCTAAAAAAGTAATTGTAGAACTATTTGAAAATCCAAAAGATCCAGAAGAAATCATTAAGGAAAAAGGATGGATTCAAATTTCTGATGAAGGTGCAATTAAAGAAGTTGTAACTAAAATATTAGAAAACAATCCTCAATCAGTTGCAGACTATAAAGCAGGAAAAGATAGAGCATTAGGCTTCTTAGTAGGACAAGCTATGAAAGAAACAAAGGGAAAAGCAAACCCACAAATGTTAAACAAAATGTTCTTAGATGAATTAAAATAAATTTTTGTCAAAGGGGACGGGCTATTTTGGCAATTTGTGATGTCGTTATACAAATTGCCAAAATAGCCCGTCCCCTTTGACAAAAAAATTAAGGATGAGAAAAATTTTTTAAGGTGTTGAAGGCGAAGGCATATGCAATAAAAGCTACTAAAAAGAATAGACTTGTTTTAAATAAAGAAATACCAACAATAAATAAGTTGGGAATATGTACATTTTGATATATTGCTAAAACGAATGTTGCTAGTATGCAAAAAACAAAACTAAAGCGTATTCCAGATTGCATGGTTTTAAAAATTGATTTATCAAAGTTTTTTAATTCTAATAATATTTTTTTCATAATATACCTCTCTTTCGTATAAATATATGTTAACATAAAGCAAACCAAAATAGCAAAGGTAATTTATTCCAAAACAAAAGAGATTTCGTAATGAAATCTCTTTTGAAAAATAAAAAACTGTGCACAATTTTTTATTTTGATTATGCATTTGCAGCATTTAATTTTTTAGCTAAATTTGATTTTTTTCTAGCAGCTGTATTTTTAACGATAACACCTTTTGTACAAGCTTGATCGATTTTTTTAGTAGCTTCTGAGAATAATTTAGTAGCTTCTTCAACATTATTGTTGTTTAAAGCTTCTTCAAATCTTTTTATAGCTGTTTTGTATTCTGATTTAATCATATTATTTCTTAATGTTTTCTTTTCAATAACACTAACACGTTTGATAGCTGATTTAATATTTGGCATAATTTTTGCACCTCCCTTAAGTTCGTAAATATAACGGATATTATTATATCATATAAGTTAACATTTGACAAGAGAAAATTAAAAAATTAGTAAATAGCTTAAATTTATGCTAAATTTAGGATTTGCTAATGATAAAATTAAGCAAAATTCTAACGAAAAATAAAGAAGTTAATAAAATACTTGAAAAAAACACAATAAACATATATAATATAGCTACTTAAAAAACTAATGAACTAAATTTGGAAGGAGAGATTGTTATGAATATAAAAATAACAAGTAAAGAATTAGAAGCTACAGAAGCAATAAAAGATTATATTGAAAAAAAAGCAGAGAGATTAGTAAAATATTTTGGAGAAGAATTTGATGTTAATGCAACAATAAAAACAGAAGGAAGCGAACAAGTTGCTGAAATTAGTATAAAAGCTGATTCATCAGACTATAGAGCTGTTACAGCACATAGAGATTTGTACGCATCAATAGATAAAGATATAGACATTTTAGAGGGACAAATTAGAAAAATGAAGACTAAAAAAGATAAACAAAATATGACAGAATCAATTAGAATAAAAGAAATGGCTCATGAAACAACATCTGATGTTGAAAATGAAATTATTAAGGTTTTATATTATGATATAAAACCAATGACACCAGAAGATGCTAAATTAAAATTAGAAGAGCAACCACAAAACAAATTCTTAGCATTTATTGATGTAGATACAGGAAAAACAAATGTTATATATAGATTAAAAGATAATAGAAATTATGGACTTGTAGAGCCAGAGGCTTAAGAATAAAAGTAAAGGACTTATTTTATGGTAAGTCCTTTTTATTACGTAGGAAATTTGAATATAGTAAAATATAAATAAAGGTATGGGAGACATGAAAATTAATATAGTAATGGTAGAACCTGAAATACCACAAAATACAGGTAATATAGCAAGAACATGTGCTGCAATAGGAGCAAAATTGCATTTGGTTAAACCACTTGGATTTGAAATAACAGATAAATATTTAAAAAGAGCAGGACTTGATTATTGGGATAAGCTGAACATAGAAGAACATGACTCTTTAAATAGTTTTTTGGAAAAATATAAACCAGAAGAAAACAATATGTTTTTTTCTACAACTAAAGGACAACAATGTTATTCTGATATGAATTACTCAAAATACGAAGAAGTATTTATATTATTTGGGAAAGAAACAAAAGGATTACCAGAGGATTTGCTGCAAAAATATATAAAAAATACAATTCGTATTCCAATGAGAGAACATTTAAGATCATTAAATTTATCAAACTCTGTTGCAATAGTTGCTTACGAAGTTTTAAGACAAAATGGATTTGAAAAACTAGAACAAGAAAGTAAATATTTTGAATAAGCCCGTAAATAAGATTATAAATATTAATATTGTTAAAAATGAAATAGAAAGATCTTAATAAAATTATAAAAAAGAAACCTACTTAAATATGTACCTAAGTGGGTTTCTTTTTTGCATTTCTAAGTATGCAATACTAATTAAAATTAAATAGAAAAATTAAACTATTTCATTTGGCTTTCAGCTTGTTGGATCATTTTTCTAACCATGTTACCACCGATTTTACCAGCATCTTTTGAAGATAAATCTCCGTTGTAACCTTGTTTTAAATTAACACCAACTTCACTAGCTACTTCATATTTGAATTTGTTTAAAGCTTCTTTAGCTTCTGGAACAACTTTTTGATTGCTATTTGTCATATTTTTCACCTCCTAGAATGTGATACTTATATTTCTACATTGAAAAAACAGAATTGCCTTTTCAATATATATATTGCACCGTATTTTATTTTTTAAACTGGAAATTTTTGAGAAAATATTGTAAAAAGAGAAAGAAATGATATAATATAAAAGCAAAATTTACATATAATATAGTTTATAGGTAAAACTAAATAAAACCTAAATATAAAATGTGAGGCAAAATAAAATGTACAAATTAATCGCAATAGATTTAGATGGAACATTACTTAATTCTTATGGTCAAATTTCAGAAAAAAATAGGAATGCATTAAATAAAGCAAAAGAGCATAATGCAGAGATTATTATTGCTTCTGGTAGAACAACGGATTCTGTTAGAAATATAGCAAATGATATTGGGGCAAAAGGTTATATTATTTGTGGAAATGGCTCTTTAATATATGATTTGCAAAAAGAGGAAATCATATACGATAAATTTATAGATAAGAAAAAGGCATTACAGATTATAGAGATATGTGAGCAGAATAGTATCTACTATAATATATATACTGAAAACATGGTTATTACAAAAACACTTAACAATAATGTTTTATTTTACTACCAAGAAAATGCAAGTAAACCGGACAATAAAAAAACAAAAATAAATATAGTACAAGACATATATAAATATGTAGAAGAATTAGAAAATCAGCACATATTAAAAATTACAATTAGCGATAGCAATAGTATAATATTCAATGGAATTATTAGAAAATTAAGAAATATAAAAGACATTGATGTTTTAGATGTTGCACACATGTCTAGAAAAATTATTAAAACAGGGACTGAAGAAACTGTGATCGAATATTATTATACGGAAATAACAAGTAAAAACGTAGATAAATGGTATGCCATAGAATATTTGATGGACAAACTAAATATACAAAGACAAGAAGTAATGGCAATTGGAGATAATGTAAATGATAAAATGATGATAGAAAATGCAGGATGCGGTGTAGCTATGGGTAATAGTGCTCCATATATAAAGGAATCAGCAGATATTGTTGTTTCCAACAATAATGAAGACGGTGTAGCAGAGGTAATTGAGCAGAATTTTTAAAAAGATATAAGTAATGGAAAGATATTAGTAAATAATAGAGATATAGAATAAAAAAATAAAAAACACACATAATTATTTTATAATAATTATGTGTGTTTTTTAGGAGGAAAATATGAATAGAAAAAAAGGTATAAAAGCCAATAAGAGTGGAAAGACGATAAACAAACAAGGTCAGACAAATGTTATGAAAGAAGAAATTAGTAATATGTATGAGACCGAAGATGTAACTAAGTATGGTGAATTTATTTCTTCATATTTTGCATGGCTTACATTAGATAAACAAAAGCAAAAAACACATGAAATGGAAAATATGACAAATTCACATAATATTCAAAAAAAGTATTGACAAAATTTTAAAAGTGAGTATAATATATATTGTAGGTCAAAGAAAGTCAAAGTCAAAACCAAAACAAAAACGAGGTGATTAAACGTGAGAATGTCAGATATGATAGAAAATTTTATTAAAGATTTATTTGAAGAAGACGATTATATTGAGATACAAAGAAATGACTTAGCTGAACAATTTAAATGTGTACCATCACAAATAAATTATGTAATATCAACAAGATTCAAGCCATCTCAAGGATATTATGTAGAAAGTAAAAGAGGTGGTGGAGGCCATATAAGTATTAGGAAAGTTAATATTACAAAGAGTAACTATTTAATGCATATTATCTCAAGTATAGGAAATCAAATAACAGCACAAGAAGTAGATATATTTATTGGAAATTTTTTATCATATGAGATGATTACGAAAAAAGAAGCAAAGTTGTTAAAAGTTGCGACGAGCGATAATGTCTTAACAGTACCAACAAGTACAAGAGATGAATTAAGAGCAAGAATTTTTAAAAATATGCTTTTAAATTTAGTTGAAGATTAATATAAAAAATAATAAAGGAGTTGATTTTTATGTTATGTCAAAATTGTGGAAAAAATGAGGTAAATTTTAGATATACGCAGATTATAAATGGAGAAAAAAAAGAAATGGCACTTTGTGATAAGTGCGCTAAAGAATTAGGACTAGAAGGATTAGATTTTAGTATGCCAATCAATTTTTCAAGCTTTTTCAGTGATTTCTTTAATGATTATACAGAAGGATTATTACCTAGCTTTGCAAATGTAAAGGCTTCTGAATGTGATAAATGTGGTATGACATTTGATGATTTTGCAAATACAGGAGAATTTGGTTGTGATAATTGCTACATTACATTTGCAGATAGATTGTTACCTGTTTTAAAGAAAATACATGGATCAAATAAGCATATAGGAAGAGAATATAAAGAAAGTATTGATGAGTTAGAAGACAATAAAAAGAGATTTGAATCAGCACAAAAAAATAAGAGCAATAAAAATGAAAGTAAAAAAACAGAAAAAGAAATCAAATTGAAAAACCTACAAAAAGATTTACAAAAGGCAATTAAAGACGAACGTTATGAAGACGCTGCAAAAATAAGAGACGAAATAAAAAAAATAAATGAAAAAGAAAGTAAGTAATGAAATTGGAGGAATTAATATGTCAAACTGGTATTTACAAAATGGAAAAGATTCAGATGTTGTAATTAGCTCTAGAGTTAGACTTGCTAGAAATTTGGCAGAATATAATTTTATAAAAAAGTGCTCTAAAGAAGAACTTGAAAAAATACTAAATGGTATAAAGGAAATTACGCCAAGCTTAGGATATGGCCTAAGATTTATTAATTTAAAGGATTTAGATGATATTACTAAAATAAGTTTAGTGGAAAAACATATAATCAGTCCAGATTTTGCAATGAAGGATAAAGTTCCAGGTGCAATTTTAGTAAGTGAAGATGAAAATATATGCATAATGATTAATGATGAAGATCATATAAAATTACAAGTGTTTAGTTCAGGACAAGAATTAGAAAATTTAATGAACTTGATAATAGAAATAGACGAAAAACTTGGAGATTTAGTAAAGTATTCTTACAGTAAACAGTTTGGATTTTTAACAGCATCACCAACAAATATAGGAACAGGAATGAAAGCATCTGTAATGGTACATCTACCAGCACTTACATTAACAGGTAACCTTAATAAAGTGTTACATATTGTAAATAATTTTGGTATGAATGTAAGAGGAGTGTATGGTGAAGGAACACAGAGTCAAGGAGATATCTATCAAATCTCCAATAACCAATGCTTAGGATTAACAGAAGAAGAAATAATAAAAAATGTAAAAACTATAACAGATAAAGTTATTGAACAGGAAAGATTAGCAAGAAAATATTTAACAAAAAATGCTATAGAATTAGAAGATAGAGTATATAGATCATATGGAATTTTAAAATATGCTACTAAACTATCTGCTGATGAATGTAGAAAACTTTTATCAGATGTTAAATTAGGTACAGATTTAGGAATAATAAAAGAGTTAGATGATGGAAAAATATCAAAATTAAATCTGTATACAAAGCCAGGAAATTTACAAAAATTTTTAGGCAAACAACTAGACGGTTACGAAAGAGACATTAAAAGAACAGAAATAATTAAACAAATTTTGGCATGTTAGGGACGTTCCTTAATCTGCCAGAATGGCATATTTAGGAACGTCCCTAACATGCCAAAAAGGAGGAAAGGATGATATACAAATTTACAAATCGAGCTGAGAAAGCAATAGAACTTGCAAATAAACTTGCTATAGAGCTTGGACATAATTATATAGGAACAGAGCATATTTTATATGGACTTTCAAAAGAAGGAACAGGTGTGGCAAGCAAAGTTCTTGAGTCACAAGAAGTTAATGCTGATAATATTTTAGAAGAAATTGAAATATTAATTGGTAGAGGTGAACCATTAACAGATGAAGATTCTGTTGGATTTACCCCAAGAACTAAGAGAGTAATTGAAAATGCTTTTATAGAAGCTCGTAAATTAGGATCAGAATATATAGGAACAGAGCACTTATTAATTGGAATTATGAGAGAGGGAGATAGTGTTGCTGTTAGAATTATGATGGATTTAGGAGTAAATCCTCAAAAATTATATAATGAAATTGTAAAGGTAATCAATGAGGATGCTAATGCTGTAAATCAGTCTAGATCTTCAAGCAAAAATGGTAGTGGAAGCTATAATCAAACACCTACATTAAATCAATACGGAACAGATCTAACAAAACAGGCTTTAGAGGGAAAGCTAGATCCTGTAATTGGTAGAAAAAATGAAATTGAAAGAGTTATACAAATTTTATCAAGAAGAACTAAAAATAATCCATGTCTAATTGGTGAGCCTGGAGTAGGAAAAACAGCTGTTGTAGAAGGACTTGCAGAAAAAATTACTTCAGAAGATGTTCCAGAAACATTAAAAGATAAAAGAGTTGTTAGCTTAGATATTTCAAGTATGGTTGCAGGAGCAAAATATAGAGGTGATTTTGAAGAAAGAATAAAAAAATGTCTAGCTGAAGTGAAAAAGGTTAAAGATGTTATACTATTCATAGATGAAATTCATACAATAGTTGGTGCAGGTTCTGCAGAAGGTGCTGTTGATGCTGCGAATATCTTAAAACCTCTTTTAGCAAGAGGAGAAGTACAAGTAATAGGTGCTACTACTTTAAATGAATACAGAAAATATATAGAAAAAGATGCAGCATTAGAGAGAAGGTTTAGTCCTGTTACTGTAGGTGAGCCAACTCCTGATGAGACAGTAAAAATATTAGAGGGAATACAAGATAAGTATGAGGCACATCATAATGTAAAAATTACACCAGAAGCTATTAAGGCTGCTGTAGAATTATCTGTAAGATATATAAATGATAGATTTTTGCCAGATAAAGCAATTGATTTAATAGATGAAGCTGCATCTCGTGTTAAAATGAGAACTTATACTATGCCAGATAATATAAAAGAATTGGAAGAAAAGATAATAGAAACAAGCAAAGAAAAAGAAGAAGCAATTCGTATGCAAGATTTTGAAAATGCAGCTACATTAAGAGATAAAGAAAAAGAACAAAAGGACAAACTACAAAAGGAAAAACAAAAATGGGAAAATAAAAACAGCAGAAGTGTAACCAATCTTGTAGAAGAAGATATTGCTGAAGTTATTGCATCTTGGACGGGTATTCCAGTTAGCAAGATAACTCAAGACGAAAATGAAAAGTTAAAAAATCTTGAAAGTACACTTCATAAAAGAGTAATTGGACAAGAAGAAGCTGTAAAAGCTGTAAGTAAAGCTATAAGAAGAGGAAGAGTAGGATTAAAAGATCCTAACAGACCAATTGGTTCATTCTTATTCTTAGGACCAACAGGTGTTGGTAAAACAGAACTTTCAAAAGCATTAGCAGAGGCATTATTTGGTAATGAAAACGCAATGATCAGAGTAGATATGTCTGAATATATGGAACCACATTCTGTATCTAAATTAATAGGTTCTCCTCCAGGATATGTAGGTTATGATGAAGGAGGCCAATTAACTGAAAAGATTAGAAGAAAACCATATGCAGTTATTCTATTTGATGAGATCGAAAAAGCTCATCCAGATGTAATGAATATGTTACTTCAAATATTAGATGATGGACGTTTAACAGATGCGCAAGGAAGAACGGTTAATTTTAAAAATACGGTTATAATAATGACTTCAAACATTGGTGCAAGATTAATAACAGATAAAACTACACTTGGATTTACAGATAATAGAAGTACAGAAGAATCAAAACAAAAGGATTATGAAAACACAAAGAAAGATGTTATGTCAGAGCTAAAAAAACAATTCAGACCAGAGTTTATTAATCGTATTGATGAAATTATTGTTTTCCATAAATTAAATGATGACGATATCAAACAAATTATAGATATTATGTTAAAACAAGTTATAGATAGATTAAAACAACAAGATTATAATGTAGAATTTGATGATAAAGTAAAAGAATATATCTCTAAAAAAGGAGTAGATATAAATTATGGTGCACGTCCATTAAAAAGAGCAATACAAAGTTATATAGAAGATAAGATTGCTGAAGCTATATTAGATGGAGTTATTGCACCTAATAAAAAAGTAAAAATAAGTGTAGATAATGATAATATAATAATAAAATAATTAAATTAAATAACTATTAAGCAAATTAACTAAAATAAGGATAGGAGTTTAAGTCAAAGACTTAAGCTTCTATTTTATTATAATGCTAAAACATAAATGTACACGTGAATGATTATTGAATACAATTTACAAAATTTGCAATAAGAACGGTAATATGGTAAAATGGAAAAAGATAGAAAATTTTGATAAAATATATTAAAGGGGGATATTCCTTTGAGTAGTAATAGTAATTTCTCAGAGAGAATAAATGAAAAAAACAATATAAAATATAGATACAATGAATTAACAAGACAATATAAAGAATTGGCTAAAAAAATATTAAAGCAAAACGGTTATGAATCAACGGAAGATTATCTTTTTAACCAATTAAATAAGATAGGAAATTTATACCCAGAAAAGATAAGCGTAATAGAAGAAGTAAGAGATATGTACTATGGAGATATGCTTCTTACAGAGAATAGCTTAAATAGATTAAATGAGTTGTACAATAAAATGTATGAGCTAATAAAATAAAATTTATATGGAGAGAAAATATATATGAGAGTAGAAAATACAGAGAAAGAACTCCAACTGAAATTAAATGCCATAAAAAAGATTATGTCTAAAGATATATATGATAGTAAGCAAGAAAATGATCATGTGAAAAATATAATTGAAGGTGGTTATACAGATATAAGAAATTTATTTGGTGATTCAGGGGACCTAAAAGATTTATGTGCAATGTCATCTTTTGCAATGGATTTATTCAGACGAATTGATTTTTTGCATGAAGTAGAAGTTGCAACAGGAATAACGGTGAAAGATTTCACAAAAGAAGCTTTTTTTACGATCTTTTCCGAGAAGAGGGTAAAAGCTTTAATAAATATATTACAACCTATTAATGCAAAAGTATATCAAAAAGAAGGCGCTCTTTCTCTACAATGTAATAAAAATGAAATAGAAAAAGGTTTCTCAGAAGAAGAAATAAACAAAGAAGGAATTGTAGAAATTTCGACAAAATTTATATTCTGGATAAATAAATTAACAAAGCTTTCAAGTTTTATGGAAATATATAAATTAAAGGCAAGACCTATAACACATAGTAGTGATGAAAACTATTATTCAGCACAACAGAGATCTAATATATTAACACAATTTGAAGATTTGTGTGCTGAAGATAAAGAAATGCTAAAGAATGAAATTGCAGGAGATTATGAAAAAGCATTTGGAGTTAAAATTGAAGATGATATGGAAACACTAAAAAATATAAAAAGTATGAAAAAACTTTTATACAGTCTAAAAAATACTTTAATGACAGATTTATTAATAAGATATTTTGACAGTGTAAAAAAAGGAAAAGAACTTCAAGGAGTTCAAGCAATGGGAGTTGAATTGAATGAAAAGAAAGCTGGATATGGATTAGGAAACTATATAGCAACTGTAAGATTAAAAGGTTATACATCAAATATTTATTTCCATATTCCTGCATTTTGCTTTGAAGAAGCAATAAGCATGGCAAAAATAGACAAGTTATCTGTTATCATACCAAAAAAAGTTTATTCAAGAAGAGATCCTAACAAACTGGTTCCTGTAAATGTAATATATAAAGTTGAAAAAGGTAGCAAGAGATATGAAGCAATAAAGAAAGAAGCGGAAGAACATAGAGATAATGAAGTTTTAAAACAAGCATTTATACAAGTAAAAGGAAAATCAATACCAGGACATAGCAAGGCTGATTGGGAGAGAAAAACAATAGAGATAGATAATACACAAAAATAGAATATATTAATTTAAAATAAAAAAGCAATCGCAAAAAAATATTAAACGATTGCTTTATTTTTATTCATATATAATTAAATAGGTTCTACATGTATGATTGTTTTATAAATATTTTCTAAATCTGTAATATCGTTTTCAAGTTTGTCTGCAAGGCTATGACTCTCAAAAGTAGGCATATTTCCATCAACGTAAATAGTTAAAACAATAATGTATTGATAACCAACTGGAGTAGAAGATATTTTATCTATTTTTTGTATTCTAGGATACTTTTGGGTAATTTTCATAATTAAATTTTTAGTGTTTTCATCAATAGATATATCCATTAAAACATTATAGCTCTCTATAAAAATTTTAAGACCAGTAATAAATATCCAAATAGATATTCCAATACCAACAACACCATCAAACCAATATATACCAATTAAACTTAATAGTATAGAAATAAGAGTAAAGGTGGTAACTATACAATCATTTCTGTGATCTTTTTTGTTAGCATCTAATAAAATGTTGTTATATTTTTTAGATAATTTATTTGTATAAATATATAATGCTAGTTTAATAATAATAGTAGTAATACAAACAAAAACCAAAAACCATGAAAATATAAGCTTACTTTGTTTTATGAGTGATACAATAGAATTATATAATAATGTAAAAGATACTAATATCATAGCAATGCTAATAAAAAGAGAAAATATATATTCTGCTTTTCCATGACCAAAGTTATGAGAATCATCATCTGGTTCACTTGCAATTTTATTTCCAATAAAGGTCATTAAAGATGCAAAAATATCACCTGCACTATTAGCAGCATCAGCTAACATTGCTTGACTATGGCTTATAATTCCAACGACGGATTTAATAACTAGTAAAAATATATTTCCAATTATTCCAAGCATTCCAGCTTTTTTTGTTACCTCAAACCTATCCATAAATATCACTTTCATTAAATAAAATTTGTTAAATTGTATAACATAAATTAAAAAGCATTATATCATATATATGATATGTGGTAAATGAAAATACATAAAATTTATAAACTTTGTTGCACAACGTAATTTCTAATGTTATAATTACCGTATACAACAAGAGATAAATTGTATATTAAAAATGTTTAGAGGTGTAAATAAATGGAGTTAATGGCCATTGTCTATATATTAGTATTCATTGTGTTTGCTCTTATCGGCTTTGCAGTACTTCAGATAAGAATGGCAGGAATAAAAATAAAAGATTTCTGGGGATTCATTCAGGCAAACCAAATGCTAGATAAATTAGATGTTTTTTCAAAGAGATGTAATATGATGAGTCCACAAGAACAAATTATATTTTTAAGTGAGGCAGAAAAAGTATTTGATGCTTTTGATAAAATACCAGACATGGTGTGGGAAGATGAGTATAGAAAATATTCTAATGTGTTAGAAACGTACAAAAATATAAGAGTAAACAGATGGAATAGTCAAGGTGAAAACCAAAAGTCATAATATATAAAATCATAGTAATAATAAGTAAAAGGTTACATATAATAATTGTGTGTAATCTTTTTATTATGTGTAAGGCACGCACAATTTATTTCAAGGTGGGATATAAAATGAAAATAAGATACTTTGATAATGCAGCAACTACATCTGTTAGAGAAGAAGTTTTAAGAGAAATGATTCCATTTTTTAATATAAATTATGGAAATGCTTCTGCAATGTATAGTGTTGGAAGAGAAGCAAAAAGAGGATTGGATAAAGCAAGAGTAAGAGTTGCAAATGCAATTAACTGTAATCCTCATGAAATTTATTTTACATCATGTGGAAGTGAGAGCGATAACTTAGCTTTGAAGGGCGTTGCCTACGCAAATAAAAAAAATGGAAATCATATTATAACAAGCAGAATTGAACATCATGCAGTTTTAAATTCTTGTAAAACATTAGAAAAACAAGGATACAAAGTAACATATCTAAATGTTGATGAAAATGGATTAATTGATTTGCAACAATTGGTAAACAGTATTACAAATGACACAATACTAATCAGTGTAATGTTTGCAAATAATGAGATAGGAACAATAGAACCTATAGAGAAAATAGGAGTAATAGCAAAAGAAAGAAATATATTATTTCATACAGATGCGGTTCAAGCAATTGGAAATACTAGAATAGATGTAAAAAAATTAAATATAGATTTATTGTCGATGTCTGGACATAAGTTTTATGGGCCAAAGGGAGTAGGAGCACTATATGTAAGAGATGGTGTTGAATTTGAAAAAATACAAGATGGAGGGCATCAAGAAAAGGATAAGAGAGCAGGTACCGAAAATGTTGCAGAAATAGTAGGGTTAGGCAAAGCTATTGAACTTATATATAGTGAATATGACCAATATAATAGGAAATTAAAGGATCTTAGAGATTATTATATAAATGAAATAGAAAAGAAAATTCCAGATGTTAGGCTGAACGGAGATAGAATAAATAGATTACCAGGTAATGCAAATATCTCCTTTAAAGGAGTTGATGCGCAAAAGTTATTATTTAATTTGGATGAGGTAGGAATTTGTGCATCTGCAGGATCAGCGTGTTCAACAGGTAATAGTGAACCATCTCATGTACTAACCTCAATAGGACTTAGTAAAAATATGGCTGAAAGTACTTTAAGAACCTCATTTGGAGCATCTAATACGAAAGAGGATATAGACTTTTTAGTAGAAAATTTACAAGAATTTGTAAAAAAATTAAGAAAAGAATAAAAATATAAACAAAAATACTAGCTTATATGCTAGTATTTTTGTATAATATATATTAATTTATAAGTTAATAAAAAACTAAAATGTAAATAATAAGGAAGAATGGTAAATATGAAAATAATATATAATAATAAAGAAAAAATAAAAAAAGAAAAAACAAATAGAAAGTGGAAAGAAGAGAACAATCAATATTTGTGTGAACTACAAAGATTTTTTGATAGAGTTGATAATATTGAAGATAATGAATTAAAAAATAGTATTATTAGACAAGTGATGATATGTGACGAAATACTTACTAAGATAGCTGAAAGTAAATTTGATGAATTTTACAAAGAAGGATATAAAGAAGCAAAAAATGGATAAATTTATTTACTTAAGAGCATACTAATTAAAAAAAGTAGTGATGTAAATATGAAAAATGTTTTAATTGGTATCATAGCTGGAATTGTAAGTGGGATGTTTTCATCAGGTGGAGGATTAATATTAGTTCCTATTTATGTGTATGTTCTAAAGATGAGTGAAAAAGAATCAAGGGCAACATCCCTGTTTTGCATATTGCCAATGGTAATTGTTACAGCTATTATGTATGGAAGAAGCAACTTTATAAACTGGGAGATAGGAATAAGATGTGCTATAGGAGGAATAATAGGTGGATTAGTGGGAGGAAAACTACTAAATAAAATTCCTTCAAAGTATTTAAAAATTTCATTTATCATATTTTTATTTTACGCTGGATTTAGCACTATTTTTAGATAAAGAGATAAAGAGGTAAAGTTGTTAAGTGATAGAGATTTTTATTGGAATTGTTGCAGGAATTGTAGGTGGACTAGGAATGGGAGGAGGAACAGTATTAATACTATTTCTTTCTCTATTTTTAGGAATTGAACAACACATTGCACAGGCAACGAATATTATATTTTTTATACCAACAGCAATAACAGCGATAATAGTTAACTTAAAAAATAAGAATATAAATTTAAAAGTTGCAGTACCAATATGTTTATGGGGAATTTTGGGGGCATTTATAGGATCATATATCTCAATAAAAATGAACATGATTATACTCAGAAAGTGTTTTGGAGTTTTTTTAATAGTTATTGCAATATACCAAACATATGCGTATATAAAAGATGAAAAAAGACATAATAGTATTAAATAAAAAAAGGAGGCAAAAAATGAATATGAAATTTCTAAAAGGTGTTGTTGTTGGTGGATTAATTTCAGCAGGAGTTGCAATAATGTGTGCAGATAAAATGCAGCCAAATAGAAGAAAAATGATAAAAATGGGAAAACAATTTGCTAGAAAAATGGGGATAATATAGAAATTTTAAAATTAAAAAATTCTATAAGATGATACTTAAAAATAAAATCCAGAAAACTATTTATTAATAATTTTCTGGACTTTTTTTATCTATATGATTATTATATGATTATTTTTTATCGCATTCTTTTGATGGTTTGCAATCATGATCATGGTCATGATCTTTACAGTCTAATTTAATACCTTTTAAACATTTTGTATCACGTTCTACTTTTTTACATATCTTACAATGTTTTACTTGGTCAACCCATATTTCAATCTCATAAAATCTGTTAGCACAAAGTGGTCCAAATACAAATTCACCATTACAATCTGTAAAAGTATGAGATACTGGTCTTCTTTCATCTTTGCCACACTCACAAACTACTTCTACTAATTTTACTACAGCATCAGCTACAGGATCTTGATAACAATCTTTTACAACTCCGTATATAACTGATCTATTGTCTTCAGGTAATGTGATTTCTAGGTCAAATTGTTTTCCAGTTGCTAAAATGCCATCAACGTTTAGAACTGGACATATATTTTTTTCATATTCCATAATAAATTCATCCTTTCTAATTGTTTTGCTTAATATATATTATGAAAAAGTTGAATAAATGTGCTATTTATGTAGAAAAATAATAGAAAGTAATATATAATATAATGATCATAAGAAAAATGTAAAAAAATAAGAATATAATATAAAATAAAAAAAGGAGAAAAATATGAGAAATTATTATTTTACATCTGAGAGCGTAACAGAGGGACATCCAGACAAATTGTGCGATTATATATCAGATAGTATTTTAGATGAATATTTAAAACAAGATGAGGACTCAAGAGTTGCGGTCGAAACATTTGCATCAAAAGACAATATTAATATAGCAGGTCAAGTAACTTCAAATGGAGAAGTCGATATAGAAAAACTAGTAAGAGAAAAAATAAAGGAAATAGGGTTTGACAATGCAGAAACAGATATGGACTATAGAACTTGTAACATTACAGTAAATATAACAAAACAGAGTCAAGACATTGCTTTAGGAGTTAATGTTGGAGGAGCTGGTGATCAAGGTATAATGTTTGGATATGCTTGTAATGAAACCGAAAACTACATGCCATGTGCAATATATTTTGCTCATAAATTATCAAGAAAATTAACTGATGTAAGAAAAACGGGAATTATACCATATTTAAGACCTGATGGAAAAACACAGGTGACTGTAGAATATGAAAATGATAAACCTAAAAGAATAGAAGCAATTTTAATATCAACACAGCATAATCCAAATGTTAATATGGATGAACTAAAAAAAGATATAATAGAGAAAATAATTAAACCTACAATGCCAGAAAATATGATTGATGATAATACTAAAATTTACGTTAATCCTACAGGAAGATTTGTAATAGGTGGACCACTGGGAGATACAGGTTTAACAGGTAGAAAAATTATTGTAGACACATATGGAGGATATAGCAGACATGGTGGAGGAGCATTTTCAGGAAAAGATGCAAGTAAAGTAGATAGATCGGCAACATATATGCTTCGCCATATTGCTAAAAATATTGTAGCAAATGGAATGGCTGACAAATGTGAAATTCAATTATCATATGCAATTGGAATGAAAGAACCATTGTCAATATGGGTTAATACATTTGGAACATCTAAAATACCAGAAGATAAAATAATAAATATAATAAAAGAAAGATTTGATTTGACTCCAGAAGGAATTATAGAATACTTAGACTTAAAAAAACCGATTTATACTAAAACTACAAACTATGGCCATTTTGGAAAAGATGATCTATCATGGGAAAAAATAATAAAATTATAAAAAATCAGAATAAATCTCCAATTACAATCATATTATTATAATAGTTTGTAATTGGAGGTATTTTTATGTTTTTGGTTTTCAATAAGTCTAAAATTTATTCATATATAATTGCTGTATCAACAGTTGTAATACTTTTTGTTGCAGCAGCAAAATTAAATGATGCAGTATCTCCATCTCAAAATATACTTGAAACAGGTACAAATGCGACAGAAACAAATGTGGTAGGGACAAATAAAATAGTAAAAGATGATATTGCAAATACTATTACCAATGTGAATAAATAAAATAAAAATTGGAATAATAATGCATATATAAGTTTGAGGAGAAATGCAATGTCTTTAATGGGAATTATTACAAATTCTAAAAATGAGGAATATATGGTAAAGGAACTATCGGATTATTTTCCTTCCCAAAATATAATTTTTATTACAGACAAAAACATAGAAAACGTAAGAAATATTAAATTTGAAATTCTTGCAATTGATTGTAATATCAAAAATATAGATATTTTAAAATTAATTATTTCAAATGCTAAATTTATTATATTAAATGCTGATCTTACAATAAATATAGGAATGTTAGAAAACTTAGATTTAACAATTATTACTTATGGTTTTAATAATAAAGCTACTCTGACTGTATCTAGTGTGGCAGAAAACAATATCATAATTTGTTTACAAAGAATTATTAAAAATATTTTTGAACAAAAATATGAACCACAGGAATTTGAGACAAAAATGGATCAAAACGTTGATATGCATGCAGTTATTTGTATACAAAGTATCCTACTAATTTGTAAAAATAAACATCTTGTTCTGGATGAAAATTGACAATATTTGAAAAAAATAACATTTTATGTAGACAAATCCAGAAAAAAGTAGTATAATTAAAAATATGATGAATAAATTCGAATAAAATAATAGCAAGATGAATAAAATTTATAAAGAAACAAATAGGGGAGGAAATTAAGTTGAATACAAATTATTCAGATAATAACCACATTACTTTAGTGGGAAAAGTAACAAGTGAAAAAAGATTTAGTCATGAAATATATGGAGAAAAATTCTATATATTTGATCTAAGTATACCACGTTTAAGTGGTAATGCAGATAACATTCCAATTACAATATCAGAAAGATTATTAACAGAAAATAGTTTACCAATAGGTAGCAAAATATCAGTTGAAGGACAGTTTAGATCATATAACTGTTATCAAGGAGAAAAAAACAGATTAATTCTTACTGTTTTTGCAAAACAAGTTGATTTTGTTGAGAATCAAGAAGAAGATATTCAAGTAGGAAAAGATATTACAACAAATGAAGTTGTTTTAGATGGATACATCTGTAAAAAGCCAATATATAGAAAAACACCATTTGGTAGAGAAATTGCAGATATATTATTAGCAGTAAATAGATCATACAATAAATCTGATTATATTCCTTGTATTGCTTGGGGAAGAAACGCAAAATTCTGTGAAACAGTTCCTGTTGGAGCAGAAATAAGAGTTATAGGTAGAGTTCAATCAAGAGAATATGAAAAGAAACATGAAGATGGAACAGTTGAAAAAAGAATTGCATATGAAGTATCTGCTTCAAGTTTAGAAATTATTAATAAAAATGAAGATGAAAATCTAGAAGAAATAGAAGAAGCACAAGAAAATAAAGAAGCTATATAACATAAAAAATATAGATTTTAACTAAAGATAGATAGCATAAAAAATTCCAAAAAAATGTCAAAGGCAATACCTCCTTTGACATTATTTTTTTTCTTCAGGAATAACAATGTTTTCTTTTTTTATTTCTTCCTTTGGCTTTTCCACTTCAATATGTTGATAAACAGGTGAAATATCTAAATCAGATCCATTACCAGTTACAACTTCAATTTTTTTCTTTTCGTCCATACTAGGCACCACCTTTAAATCTAAACTAATTATATATTAACATAGCAAAAAAAATAATACAAGAAATTTAGAAATAAAAAGTAAAAAAGTATAGATAATTCTTATATTTACAATTTTCAAAAATCGTGATAAAATAAATGCATTCATAAGTATTATATAAAGAGGAAAATAATGGATAAGAATAAATTAAAAGGAATTATTGAAGCAATATTATTTGTAGCTGGAAGAGAAGTTAAATTAAATGAATTAATGTCTGCTTTGGAACTAAGCCAAGATGAAGTTGTTGAATTAATAGAAAGCATGAAATTGGAATATGAAAATGAAAGTAAAGGAATTCAAATAATAAATGTAGATGGTGCATATCAGTTATGTACAAAAAAAGAATATTATGATTTTATTTATCCTGTATTTGATAAAAGAAGTAAACCAAATTTGTCTCAGGCAGCATTAGAAACTTTGTCAATTATAGCATATAATCCAAAAATAACCAGGGCAGAGATTGAGGCAATAAGAGGTGTTAACTCAGATGGAACTATTTATAAATTATTAGACTATAACTTAATAGAGGATTCAGGAAAGTTAGATGCACCTGGAAGACCTACAACATATTCTACAACAAAGGAATTTTTAAGAATGTTTGGGTTAGAAAGCTTAGATGCATTACCGGAACTTCCAAGATATAAATTAGACGAGAATCAGCAAATTGTAATAGATGATATTATAGAAGAAAAAGAACAAAATGAGAGTGAAGAAAAAGTGGTCGCAGAAGTGGAAGAGAAGTTTGATCAGGAATAAAAAATTTAAAGGAGCACAAAAATGAAATTAAGTGAAAGTTTTTTTTATACATTAAGAGAAGATGTTAAAGATGAAGAATCTGTAAGTGGAAATTTACTTGTAAAAAGTGGAATGTTTAAAAAAGTTGGAAATGGTATTTATATGAAAATGCCATTGGGACAAAAAGTTGTAGATAATGTTAAGGCAATTGTTAGAAAAAATATGAATGAAGCAGGTGCATTAGAAGTTACAATGCCAATGCTTCTTCCAATAGAAGTTTTCCAAAAGTCAAAGAGATATGAGCTTTTTGGACCATCAATTTTTAAATTAAATGACAGATATAATAGACCATATGTATTAGGACCAACTCATGAAGAGTTCTTTGTTCTAGCTGCAATGATGAAAGCAAAGTCATATAAAGATTTTCCATATACACTTTATCAAATTGGAAATAAATATAGAGATGAAGTTAGACCAAGACTTGGATTAATTAGAACAAGAGAATTTACAATGAAAGATGCATATAGTTTTGATATTAACCAAGAAGAATGTGATAAATCATATAAAAAGCAATTTGATGCATATAATAAAATTTGTAAAGAAGTTGGACTAAATTATGCAGTTGTAAGAGCTGATACAGGAGTTATGGGTGGACTTTTATCAGAAGAGTTCCAAGCTGTAACAGATGTTGGAGAAGATATACTAGTTTTATGTGATAAATGCGATTATGCTTCAAACATAGAAGTAAGTAAATGCGTAGATGAAGAAATAGACAGTAATGAAGAAAAAATGAGTAAGGAAAAAGTATATACTCCAAATTCTGGAACAATTGAAGATGTAAGTAAATTATTAAATATGGATGCATCAAAATTTGTTAAAACTTTAATTTACAAAATAGATGGAAAATTTTATGCTTGTTTAGTTCAAGGTGATAAAGAGGTAAATGAAGTTAAACTTGGAAAATTGTTAGGAGCAAAAGAAGTAGAACTTGCAGAAGCAGAAGATGTTGTAAAAATCACAAACGCAAAAGTAGGCTTTGCAGGACCTATAGGACTTGATATTCCAGTTATAATGGATAATGGTGTAAAATACATGAGAAACTTTATTGTTGGGGCAAATGAGACAGATCATCATTATAAAAACGTTAATTTAGAAGATTTTGAAGTATATAAAATAGCTGATATTAGAAATGTTAAAGAACATGATAGATGCCCTAATTGTGAAGGACATTTAGTGTTTAAAAAGGGTATAGAAATTGGAAATACATTTAAACTTGGTACTAAATATAGTGAAAGTTTAGGACTTAACTATTCAGATGAAAATAATGAATTAAAGCCAGTTGTTATGGGATGCTATGGTATAGGGATAGAAAGAATAATAGCAGCTTTAGTAGAGCAAAATCATGATGAAAAAGGAATTATTTGGCCAATGAATATAGCACCATTTAAAGTATGTATTGTACAAATAAGTGATAAAGATGAAAAACAAAAAGAAGTAGCAAATAACTTATACAACACTTTAAATAGCATGGGAATAGATACTTTATTAGACGACAGAAATGAAAGACCAGGAGTTAAGTTCAATGATATGGACCTAATTGGTATTCCATTAAGAATAACAGTTGGTAAAAAAGTATCTGAAAATGAGGTTGAATTAAAACAAAGAAACAGTGAGAATGTTGAAGTTGTAAATATCGATAATATCATAGATACAATAAAAGAAATAATAAAAAAGGAAGAAAAATAAATTCTTCCTTTTTTTACATTGAATCAAACAAATTAATATTTCCATCTACAGGTTTATTGTCCTCTTGAATAGAGGAAGTTGATGGCTCTGCAGTATCTGAATTATTTAAATTCTCATTTTCTGAGTTAATTTCTGGATTTAATTCAGCATAATTTGTAGTTAAAGTTTCAATCAATTTTGGATAAATCTGTATAGCATAAGATTTCCAATTGTTTACTATTTGCTTTGCTTGTTCACGAGATCCAGCAAATGTTTTTATTTCAAATATTGTTTCATTTTTTTCTACAATTTTACAAGTGATATTATAATAATTCTCACTTTTTGGTACATATTCAGCTATAATTGAACCTTCATCACTTACTTGTTCAACAGCTCCTTTTAAATTTGTGTCTACTTGTAATTTTATGATACCTGGCAAAAGATCTTCTGTAAGTTCTAAAGTTTCCCTACCTTTATCTGTAATTTGATATAAAGTAACATCTTCGGTTTGATAATGCATTACATAGCCATTATCTATCAAGTCTAATAAGAATTGTTGAAAATAAAAATAATTCATATCAATAACAGCAAGGACAATTTTATATAAGTTATTATTTGTTAAGGATTCATTTACATTTTTTAGGATATATAAAATTAAGACTTTGTTCTCTGCTAATGTTTCATCATCCGATGTTAATTTCAATATTTCTCAACTCCTAACATATTTTGACTACGTAGATTATACCACTAAATACATAATAAGTAAATATCACGAGTCATAAATTAACCAATTAGTTGTATTTTTATATGTTTTATGATATAAAATAATAAAGAGATAATACTGTAGAGAAGAAAATAAATAATAAGGGGAACATATGAATACATTGTATGAAGTTTTAGAAGTAAGTGAAAATGCTTCAGCAGAAGTAATAGAAAAAGCGTATAAAGTCCTAGTAAAAAAATATCATCCTGATTTACAAAGCCCAGAAAATAGACCGGCTTCAGAAAAGAAGATGAAAGAGATAAATGAAGCATACGATATATTAGGGGACGAGGCAAAAAGAAGACAGTACGATGAAAAACTATCTGCTCAAAGGGAGATGGAAAAGCAACAACAAAACCAACAAAGTCAACGAAGACAAGAGCAACCGCCACAATATCAAAATATGCAAAGTAATGGAGTAAATCAAAATACAAGAAGACCAGATCAAGTAGCATATAGAAGATATGAAGATATGCAAAGAAGAAGGTATGAGGAAGAGTTAAGAAGACAACAAGAAAAAATGCAAAAGCAAATGCAAGAGAACATGCAACAGGAATATCAAAATGCGTATTATAACTATCTTAGAAGTTTAGGATATAAAATAAAGGAGACATGGACTTGGCAAAGAACAAAGGATCTTCTAATTACGCTTTTAATAATAGCAGTAATTTGCACAATACTATGGTTTCTTCCACCGACACACAAAATGCTTGTAGATATATATGAGAGTAATCCTATAATTAAAATAATAGTAAATATTATAGTGAATATTGTAACCGTTTTATTTAAAACAATTGTAGCTTTATTCCAAAATTTATTCATGAAAAAATAAATAAAATTAAAAAATATTTTATACATAGGGATTGTATAAAGTATTTTTTTTGGTATATAATCTATATATAAATTTTTATAAAGGAGTGTGCAGAAGATGGATAGAAAAGTAAGAGTTGTACAATATGGTACAGGAAAAATGTCAGTTTATACTATGCGCTATGTTTATGAAAAAGGAGGAGAAATTGTAGGAGCAATTGATGTTAACCCAGCTGTTATAGGAAAAGATATTGGAGAGATAATAGGTGGAGAAAATAAAGGAGTAAAAGTTACAGCAGCAGATAAAGCAGAAGAAATGTTAAAAGAAGTAAAACCAGATATTGTAATAGTTACAACAATGAGTTTATTAAATGACATAAAAGACGCATTTATGCTTTGTGCAAAACTTGGAATTAATGCGATATCAACATGTGAAGAAGCATTCTTCCCATTTAATTCAAACCCTACTGTAACAAATGAAATAGATAAATTAGCAAAGGAAAATGGATGTACAATTACAGGAAGCGGATATCAGGATGTATACTGGGGAGAATTAATCTCAGCAATTTCTGGTTCAACACATAAAATTACAAAAATAAAAGGAAGTTCTTCATATAATGTAGAAGATTATGGAATAGCCCTAGCAAAGGCACACGGTGCAGGACTTACATTAGAAGATTTTGATAAAGAGGTTGCATCAGTAGATAGAATATCAGATGAACAAAGACAAGAAGTAATAAATAAAGGAGAATATTTACCATCATACATGTGGAATGTAAATGGATGGTTATGTTCAAAACTTGGACTAACACCAATTAGTCAAACACAAAAATGTGTACCTCAAACTTATAAAGAAGATATAGACTCATCAACATTAGGCATGACAGTAAAAGCAGGAGATGCAACAGGTATGAGTGCTGTTGTTACAACACAAACAAAAGAAGGAATAACAATCGAATCTGAATGTATAGGAAAAGTATATTCAAAAGAAGATTATGATAAAAATGAATGGACAGTAGAAGGAGAGCCAAATACAACAATAGTTGTAGCAAGACCTGCAACAGTTGAGCTTACATGTGCTACTATAGTAAATAGAATACCAGATGTAATTAATGGAAAGCCAGGATATGTTTCAACAGACAAACTAGATGAATTAAAATATCTTGTAAAACCTATGAATGAATATGTAAGATAAGTAAAATAAAAAATAGAATTTCTATAAAGTAATAAACTTTTAGAAATTCTATTTTTTTACTTAAAATTATATATTTTTTATATTCTTTTTCTTAAATGTTACAACAGATGTAATTAGCATAATCATAAAATAGATTAGACAAATTATAAGTGAAAATGGTATAGTTAAACCTTCGTAATCTGGCAGATGGCCAAATAAATATTGTGTAAAATCCCAGTTTAAAGTAACAAAGTAGGTTAAAAATTTTAATTTATATGTTGTAGCTAACATGTTTATTATGCCAAATCCCATGTATCCAAGTAAAGGTATAATTATTGCTAAAGGAGTATTAACTAAAATCGTACTACATGAGAAAGATAAAGTTAGTAGTAATAAATACATAGGCATTTTAGCAACAGTTTTTATAAATACATATTTAAATACATTCATAGTTTGTATTTGATTTGTATCAAAGTTATATACAATTGCAGGAACAGAAGTGCTATCAAATCCATGAATTATACCGCCAACAATAAATTGTAATCCTACAACAATTGCAATAAATAAAACTAAAGATATAATACATACTAAAAATTTAGCAAGAAGTATTTTTACTCTACTATATGGTCTTATAAGAAGTAATTTTATAGTACCTTTGTTAAATTCCTCACTTACAATTGTGCCTGCAACCATAACCACAAATATTAAAATAAATAATTCATATTCATCACCTAATAGAATCGCTCTATTATCATGTTCTTTAATAGAATTAATATTATTTTCTATGTAGTATTTATATTCATTCATATTTGAAAGTACAGAATAGTATTGTTGCTTTTCTGAGTAGGTATGATTATCAGAATGTTCATAAGAATATACATCTGCAGCACAACTTTTATAATTATTCAAACAGCTATTTAAAAAGCTTGTAGCGTAACTAATATCTTTTTCTAATCTCCATGCTAAAACTTGTTTTTGAATTTCAAGATAATATAAATTTTCATTAATGCTGTTAATTTGTGATTGGTCAATAGTATCTCCTTTTTTCTTTGTTAAACTTTCTATTTGATTATTTACATCTGATAAAGAAGAATTAACAAAGTACTTCCAATTATCAGAATCTAATTTTTCTACAATGCTATCATAATGTGACTTGGCAGACTTATATTTTTCTTCATCTTTTGAATAAGAGTTCATAGTATATACATCATCTCGTAATTGTTCAGATATGAGGTTTGTTTGCCATGAGTCAAAACCATATTTTTCACTTAATTTTAAAAGATCATATTCTGTTTTATAGTCTATATATATTGATTTAGAACTTGCATCATTAGGATCTAAATTTTTTAGTTCTTCCTCATAATATGAAATCATGCTATCTGAAAGATTATTAGAAGATAGATTTTCAGTTATCTTGTATATTACATTAGTCAAAATAATCATTGCAAGAGTTATTGCAAGAATTATGTATGTGCCTTTCTTTTTTAGAATTTTTTTAAATTCATTTTTCATCAATTTAATCAATGATATTACCTCCTGTCTTTTTTAAGAATGCATCTTCAAGTGTTAAAGTTTCTTCTACAACAGAATATATCTTTATGTTTTGCATTACTAATTTTCTTACAAGATCAGGAACTTGTTCCTTAGTAATAGCTACTTTAATTCTTTTATCATCAATAGTAGTAACATCTTCTCCAATAAGAATTATAGCCTCTTTAACATTATCTATTTCAAAAATAAAGTATCCTTTTGAAACTTCTTTTTTTACATCAGAAATACTATTTGTTTCAACAACTTCCCCATTTTTTATAATACAAACTTTATTACAGAAATTTTCAAGTTCTGCTAGATTATGACTAGAAATTAAAATTCCCATATGTTCTTTAGTAGCAAGATTTATAAGAAGTTCACGCATATCTTTAATGCCTTCAGGGTCTAGACCATTTGTTGGTTCATCTAAAATTAATAAATTTGGTTTATGAAGTATAGCTTGAGCAATTCCTAATCTTTGTCTCATTCCCAAAGAATATTTTGAAACCTTATCTTTTATTCTGTTTTCTAAACCTACTAACTTAACTACCTCGTCTATACGAGACTTGCTTACATTTTTATATAGATTTGCAATTAATTTTAAGTTTTCATATCCAGAAAGATACATATATAAATCTGGGTTCTCTACAATAGCACCAACCTTTTCAATTGCTTTTTCAAAGTTCTTTTTTATATCATAACCGTTAATTTGTACACTTCCACTTGAAATACTTTGAAGACCTAAGATTAATTTTATTGTAGTTGTTTTACCAGCACCATTAGGCCCAATAAAACCTAATATATCGCCAGCCTCAACTTCAAAAGAAACATCTTTTAAAATTTGTTTTTTTCCAATTAACTTATTAAGATTTTCACATTTTAAAATTGCATTTGACATCTAATTTTCCTCCTTCTATTTGGGTGTATTTTAACATATAAAAAATGAAGATACAATAGACAAAAAATTAAGAATTTATGAAGAAACATTGATAAAAGGGCTAATTTAATATATAATAGAAAAAGAAAAAATTAAAAGAGGTAAAGAATGAGAATACGATTTAAACCATGGGCTAGACCAGAACTTGAAGCAAGTAAATTTTATATAGATAATCCAGAAGAGTATAAGGGTAAATGGAAAGAATTATTTAAAAATCCAAGTTATCCACTACATATAGAGCTTGGTTGTGGAAAAGGTGGCTTCATTTCGCAGATTTCTGTGAATAACTCAAAGACAAATTATGTAGCAATTGATTTAGTAGATGCAATGCTAGGTCTTGCCAAAAGAAAAATAGAAGAAGAATTTCAAAATGCAAATAGAGAAATAGATAATGTATTTCTAACCAGATATGATATAGAAAGAATAATGAATGTGTTTGACAAAAATGACAATATACAGCGAATATATATTAACTTTTGTAATCCTTGGCCACGCGGAAAGCATAAGAAAAAAAGATTAACACATACAAGACAATTAGAGAAATATAAAGAATTTTTAGCTAAAGATGGTGAAATCTATTTCAAAACAGATGACGATAATTTATTTATAGAAAGCTTAAACTATTTTAAAGAATCAGGATTTGAAATAAAAAAATGTACTTATGACTTAGCAAATGAACCAGAGTTTTGGGATAATATTGAAACAGAGCATGAGAAAATGTTTAAAGAACAAGGAATAAAAATTAAGGCAGTAATAGTAAAATTAATATAATGTAAAAATGGAGGAAATATGCAACAGATAAATGATTTTATAAGTTATTTCAAAAATATGAATCAAGAAAAAATAATTGATATTGCAATTGCAGTTGGAATTATAATAATCTTTTGGATTTTTAGTTCTTTATTTTCTTATTTAGTTATTAGAATATTTAAATTTAAAGAAAAGAATAAAAAAACTATAAAAGAGAATGCATTTTATAAACCATTAAAAAAATTATTTGTATTTGTTGGAATATATGTAGCACTTGTTATTCTAAAATTACCAAGCGATATAATGAATATATGGAACAAAATATTTAGAATAATAATAATATTGTTTGTTGCAAAAGGACTTATAGATGTTGTTGACCCAAAATCAAATTTTGCAAAAAAAATAATAAAAAAAGATGATAATGAAAACAAAACAGTAGTAAATTTTATTTCAAAGATTTTAAAATGTGTTATATATGCATTGGCTGGTTTCACAATTATATATGAATTTGGATACGATATATCAGGCTTGGTAGCAGGACTTGGAATTGGTGGCGCACTTGTAGCTTTAGCTGCACAAGATTTTGTAAAAGGATTAATCTCAGGAATATCTATATTAACAGATAAACCTTTTTTAGTAGGTGATTGGATTTGTGTTGGAAGTAATGAGGGGACAGTAATAGATATTTCATTTAGATCTACAAAAATTAAAACTGCTGATAATACAATTATTACAATTCCAAATGCAACACTAACAAGCTCACCTGTAACAAACTGGTCGAGAATGAGTCAAAGGAGATATTCAGCCAATATCAAATTACCGTTAGAAACCAATGCAGATATAATTGAAACTATTATAAAGAAAATAAAATTTGTATTAAAAACAAATAAAAAAATCGTTCTGGATAGTATAGAGGTACATTTCGATACTATTTCACAAGAGGGCAATAATATTATAATATACTTATATACTACTGTAACTGAGTATAATAAATTTTTAGCATTCAAACAAGAAGTAAATTGTCAAATTCTTAAAGTGCTAGAGTCAGAAAATATAAAATTATCTTATCCATCACAAAACATATATATAGTAGACAGTAACGAAAACAAACAATAGAAACAGGAGGATTACTAATATGAATGATATAAAAATACTCGTTGTAGATGATGAAGCTAGAATGAGAAAATTAATCAAAGATTTTTTAGTACAAAAAGGAGACAGTGTATTAGAGGCAGCCGATGGTGAAGAGGCATTAAAAGTATTTGAAGAGAATCAAAAACAAATAAATTTAGTGCTGTTAGATGTAATGATGCCTAAATTAGATGGTTGGTCTGTACTAAGGCAAATACGTCAAACTTCTAAAGTACCAGTAATAATGCTTACTGCAAGAGGAGAGGAACAAGATGAGCTATTTGGATTTGAACTTGGAGTAGATGAATATATATCAAAACCTTTTAGCCCTAAAATTTTAATGGCAAGAATAGATGCAATTTTAAAAAGAACAATGGGAGACAAAAAAGAAGTAAAAGACTATGGTGGAATTGTTATAAATCCAGAAGGTAGAACTGTTACTGTTGATGGAAAGCCAATAGAAATGAGTTTAAGAGAATATGAATTATTAAAATACTTAGTGGATAATGAAAATATTGCATTATCAAGAGATAAAATTTTGAATAATGTATGGAATTATGATTATTATGGAGATTCAAGAACAATAGATAGTCATATAAAGAAAATAAGACATAAATTAGGAAAAAAGGGAAAATACATAGAAACTATGAGAGGCGTAGGATATAAATTTGAAATAAAATAATGGGATGTTGGAATATGAGAGGAATATATAATGTCAAATTTAAAAAATAAAGTAAAATCAGTCAGATTTAAATTATTTGCTACGATGTGTATAGTAATTGCAATTATAGTATTATGCTTGATTGCAGCAAATAACATAGTTTTTGAAACGTTTTATATACATAGCAAAACAAATAAAGTAAAGCAAGTATATCAAAAAATAAATAATCATTACAAATATAGTGATGATACAGATATTGAAAAAGAGCTAAAAAGAATAGCATTTAATAATAATTTTGACATTTTTATAAAAACGGACGAAGGTGTATTTATATTTAGTACAGACAAAGATTTTTATAGTACATTAAATGGATTATCTATTATTATAGGATCAAGCAAAAGCAGTGATAATGTAATATATAAAGATGGAGATATTATAATTAGGAAGATTAATGATACAAAAAATAATATTAACTATATTTTATTAGAAGGTACTTTGTGTAACGGATATAATTTGTATATAAGAATCCCAGTTGTTCCAATTGAGGAGAGTGTTAAAATTTCTAATGAAGTGTTGCTTGTTATTGGTGGAATTACAATTTTAATATCAGCATTTATTTCTTCGTTTGTATCGAAAAAATTTACAGATCCAATATTACAATTAAATGATATAGCTAATAAAATGTCAAAGTTAGACTTTAGCAAAAAATATAGAATTTCAGATACGGAAAATGAAATAAACGAACTCGGAATAAGCATTAATACAATGTCAGATAAACTTGAAAGAACAATTAAACAGTTAAGAGATAATAACATTGAGTTGGAAAAAGATATAGAAGAAAAATCAAAAATTGATGAAATGAGAAAACAATTTATCTCTGATGTATCACACGAATTAAAGACACCTATAGCATTAATACAGGGATATGCAGAAGGCCTAATTGAAAATGTAAATACAGATGAAGAATCTAGAAAGTTCTATGCAGAAGTTATATTAGATGAGTCAAATAAAATGGATCAGTTAGTAAAGAAATTACTAGAATTAATGAAGATAGAATATGGCAAAAGAGAATTCAATAACGAGAAAATGGATATTGTAAGTCTAACAAACAAGGTAATTACAAAAGCAAGTGTTATGTTAGAAGAAAAACAAATAAATATTAAATTTAGTGAAAAAGAACCGATATATGTATATGCTGATGAATTCTATATTGAACAAGTTATTACTAATTATTTTACAAATGCAATGAAACATTGTGAAAGCGTAGATGGCAGAAAAGAAATTGAAATTAAAATCTACCAAAATAATAAAAACAGTAATATCAGATTTTGTATGTTTAATACAGGAGCTAATATTAAAGAAGAAGATTTGGAAAGAATTTGGGGGAGATTCTATAAAGTTGATGCTTCAAGAAATAGAGATGATGGCGGAAGCGGTATAGGTCTTGCTTTGGTAAAAGCAATTATGAATAATTACCAAAGTGATTATGGTGTTGTTAATAAAGATGATGGTGTAGAATTTTATTTTGAATTAAGCCAAATAGATCACTCAGATGAAAAAAATGAAAAATAAAAATACGTAAAGCTAAAATTTAAATATAATAAATCAAGCAGAAATTTATAAATTAAACAATTCTTAGAATGAACTAAAATTACTAAACAAAAAAGTTTAATAATTTTGGTTCATTTTTTGTATATAGTAAATGCAAAGTTGGTCGATTTTTGACGAACGATTCTGCTTTACAAACCATAAAAAAGATAGTAATATAGTTGTATTATAAAAATTGCAATTTTTTATTCAAAAAATTTATTTCTAAATAAAATCCAATAAAACAAGATTTAAAATTAAATAAGGAAGGTGTATTGTATGTGCTAAATTATACGGAAAGGTATATTAATTTTTTAGCTGCTTTTATTACTGTGCTTATTTTTGTTGCACTTTTGATATTAGACATACATATATTTAAAATTCAAAATAATAAATATCAGAAAAATACAATGAGTAGTGTACACATATATAAAACATACATTAAGTTATCAAATAATAGAAATAATTATGAAATTAGTGATAATTATGTTGTAAATACAAAAAATATATATACATACATATCAAAAAAATTAAGTAGCGATGATAAAAGTAAAATTGTAGCTAAAGAAGAAAATAGAATAGCGAAAGATAATAAAAATGAAAAACAGATGAATACAAATTTAAATAAAAAAAATAGTGAATCTGCAAGTATTAACATCTATTTAACTAACAAATGGAGAATTAAAATTCCTAAATTAAATATAGATGCTCCAATATCAGAAGGAACCAGTCAAGATGCATTAAGAAGAACAGTCGGACATTTTAGTCAAACAGATAAGTGGAATGGAAATGTCGCATTAGCAGGGCATAATAGAGGATATAAATGTAACTTTTTTCAAGAAATTAAAAAACTGCAAAAAGACGACTTGATTATATACTCCACAGAAAAAGGTAAGCGAACATATAAAGTAACAATGAATAAAGTAATTAAGGAAACAGACTGGAGCTATATACAAAATACAAAAGACAATAGAATCACATTAATTACATGTGAGGCAAATAGAAGAGCATATAGAAGATGTATTCAGGCAATAGAACTATTGTAAAAATATTAAACCAGATGAAAGTAGATTTATTAAAAATAGTAAAAAAGAAAGGAAAGAAAATAAATGAGAATAATAAAAAAATTAGCATGTATGCTACTAACTTCAATAATAATATTTTCAGGAATGGGTATGTTCCAAAATAAATCAAAAGCGGTAACGTATTTAATTAATGAAACAAATCTATATTCAAAAGGAGAATTAGTTAGTTTTGTGTATAAAGAAAATATAAAGGTTGGTGTTCAATTTGTTGTATATAAAAAAGATGGTGTTGAATATCCAGCTTATTGTTTAAATAGAAACCTAATAGGTGTAACAGAAAATCAGGGAGTAAAAGTAACAGTAAATAAGGCACTATCCAACTCCGCAGTGTGGAGGGCTGTTACAAATGGTTACCCATTTAAAACACCTGCTGAATTAAAATGTAATAGTAATATAGAAGCATTTGCTGCAACAAAAATGGCAGTTTATGATGCTTTATATACGTATAATTGGAATGACTTTACACCACTAAATGATCAAGGAAAGAGAGTACTTGCTGCGGCGGAAAAAATATCTAAAAGAGCAAGAAGCTCTAAAGAAACAAAAATAAATGGGAAAGTTGAAATTAATAGTTTAACGGAAACTTGGAAAATGGATGAAATATCAAAAGAATATATTAGCAAAACATATAAAGTGGTAACAAATGTAGAAAGTACAAGATATCAAATTAAATTAGATGGATTTGATATAGATAATGTAAAATTAACAGATAAAAATAATAATGAAAAATCAGAATTTAGTAGTGATGAAACATTTAAAGTACTGATACCTGTATCTGAATTAGAAAATAAGGCAGATGTAAATAAAAAATTTACTATTACAGCTACAGCAAATTTAAAAACAAAACCGGTGTTATATGGAGAAACAGTAAGAAGTGATTATCAAGATTATGCACTAGCAGCTGGAGAATGGGAATTTGAAAGTACCATATTAAATTCTAGTTATCCATCTAATAAAACTATGATAAAAATTGTAAAGAAAGATAAAGAAACTGAAGGTGTATTAAAAGGAGCTAAATTTAATATTTTAGATAAGAATAAAAATGTTATTTATTCAGATGTATCAACAAATGAGGAAGGAGTTGCAGAAGTAAAAGGTATTATGCCAGGAAAGTACTTTATTGAAGAAATACAAGCACCAGAAGGCTATACAAAATATGATAAACTAGTTGAAGTTAATGTAAAATTTAATGAAACATATACGATTAGTGTAAATAACTATAAAAGACCAGAAACGGAAGAAAAACAAATTGACGATGAAGAAAATGTAACAGTAACAGGAAAAAAAGAGATTGCTTTGCCAAGAACAGGGTTTTAGGCTAATTGGAACTTATCATTATTTAGTGCATATAATTTATTAAGAGGATATATTCTTATAGAATAAATATGGAGAATATACATAAAATACAGTTATATGAAATTATAATGAAGGGAAAATACGATGATATCACAATTAGTAATTTTAGCAATTTTAATTTTATTAAATGCTTATTTTGCAGCAACTGAGATTGCATATATTTCGCTAAATGATGCTAAGATTAGTAAACAGGCAAAAGAAGGAAACAAAAAAGCGAAGCAAATAGAAAGCATGTTAAAAAATCCAAGTAAATTTTTAGCAACTATTCAAATAGGTATTACATTTGCAGGATTTTTATCAAGTGCTTTTGCATCAGATGCTTTCGCAGATGACTTGGCACCTATTCTAAATAATTGGTTTCCTTTTATTAGTTTAGATATATGGAAAGGTATAGCAATAATAATTATTACTATGATATTATCTTTTTTTACACTAGTATTTGGAGAATTAGTTCCAAAGAGACTTGCAATGAAGTACTACGAAAAAATTGCTTATGCTACAATAGGCGTTATAAAAACAATATCGATTTTTACACTACCGTTTGTTAAACTATTAACTATTTCAACCAATATGATTTCTAAAATATTTGGGGTTAGCGAAGCGGAAGAAGAGATTGTAACAGAAGAAGAAATTAAAATGATGATTGATGAGGGAGAAGAAAAGGGAACAATAGAGCAAGAAGAAAAAGAATTATTAAATAATGTATTTGCATTTAATGATATTATTGTATCAGAAGTAATGACTCCTAGAACAGACATATTTGCAATAGAAATTGATGAGGATATTAATGAATTATTAGATAGAATAGATGAGTACAAATATAGTAGAATTCCAGTGTATGAGGATAATATAGATAACATAGAAGGAATTTTATTTATTAAAGATATTTTAAAAGTAATAAAAGATGGAAGGTATATAAATATAAGAGAGATCATGAGAGAACCATATTTTATTCCAGAGTCAAAAGAGATAGATGAATTATTTAGAGAATTGCAAAAAAGCAAACAACAAATGGCAATTGTAATAGACGAATATGGCGGAACAGCAGGACTTATTACAATGGAAGATATAATAGAAGAATTGATGGGAAATATTTTAGATGAATATGATGATGAGGAAGTAGAATATAAAAAATTAGATGAAAACACATATATTTTAAGTGGTAGTTCAACAGTATATGATATTAAAAAAATCTTTTCGGTAGATATACCTGATGGAGATTATGAAACCTTGTCTGGGTATCTATTAGAAAAGTTAGGAAGAATACCTGAGGAAAATGAACATCCAGTAATAGAAGATGAACAATTAACATATAAAATAGAAGAATATGAAGATAAAAGAATTAAATCAGTAAAAGTTTGTAAAAATATGTAGATATGCTTGATAATTTGATGAAATACATATAAAATATAAGTATTAAAAAACAAAGGAGAGCATATATATATGAAGAAAAAGAAGATATTAATTGTACTAGCAGTATTAATAATTATTATTTTAATAGCTATTTTTGCAACTATGTATTTTATAGAAAGATCAAAATATGACTATAAAATACAGAAAGTCACACAAATTGATTACAATGTTATCAATGTAAATGATAGATATGGAGTAATAAATAGAAATGGTGATGTTATAATAGAACCTACTTATGACATAATTCAGATTCCAAATCCATCAAAGGATGTCTTTATATGTATGTATGAATATAATGTAGAAAAAAAGGCATACAAAATAAAAGTGTTAAATGCAAATGGAGAAGAGCTATATAAAGATTATAATAGTATTCAAGCAATACCAACAGATACGACTTATGATGGAGTTCCATATGAAAAGACCGTCTTAAAATATGAGAAAGATGGAAAATACGGCTTGTTGAATATAAATGGAAAAGAAATTACAAAGCCAATTTATGATCAAATATCTGCTATTGCTTATAAAGAGGGAATGTTACTAATTAAACAAGATGATAAATGTGGTGTAATTAATATCAATGGTAAAATTGTAATACCAGTAGAATATGAAACAATCACTGCCGATAATTATTATAGTGAAAAGAATCTATATAAAACAACAGGATTTATAGTTAGTAAAAAAACTGATGAAGGATATCGTTATGGATATATAAATTATAAAGGAAAAAAAGTATTAGATACTCAATATACTGAAATAGAAAGAGTTACAGAAATACAAGATGATAACAATGTATATATTGTAGCTTTAAAAGATGGACAAGCAGGCTTATTAAAAAATTCAAAAGTACTTTTAAATTATGAGTATGAGGATATTAGTTATAATTTATATAACGATGTATTTGTAATTCAAAGAAATTCAAAACAAGGAATTACAGACAGAAAAGGAAATATAAAAATACAACCAGAATATGATAATATACTTTTTGGTGGAATTTATATTAATGCTAAAAAAGATAATAAATTAGAAGTTCTAGATTTAAATGGAAATAAAACAGAAAATCAAGAGATATTATCTAAAATTCCTACAAAAGATGGAAAACATTATATTATATCAGGAGAAGATGAAATCTACAAAATTACAGATGAAAATGAAAATGTTATAATAGATAAAGGTTATTCATATATAGAGGAAATTGAAGATAATCATTATGTAGTTGCAAATAACAATAAAAACGGAATTATTGATTTATCTGGAAAAGCAAATATAGATTTGAAATATAATAGTATATTTAAAATAGAGAATACAGAGATAATACAAGCCAATATATCTTCTAAAAATTCAATTACATTAATAGATAAAAATATGAAGGTGTTGGCAAGTATGGAAAATGCAAAAGTAGAAGTTCAAGATAATTATGTAAGAATATACTCTGATACAGACAATAAATACTTCGATTACGAAGGAAAAGAGTTATCTGCTAAAGATGTATTTCCAAATAATAAACTATATGCAAAAAAAATTAATGAAAAATGGGGATTTGTAGATAAGGATGGAAATCTAAAAGTTCAAAATGAGTATGATATGGTAACAGAATTTAATGAATATGGATTTGCTGGAATAAAGAAAGATGGAAAATGGGGTTCAATAAATAGTGATGGAAAAGTTGTACAAGAACCAACATATAAAATAAGTTGGACAAGCCCTAAGTTTGTTGGTGAGTTTTACAAGTCAGCAGAATGGTACGGAGATTTATACTATACAAACAAATTAACAAAATAAAAAGAATAGAAGGGAAAAATAAATGAATTATCTAGCGTATAAAGAATATGGTATTAGTGATAAGCTAATAGAGCTATCAGCAAAAGTAGAAGAAGAAATAGAACCTGTTCTAAAAAAGATTGATGATGTATGTGAATATAATACAATGAAAGTTCTAAAGGCATTTCAAGATAATAATATATCTGATATGCATTTTGGAAGTACAACTGGGTACGGATATGGTGATATAGGAAGAGATACAACAGAAAAAGTTTTTGCACAAGTATTAAAAGCCGAGGATAGTTTAGTAAGAGGTCAATTTATATCAGGTACACATGCACTAACAGTAACTTTATTTGGTTTATTACGACCAGGAGATACATTACTTAGCATTACAGGAAAACCATATGATACACTAGATGAAGTTATTGGAATTGTAGATAACCCGAGTTCATTAAAGTCTTTTGGAGTTAATTTTGAAAAAATTGACTTAATAGATGACGATTTTGATTATGAAAAGATAGAAGAAAGAGTAAAACAATCTAATATTAAAGTTATTGAAATACAACGTTCAAAAGGTTATAGCACAAGAAAAAGCATTAAAATTGAACAAGTTGAAAATGTGATTAAATGTATCAGAAATGTAAATAAAGATGTAATTATTATGATTGATAACTGTTATTGTGAATTTGTTGGTACAAAAGAACCTTTAGAAGTAGGAGCTGATATAATAGTTGGATCATTAATAAAAAATTTAGGTGGAGGTATTGCACCTAATGGAGCTTATGTTGCTGGAAAAAGAGAATTAATAAAACTAGTAGCAGAAAGACTTACTGCTCCTGGAGAAGGAAAAGAAGTAGGTCCAACGCTTGGAATTACCAAATCTATATTACAAGGTCTTTTTATGGCTCCTAGTGTAGTAGCAGGAAGTCTGAAAACAGCAGTATTTGCAAGTAGATGTTTAGAAAAATTAGGATTTAATGTAGAGCCAAAATATAATGAAGATAGAGCAGATATTGTCCAAACAATTAATTTTGAAGATAAGGAAAAGTTAATTAAATATTGTCAAGGAATTCAAATGGGATCACCTGTAGATTCTAATTCAATTCCAGAACCTTGGGACATGCCAGGATATGTTGATCAAGTAATCATGGCAGCAGGTGCATTTACACAAGGTTCTTCAATAGAACTTTCATGTGATGGACCAATAAGACCACCATATACAGCCTTTATGCAAGGTGGATTAACATATCAATATGGAAAATTAGGTGTTGTGAAAGCACTAGAAAATATTACAGAAAAATAAGATATGGAAAAATAATTTATTATTGCCATAGTTGAAAAAACATCGGTATTAATAAATTATTTTTTAAATATGAAAGGAATTGAAATAAAAATGAAGGTTATTGTAATAGGCGGGGGACCTGCCGGAATAATGGCAGCAATTTCTTCAGCTAAGTACGTAAATGAAGTAATCATATTAGAAAAAATGAATATGTTAGGTAAAAAACTATTAATTACTGGAAAAGGAAGATGCAATATAACAAGCAGTCTACCAATAGATGAATTTATAAAAAACATACCAGGAAATGGAATGTTTTTGTATAGTGCTTTTAATCATTTTGATAATCAGGATATTATTAATATACTAAAAGAAGAAGGAGTTGAAGTAAAAACAGAAAGAGGAAATAGGATATTTCCTGTATCTGATCAAGCAAAAGATGTTCAACTAGCATTGCTAAATACGCTTAAAAAATTAAATGTTAAAATCAAAACAAATGTAAAAGCCGAGCATATTGTTGTAAAAGATGGGAAGGCTTCAGCTGTTATATGTAATGTGAATGGTGAAGAGAAAAAAATAGATGCTGATAAAATTATTATTGCTACAGGAGGAAAGAGCTATCCTGCAACAGGGTCAACAGGAGATGGATATAAACTTGCAGAAGAGGTTGGACATCATATTACAAAAATAAAACCATCTTTGGTTCCACTTGTTTCAACTCAAAAGGACAATGAATTATGTAAAAAATTACAAGGCTTAAGTTTAAGAAATGTAAATATAAAAATTAAAGATGCAACTAATGGAAAAGTAATATACGAAGATTTTGGTGAGATGTTATTTACACATTTTGGCGTATCAGGCCCAACTATTCTAAGCGGATCTGCACATTTGTTAAGATACAAAAATGTAGATGAACTATTAAAAGAAGGAAATATAAAACTATTCATAGATTTAAAACCTGCTTTGTCAGAAGAAAAGTTAGATGATAGAATATTAAGAGATTTTTCAGAAGAAAAAAATAAAGCATTTAAGAATAGCTTAGAAAAATTATTGCCAAAGAAAATGATAGATGTAGTTATTGAATTATCAAAAATTGATCCAAACAAAAAAGTAAATGAAGTAACTAAAAAAGAAAGAGAAAACTTAGTAAAAATACTTAAAAACTTCAATATTGAGATAGGAGGATTTAGACCAATAGAGGAGGCAATAGTTACATCTGGAGGAATTAATATTAAAGAGATAAATCCAAAAACAATGGAATCAAAAATAGTAGAAGGATTATTCTTCGCAGGGGAATTAATTGATGTAGATGCGTATACAGGAGGATTTAACTTACAAATAGCATATTCTACAGGATACACAGCTGGAATGGAAATGTAAATATAATTTGAGATTGAAGAGAAGAAATGAATATGGAAGAATTTAAAACAATACTGGAAAGAGGCACAGCCGAAATAGAAGAAAAAAAATCAAGATTTATTGCAGATATTTTCTATATAGAAAATAGTAAACAGGCTGAAGAGAAAATAAAAGAGGTTAAGAAAAAATACTTTGATGCAAAACATCATTGTTATGCATATAGAGTTATAGAAAATAATGCAATTAAAGAAAAACAATCTGATGATGGAGAACCAAGTGGAACAGCAGGAGCACCGATGTTAAATATACTAAATAAAAATGGATTAGCAAATGTACTTATAGTTGTAACAAGATATTTTGGTGGAACTTTGCTTGGAACAGGTGGTTTAATACGAGCATATTCAGAAGCCACATTAGAGGTAATAAATGAAGCTAAAATAGTAAAACAAAAAATGGGATATGAAATGAAGGTAGTTATACCTTATAAAGAATTAGAAAAATTTAAATATTATTGTAACAAAAAGAATATTTACATTAAAAATTTAATATATGAAAGTAATATTATATGTGTTATAGAGATAAATAATGAAGAAAAAGAGAACCTAATTAGTAAAAGCCAAAAAGAAATAGAAATTCTGGAACATGCTGTTCTAATGGAAAAATATATAATAGTAAACGATGAATAATATTGAAAAAATAAAAAACTTGAAAAAATTTCCAGAAAAGTATTGCAATAAAATGGAAATATATGTATAATTAAAATTGTAAAATAATTACAAAGTACAAATTAGGGGGAAGATAAAGTGAATGAGAGAATAAAAGTTTTAGTGGCAGATGATAATAGGGAGTTTGCAGCAACATTAGTAAAGTATTTATCAAAAGAAGATGATTTGGAGGTAGTTGAAGTTGCAAGAGATGGAAATGAAGCTTATGAAAAAATAGTAAATACAAATCCAGACATAGTACTTTTAGATATAATTATGCCACATTTAGATGGTTTAGGAGTTTTAGAAAAATTAAATGATACTCCAATGAGTAAGAAACCTATGTGTATTATTTTATCAGCCGTAGGACAAGATAAAATAACACAAAAAGCAATTAGTCTAGGAGCTCAATATTATATTGTAAAACCTTTTGATATTGATGTTTTAGTAAAAAGAATAAAAGAGTTAAAGTACTTCCAACCAGCACAAAACAAAAATAATTTTATAAGTAGAGAGATAAAAGCTCAATATATAGATATATCCCCAGAAAATAAGAAAAACGAAGAAAACCTAGAGGCATTAGTAACTAATGTAATTCATGAGGTTGGAGTTCCAGCACACATAAAAGGATATCAATATTTAAGAGAAGCAATTATTATGGTTGTAAATAATATAGAAGTTATAAATCAAATTACAAAACAGTTATATCCAGACATAGCCGTAAAGTATTCAACTACTCCAAGTAGAGTAGAAAGAGCAATCCGTCACGCAATAGAAGTTGCATGGGGTAGAGGACAAACAGAAACAGTTGAAAGTATATTTGGTTATACTGTATCAGCTGCAAAGGGTAAGCCAACAAACTCAGAATTTATAGCAATGATAGCTGATAAATTAAGACTAGAACTAAAAACAGCGTAAAAATCACGTGCAATCTTAGAACACTAATTATTACCAAAAGAGTAAAGACTAATTGTTTGTCATACATAGTCGAAGCAGGGAAATTTGTTACAGGGTTTCCTTGCTTTTTTTGAGCATAAAATAATTGACATCCATTATGTAAAGTGGTAAAATAATATTAATTATGCAGTAGCATAACTACAACATTAAAAAGGAGGAACATAAGATGAATTTTGTAGGCATCTATACGAGTGAAGCTTTATCAGCTTTCAGACGGGCTGATAAATATTGCAAGAAGGATGGCATTCCTCAGATAGAGGCTATATATCTTGCAAGAGAGTTGATGAAGGACGGTAGATGTGAGATGTATGAGTTCTTACAGTCCAAATCCTTATCAGACAATGCGATAGATAATGCAATGAATGATTGCATAACTTCTGGTCGGATTGTTGAGATGAGAAAGGAAGAGAAGATAAAGAAGATTCAGATAGTGACGATAGAAAACGAAGTTGAAGTGTTTACTATTTCAGCTGAAGTTGAAAAGTACATCATGACTCTGTATGATTTTAAAATTGAATTCTTCAAAAAAAATGATGGTGGTAAGAGAATTGGTGCTAAAGAGAATGAAACTGTAGCAATAATAATAGACACCAATGACATTCTGAACTGTATCATATGCGGAATGCAGATAGATATGGTAAAATTCATAAGAAGACTTGGCTATAAAGCCATGGACTTTGTTGGAGAACTTCAGAAATATCTTTACAAAATCTACGAAGAAGGCAATTTGGACGAGAAGAATTTGGAATTTGCCACAAGAGGCAAAAAAGAAGAAAATACAGTTGTCACGATACCTGAAAAAATGAAATCTTTCTTAAAGGATATCACATCTGAGGTAACTAAGGAGGGCAAAAAGCTCATACTTGGAAGAGAGATAGAAACAAGTAAGGCTTGGAGTATTCTTTCAAAGAAGTACAAGAGAAATGCAATCCTTGTTGGAGAACCCGGCGTAGGCAAAACAGCTATTGTATATAAAATGGCGGAAGATATTGTTTACGGAGATTGCCCTGACAGATTTAGAAAATTCAGAATTATATCTTTAGATATATCTGGAATAATCGCAGGAACAATCTATAGAGGACAGGCAGAAGAGCGTTTCAAGGAACTCACTAACTTTTTGGAGAATAACAAAAATGTGATCTTATTTATTGATGAGATTCACACAATGCTTGGAGCTGGTTCATGCTCAAAAGGAGAGTTGGATCTTGCAAATGCCATGAAACCTATTTTGGCAGGAGGAAGTTCAACTGTAATAGGAGCAACAACGAACAGAGAGTACGTAGAAATCTTTTCTCTAGATGGTGCATTAAAGCGCCGTTTTGAAAAAGTTGAAGTTGAAGAGCCGAACAGTGACGAAATCTATCCAATGCTCAAAAATAAGATCAAAGACCTTGAGAAGTTCCATGGAGTTACTATAAAGAAGCAGGTAGTTGACTTCATTGTCCTTACAGCAGCTTGCTTTAACTATGAAACGAGAAACCCAGACAGAACATTAGATCTCTTAGATAGATCAATGGTCCTGGCAAGAAGACTTGGCAAGGGAGAAGTTGACAGGGCTACAGTTTTAGAAAATTTCGATATTAATTTCGAGAGGTTCAAAAACATGAGCGAGGAAGAGAAAAACTCGGTAGCATATCATGAAGCTGGACATTTTATAGTACATGAAATGTCTGGAAGATTGAAAGAAAAGTCAACTTTGGTTGTATCTATTATGCCAACAGACTATTATCTTGGTGTTAATGCTTATGAGCATACCGAGGAAACAGTACAACCCACAATGGAGTATTACATAGACCTTGTGGCAGAAAGTTTGGCAGGTAGGGAAGCAGAGAGAATGATAAGGGTCGATGACAATTCAGGAATTGAACAAGACTTACAGCAGGCTACACGAATAGCTTATAGAGTTATCACGAAGTTTGCAATGGTAGATGGATACAAAATCTCATATGCTTACAGTGATGATGAAGGTGAAATGCCTTTCATAAGTGATAGTGAGACTGAGAAAATTAATAAGTCTGTTGAAGAACTCATTGAAAAGGCAGAAAAAAGAGCAAGAGAAATTCTCGAACAGAACCATAAGCTTCTTGACGAAGTGGCAACACAGCTCTTAAGAAAGAAGATGCTTTCAAAGAAAGAGTTAGAAAAAATTATTCACAAGGTGAATGACCCTGTGAATAACGAATAATTCCTTTTACCCCATAGCTGTAATAAGCTATGGGGATTTTCTATTTTATTCAACTGTTACAGATTTAGCAAGATTTCTTGGCTTATCAACATCTAATCCTTTATTCTTAGAAATATAGTAAGAAAGTAATTGTAAAGGTATTACTGAAAGGATAGGTGAGATAAGAGGGTTAGTATTTGGAATTGTTATAACAAAATCAAAATTTGCATTTGGCAAAACTTGATTTGTGATAATTAAAGTTTTGGCACCTCTTGTTATAACTTCTTGTAAATTACTAATAGATTTTTCAATCAAATTAGGGTCTGTCATAATTCCAATTACTGTTACATTGTTTTCTATTAAAGCAATAGGCCCATGTTTTAATTCACCTGCAGCATATGCTTCTGAGTGAATATATGATATCTCTTTTAATTTTAAAGATCCTTCTAGAGCTACGTTATAGTCTGTTCCACGTCCTAAGAAGAACATATCTTTTTGAGTGTATACTTTTTTTGCAAATTCTTCTATTTTAGAAGTATTATCTAAAATTGTTTCTATTTTAGATGGTAAATCCAAAATATCAGATTTCAATTTTTCAATTTCTTGCATATTGCAACGATTTAAAATTTCTGCAAAGTACATTGATAGAATTGCAATTAAAACAACTTGTGAAGTGTAGGCTTTAGTTGAAGCAACCGCAATTTCAGGACCAGCATGTGTATATATAGAATAATCTGCTTCTCTTGTAATTGAACTACCTATTACATTTGAAATTGCAAGTGTTTTAGCACCTTTAAATTTTGCAAGTTTTAAAGCTGCAATTGTGTCAGCTGTTTCACCAGATTGGCTTATATAGATGCATAAAGTTTTATCATCTATAAGTGGATTTCGATATCTAAATTCAGAGGCAATGTCTACTTCAACAGGAATTCTGCAAAGATTTTCAATAAGTTTCTTTCCAACTAATCCTGCGTGCATTGCTGTACCACAAGCTACAATGTATATTTTATTTACATTATCTAAGTAATCTTTTGTAATATCTATATCATCAAAGCAACATTTTTCACCTAATTTAAATCTTGAACCAATAGTTTCTCTAATAGAATTAGGTTGCTCAAAAATTTCCTTTAACATATAGTCTTCAAATCCATCTTTTCCAGCAGCTGCTGCATCCCATTCAATATTTTTAATAGCCTTGTTATGCTCGGTTAAGCTATTATCAAAGAAATGAATATCATCCTTTGTTACAACAGCAAATTCATTATCATCTAATAAATAGAAATTTTTTGTGTAAGTAAGCAAAGCAGGAATATCAGATGCAACAAAATTTTCACCTTCAGATTTACCTATAACAAGAGGACTATCCTTTCTAACTACAATTAATTTATCAGGAAATAAAGGAGATGTTACTTCTATTGCATAACTACCTTTTAAATCATCTATTGCTGCCTTTACAGCACTTAAGAAATGATCTTCATTAATGTGATTACCATTATTAAAGTAATAATGGATTAGATTAGGAATAACTTCTGTATCTGTTTGAGATAAGAAAGTATATCCTTTGCTCATTAAAAATTCTCTTAATTCGTTATAATTCTCAATTATTCCGTTGTGAACAACAGCAAACTTTTCGCTATTATCCATATGAGGATGCGAGTTTTCTTTAGATGGTCTTCCATGAGTTGCCCATCTTGTATGAGCAATACCAATTGTACCATTTAGATCATTGATTCCATCTAAATCATATAAATTTTTTACTCTACCTTTATCTTTTTTTACAACAATTTTATCGTTCTCAATAGTTGCGATTCCTGCTGAATCGTATCCTCTATATTCTAAACATAATAATCCATCAATAAGAATAGGTGTAGCCTTTCTACTACCTACATAACCAACTATTCCACACATAAAAAAACCTCCTTATATAATATCAAAATTGATAATCATAAAAGAAGCATCACAAATAAAAGGTTACCCTATTAGATTTGTATACTGATATCACTATCAGGCTTTTCTAATATTTGTGGCAGTAACCATTGCCAAGAAACCATCCGCCGAATCTTTCGATAAGTTTCTTCCTCGTCAACACAAATACTATGTGTCCAGGCGCTTAAATAAAATACAAGCTTTCCTCCTTTTCATATAAAATTAGTATATCTGTAAACACTTCTTTTGTTACCGTATTATATTACTATAAAATACAAAATGTGTCAAATAAATTTTAAGCTCTTAAATTATTGTAAACCACCTTGAAAATATTAGGAAAAAATTATATAATAATAAATGAGGTGATATTGGTATATATGATGTTTGATATAGAGGCTGAATTAAAAAAATTACCTGGAAAACCAGGTGTATATATTATGCATGATAAAAATGATAAAATTATATATGTTGGAAAAGCAGTATCACTTAAAAATAGGGTAAGACAATATTTTAGAAAAACCAATAAAACAAAGAGAATAGAAAATATGGTTTCTTTAATTGATCATTTTGAATATATTGTTACAGATAATGAAGCAGAAGCCCTTATACTAGAATGTAATTTAATAAAGAAGAATATGCCTAAATTCAATGTTTTACTAAAAGATGATAAAACATATCCATATATTAAAGTAAATGTTAAATCAGATTATCCAGATGTATATATTACAAGAAGAATATTAAATGATGGAGCAAGATATTTCGGGCCATATGCCAATAGTGGTGCAGCAAAAGAAATGGTAGATTTTATTAAAACAAAGTTTAAAATAAGACAATGCAAAAATTTTAAATATAAAGACAGACCATGTTTAAATTATCATATAAAAAAATGTATGGGTCCATGCATGGGATATGTTTCTAAAGAAGAATATAGAAAGCAAATTGATGAAATTCTGGATTTATTAGAAGGAAAGACAGATAAAATTATAAAGCAGTTAACAAAAGAAATTCAGGAATCCGCAGAAAAAATGGAATATGAAAGAGCAGCATACCTAAGAGATAAAAAAATTGCAATAGAAAGAATTACGGAAAAGCAAAAAGTTTCAAATATATCTGAAAATGATATTGATGTAATTGGAATAGCAAGAAATGAAAGAAAAGTTTGTGTAGAGATATTTTTCGTAAGAAAAAGCAAGATGATAGGAAGAGAACATTATTTTTTAAATAACTTAGAAGATGAATCTGACAGTGAAATTTTATCTAACTTTATTAAACAATACTATATGGATAGACCACTTTTACCAAATAAAATAATGATAAAAGAAGAAATAGAAGACAAACAGCTTATTAGTGAGTGGTTATCAAACAGTGCAGGAAGAAAAGTCGAAATAAAAACACCTCAAAAAGGTGAAAAATTAAGACTGGTAGAAATGGCAGAAAATAATGCTAAAATAACTTTAGAAAATAAAGAAAAGGACAAAATAGTTCTTTTAACAGAATTAAAAGAAGTGCTTTCACTAAATAAGCTTCCTAGAAAAGTAGAATGTTACGATATATCTAATTTATCTGGAGAATTTGTTGTTGCAGGAATGTGTGTAATGCAAAATGCAATAATTAAGAAAAATTTATCACGTAGATTTAAAATAAAAACAGTGCTAGGACAAGATGATCCAAGATGTATGAAGGAAGTTATAACGCGTAGACTACGTCATTCAATAGATATTTTAAATAATGGTAATTTCGAAGGATTTGGAGAGCTACCAGATACAATATTTGTTGATGGTGGAATAATACAAATAAGAGCTGCAAAAGAAGCTATTTCAGATATAAGAAAAGAAATAATAAAAATAGATAAAGAATATGATTGGTCAAAAGTTGATATACCAATATTTGGAATGGTTAAAGACGATAAACATACTACAAGAGCATTGATTAATGAAAATAGAGAGGAATTACCTTTATCTGAAAATTTAATGAATGTAATTACACAATTTCAAGACACTGTACATGATACAGCAATTGGATATCATAGAAAGCTTAGAAATGGTGCAATTACTAAATCTGTTTTAGATGATATAAAAGGAATTGGAAATGTAAAGAAAAAAGAATTACTAAAAAAATTCGGAAGTGTAGAAAAAATTGCAAAAGCAGATATTGATGAAATATCACAAATAAAAGGAATAAACGAAGAATTAGCAAAAAATATAAAAGAACAACTTAATATAATGTAAAAACATTGAATACGAAAAATGGAATAAAAATCCTCTAACGTGAATACATTTATATTATAAATAATTAATTAGGGGGATTTTAAATATGGAGTATACTAAAGATTTAATTTTAAATGTAAGTTATGGACAAGCTGTGAAAGAAAATAAAAGAAAGGTAAGAATATTAGAAAAAATTTCTAATACAATGTCAAAACACAGATTAATTACTGCAGTAGTATCTATTACTTTGATGCTTATGATATTAGACTTTATGATGCTTTCAAGTTTTGTTAGTATATTAAATGGAAGAATATAATAAAAATACTAAAGATCATATATAAAGAGTAAATAAATATTGTAATAAAAAAGGAAGTATACGAAGTATGAGTGAAAATATTTTAGTAGATGAAAAAGAAAATCAAAAGAAATTAATATATGATGAAATATTAAACAAATTACATGTGAATTTAGAAAAATATAAGCAACTAGATGAAGAATTATGGAATTACAATTTAGAAGATAACTTGGAAGATAGTTTAGTGAGCTTAATTAATAATGATGAATATGGTTACGATAAGCAAGATTTAAAAGCAACGATATATACATTAAAAAAATTGGGACTTGAAAGATTAATACCAAAAATAGAAGAAGTAGAAAAAGATAGAGAAAGTAAATCAGATAATAAATCTTGGAATTTAACAAATTCAGAAAAATCAGAAATACAGTCAAAAGCAAAAAAATTAGCGGATAAAATTAAAGAAAGAGAAACAGAGAATAATACTAAGGAAGAAAAACAAAGAGATAATAATAACAATGAGAGTAGATAAAATATTAATGGGAGGAAAATGTTAGAAAATATCTAACATATATGTATAAATGAATATAGCAAAAGATTGGAAAGATTACGAAATATTAGATATGGCAAATGGAGAAAAATTAGAAAGATGGAAAGACATTGTACTTGTAAGGCCAGATCCTCAAATCATCTGGAAAAGTAAGTCTTTTCCAGAAAAATGGAAAAATGTAAATGCCAAATATAATAGAAGTAATACTGGTGGAGGATATTGGGAATATAGCAAAAAAGTGCCTACAAGTTGGCAAGTAAAATATAAAAATTTAACTTTTAATATAAAACCTATGGGATTTAAACACACAGGTTTATTTCCAGAACAAGCAGTTAATTGGGATTGGATGATAGAAAAAATACAAAAGGCAAATAGAGAAATAAAAGTATTAAATCTATTTGCGTATACAGGGGGAGCAACTGTTGCGTGTAGTTATGCAGGAGCTTCTGTTTGCCATGTTGATAGCTCAAAAGGAATGACAACTTGGGCAAAAGAAAATATTGAATCATCAGGCTTAAAAAATAATCCGGTTAGATTTATTGTAGATGACGTTGTAAAATTTGTTAACAGAGAAATTAGAAGGGGTAACAAATATGATGCAATAATTATGGATCCTCCATCATATGGAAGAGGAGCAAACGGAGAGGTTTGGAAATTTGAAGAAAACATTGCGGATCTTGTAGAACTATGCAGTAAGGTATTGTCAGATAAACCATTATTCTTTTTAATTAATTCGTATACAACAGGTATATCTAGCACTGTATTAGAAAACATATTAAAACTTACTGTTGAAAAAAAATATAGAGGAAAATTAAGTTCTGGAGAAATTGGACTTCCAATGACAGATTCAAAACTAATTCTTCCTTGCGGAATTTATGGAAGATGGGAAAGCTAATAAAAAAATAAAGAGGACTAAGGAAATGCAAGAATTAAAAGTAATATATGAAGACAACCATATTATCGTAGTAGAAAAGCCAGTAAATATACCATCACAAGCAGACAAGACTGGTGATATAGATATGCTTACAATTATAAAACAATATTTAAAGGAAAAGTATAATAAACCCGGAAATGTTTATTTAGGATTAGTACATAGACTAGATAGACCAGTTGGTGGGGTAATGGTGTTTGCAAAAACTTCTAAAGCAGCGTCAAGACTTAGCGAGCAGGTACGCGAGAAACAATTTCAAAAAACATATTTAGTAATTGTTAACGGAAAAATGGAGAAGAAGAAGCGGAACTTTAGAAGATTATCTACTAAAAAATGAGAAAAACAATATGAGTAAGGTAGTAAAAGAAGGTACGAAAAATAGTAAATATGCAAAATTGGATTATGAAGTTTTAAAATATGATGAAAAATTAAATCTATCAGTTTTAAAGATCTTGTTACATACAGGCAGACATCATCAAATTAGAGTGCAATTATCTAGCAGAAACCATAGTATATATGGGGATCAAAAGTATGGTGGTAGAGGACATGGAAAACAAATTACTCTATGGGCATATATGTTAAAAATATTGCATCCAGTTACAAAAGAAGAAATGGTATTTAAAGCATTACCAGAAAAAATTGGGAGCTGGAAAATCATTGAAGATATAGAGGTATAAGTATAAAAAGTACTTATATCTCTTTTTTAGTTTTTGTACTATAATGCAAAATAATGAGAAAAATTATAAAAGGTTAAATATAAAAGTAAATTCGGTCAAAAGAGGAATTTGCTTTTATATTAAAAAAATCTATAAAAAAAAGAAAAAAACTTTACTTTATAAAATATTAGTGATATAAATTAGTTATATTATATTCTAAAGACGAAAGGGGATAAAAAAATGACAAAAATCAAATATTTTATGATGGCATTGATGGTAGGAATTGTTTTAGCATTAATTCCTACAATTGTTAATGCTACTGATACATTTACAACTAGCGATGGAATTGTAGTAAACAAAGTTGTATCTAGTCCAGGAATTGGTGATGTAGAATTAAAAATTTCTAATATTGCTCTAGACGACGAAATAAATTATACATGGGGAGTAGGAAGAAGTTCTAATGCTTCAGAAGTTAACAAATGGTATAATTTAGGCGATTTTAATTCAAACAACAAAATTGCTAACGTAACATTATCATATAATGATGGTGGAGTTGATAAAATATTGAAAGAAACTAATACAGCTTGGTTATACATAAAGGACAATACAAACAATAAAATGATAGTAAATGCATTAAAAATCGATTTAACATTACCTGTAACCAGAGCATTTAAAATAAGTAAGGTTACTGGTAGTGATAGTAGTTTTCGTAACTTTAACATAAAGACAGTATATGGTATAACTAACTTGTATTACAATATACAAAAAATAACTGATAGTAAAGTTATAGAAAATTATACTTCAGCTAAAAAAAATGGAATGTCTATAGATACAGTAGATGGTTTAGCTAAACTTGAAGATGCTCCTCAAGATGGTTGGACAAAAATGGACGAGAGCTATACTGCAATAAAGAACTTTTATATCAATAAAAAAATAACAGAACCAGGTATATATTATATTTGGGTAAAGGGAAAAGATTCTGATAGTAAGATGGTTTATGGATATGATGTTTATGGAGTAGATAATGAGGCTCCTACGGTATCAAGCATTAAAGTTACAGCGCCAAATTCAGGAATATATAAATCAGGTCAAACAGTTACTATACGAGTAAACTTTAGTGAAACAATTACAGGAACTTCAGTACCTACATTAAAAATAAAATTTGGAGATTGTGCTGAAAGAAATTTAACAAATGGAACAATAAAGGAAAATTATGTTCAATATACTTATAATATTCAAGATAGTGATAAAGGACAATTAGCAACTGTAAGTTTGACAGGAGGAAAAATAAAAGATTCATTTGACAATGATGCAAAATTATCTTGCCCTATTGTATCAGGAAACACAATAAAAGCAAATGTAGAAGGTACAACAATTAATAATACAGATAATCAGGATAAAACAAACAATAATCCAAGTGATAATACTGTAGCAGATAATACAACTAAAAAGGACAATACTACAGCAGGTGGAGTAATACCACAAACAGGTTTTGGAATTGGACTAATTTCTGTTATTGTATTATTAATAGGTGGATCAATTGTAGGATTCATTAAACATAACAAATTAAAAGAAATTTAAAATAAGAATATAATGAATATTAAGAGAAGGTATTTTTTAAAATACTTTCTCTTTTTAGTTTGGATTAAAGTAAAAATATAAAATTTATGAAACAAGAAAAAAACTATATGAAAATATAGAAATAAACTTTTCATATAGTTTTTTTGCGTTTTAATAAACAAAATGAAAAAAGTCGAAATTTAAGATGTAATATATAAATAGATCAAATGAGGTGATCAAATGATAGATAAATTAGTAGATAAAATATGTAGTTATATTGTAAAAATGATACGAAAAAAGATGCCTGAAATAGATGATGAAAAAGCAGAAGTTATACTGTATGGAATACAACTAATAATAGGAGAAATACCAAAGTTATTTATCATATTTGGAATAAGCATTTTACTTGGAATAGGCTGGTATATGTTATTTGCATATATTGCAATAATACCATATAGGGCAGCTTCTGGAGGATTTCATTTGAAGAGCCATTTAGGTTGCATTATAGGTACAAGTTTATTCTATTATGGAAATATATTTTTAAGTAAAAGTATAGTAATTGGAGACATAGAAAGATATATTTTAGTAGCTGTAGCATTAATATTTGGCATATTTATGGTTGGCTTATATGCACCAGCTGATACGGAAAATGTACCAATTATAAGCAAAAAAGAAAGAAAAAATAAAAAAATAATGTCATATATTACATTGGTGTTAACATTAGCAGTATCTCTAATAATTAAAGATAATACAATCTCAAATATACTAATTATAGGAGTAATTATACAAACAATAACAATAACAAGAGTTGCATACAAACTTACAAATAACAAATATGGATATGAAGAATATCTAAAAGAAGCACAACAAGTAGAACAAACAAACTAAGTTAATAATAGCATTAGCCGGCAATGCTTTATTATAAATTGAGATAATAGGGGAGGAATTATTATGTTAAAATTTATAGCAAAAATTGCAGAGAGATATGCAAAAGCAACAAATACAACATGTATCATAATGGGACTATTACATCAACCAAAAATGCCTGCATCATTAATAAAAAAAGACTAAAATTAAAGTTCGGATAAAACATTATTCTTTGCATAGAAAATAAACGGTTTCTTTTTAGAAACCGTTTATTTATATTAATAATAAATTTCAAATTGTTGTTTAAAGAATTCATTGTTTTTAGTAGTAAATAAATTTAAATTATTATTTTTCTTTAAAATTTGTCTAATTTTCCATAAGCCTAAACCTGAGTTACCTTGTTTACTTGAAATACCTTTCTCAAATATTTGATCTATATTAACATCTTTATTTACATATGTGTTTTCAATAATAACAAGTATTCTATGCCTACTTTCTTCTTTTCTAAATGTAACATTAATTATTTTTTCATCACATTCTTTTGCAGCTTCAATTGCATTATCTAATAGTATACCAAGAATTCTAGTGAATTCATAAATTTTCATATACTTTTCAATTTCTTTTAGATCTAAGAAAATATCTAAATTAATTTGAACATTTAATTCATCTGCAACATAGTATTTTGTTGCTAAAATATTATAAATAGCAGGATGATTGATAACATCTGGGTTTAGTGAATAAAGGTTATTTGTTTTATTGCAATCTTGTAATAATTGATCATAATATTTTGTTAAGCCTTCCATATCATTATTTCTAACATATCCACCAATACCGTTTACTATATTATCAAAATCATGTTTGAAAGTTCTAACTGTATCGTGTAAAACACGTAAAGAGTGAATTGTTAAGTTCGCACCTTCTAGATCTCTTGCTGTAATTTCGAGTTTAGATGAATTAATAATACTGTAGATACTAATTGAGAAATATGCTAGTAAACCTAATATACTGATAAAAGTAATAAATGCTGGCATAATGTCAATATAGAAATAAATTAAATAAAATTGCATTGCAATTACTACTGCCATTAACAAGATATTTGCTAGTAATAATAGTTTTGTTTTAGTTGGCATTTCATCAAATATTTTTATATTTATCTTAAAATATTTAATAGCAATTGCTAAAAGCCATATAACTAAATATATACTCAATATGATAGAAAATCTATAAATAGGAATTAACATTATTTCATTTGTAGTTACATGGAATATTCCAAACACTACTCTAGTAGAAATAAATTCTAAACATGAAGTTATTGCAAGAACAACAACTTCTGATAATATACCTTTTAAAACAGATGTCTTTAGTATAAGTATTACTAAAATTGGCCATAAAATCATACGTACAAAAGTTGAATATAAATTAGGTAGAACCATATTAATAATTAAAGCTAATACAGAAAATGTACATACGTATATTATTTTTGTTTACGACTAGATTTTATATTTAAACATGCAGAAAAGAATATCATTCCTATGTAAGCATCTAGAAAGGCTAAAGGTATACTAATTATATTTATTAATCCTTCCTTTGGCGTTGTTAATGCTGTCCAGATTGTTTGTAAAATTTCCATTGTTAAAAACCTCCATAAAATTATTTTTGTATTTTGGACCAATATAGCATTTCTCATTATTATCAAAAGAAATTGTATTGGTAGAAATATTAATATTATCTATCTTGTCTAAGTTTACGATGTAAGATTTGTGGCATCTAACAAATTGCTTAGGCAATATTGCTTCTATCTTATTGAAAGAGTTATATACTTCATATTTTCGTGTATCCGTAGTAAAGACCAATCTCATACCGTCTTTTTGAATAAAGTTAACGGAATTTTCAGGGATAATTGTTTTATTATGATTAAGCCTTATATATTTAGGGTTGTTGTTAGAAACATCATCAAATAATCTTAGTATTGTTTCTTGCAATCTTTCAAGAGTGAGAGGTTTTGCAATATAGTCAAATGTTTTATATTTATAAGCTACTAACCCAAATTCAAGATGTCCAGTAATAAAAATTATATATATACTTTTATTGTACTTGCGTATTGCTTCTGCAAGTTTTAATCCAGACATTTCGTTGTTTAGGTCTATATCTAAAATAACCACGTGAACAGAATTTTCTTTTATATATTTTAATAAATCTGTAGGATTTTGTGCCGAAAAAACAATCTGACCATCCAGGTTGTTTTGCATGATAATAGAATCTAGCATTCTTGACAACCTTGTAATGGCAGACTGACTGTCATCACATAAACCAAAATTTAACATATATTTTCCCCCACATAAAACAGTGAAATAAAACTCTTTTTAATGAAATGTAATTCGACAAATTACGAATTAATTACCTAAAATTTCCAATTACGATTATAATATAATCTAAAAAATAATAATTGTCAATATTTTTTTATAAAAGAGGGAAAATTTGAGATAATGTCGAAAATGTTAGAATACTAAGATATAATAAACTTAATTAATAAGAAAATAGGATAAAAATAAATAATATTGTAATAATATTATCATTTTTATTGAACGCTGCAGATATTTGTGTTAGAATATCAAATAAATGGAAAAATATTTACGGAAGACAATGTTTGAAATGAATGGAGGAAAAGCAAAATGGCAGTTTTATTACCAGGTGGTGCAGGATATATAGGAAGTCATACTGCAGTTGAATTATTGAATAAAGGAAAAGAAATTATTATTATAGATAATTTTTCAAATAGTAAACCAGAGGTACTAGATAAAATAAAACAAATTACAGGAAAAAGTTTCAAATTTTATGAAATGGATTATCTAGATAGAAAAAAGCTAGAAAAGGTATTTGAAGAAAATGAAATAGAAGCTGTATTAAATTTTGCAGGGTATAAAGCAGTAGGTGAGTCTGTTCAAAAACCGATAGAGTATTATACAAACAATATATCAGGAGCACTTGTATTGTTAGATACAATGAGAAAATATAATTGTAAGAAGTTCATATTTAGTTCATCGGCAACAGTATATGGTAATCCTGAAAAAATACCTCTAACAGAGGATTGCAAAGTTGGGGGAACAACAAATCCTTATGGAACTACTAAATTATTTATAGAGCAAATATTAAAAGATATATATACATCAGATAATACTTGGGATATATGTATACTAAGATATTTTAATCCAGTAGGATCTCATGAAAGTGGTTTAATAGGAGAAGAACCAAAAGGGATACCAAATAATTTAATGCCATATATAGTAAGAGTAGCAAATGGACAATTAAAAGAATTATCAGTGTTTGGTAATGATTATGATACACCAGATGGAACAGGAGTAAGGGATTATATTCATGTTGTAGACTTGGCAAAAGGTCATGTAAATGCTCTTGAAAAGTTGAATAAAGAAGGAAAAGGATTATATATATACAACTTAGGAACGGGTACAGGATATAGCGTATTAGACATGGTTAAAGCATTTGAGAAGACAACAGGAAAAAAGGTTCAATATAAGATAGCTCCAAGAAGAGCAGGGGATATTGCAACATGTTATGCTGATCCTCAAAAAGCAAAAGAAGAATTAGGATGGGAAGCTAATAAAACATTAGAAGATATGTGCAGAGATTCTTGGAATTATATAGAGAAAACAAAATAGTAATGTTGAAAAAAATTAAAATTAAATATATAATGTAAAAAAATAGAATGGGGAAAAAATGAAAACATTAAAGTCATTGGAAAAATATACAAAGTTAATTTTACTTTTAATAGATGTTATATCTATTGCAATTTCATATTTCTTGACTCAAATATTTTTAAACGAGTCCTATGAGATTATTAATGAATTTACAAAGAAACAATTAATTAATTCAATTTTAATATCCATAATAGTATATCAAATATTTTTAAATTTATTTGAAGTGTATAAAAACATCACAATGTATGAAGGTGCAAAAGAATATTTTAGTTATGCGTTAGCTTGTATGGTATCTAGTAATGTTGTTTCAATTATAGGAATTATTTTTAATTTAGACATTTTGTCAGCTAATGAAAACTTACTAGCTGGTATTTTTACTTCAATAATTTTGGTGTCATATAGAGTTATAATAAGATTCATTATGACAAATAAAATTACAATAAAGCCTGAAGAAGAAAGAAAAAGATTACTTATAATCGGAGCTGGCGATGCAGGAACAGACGTAATAAAGAATATAAAAGCAAATCTAATGAGCAAATATAATCTTGTTGGAATAATAGATGATAATCAACAAAAGAAAGATTTGAAGATCAGCGGTGTTAAAATCTTAGGTGGAAGAGATGAAATTATTAAAATATGCAAAGAGAGAAAAATAGATATTATATTCTTTGCAATTTCAAATATTTCTGCAAAAGATAGAAAAGAAATTTTAGCTATATGTCAAGAAACAGGTGTTAAATTAAGAATATTACCGGGAATACAAGATCTTATTAATGAAAAAAATATTATGCAGAGCCTAAGAGATGTTGAAATAGAAGACGTATTAGGTAGAGAACCTATTGTGCTAGATAATAGCAATATTGAGGGTTTAATTAAAAATAATGTTATTATGATAACAGGTGCCGGAGGATCGATAGGATCTGAGTTATGCAGACAGATTGCAAAATTTGAACCAAAAGAAATGATACTAATAGATATTTATGAAAATAGTTTGTATGATATTGAACTTGAATTAAAAGCTAATTATAAAAATATAAAAATAGATGCAATTATTGCGAGTGTTAGAGATAAAAATAGAATGGAAAGTGTATTTGAAAAACATCGTCCATACTTAGTATTTCATGCAGCAGCTCATAAACATGTACCTTTAATGGAATTTAGCCCATTAGAAGCAATAAAAAACAATGTATTTGGAACATACAATGTTGTAAATTGTTGTGATAAGTACAATGTTAAAAGATTTGTTTTAATATCTACGGATAAAGCGGTTAATCCAACAAATGTAATGGGTGCAACCAAAAGACTATGTGAAATGATTATACAAGCAAAAAATAAAGTTAGTAAAACAGAATATGTAGCAGTTAGATTTGGAAATGTTTTAGGAAGTAATGGATCTGTTGTTCCATTATTTAAAAAACAAATAGCTAAAGGAGGACCTGTTACTGTAACTCATAAAGAAATTACTAGATTTTTTATGACAATACCAGAAGCAGTACAACTTGTACTACAGGCTATTACATATGCAGAAGGTGGAGAAATCTTTGTTTTAGATATGGGAGAACCTGTAAAAATATATGATTTAGCAGTAAGTCTTATAAAATTATCAGGACTAGAACCTAATGTTGATATACCAATAGAAATTACTGGACTTAGACCTGGAGAAAAACTATATGAAGAAATATTAATGGCAGAGGAAGGATTACAAAGCACAAAACACAACAAGATTTTTATTGCAAAACCATCTAAAATAACTATGAAGGACATAGAAAATAAGTTAGAAATATGCAAGGAAACAATAGAAAATGAAGATATTTCTATTAAAGAAATAAAGCATAATATAAAGAAAATTGTGCCAACATATAAGGAAGAAAAACAAGAGAAGTCTGTAAAAGATAAGAAAGAGGGAAAATAGATGAAAATGAACATACCATTTTCTCCACCAGATATAGGTGAAGATGAAATACAAAGTGTTATAGATGCTTTAAAATCAGGATGGATTACAACAGGCCCAAAGACAAAACAATTTGAAAGAGAAATAGCACAATTATGTAATACAGAAAAGGCTGTATGTTTAAATTCTGCAACAGCTTCTTTAGAATTAACATTAAGAATATTAGGAATAGGTGAGGAAGATGAAGTAATAACATCAAGTTATACATATACAGCTTCAGCAAGTCCTATAGCTCATGTAGGAGCAAAAATTGTATTAGTAGATACACAAAAAGATTCTTTTGAAATGGATTATGAAAAATTAGCAAGTGCAATTACAGAAAAAACAAAAGTAATTATACCTGTAGATGTGGCTGGAATTTTGTGTGATTATGACAAAATATTTAAAATTGTAGAGGAAAAGAAAAAGTTATTTAAGGCAAATAATGATATACAAAAAATATATAACAGAATAATTGTAGTTGCAGATAGTGCACATGGATTTGGTGCTAAAAAAGATGGAAAGATGTCAGGAGAATTTGCGGATTTTACAACATTTTCATTTCATGCAGTTAAAAATCTAACAACAGGAGAAGGTGGCGCTGCAGTTTGGAAAAGCAAAGAGGGATTAGACAATGAGGCAATCTACAAACAATATCAATTATTATCTTTACATGGACAAACAAAGGATGCACTGCATAAAAATACATTAGGTGCATGGGAATATGATATTGTAGATACATATTATAAATGTAATATGACTGATATAATGGCAGGGATAGGACTTGCACAAATTGCAAGATATCCAAAACTAGTAGAAAGAAGACATCAAATTATATCAAAATATAATGAGGCTTTTAAAGATTTACCAATTATGATATTAAACCATAAAGATGAAAATCATAGATCATCAGGACATTTATATTTTACAAAAATAAAAGGTATTGATGAAAAACAAAGAAATGAAATTATTATAAAAATGGCAGAAAGAGGAATAGCATGTAATGTACATTATAAGCCATTACCAATGCTAACAGCTTATAAAAAGCTAGGGTTTGACATTGCAAATTATCCTAATGCATACGATTTCTATAAAAATGAAATTACTTTACCACTATATAGTAAATTAACTGATGAACAAGTTGAATATATTATAGAAAACTTTAAAGAGATTGTTGGAGAATATACAAAATGATATTAAAAAAATATGAAAACTTGCCAGAAAATATGAAAAATGAAAAAGTGAAAGAATATTGTAGTATTCTTTCACATAAAAAAATAAGCCTTATAGTAAAGAGGTTATTTGATATTATAGTATCATTAATTTTATTAATTATCTTATCTCCTATTATGCTTATTTTAGCAATAGCAATAAAAATTGATTCAAAAGGTCCGGTATTTTATAGGCAAGAGAGAATAACTAAATATGGTAAAAAATTTAGAATATTTAAATTTAGAACAATGGTACAGGATGCGGATAAAAATGGAGCTTTAGTTACTATTGGCGAAGATCCAAGAATAACAAGAGTTGGAAGTAAAATACGTAAATGCAGATTAGATGAATTCCCACAACTTATAAATGTTCTAAAAGGTGAGATGTCATTTGTAGGAACAAGACCAGAAGTAGAAAAGTACGTAAACAAATACACAGACGAAATGAAAGCAACTTTGCTTATGCCAGCAGGAATTTCATCAAGAGCAAGTATTGAGTACAAAGATGAAGATGAAATGATAAGCCAATATTTAAATAAAGGCGAAAAAGTTGACGATATTTATGTACAAAGAATATTACCTGAAAAGATGAAATGGAATTTAGAGTACATAAAGAAATTCAATATTATAGAAGATATAAAGATATGCATGAAAACAATAATATAAGAAAAATGAGGAAAAGTTATGTTGGTTAGTTTTATAATAGTAGCATATAATGCAGAAAAGGTAATTAAATCTTCTCTTAAATGTCTAAAAAAACAGACATATCCGCATGATGAAATAGAGATAATTTTAGTAGATAGTAATTCAAACGATAAAACAAAAAGTATAATGGAAGAATACAAAAATACGGTGCATGATTTTAAAAGAATTATTGTACTGGACAATCCAAAGAAAACATTACCATGTGGATGGAATGTAGCATTGAAGGAATCAAAAGGAGAAGTAATACTCAGAGTTGATGCACATTCAACTTTTCCAAATAATTTTATAGAAGAAAATGTAAAAGAAATAGAAAAAGGTGAAAATATCGTAGGAGGACATAGAATTAGTGTTACATCTGACGATACACAATGGCAGAAGACATTATTAATTGCAGAACAGTCTTTATTTGGAAGTGGAATTGCTAGGTATAGAAGAACAAATGAAAGAAAATATGTAAATACTCTAGCACATGCAATGTATAGAAAAAAAGTTTTTGATGAAGTAGGATTATATAATGAGAATTTAGCGAGAACTGAGGACAATGAAATGCATTATAGGATGAGAAAAGCTGGATATAAGTTTTTGCTATCACCTAATATTGTCTCATACCATCATGCTAGAAATACTCTTAAAGGTATGATAAAGCAAAAATATAGTAATGGAAAATGGATAGGAATAACTATGAAATATTGTCCTAAATGTTTTTCAATATATCATTTTGTACCTCTAGTATTTGTCTTGGCTATAATGATTTGTTTAATTATTGCATTATTAGGTAATAATTTGTTTCTAATACTTCTAGCAAGTGTATATTTAGTATTTAATATAATTAATTTAGCTATTATTATAATTAATAACGGATTTAATATACAATATTTAATATTACCATTTATTTTTCTTATATTACATATAAGCTATGGGATAGGGACAATGATTGGATTTGTAAAAGCGTTATTTATAACTAAAAGGAGTTAAAATATGGTTGATGTAACAGTAATTATTCCAGTTCATAATGTTGAACAATATTTAGAGAGGTGCTTAGACTCATTAATAGAACAAGACTATGATAAGAAAAAAATGGAGATATTTGTTATAGATGATGGTTCAACAGATCGATCAGTTGATATTGTAAAAAAATATGAAAAAATTTACTCTTTTATAACAGCTAAATATCTGGAAGAAAATAGAGGTGTATCCAATGCACGAAATATAGGAATTAGAGAATGTAAGGGAGAATATATTGTATTTTGTGATGCTGATGATTATTATGAGAAAAATTCAATATCTATATTTATGAAAGAAGTAAAACAAAGAAAGGCTGATGTTGTTATAGCAAATTATTTTATAAGTAATGATAATAAAAGCATAAAAGTAAATACAACAAAATATTTTTCAAAAGATCAGATAAAAAAAGAAGAAATTATAAGTTATATGACACTAACATCGTGCTCTAAAATAGTAAAAAAAGAGTTATTTATTAAAAATAATATTTATTATCCAACAAACATAAAAAGATGTGAAGAACTAACAGTTATACCAGTGGTAGCATATTTAGCACAAAATCCAGTTGCTATAGATGAGACCCTTTATCATTATTATCAAAGAAAAACATCGGCTTCAAATAATAACACAAGAGATAGTAAAGTAGAAAATTTAGAATGTTATGATAAAACATTTGAAATATTTAGTAGAATAATAGATAGCGATAAATATAAAGAAGAAATTGAATTTAGGGCAATAGAGCATTTATTTTATAGTAAGATGCTAGTAATGTTTAAATCAGAAGCTGACAAAATAGAAATTACTAATGAAATAAAAAAGTTTAAGAAAAAATATCCACAGTTTTTAAAAAATAAATATTTAAAAAGGTATAATAAAGCAAAAATTATTTTTATTAAATTACTAAATTATAAACTGCTTTTCTTAGCTAAAATATTTGTAGATATACACGCAAAATTAACTGGATAAGGAGAGAATAATGAAACTAAGTATTATAGTACCAGTATATAATGTAGAAAAATATATAGAAGAATGTTTGGATTCTATATATAATGGTAATTTGGCAGATTTTGAGGTATTGTGTATTGACGATAAAGGCAATGATTTAAGTATAAACATTATAGAAAAATATGTAGAAAAAAACAAAATTAAGAATTTAAGAATTATGCATCACGAAAAGAACAAAGGATTAAGTGAAGCAAGAAACACAGGAATTAAGCATGCAAAAGGAAAATATATTTGTTTTTTAGATAGTGATGATATGATATATGCAAATGCTCTTAACGAACTAGTGGAACAAGCTATAAAAGAAGATCTAGATATAATAGAGGGGAATATAAAGGAAATATTTGAGACAAAGCTAAATATCAAATCAAGAGATATAACAAATTTGAGAAGGGAAACAACTCCAATATTAACAGGAGATGAATATTTTTATACATGTTCTCGAAATAAAGAATATCTTCCAATGGCTTGTTGTCGCATTTTTAAAACAGAGTATTTAAAAGAAAAATACTATTTTATACCTGAATTAAAATATGAAGATGAAGAGTTTTCACCTAAGGCTATTATTGGTGCTAACAGAGTGCAATACTATAATGAAACATTTTATATTTATAGAAGAAGAGATGATAGCATAACAACCAATATAGTAAAAGATAATAAATGGGTAGAAAGTTACTTAAAAATAATTAATAGTCTATCCGAATTTTCTGACACGATAAAAGATAAAAAAAGTTACATTCAGTTAAAAAATAGAATAGCTAATTTGGCATTATCAATATTAAAAAATCCAGTAGCATATGGAACAACAGATGAAAAATTACAAGAGATTATAAAACTAGTGAAAAACCAAAAGATATATAAGATACCACAAAAAAGCAAAAATTTATTTATAAGAATACAAGGATATATTATGAAATATCCAAATTTATTTATTAAATTATATAAGAGGAAATAAAATGAAAGAAATAGTAAAAACGATAAAAGAAAATCAATTAATAAGAGTTATAATAGAACTTATTATATTAACACTTGTATTTAATATAAGCAAAGTTATAGGAGTTATATTTACACTAGTAATTCTATTAGAGATTATACTTTCAAAAAAAGATGAAAATTTATTATTTATTTTCTTATTTTTATCTTTTTTCGATGAAGTATTGGTTATAGATATAATTAAAGGGTCTATTTCAAGAATTATTATGGTTGTTATATTTATAAAATTACTAATACATACAATTAAAAATAGAATAAAACCAAATAAATTTCAATTATCGATAATAGGATTTTTCTTATTCTCAATTATAATAGGGCTAGTTACAGTAGGATTTAAATTAGAAAGTTTTATAACTTTATTTAATGTTTTAATTTTTGTATATTTTTCAATGGTTCTCAAATTTAATAATATCGATGATATAAATAAGTTTATAGAAAAGTTATGTTTGATTATTGTAATTGCGGTTTTAAATAGTATTTTATATGGTGTAATAAATAATAATTACTTAAAAGAACTTTTAGAAAACAGTGTTATTTATCGTTTTAAAGGTACATATGAACCAAATTTTATGTGTATGTATATTAATTTAGGAATATTATCATTATTAACCATTAAGAATAAATTTTTTAGTAAAAAACTATATTACGTTTTTTTGGCAATTATGATAAATGCTGTTATTGCTACAGTTAGCATGACAGGAATCATAACGCTTACTTTATCTATTCTATTATATCTATTTTTTAATAGAAAAAACCTTAAAAAAGAAATAATAGATTTAATTATAGTTGTAATTTTTACAGTGACAATATTTATGGGAAATAAATTATTAAACATAAGTAAGGAACAAAAAGACGAACAAACAGTGAAGAATTATGAAATAATACAAGAGGTTAACCCAAAATATATAAATAATCACAACGAAATCAAAATAGAAAGTAAAGAAAATAATGTAACAGTATCTATAGCAGAAAATAAAGAAAAAACTGAAACAGAAGACAAGGAAAAAAATGAAACAAAAAAGGAAGCTCCAAATCAGAATGAAAGTGAATTGTCAAAAAGATTAGAAGAAATGAAAAGTGCTTTAATTAACGGAGAATTAGGAAAATTTACATCAGGAAGAATTCCTATTGGAATAACGTTTATTGAAGAATCATTTAAAAGACCAATATTAAATATTTTATTTGGAAATGATATGACTGTAAAAAAATTATATTGCAACTTTTTTATGAGAGAAGTTTATTCTCATAATAGTTATATAGATTGTTTATATAATTTTGGAGTTATTGGCTTTTTAATAATCATAAGTTTTATATGGTATAGAACTATAAAAAATATCTATATGGGAATTAGTATAAAAGGTAGTAAATATTCAAATAATATAAAGATAATAAGAATTATGTTATTAACTTATGCTTTAGCATTGTCTTTATATACTAAAAGAATGTTTCTAATTTTCTTTTTATTATAGGAGAAAAATATAATGAACGAAATGGAAGAATCAAAAATATCAGTAATAATACCAATTTATAATGGGGAAAGGTATTTGCATGATTGCTTTGAAAGTATAAAAAAACAAACTTATTCAAACTTAGAAATTATACTAGTAAATGATGGCTCTACAGATAATTCAAAAGATATTTGTGAAGAATGGGCTAAAAATGACTCAAGAGTAAAAGTATATAATAATAAAAATAATGGGGTTTCATATAGCAGAAATTTTGGAATTGATAAAGCAACTGGAGAGTATATTATATTTATTGATTGTGATGATTTTATCGAGAAAGAAGCTATAGAGACATTAATGAAAAATATTAAAGAAAATGATTTGATTTTAGCTAATTATTATAAATATTATTCTAACAAAAAAGTAATTAAAAATCCATTAATACCAACCAAAAATTATTCTAAAAGAGAGTTTATTAACGAGTTCTGGGATTTATATAATGCTTATATAATAAGTTCACCTTGCAACAGACTTTATAAAAATGATATATTGAAACAATATAATATAAAATTTAAGTTAGATTATAACCTAGGAGAAGATTTGATTTTTAATCTAGATTACATAGAAAGATGTAACACTATTTGTGTGATTAATAAATATTTGTATAATTATAGATACACAGAGAATTCATTAACGACGAAATATAGAGAAAATTATATGGAAATTCAATTGGAATTAAATAAATATATAAAAGATTTTTTAACAAACAATAACTGCTATAATGAAGAATGCCAAAAACAAATAGACAGAAATATAAGTAATATAATAATTAGTGGTATACAAAGTTTATTTTTAAAAACTTGTATGCTAAGTAATAAAGAAATAGAAAAGGTATTGTTAAAATACTTATCAATAAAAGAAATAGAAGTTTTAAAAAAGGTTAATTACAAAGAGTTTAAATTGCAATTTTTTAAAAAAATGATAGAAAATAAAAAAGTAAAGACGATTATTATTTATAGTAAATTGAAAGAGACAATAAGAAGGTTAGTAAAATAAGGAGATAGTAAATGGAGGAAAAAATATCTGTAATTATTCCAATTTATCAGGTAGAAAAATTTTTAAATAAATGTATAGAATCTGTGATATCACAAACTTATAAATGTTTAGAAATTTTATTAATAGATGATGGCTCAAAAGATAATTGCCCTAAAATATGTGATCAATATGCCAAGGAAGATAAAAGAATAAAAATAATTCATAAAGAAAACGGAGGACTATCTGATGCAAGAAATATGGGAATTAAAAATGCAACAGGGGATTATATATTCTTTTTAGATAGCGATGATTGGGTAGATCAACGTATAATTTCGCATTTGTATATGCTCATTAAAAAATATGATGCGGATATTGCAGAATGTCAATACGAAAAAGTTTATAAAGAAGATGCTATAATAAATAATGAGGATAAAGAAGAAATTAAAGTTTATACCCCAAAAGAATCATTAGAAAATTTAATTACAGAACGATCAGGAAATAGAGTAGTATCATGGAATAAATTATACAAAAAAAAATTATTTAATCAAATAGAATTTCCAATGGGAAAAATACATGAAGATGAATACACAACTTATAAGTTGTTATATCAATGTAAAAAAATAGTAGTAACAAATTTAAAATTTTATTATTATAGACAACGAGAAAATAGTATCATATCAGAAAAATTTAATCCTAAAAGATTAGATGTTATACAAGCTTATGAAGAAAAGTTAGAATTTTATAAGAAAAAAAATGAGATAGAACTATATCAAAAGGAAATTCCAAAGTTTCTTTACATTTTGTTAAATTGTTACTATAATTCAAAGAAGGCGAAGTTTAATAAAGAAATTGTGAAAAATATAAAAGATAAATATAGAAAAATATATAGAGAATATAAAAAAATAAAATCAAATAATATAAAAGAGAGAGTAAAATATGGGCTAATATATATAATACCAGACTTAGTTTTTATATTACCAGTAATATAATAAGGAGAAAAACAAAATGAACAACAAAAAGAGTTTATTTATTAATATGATTGCAACTACATTAGCATTTGTTATAAATGCAGTAATAAGCTTTATAATAACTCCATATCTAGTAAAAATATTAGGCGATGAAGCTTATGGTTTTATTGGGCTAGCCAACAATTTTGTAAGCTATGCTTCTATTATAACAGTAGCATTAAATTCTATGGCAGCAAGATTTATAACTATAGAGATACATAAAAAAAATGAAGAAAAAGCTAATGAATATTTTAATTCTGTTTTATTTTCAAATATTATCATAGCACTTGTTTTAGCGGTTATATCGGTATATCTGATTTTTAATTTAAATGATATAATAAATATTTCACCAGAATTGGTAAAAGATGTAAAAATTACATTTGCACTATCATTTTTCAACTTTATAATAGGAGTCATAGCATCTGTTTATGGTGTTGCGACATTTGTAAAAAATAGAATGGATATGACATCAATTAGAAATGTAATAGCAAATATTATTAGAATTATAACACTTATCATTTTATTTGCACTATTTAAACCAAAAATATATTACATAGTAATTTCAGCTACAATATATACAATTGTTGTTATTATAACTGATATGATTTTTACAAAAAAGCTATTACCAGATTTAAAACTAAAATGGAAAGCTTTTAATAGAAAAGCAGTAAAGACATTAATTTCTTCTGGAATATGGAATTCTATAAACAGTCTAAGTTCAGCATTATTAACCGGATTAGATTTAGTAATTGCTAATTTATTTTTAGGTGGACAAGAAATGGGAATCTTATCTATAGCTAAGACATTACCAACTCAGATAACTAGTTTTTTGAGCATGATATCTAGTGTTTTTACTCCTCAGTTTACAATATTATATGCAGAAAATAATATAGAAGAATTAGTAAAAGAAGTAAAATTTTCAATAAAAGTATTAACTTTTATAATGACTGTTCCTATAGCTGGTTTTATAATTTTTGGAACAGAGTTCTATTCTTTGTGGATGCCATATAAAAATCAAGAACAAATTATTATGATTCAAATATTATCTATACTAACTCTAGGACCAAATATTATAAGCTCATATATATATACATTATATTCTATAAATACTGTTACAAATAAATTAAAATTACCTGTTATTCTTACATTAATATTAAGCATCATAAGCACAGCTTTAGTATTTGTTTTATTGAAAAGAACAAACTTAGGAATATATGCTGTAGCAGGGGTAAGTTCTATTATTTTATTATTAAGAGTTATAATATTTGTACCAATTTATGCAGCACATAATTTGAAAATTAAATGGACAACCTTTTATCCTATATTAATTAAGTCAACTATCTGCTTTGGTGTATTAGCTGTATTTTACTATATTATAAAATGTACAATGAATATAAATAGTTGGGGAAATCTTATATTGGTAGCAGGTGTAGCTGGAATAATGGGATATATATTAAACATATATATAGTGTTTAATCGAAATGAAAGAAATAGGATAATGTCATTAGTGATAAAAAAAATAAAAAAAGAGGGATAAAATGAATATAGGAATTATAACAGTACATGATTCAGCAAACTTTGGATCATTTTTACAAGCATATGCTATGAAATTAGCTTTAGAAGATCTAGGACACAATGTTAAATTTATAAAAACTAGAAGTAATAGAAAAGTTAAAAAAGTCTTTATGGGAAGTATAAAAGATTACAATACTTTTTTTAGAAATTTTTTCTATAACAATGCAAAATATTATGAATTTCAAAAAGATTTTAATAGAAATCCTGAAATATTATTGAAAAATGTTAATGAGGATACTTTTGACATAGTAATAATAGGAAGTGATGAATTGTGGAACGTAAATACGCCAGTTTTTAGAAAAAAACATTTTTATGGTGATAAAATACTAACAGATAGAAAAATAGCTTACGCTATCAGTTGTGGAAATGCAAATAAAGATGATATGGCTAAATATCCTAAGATATTAGATCTTATAAAAAAAATAGACAGAATATATGTTAGAGATGAAAATACAAAATGTATTATGAAAGATCTACTTAATATAGACTGCGAGATGGTATGTGACCCCACTTTTTTAGTAGATGTTGATAGACTTCAAGTTTCTTATATTAATCCAATAAAAGAAAAATACATATTAATTTATACATATTATCTACAAGAAGAGATGATAGAAAAGATTAAAAGATTTGCACAAGAAAAAAAATTGAAGTTGGTATCTGTTTGTATGAAACAAGATTGGTGTGAATATAATATTAATTGTTCACCATTAGAATTTAGCCAAGTAATTAAAGATGCTGAATACGTTGTTACGACAACTTTTCATGGAACAATATTTTCTATATTAAACGAGAAAAAGTTTATTTCAATTCCCGCTAGTTGTAAAGTAAATGACTTATTGAAAAAATTAGAACTTTCTGATAGAATTATCAACAAAGAAGATTCTTATAAAAAGATAGAAAAGAAAATAAATGAAGAAATAGATTTTAAAAAATGTAGAGAAAAAATTATAGAAATGAGAAAAAAGTCTATAAACAAGTTAATAGAAATAATTAAATAATAGGAGAAAAGTATAAATGAAAGAAATTTGTTCAAAAGAAAAATGTACAGGTTGTTGTGCATGCATGAATAAATGTCCTCAAAATTGTATAAAAATGAAAGAAGATGAATATGGTAGTTTAGTACCAGAAATAGATGAATCTAAATGCATAAATTGTAATTTGTGTTTAAGAACTTGTCCGATAAATAATGTTATCAACTCAAATAATCCTATAAAAGCATATGCAGCTTGGAGCTTAAATGAAAATGAGAGAAAAACCAGTGCATCAGGTGGCATAGCTACTACATTTTATAAGCATATTGTAAGTAAAGGTGGATATATAGCAGGAACGAGCTTTAACGAAAAGATGGAATTAAAACATAGTTTAGTAAATAATGAAGAGCAGATAGAAAAATTTAAAGGTTCAAAATATATTCAGAGCTATATAGGATATATATATAGAAATATAAGAGAAAAATTAGAACAAGGGGAAAAAGTTCTATTTATAGGAACTCCATGTCAAGTAGCAGGAGTTAATATGTATTTAAACAGAGAATACAAAAATTTAATAACCATTGATCTAATATGTCATGGTGTTCCATCAAATAAATTGCTGAATGAACACGTAAAAAATATAGAAAATAAACAAGGAAAATGTATAAATAGAATCACTTTTAGAGGAGAAGATAGTTATTTATTTACAGCATATCAAGATAAGGAAATAGTTTATCAAAAAAGTAGTAGAGAAGATTTATTCCTTTTGGGATTCTTAAATGGAATATTTAGTAGAAAATCTTGCTACCAATGTAAGTATGCAAATCTTAACAGAATATCTGATATAACCATTGGAGATTTTTGGGGATTAGGAAAAGAAAAAAAATTCAAATATTCTACAAAGAATGGTGTATCTCTAATATTAACAAATACAAAAAAAGGTGAAAAATTTTTGGAAGAATGTAAGAATGAATTGTTTTTAGAAGAACGAGATATAGACGAAGCAACAAAAGAAAATGAACAATTAAAAAATCCTACAAAGGAAACTGAAAAGCATACTATGTTTCTGAGGCTATATCCTAAACATGGATTTGAATATTCTTGTAAAAAGTGTTTAAAAAAAGAATTAAAAGATATAAAGAAAGAAAAAATTATTAATAGAATTGCTAGTTTAATAAATAGGAGACAAAAAAATGATTGATACAGGAAGTATTAAAAATGTATATGCAGCTTGGAGCTTAGAGAAAGACGAAAGAAAAACTAGTGCCTCAGGTGGAGTTGCATCTGTTTTTTATCGTAAAGTAATAGAAAATGAAGGTATAGCCATAGGAACAAGGTTTAATGAACAGCTAGAGTTGATTTTTGATGTGGCAACAACTATGGAGCAAGCTTCTACTTTTAAAGGATCTAAATATGTACAGGCTAAATTAGGTAACATTTATGGTAAAACAAAAACATTTTTAGAACAAAATAAAAATGTTATATTTATAGGAACACCTTGTCAAATAAGTGGACTTAAATCTTATCTACAAAAAGACTACAAAAATTTAATAACAGTAGATTTAGTTTGCTTTGGAACCCCGGATCAAAAGTTATTAAAAGAGCATGTAGAAAAAATCGAAGAAGATATAAAAGAAAAAGTATATGATATTAAATTTAGAGGAGTATATGATAATAAATTTACATTATATGATAAAGATAATAATTTAATATATTTAGAAGACGAATGGGAAGATTTATATTATAAGGGATATGTAAAAGGTGTATTTCAAAGAGAGAACTGTTATAAATGTAAATATTGCAATACTAATAGAGTAGCAGATATTACAATAGGGGACTTCTGTGGACTAGGTAAAAAAATACCATTTAAGAGTTCTATTAAAGATGGAGTATCATTAATTTTAATAAATACAAAAAGTGGAGAAGAGTTTCTAGAGAGTTGTAAAGAAAAATTATTTCTAGAAAAGCGACCAATAGAAGAAGCTATTAAAGGAAATATTCCTTTAAATAGAGCACCTATCAAAGGAAAGCCTTATTATAAATTTAAAAAAGCATATCCAAAATATGGATTTGAAAAAGCAGCCAAAAAGGCATTAGAAGAAAAAGTAAATGTAAAGATAAAAAAAATAATAGTAAAGGTATTATATTATTTTTACAATTTAGCAAAAGATATAAGAGAAGAGCTACGATATTTTGTTGTTATTAAATTTAATAAATTTCCAAAAGTAAAAACAGAGTTTGAAACAGCAGAAACTCTTGTGAATACAAGAAAGTCATTGGCAAGAGTGGGTGATGGAGAGATTTCTTTAATGCAAGGTACTTCCTTGAGATTTCAGGAGTATGTACCAGAATTAGCCAAGAAGCTCAAAGAAGTTTTAAATTCCAATGAAGAAAATGTATTAATTGGATTTAATGATGTTTTTTCATATAAATCATTGAGAGATTGCAAAAAAAATATAAAAAAATTCTGGAAACAAGAGATTTGGGAAAAAAGAGATATATATACAAAACTAGATTATAAAAAAATTTATGAAAATGCTTGTGTAACAAGAGTATATATGAGATACAAAGACAAAACTAAAAAGGTAAAATTGTTTAATTTACTTAAAAAGATTTGGGAAGGGCAAGAGATCGTTTTCATAGAAGGAGAAAAAACAAGATTAGGAATAGGTAACGATTTATTCGAAAATGCAAAAAAAATAGAGAGAATTATTGGACCAGCGGAAAATGCATTTAATTATTATAATAAAATTTTAGAAGAAGCAAAGAAAATAGATAAAAATAAAACAATACTTATTGCTTTAGGACCAACAGCTACGATATTAGCTTATGATTTAGGAAAATTAGGATATAGAGCATTAGATATAGGACATTTAGATATTGAATATGAATGGTTTTTAAAACAGAGTGATAATAAGGTAGCAATAAAAGGCAAGTATGTAAATGAAGCAAAGGGAGGAAATATTGTTTCTGAGATTGATGATGATATGTATAAAAAACAAATTATTTGTGAAATAAGAGGTGATTGAAATTAAAATAGGAATATTATCTATGCAGAGAATAAAAAATTATGGTTCTTTTTTACAAGCATATGCTTTAAAAAAAATAATAGAATCACAAGGGCATAAAGTAGAATTTGTAGATTATAAAGTAGAAGATTGTTTAAATACAAAAAAAGATGTAACAGAAAATAAAAGTTGTTTTTTTAAAAGAATACTTAATTTGATTAAGTTATGCTTTAGTAAAAAAAGGCGTAAGGCTAGAAAGATGTATAAAGAAAGTGAAAAATTCTTTAATAGCTTTGAAAATGAATTTTGGAAAATTATAGGATTATCAAAAGAAAATAATTATAGAGCAAAAGTAGATACTTTAGTAATAGGAAGTGATGAAGTCTTTAACTGTACTCAGAATAATAAAAATGTAGGATATTCAAAAGAATTATTTGGTTATAACAATAATGCTAAAAAAGTAATAAGTTACGCAGCTTCTTTTGGGTCTACAACTATTGAAAAAATTGAAGAGTATCATATTAAAAAAGAATTATCCAATATGCTATCAAAATTTAAAGCCATTTCAGTAAGAGATAAAAATTCTGGAAATATTATTAAAGAACTTACAGGAATTGAACCATATTATAATTTAGACCCTGTGCTAATATACGATTTTGAAAATGAAATAACTAAAGATACTGTAAAAATCAAAGATTATATTATTGTATATGCTTATTCTGAAAGAATACAAGAAAAAGAACAAATAGAAATAAAGAAATTTGCTAAAAAGTATAACAAAAAGTTAATAACAATAGGTACCATACAACCATTTTGTGACATATATATTCCAGATGTTTCTCCATTTGTATTACTAGAATACATAAAAAAAGCAGATTACATTATTACAGATACTTTTCATGGAACCATATATTCTATAAAATATAATAAACAGTTTGCAACAATTATTCGAAATAGTAATAGGCAAAAATTAACTGATTTATTAGAAAGATGTTATAAAGAGGATAGGATGATAGAAGATATTAAAGATATGGAAGGTATACTAACTAAAAAAATTGATTATAAAAAAACTAATAAATTTATACAAGAAGAAAAAGGAAAGACTATTAATTATTTAATAGAGAATTTATAAAAATATTTTGCACATAACTAGGGAGGAACAAAATGTATAAAGGTAGAGGAATAGGTAAAGAAGAAAAAATGTCAAATAAAAAAAATAGGACAAACAAAAAAACTAAATTTGATGCAATTCTACAATTACTATCATTCGTATATGTTGTAATTTCAATTATGTTTTATATTGCGTTAATAAAAATGGATATGCTACCAGGAATATATGTAACTATATTCACCATAGCAGAGATGGTTTTTACTTTTGCAATAGCTACTGGACTTGCTAAAAAGCATAAAACACGTAAATTAAATATTGTATGTTTAATTATTGCAATTGTTGTTTCGATTGTGTATGTTAATGCAATTAATTATCTTTTTGCAACAGATAACTTCCTAAAATCAATGTTTAAAGAAGTTGTAGAGCAGGAAGAATATTATGTAGTAGTAAAGAAAGATAGTAAATACGATAAAATAGAAGATTTAAATGACGAAAGAGTATATATATTTCAGGTCGAAGATGATGTGAAAACAGAAATACAAAACAAGGCAAGTATTGTTTTGAAACAAGAAAGTAATTTAACAGATATAGGAAACAAATTAGTAAATAGTGATATTGAGGCTATTTTAATAAGTTCAACTCAATACAGTATGTTAGATGATGAAATAAAAGATTTTAAAGCTAATACGAAAGTTATATATACAGCAACACATAAAATAGAGAAAAAAGCAGAAATCTCAAATAAAAACTCTAAGAATAATATAGAAAATGGTATTTTTAATGTATATATTAGTGGAATAGATACTTATGGAAATATTAATAATGTTTCAAGAAGTGATGCTAATATACTAGCTACTGTTAATACAAAAACTCATGAAGTTTTACTTACTTCTATTCCAAGAGATTACTATGTAACATTGCATAGCAAAAAAGCAAAAGATAAATTAACACACTCTGGAATATATGGAGTTAGTGAAACTGTTACAACAGTTGAAGATCTTTTAAATGTGGATATAAATTATTATGTAAGAGTAAACTTTACAACAGTAATTAAACTAGTGGATACAATTGGTGGTGTAGACGTATATTCTAATTATAATTTTACTACAAATACAGAGCCATCATATACATTTAGTAAAGGATACAATCACCTAAATGGAGGTAAAGCTTTAGCATATAGTAGAGAAAGATATTCTTTCTCAGACGGAGATAATCAAAGAGTTAAAAATCAACAACAAGTTATTGAAGCTATTATTAATAAAGTATTAGATAGTACAACAATATTGACAAAATACACAAGTATTTTAAATTCATTAGAAGGAAGTTTTCAAACTAATATTGAACAAAGTGAAATAAGTAAATTGGTAAAGAATCAGTTAGAAAATATGTCATCATGGACAGTAAAATCAAATTCTTTAACAGGTACAGGATCATATGGACCTACTTATTCAATGGGAAGTCAAGAATTATATATTATGCTTCCAGATTCTACATCAGTACAAAATGCTAAGAGCCAAATAAAAGCTGTAATGGGAAAATAAAATATAAAATAGTTTAACTAAATTTGAATGAGGAAAAATATGAAAAAAATTATATTAAGAATTATCTCGATGATCTTACTGCTTTGTACGTTTTTTATAATATTTAATTTTTCTGCACAAGATGGAGAAGAGTCGGGAAGTTTAAGTAATAAAATAACAACTGAATTTATAAATAGGTTTCCATATACAAAAGATCTAAGTGCAGAAACAAAGACGAAAATGATTGAACATGCTGAACCAATAGTAAGAAAATTAGCTCACTTGTCAATTTATACAGTAGTAGGGATGTGTATTATGACTTTCATGTGCACCTTCCCTATAAAACTACGAACTAAATTAGGGACAAGCCTAATAGTTGGACTTATTTATGCAGTATCAGATGAGTGGCACCAAAGCTTTGTACCAGGAAGAGGACCATCTATAAGAGATGTGTGTATAGATACGACAGGCGTATTTTTAGGAATAATTATTATACTTATAATTGCATCTATATACATTGCTTTAAAAAAGGATAATAAAGAAAAAGTAAATAGTTAATAAATAATAAAGAACATTGGATTAAAAATCTAATGTTCTTTGCTTTTATCTCATATATAATAAATTTCTTCTTTCATCTATATCTAATAACCAGTAATAATTTTTTTGAAAATTCATACAATGTAAAAAAAGAGAGGGGAAATAGAGTATGAAAGCAAGTTTTGATAAAAAGATAACAATTTCTAGTATATTTGTAGTTTGTGCATTAATATTTACTTTTACATTTTCTATAATACAGGCAAAAGAAAATCGGAGAGGTAGTAACAACAAATGCACAAGCAGTTCTTAGTAATAAAAAAATCGGATGGGGAATTAAAAGAAATGATAATCACACTCAGCCAGACTTAGGAGCTGTTAATAAAAGTATAATAGAAAAATATAAAGGAATCTGCATGGGCAATAATGAAAAAAAATACATATATTTAACTTTTGATAGTGGTTATGAGGCAGGATATACCAAAAAGATTTTAGAGGTACTAAAACAGAACCAAGTACCAGCTACATTTTTCATTACGGCACACTATGTAAATACTCAGCCAGATTTAGTTAAACAAATGATTGACGAGGGTCATATTATAGGAAATCATACAGTAAACCATAAATCTATGCCTGAAATTAATAATGAAACAATAAAAAAAGAAGTAATGGAATTACATACATCTATTTACGAAAAATTTGGGTATGAAATGAAATATATAAGACCACCAAAAGGAGAGTATAGTGAGAGAACTATAGCTTATACAAATACTTTAGGATATACAACGGTTATGTGGTCATTTGCTTATGATGACTGGGATGAAGCAAAACAGGGCAGAGAAGCATATGGTAAAAAGAAAATTTTAGACAATTTGCATAATGGTGAGGTTATGTTATTACATGGAACTTCAAAAGATAATAGCAACATTTTAGATGAGTGCATTAAAGAAATAAAAAAACAGGGGTATGAGTTTAAGTCTTTAAACGAATTTGAACAATAGTGTCAGTTAGGGGACGTTCCTTTTTCTGCCATCTTTAGGTGGCTTCGAAGGAATGTCCCTAGGGTGACAAGATGGCAGAAAAAGGAACGTCCCCTAACTGACAAGGAGGAAATATGAGAAAAAGAAAACAACCAAGTAGATTGGATACTTTATTAGATATTCCACAAGAGTTAAGCACAAATAATCCTAAGATTACAATTGTTGGATTTGAGCAGGTGTTAATAGAAAATCATAAGGGAATATTGGAGTATCAGGATTATTTTATTAGATTGAATACACATATTGGAATTATTAATATTAATGGATTTAACTTAAAACTAGATGAAATGACAACAGATGATATTATTGTTAAAGGAAAAATAGATAGTATAGACTTTGAAAATACAGAAGATCTTGAAAGCGAGGAGGAATAACTTTGCAGTGGAAAATATTAATAAACTACGTTTTGGGTTTTGTAGATATTGTTGTAGAAGGATATTATATAGAGAGATTTATTAATATATGTGCTAGTAAGAGCATATTTTTATGGAATTTAAAAAGAGAAAAATCAACAATATTACATGCAAGAGTTGGAATACGTGATTTTAAAAGATTAAAGTCTGTTTGCAAAAAAACTCAATGTAAAATGAAGATTGATAATAAAAAAGGTGTGCCTTTCATTTTAAATAAATATAAAAAAAGAAAATTATTTATTGGTTTATTAATATTTGTTTTCCTAGGGATTATTGCATTATCTAATTTTATATGGAATATTGATGTAGTTGGAAATCAAAGTATATCAAAAGAAGAAATTTTGCAAGTTGTAAAAGACGGGGGATTTAACATAGGCAAGTTTAAAAATCAGATTAACACAAAAGAAGTAATTAATAAACTACGATTAGAAAGAGACGATATTGCATGGGTTGGAATTGAGATAAAAGGTACAAATATGATTATAAAAATAGTAGAGGCAGATAAAAAACCAGAAATAATAAATGAAGACGAATATTGTAATATTGTTGCAGATAAAACTTGTATGATATTGAAAGTGAATGCTGGAAATGGTACGCCCCTAGTAAAAGAAGGAGATCTTGTAAAAAAAGGTGATATTTTAATTGGGGGATGGATGGAAGGAAAGTATACAGGAACTCGCTATGTCCACGCGCAAGGGGAAATAAAGGCAAAGGTATGGTATACAAATAAACAAAAGGTGTATTTAAAAGAAACAGAAAAACAGGAAACAGGATCGTGTGAAAATAAATATTCCGTAAATATAAATAATTTTAAAATAAATTTTTATAAAAGGGTTTCAAATTTTGAAAATTATGATACAATAGAGGAAAATAAAAAATTAAGATTATTTTCAGACTTTTATTTGCCAATAGAGATTATAAAACACACAAATAAAGAATATAAAAATGTAGATATTATTCATAGTGCAGAAGAAGCTAAAAATATAGGAGTACAAAGAGCAAAGCAAGAATTAAATAATCAGATAAAAGACCCTGAAAGTATATTAAATGAACAAGTAGACGTATCTCAAGGTGGAGGATATGTTGAAGTTGAAGTTACATATGAAGTACAAGAAAACATTGGGACAAAAGAAAAAATAGTCTTTTAAAGGAGTTGTAATTAATGAGAAGTCAGTTACAAAAAAACAAAAGAAAAGACGGAACGGGGGAGTATATGGAAGAAAGAAGTTTAAGAGTATATAGCTCGGAGAAAACATTTTTTTCTAAGATTACAAACACACTAACAAAATTATTAATACCTACAAAAGTTAGCTTAAATGGTATGATGATTTCTATGAAAAGAAATAATGTGTTAAAGGCATATGAAAATTCTTTAAATGTAGAAAAAATTGAAGATGAAAATAGAAGAGAAGCCATTAGTAAAAAGGTTGATGATACATATGCACTATATCTAGAATCAATTGATAAATATATTATGGACTCCATTTATAAAAAAGTGAAAAATGATACTGCAAGTGAATTTGAAAAAGAAGCTTTATCTCAGTATTATATGATCACTCATCTAAAAGAAACTGGATATACGGAATATAAATATAAAAAACAAATGTATTTAATGAGACTAGATTATGAAACTGTATCAAATGAAAAAACAAAAATATTAGAAAAGTATAAAAAGTTTTATGCTGCTGAAATGGAAATATTATATAAAGGACTTTTAAAACATTACTCAATACGTTTAGCAGATAATATATCTGATGGTGAAAAGCAAGAAATATACAATAAAATTTTTAAAACATTAGAGGAATATATTTCTAATATTTTACCTATTAAAATGGAGTTAGACAACGACGACACATATAAAGAAATACTAGATGGATATAACGAGTTTGAAAGATTTACAGTAGGCAAGTTAGACCAAAATGATAATATTGAGAAAAATATGATTCTTTTAGGAATTAGTAGAAAATTGTTTACACATAGTTTGCCTCTTGTTGTAGCTGAGCAATGTTATATTAAATTATTAAAAGATGCACGTAGTTTAATAGTTGATACTAAAATTGCAAAGAAACAACAAAAAGCATATTCACTATTAATTAATATTATGGAAGAGTACAATGTACGTCTTCTTAGCACAAAAATTTATTGGGACAAACCATCTCAAAGAGAAGAGTATAAAGCTTTTTGGAATGAATATAAAAAGGTTAATGAACTAAGAGATTCAAATTACGATGAATATATTAAACAAAAAGAGATACTATTTGTGGAAAGTGACCTTAAAAAAGTGTCTATAAATGAAAATAAATACTATAAAATTATTAAATTCTATAAAAATAGATTAGTTGAATTAGGTGCAATGAGGGAATTAATGAATTCATATTCATCAGATGGAAAATATACAAAAGTAGTAAAAAATGAAAAAAAGAAAAAATCTAAGAAAGAAAAAGTTGTGGTATAAGGAAAAGGATTTGAAATGAAAGAAAATTGCGAAATTATATATAAAGGTATTGATACAAATGACGAATACGAAAAAACAATAAAAAAGGTAGTAGATAAATGCTTTGAGGTGGAAAATTTGCAAAATACAAATTTATATATGAGTATTACACTAACTAACCCAGAAGAAATAAAAACAATAAATAAACAGTATAGAAATATTAATAAGGCTACTGATGTACTTTCTTTTCCTATGTTTGAAAAAGAAGAGCTTGACACAATGGTACAAGATTCAGCTAAAAAAGATCAAGTTGATGATACTGAAAATCAAGTTAGGGATATTTTAGGTGATATAGTAATATCAATACAAAAAGTGCAAGAACAAGCAAAAGAATATGGACATAGTTTTGAAAGAGAATTGTCATATATGGTAGTTCATGGATTTTATCATCTTATGGGATATGATCATATGGTAGAAGATGATAAAAAACAAATGAGAAAAAAAGAAGAAAATATACTTGAAAAATTAAATATTAGTAGAGATCTTCCTTACGAAGCAGATAAAGATCATAAAATAAAAAACGAAGGTTTTTTAGATGCATGGAAGAATGCAATAAATGGTATTATATATGCAACTACAACTCAAGGAAATATAAAAAGACAATTAATTATTGCAGTGTTAGTTGTAATTATAAGTTTATTCTTTGATTTATCAAAGGCAGAATTCTTAATTTTTATGTTTACAATTGTATTAATTATATTTGCAGAGATGGTAAACACAGCAATTGAAACAGTTGTAGATTTATATACAGATTTATATCATCCAAAAGCTAAAATTGCGAAAGATGTTGCAGCTGGTGGGGTTGTTATAACTGCAATTAATGCTGTTATTGTAGCATACTTTTTGTTTTTTGATAAAATTAGTAACATAGGATTAGAGTTTATAAGAAATATTGCAAGTTCACCTGTACATTTAGCATTTGCTTCAGTTATTATTACTATAATAGGAATACTTGCATTAATAGCTATTGCTACTACGAACAAACAAAAAATTTTAAATAAAAGATTTATACCAAGTGGTCATGCTGCATTAGGTTTTGCAGCAAATACAATTATTTGGCTAACAACAGATAATGTTGTAATTATCACATTATCACTTGTGCTTTCAATATTACTTGCGGAAAGCAGAATAGAATCAAATAAGCATAAGTTATCAGAAGTAGTATTTAGTAGTTGTGTAGGAATTATGTTGGTATTAATAATATATGGTTTAATATCATTAGCAGTACATTAAAAGGGGGAACCGTTTATGGGTGCGAAGAGAACAATTAAGAATGAAAAAAGTAAATCAAAAGGTGGTGCAAGAATTCTTGTAATTGTACTAATAATGCTGATTATTGTGGCTGGAGTATTATTTGCAATGAAAATGGTAAAACAAAATGAAGATAGAGACACTGGAGTTGCAACAGTTAATGACAATGGCAAAAATGAAATACAAAAAGAAGAAGTAAAAACTCCAAAAACATTTGCAGGAAATACAAGGCCAATTGCATTTATGATAGATAATAACATTAATGCAATGCCACAAGCTGGTTTACAACAAGCTGATTTAATATATGAAATGATAGTTGAAGGTGGAGAAACCAGACTAATGATTGTAATGAAGGATAAAGACGTATCAAAAGTTGGTCCACTTAGAAGTTCAAGACACAATTTTTTAGATTATGCTTTAGAAAATGATGCAATATATGTTCATTATGGTTGGAGCCCACAAGCAAGATCAGATATTAGCGAGTTGAGTGTAAATAATATTAATGGTATATATGAAAGTGCATCTTCATTCTGGAGAGATAGCAGTAGATATTCTCCTCATAATGCAGTAACAAGTACTGCAAATGTTCTAAAAATAGCACAAAGAAAAGAATATAAAACAACTACAAAAAAAGATACAGTATTAAATTATGTGGTTGATGAGGTAAATTTAGAAAATGGAAAAGTAGCAGATAGTGTTACAATTCCATACTCAGAAAATAATACAGTAAAATATACATATGATTCAGAAAACAAAGTTTATACTAGATATTCAAGAGGAAAAAAACAAACAGATTGGAACACTAATAAAACGGTTACCACCAAGAATATCATAATATCATTTGCTAAAAATACATCTATAGATAGTTATGGAAGACAAAATATAGACAATGAAAAAACGCTTGATGGATATTACATTACAAATGGAAAAGCAATACCAATAAAATGTGAGAAAAAATCAAGGAGTTCTCAAACTATATATAAAGACTTAGAAGGTAAAGAAATTGACGTGAATGATGGAAAAACATTTATACAAATATGTCCAATAAATGCAAATGTAAAAATTAAAGCCAATAAAACAAGTAATGAATAAAAAACATAAATGTTCAAAATAAAAACAAAAAATGACAAGGATTTAATTGAAGACAAAATGTTAGGCAAAAAGTTTAACAATTTGTCTTCAATTTATATTTTATCTTTGTCATTTTTTAGTGTTATATGTATCAAATTGACTTGAAGTTTAGGACTTGAAACATGAACAATTAGTTGACTTTTTAATGTTTGAATTATATAATAAAACTGTAAATGAAATGGAAAAAATAGCACTAGGAGGAGAAATGTTTAAGTCAGGATTTGTGTCAATTATAGGAAGAACAAATGTAGGAAAATCAAGTATATTAAATCAATTAGTTGGAGAGAAAGTTGCGGCTATTGCAAATAAGCCTCAAACAACTAGAAATGCAATTAAAGCTATTGTTAATAGGGAAAACTCACAAATAATATTTATAGATACACCAGGAATTCATAAACCAAAATCTAAACTAGGAAATGTAATGGTGGAAACAGCTTTTGATGTTGCAAAAGATGTTGATGTTGTTGTATTTGTGGTTGAAGCTACTTCAGATGAAATTGGTAAAGGCGATAGGCTTATTCTAGAAAAAATAAAAGAAGCTAAAAAGAAAACGATACTTGTAATTAATAAAATTGATTTAGTAGATAAAGCACATATTGCAGAATTAATTAGCATATACCAAAAAGAATACAATTTTGTAACTGTAATTCCAGTTTCTACCGTTAAAAATATAAATGTGAATGTAATTTTAGATGAAATCGAAAGTAACTTAAACGAAGGTCCTGCATATTATGATATTGAGGAATATACAGATCAAACTACAAGACAATTAGTAGAAGAGACAATAAGAGAAAAAGCATTAAGGTTATTAAACGATGAAGTACCTCATGGAATATTTGTCGAAGCAGATAAAATAAAAAAGAAAAAAACACAATCAGGTGAGCCTATATTTAATATTGATGCAACGATATATTGCTTAAGAGATTCTCATAAGGGCATTATTATAGGAAAAAATGGCAGTATGTTAAAAAAAATAGGAACATATGCAAGAGAAGATCTTGAAAAAATGCTAGATATAAAAGTAAATTTAAAATTATGGGTAAAAGTAAAAGAGGATTGGCTTAACAATGATCAATTTGTAAAAAAATTTAAATTGCAATAAATTCTATGAATCAGTATAAAAATAATAAAAATGCAAAAGATAATAGAAGGAAAGGAAAGACTTTTCTTGTGAATGGAGATGAATTACATGATAAAACAAATGGCATGGAATACTTTTAAAAATACAGGAGATATTAATACTTTTTTAGAATTAAAAGAGGTACAAAATATAGAAAAACAAAATATAGAAAATGTTGTAATGAAGGCGGAACAATATGGGAATATTGAAGACAAAAGGGATAATAATATCGGAAAACAATATGAGTGATTATGATAAAATGGTAACAATATTAACTCCTAATGGAAAAATTGGGTGTGCTGCAAAAGGTTCAAGAAGACCAAAGAGTGGACTTATGGCAGCAACTCAATTTCTATGCTTTGGAGAATATATGATTTACCAGGGAGTAAGCTCATATAATTTAAACTCATGTGAAGTTATAGAAGTTTTTTATAAAATAAGAACAGATATAGATAAGTTAAATTATGCTGTACATATTACAAAAATTATTAATGATGTTACAGATGAAAATCAAAATACATATAAAATTTTACAATTATTTTTGAATACACTATATATGATATCAGAGTCAGAAAAGAGTTTGGATTTAATTATTGCTATTTTCAAAATAAAACTCTTGTGTTTATTGGGATTTATGCCTGTAATAGATAAGTGTGTCTGCTGTGGAGAAAAAGAAAAACTTGAGTACTTTAGCTTTAGAGATAGCGGATTTAAATGTAGTTCTTGTGCATTACAAGATAAGAGTGCACTAAAAATGAGTAATTCAACAATGACTGCCATAAGGTATATTGTTATGGCTCCACCAAAAAAATTATTCTCATTTAATCTATCAGAAGAGAATATAAAAGAATTAGAAATAATAAGTAAAATTTATCTTAGTGATAAATTGGATAAAGATTATAAGTTAGAAGATTTCTTCTAACTTTTTTTGATGGTTATGGTCTTCAAACCTTAGAAACACAAGAAAATCTTAATTTGACATATTTGCAAAATATATGATATAATTACTTAGTTATATAGTATTGTTAAAGTTCTAACAATATGTAAAAAGGAGAGCATACGCATGGATAAAGTGGTAAATTTTGGCTTAGGATTTGTAACTGGTAGACCTAATGTATGTAAAGTAATTAATAATACATATGAACAATTGATTAATCAATTTAAAGATACAGATACAAATGTTAAATTAACAATTTTTATATTGTTTGATTTAGGATACCAATACACAACAAGGGTTGATTTTTATGGTATTATACCAAGTGTATATAAAGATATTAAAATAAAATATATTACACCTGAAGATATTGAAGAAGAAAAGAAAAAACTAATTGCTAAAGAAGTATTAACGAAAGCAAATGCAGATTTGTTCTTTGGGCATGGACATGCAAAAGGAAGAAATTCTTTAATGTATTATGCATTAAAGTCAAAAGTTGATTATTTATTATTTTGGGATGATGATGAATATCCAGTAGCATGTATAAAAGATGAAAATACAAATGAAATAATATGGAAAAAACAAGATAATATTGCAATGCACCTAAAATATATAGAACAGGCAGATGTCACAATAGGATATCATTGTGGATACATTTCACCAATTCCATATGTAGAATTAGATGAAGATGTAGATAAAGAAAAATTTAAATGCTTTATAGAAGCATTAGGTAATGATATTATTTCATGGGATTCGATTAAGGAAAAGTTTATAAAGTATAATGGAATAACTTATGCTGATCCGAAATTAGCATCTGGGGAAGGAGCATACGAAATTAAAAGTGATGGCGTAGGTAAATGGGTTTCCGGTTCTACCTTATGCTTAAACATGAAAAACATTAACAAAATTCCTGCTTTTTATAATCCAGAGGGAGCAAGAGGAGAAGATACTTTCTTTTCTACTAGGTTAAATGACTCAAAAGTTATCAAGGTTCCAGTATATCATTTTCATGATGGATTTTTAAAATATACAAACATTACAAGAGGAAAATATCCTAAAACATTAAGGAAGATTAAAACATCAGAAGAACAAATTGAGCAAAGATTTTATAAAGCATCAAGAGGATGGATAAAATATAAACCTTTATTTGAATATATAACTAATAGTAAAAATTATAAAAATAGTATAGAAAATACATACAAAAATCTGGAAATGGGTATTCCAGAGGTAAATAAATTGTTTGAAAATGATGAATTTGATGTACTTTTAAATGATTTAAAAGAATATGACGAAAAAGTAAAAAAACATTATAATGAATATGTAAAAACAAATGAAATATGGGATAAATTAAAGTTAATTTTTAATTAAAGGAGGAATAGTATGTTCAAAAACTTGGATGAATTAAGAAAAGTCGAGTTTAATGAAAGAGAAAAACATTTACAAAGTGCTATTCCTCAAGAATTAATTTATACAGATACACAGAAAGTGAAGTTAAATATAACGTATGTAATGACTTGGACTGGAATTTGTGGCGGATCTAAGATAATTTTAGAGCATGCTAATAGATTAACAAAGATGGGACATGCAGTTACTTTGATTTCACATTATCCAAGACCAAATTGGTTTCCTTTGGATGAAAAGGTTGTATTTATTCAAGTGCCTTGGAAAAAAGTGTTATGCAAAAGTATACCAAAATGTGACATAATTGTTGCTACATATTGGAGAGAAATATATGAATGTATTGAACAAAAAATAGCTCCAGTTATTTATTTTGAACAAGGAGATTTTCATTTATTTGATTTATCAAAAGTAGATGATAGATTATATAAATACATTGAAAAAGAACTATATACGACTAAATTTGTTTATACAGTTTCAACATTTGCTAAGGACAAACTACAAGAGGTGTATAATAAAGAATCTATTGTTATACCAAATGCAGTAGATGATAAAATATTTTATTACAAACCACATAAGAAAAATGACAGAATAACGATATCTATAATAGGATCAGAAGATGCTAAGTTTAAAAGAATTTCTGATATATTAGAAGCTATAAAACAAGTAAAAGAAGAGGGGTATGAAGTTAAACTAAACTGGATTACACCGACAGCACCAATAGAAAGTAAAGAGGAAGCAATTATAAATCCAAAACAAATAATAATAGGTGATACTTTAAGAAATACAGATATTTATGTTTGTGCTTCCATATATGAATCTTTCTGTTTACCAGTTTTAGAAGCAATGACATGTGGAGCAGCAGTTATTACAACTAATAATGGTGGAAATAAGGATTTTATAAAAGATGGCTATAATGCTTTATTAGTGGAAAAGGACAATATAAAAGATATTGCAGATAAAATAAAAATATTAATTAAAGACGATAATTTAAGAAATAAAATAGCTTCAAATGGAGTTAAAAAATCCAAAGAGTATTCTTGGGAGATAACAATGGAAAAAATAGAAAATTATTATAAAGAAGTTGCAAAATATGAAGTAAAATAGGAGAAATAATCATGGTAAATATAAGAAGTTACGAAGAATCATACAATAAAGCAATTAATGATTTTATTATATCTATATATGTAGAAGAATTTGGATTTGAGGAGCATAGAGAAGAAATAGAAAAACATAATAACGAAATTTATAAAAAAAGTGATGGAAAATTATGGATTGCACTTAATGAGAAAAATGAAATTGTTGGGACTATTGCATTATTAAAACATAGTGATGATAATGTAGAATTAAAAAAATTTTATGTAAGAAAAGATTATAGAGGACAAGGAGTTTCAAAAGCATTATACGAGAAGGTAATGGATATGTGCAAAGAAAGTGGATTTAAACGAATCTTTTTAGGAACTTATGAAAGACTAGAAACTGCAATACAATTTTATATAAAAAGACGGATTTAAGAAAATAGAAGATTTTATAGAAGATAATGAAGCTAGATATTTTGAAATGTATATTTAAAAAGAGAGGTAAGAGTAGGAATGTACTTAATAGTAGGACTTGGTAATCCGGAACCAGAATATAGTAGAACAAGACATAATATGGGATTTGATGTAATCAATAAAATAGCAAAAAAATACGATATTGATCTTGGAAGAAGTAAATTTAATGCTATCTTTGGAAGCGGAATTATAGAAGGCCAGAAAGTAATGTTAATAAAACCACAAACATTTATGAATTCAAGTGGAGAATCTGTAAAGGAATACGTTGATTTTTACAAAGTTCCATTAGAGAATGTAATAGTTATATATGATGATATGGATACAGATATTTCAACAATAAGAGTTAGAGCAAAAGGTGGAGCTGGATCACATAATGGAATGAAATCTATGGTTGAAAAATTAGGTTCTCAAAATTTTCCAAGAGTCCGTGTTGGAGTTGGAAGACCAGATAATGAATTTGATAGAATAGATTATGTTATAGGGCAAATATCAGAAGAAGAATATATAAAATTACAAGAGGGAGAAGACAAAGCAGCAGATGCTGTAGTATATTATTTAAATAATGGAATTGATAATACAATGAATATTTATAATCAATAGGAAGGAACTTAAATGCAAGAAATAATAATAAATGTAGATGAAGATAAGAACAAAATAGTAGCCTTAATGGAAAATGGTAAACTTGTAGAAAAATATGATGAGGTAAGTGGGCAAAATAGACTTGAAGGTAATATATACATTGGAAAAGTAGAAAATGTACTATATGGAATGCAGGCAGCTTTTGTTAATATAGGCGAAGAAAAAAATACTTTCATGCATATTCGAGACGTTATGCCAAGAGTTAGTAATGAGACAGGTAATAAAAATGAAATGTTAAGCAAACACGATATAAAAAACTATATTAAACAAGGAATGCCAGTTTTAGTTCAAGTGAAAAGAGATAGTACAAATAAAAAGGGTGCAAGAGTTTCCACTCATATAAATATGCCTGGTAGATTTGTTGTAATTATGCCAAATACAGAATTTATTACAGTATCTCAAAAAATAGAAGATCAAGAAGAAAAAGAAAGACTAAAAAACATAGTAAAAGAAAATTTACCTAAAGGATATGGTGCCATTATAAGAACTTCTGCTTATGGAAAAGAAGAAGATTTAATAAAAAGAGATATTAATAAGATAGTAGAAGAACTTACATGCATAAATAAAGAATTTTCAGAGGTTAAGTTAAAAAAAGACAAATTTAAGACCAAATTACTTCATAAAAATGATGGGATTATTAATAAATTATTAATAGATATTATAGATCAAGGAATTGAGAAAGTATGGACAAATAGTTCTGAAGTATATAAAGAGGTAGAAAAACTTGTTAAAGATACCGGAAATAGTGAGAAAGTAAAGGTAGAGTTAAAGACAGAAGATTTGTTAACAATGTATGACCTAGATGATCAAATAGAAAAGGCAATTAATAGAAAGGTTTGGTTAAAATGTGGAGGTTTTATTACTATAGACAAAACTGAAGCTTTAACAGCCATAGATGTAAATTCAGGAAAATATATCGGGGGAAAAGATTTAGAACAAACAGTATTTACAGTTAATAAAGAAGCTTCTATAGAAATTGCAAAGCAGATAAGACTTCGTGATATAGGTGGAATTATTATAATAGATTATATTGATATGGAAAGACAAGAAAGCAAAGACAAGATAACAGAAATATTAAAAGATAGTTTAAAAAAGGATAGATCTAAAACTCAGGTAATAGGATTTACACCATTAAATTTATTAGAAATGACAAGAAAACATATGTGTAGCAATGATTAAAAAATATCACCAAAAATTATTAGAAAAATTTAATAATTTTTGGTGATTTATATTTTTATTAAGAAAACTTATGTTGGTTTTAAAATTAACTTTAATTCTTCATGACGTTTAATTTTCTGTGTTGTTGTTTTGATAAGAGGTTTATCAGTTAAGATAATTTCTCTTATATATTTGTATGCAGGCATTGTATGATTTACTTTATTTTTTATATCTTCCCATACAATATTCATATAATCAGTACTTGAAATATCTGGATAAAGTTCTTTCATTGTTTCTTCTTGATAAACAATTTTTGCACATACTTTATAATCGCCATCATCACATGGACGGCCAAAAACCATAGATTCAGATACATATGGTAGTTGGTTAATTAGAATTTCAAGTTCCTCTGGAAAAATGTTTTTTCCATTTTTTAATACTATTACATCTTTTTTTCTTCCTGTTATAAATAGAAAACCGTCTTTATCCATATAACCTAAATCGCCGGTATAGAACCAACCATCTTTAAGAGCCTCATTTGTTGCTTCAGGATTATCAACGTAGCCTATCATAACTGTTGGACCTTTTGCAATTATTTCTCCAATTCCATCTTTTCCTGGATTATCAATTTTAACTTCAAGACCTGGTAAAGGGAACCCAACAGAGCCAGCTCTTTTATATTTATCATTTTCACCAGCAAGAACAGGAGAAGTTTCAGTTAAACCGTACCCTTGTAGTAAATTAATTCCTAAATCTAAAAATCCCTGAATAGCTTCCTTACTCATTGAAGCACCACCGGCAATTAAGATTCTTAATTTACCACCAAGGTTATTTAGTATTTCTTTAAAAACTAATCTTCTAATATCTATTTTTATTTTTAGAAAGAAATTGCATAACTTACTAGCAAATTTAACCATTTTTGCTTTTCCTTTTTCTTCAATTCCTTTTCTTATTTTTTTATACATGATTTCTAACATTAAAGGTACACAAACGAATCCTGTAACATTAAACTCAGCAAGGTTTTTTTGTACATATTTTAAGCCATCGCAAAAAGCTATTGTAATACCGGAATATGAGCCATAAAGAAATGTACAAGTAGATTCAAATGTATGATGTAATGGCAAGAAAGAAAGGAAAACATCTTCTTTTCGTATATCAGTCATTTGACTTAAAGCATAAATATCTTCACATATATTTGATTGAGAAAGGGCTACTGCTTTTGACATAGAAGTAGTACCTGAGGTGAAAAGCATAATTGACATTTTCTTATTGTCTATAGTTATATCAAAGTAGTCTGAAGAACCTTCTTTTATAAGAGAAGAACCTTTTTCTATTAGAGTGTTATATGAATCAAAACTATCAACTTGATCCATACATATATAATATTTTAAATTGTTAGTATTATCTTCTTGTAATTTATGAAAAACTTCTGCATATTTTGAATCAAAAATAACTCCATCTACTTTGCTTCTAATAATTAAATCTTTGATTTCATTATTAGGTAATGATTTGTCAAGGGGAACTACTACTATATCTGAAGTAGTTACAGCAAGGTAACTAACGCACCATTCATATCTGTTTGGAGATATAATTGCTATTCTTTTACCACGTAAACCCAAATCTAAAAGGGCTGTACCTAGTGCTTCAATATCATCAGCAAATTTAGCATAAGATATTTTTATATGCTCTTTTGAATGAGGTGTTTCTTTATATTCAAATGCAGTTTTATTGAAATATAATGTTTTGTATCTGTTAACAAGTTCACGAAAATCATTTATTTTTATGCTTTCGTAAAGTTTTCTTTTTGATTTGCTCATTTTTAACCTTCTTTATTATATAAAAATTTAATAAATATATTTTATACTATTAAAATAATATATGCAAGTTAAAAATCAAAATTAGAAAAATATGTAAAAGAGATGTTTTTTTGTAATTAATTGACTATAACATAAAATTGACATATAATTGAATAGAAGCTAAAAAAGTAATATTTTAGGAGAAACACAAATGCCAAGAAATAGAAGAAATAAAAGAAGGAATATTGAAAAGGTACAAGAGTATCTTAATATAAAACTATTTTTTACAATAACGTTAATTCTACTTGCTATAATATTTATATGTGTATTTGTAAACGAATATAAAAAGAACCAAGATAAACAGCTACTTGCAAAACAGAAAGAAGAGATAGAACGAAGAACCTATGATATTTTTTCTGAAATAGAAAATAGTATTAGTCAGACAAATCAAAATATATTAGAAGCAGATGAGATTATAAAAATATCTGCTGTTGGGGATATTTTGTGCGGAGATGAAATGATAAAAGATGCATATAATAAGACAACTAAGACTTATGATTTTTCACATATGTTTAAAAATGTTTCTAGCTATATTAACAAAGCTGATATTGTTATGGGCACAATGGAAACTAATTTTGCAAATGAAGTTTATACAAGCGAAAATTCACCAAAGGAGTTTGCAAAAGCAATAAAAGATTCTGGAATAAACCTTGTTACAATAAATCATAACCATAGTTTAGATTATGGAATTAAAGGATTAGATAATACAAAGAAATGTTTAGAATCATTAGATTATGATATTGTTGGTGATAAACTAGATGGTAAAAATGCAGTATTAATAAAAAAGGTAAAGGATACTAATATTGCATTTCTAACTTATACATATGGAGTTAATAATCAAGGAACTAAAACAGATAAAGAATTAAATTCAATCAATATATATAGTGAAAAACAGGTAAAAAATGATGTGCAATATGCAAAGAAAAATGGTGCTCAGTATATATGTGTGTTAATACATTGGGGAGATGCAATTTCTGATACAGTAAGTCAATCACAAAAAGATATGGCAGATTTTTTGGTGGATCAGGGAGTAGATATAATTTTAGGAGCACATCCATCTGTAGTACAACCTATGGAGGTTAGAAAAAATAAAGACGGAAAAAATGTTTTTATTGCTTATTCAATAGGTACATATATATCTACTTTATCAGATGATAACTCAAAAGTAGAATTGGTATTAAATATTGAACTTCGTAAAAGTGGTAAGGACGGAAAGGTATATTTAAATAAGGTTGATTATACACCTATTTATGTACTAGATAATGAAACAAAAGAAAATAATAGATTTGAACTTATTGACATGAAAAGTGTTGCAAGTGAATATGCAAGTGGTAACTCTAAGAACATTAGTCGATCTACATATGACAAATTAATTAAAGGATTAAGAAAATTAGAAAAAATATTAGGAGAGTAAAATGAAGGTAGGATTTATATCATTAGGATGTAGTAAGAATTTAGTTGATACAGAAAAAACAATTGCAATATTTAAAGACAATAAGTATGAAATTGTGAGTAAACCTGAGGAAGCAGATGTCATTGTTGTTAATACTTGTGGATTTATAGAGTCTGCTAAAGAAGAAGCAATTAATACAATACTTGAAATGGCTGAGTATAAAAAGGATAAATGTAAATATTTAATTGCAATGGGATGTTTGGTAGAAAGATATAAAGATGAATTAGCAAAGGCAATTCCAGAAGTGGATTTATGGATTAAATATAGTGAATATAATACTTTATGGGAACAGATAGAAAATGTTATTGAAAATAAAGAAGACGAAAAATGTGATTTTAATGAGTTTTCTGATAGAGTGATTACTACAGGGGAATATTATGCTTATTTAAAAATAGCAGATGGATGTAGCAATAGATGTACTTATTGTGCAATTCCATACATAAGAGGATCTCAAATAAGTAGAAAAGAAGAAGATATTTTAGAAGAAGCTGAAAAATTAGCAAATAAAGGATATAAAGAAATAATATTAATTGCACAAGATACAACAAAATATGGTACAGATATTTATGGAGAGCCTAAATTAGCAGAGCTTTTAAACAAGTTAAGCAAAATAGAAAATATAAAATGGATTAGATTTTTATATGCATATCCAGAAACAATTGATGATGAATTAATTAAAGAAGTAAAAGAAAATGAAAAGGTATGTAAATATTTTGATATACCAATTCAACATATTTCAAATAAAGTATTAAAAAGAATGAATAGACAAAGTGACGGAGAAAGTATTCGTAAGTTAATAAAAAAATTAAGAGATCAAATACCAAATGTTATAATAAGAACAACTGTAATGGTTGGATTTCCAGGAGAAACAGAAGAAGATTTTAATGAATTATATAAATTTATTGAAGAAGCAAGGTTTGATAAATTGGGATGCTTTTCATATTCAAAGGAAGATGGAACACCAGCTGCAAGATTAAAAGAACAAATACATCCTATGACTAAAAAGAGTAGATACAATAAAATTATGAAATTACAAAAGATGATTTCAAAAGAAAACTTAAAAGAAAAAATGGGTAAAAAAATAGAAGTGCTTATTGAAGGAGAGACTTTTGATCATGAATATTATCTTGGAAGAAGTTATATGGATGTTCCTGAAATCGATGGGGTAGTTTATTTGAAGGAAAAGGAAAATGAACCACTTCAAATAGGTGATTTTGTAACATGCAAAGTTGTTGATGTAAATGAATATGACTTAATATGCGAATAAATATTATTAGAAATTTAGAATAAGACTGTAATGAAATTGGGTAAACTAATAAACAAAGGTAGAGTAATTTATAGCTATATAAAAGTTAAAAATTACTCTACCTTTATTTTTTGTGTTATACAACTTTAGTCTTATTTATTTCTCCATGATGATATTTTAATTTTGTTGCAAGTCCACCACGTATATGACGTTCAGATTTGTTCTCATCTAAGATTGTTCTAACCTCAGCTGCTAAAGCAGGATTAATGTGAAGAAGTCTTTCTGAAACATCTTTATGTACTGTACTTTTACTTATACCAAATTTTTTGGCAGCTCCTCTAACTGTATCTTTACTATCTATAATATAATGTGCTAGGCTTATGGCACGTTCTTCTATGTAAATTTTTCCCAACCTAAAAACCCCCTTGTAAATACGATGTTTTGTACATTGTATTCTGGAAAAATATTCAATAGAACTATTTGCACATTTTTACAATATTCGACATATCATATAGTAACCTAATTTAATATGAGGTGAATGTAGTGGAAAATATAAAAAAAGGTGATATTGTAGGGAGAAAATCATATAATAAAGATATTTTGTTTATTGTGGACAGAATTATAAAAACAAATAATGGAAAAGCAATAGCAATGTTAAAAGGGTTAAATATTAGAATACAAGCAGATAGTTATATTGATGATTTGGAATTAATTGATAAAAAAATAATACAAGAGAGTGAGAGAAAATTAGATAAAAAATTTGAGGCAAGATTACAAAGATATGAAACACAATTACAAAATTTAGATGGATTAAAGAGAAGTAATAAAGTTATATATACAGGAAAAATTTTGCACTTAGATGGAGATAAAAGATATAGTGAAAAATCAAATCTATTTTACAGAAAAATTGGGTTAAAGGCGGTAGTTAAAAATGTTCCGGAAAGTAGACAAGCAGGTGTAGTTTCGAATTTGATAGATAGATATAAACCAGATATTTTAGTAATAACAGGACATGATGGGATGATAAAAAGTGGCACAGAGTATAATGATATATATAATTATAGAAATTCAAAATATTTTATAAATGCAGTTAAACAAGCTAGAGAAAATAAAAATATAAAAAAGGACTTAGTTATTTTTGCAGGAGCATGTCAAAGCTATTATGAAGAACTTATAAATGCAGGGGCAAATTTTGCATCATCACCAGCAAGAATATTAATTGATTTTATGGATCCACTAATTGTTGCGGAGAGAGTTGCTACAACAGATTATGATAAATATTTAACTATAAAAGATATAGAAAACGAATTAAGAGATGGGCAAAGAGGTGTTAATGGTATTGGGGCAATGGGAAAAAAGAAGATAATGACTATACTTTAAACAATGTAATAATTTTGTAACAAAATTGTAATACAAATGTAACATTGACAAACAAAAACTTTGAATCCACTGAAAACAAAGAGAAAGCTCGTTGCGACAGCAAATGAGCTTTTTTGACTTTGGGCCACCTGTATGATATAATCAGGACATCTTAGAAAAGTAGGTGATTAAATGATTTGCCCAAATGATATAGCAAGTTTAAAAACTGATATTAATGAAAAAATCGGACAAAAGATAATCGTAAAAGGTTCACTAGGAAGATGTAAATCGTTTGAAAAGGAAGCTACAATAGAAAAAGCATATCCAAATATTTTTGTTATAAAATATGAGGAAGATGAAGGAAATGTTACATATAGTTATACGGATGTTTTAACAAGAACAGTTGAGGTAGACGTTTTTGATGGAAATGGATATAGCCCATTAATACCTCCTGTTGCAGAAATGAAAAAACAAAGAGTATAATATAAAAATATAAAAAATTCCTAAATATTAGGAATTTTTTTTTATGTCCTTAAATATACATTACTAATTAGAATTTAAGGAGGGGTTTAATATGGCTGTTGAGACGACTAAAGATAGTATATGTATCAACCAAATAGTTGAACAAAAAAACGAAAGTGTTATTGTAGAAGGAGATAGTATAATTCCTGATATAAAGCCAGATATCCTAAATGCAATTAGTACCAGCGGGACAGTTTGCATATATAAAAAAGAAATCTTAGATGGTAAAGTAAGAATTGACGGAAGCATAGATACCTATATTATGTATTTAGCTGATGATGAAAATGGAAGTATAAGAAGTATTAATAGTAATATTGACTTTACACAAGTAATTGACCTAGAAAAAGCAAGAGCTGATATGATGCTTGAAACAAATGTAATATTAAAAAGTATAGAATGTAGAGTTTTGAATGGAAGAAAAATTAGTATAAAAGCAATATTAGATATAGGAGTAAAAGTTAGTTCAAATGAAAATGTAGAAATTATAAACAATGTTAATGTAAAAAATGTTCAAATGTTAAATAAAGAATTAAGCGTTAATTCTTTAATTGGAAGTGGAACAACAAAAGTGTATGCTAAAGATACTTTAACTATAGATAATATTGATAATTTAGCAGAAATAATGAAGGTCAATATAAAAATCTTGAATAAAGATACTAAAATTAGTTATAACAAGGTGTTAGCAAAATCTGATATGAGTGTAAAAATTCTATATTTAACAGAGGATAATAGAATTAACTCAGTTGAAGGTACAATACCAGTAATGGGATTTATAGATATCCAAGATATAGCAGAAGATAATATGTGTGATGTAAAATATGAAATAAAAAATTTAATTGTAAAGCCAAATAGTGTTGAAGATCATTCAATATATATTGAGGCAGAAATTGAACTATTCTGCCAAGTGTATCAAAATCAAGAAATAAATTTAATACAAGATTTATATAGTCCATCAACCAATATAATTTTTACTCAAAAACAAATTAAGGTAATGCAAAAGAGAGAAACAATCCAAAATACTTGTAACATCAGAGAAAGACAACAGATAACGGAATTACAAGGTAATAAAATTTATGATGTTACAGTAGATCCTGAAATATTAAAGCAAACCTTGTTAAATGATAGAATAATATATGAAGGAGAGTTAAAGATAAATTTCATGTATGATTCATCAAGTCATAATGGAGTAGATACCAAATTAATAAAAGTGCCATTTAATTTTAATGTGGACTTTAATGGAGTAAACGCAAACTCAAGCGTAGATACTTCTATAGAAATTGGTATGCAAGATTTTGTGGTAACATCAGATGATAGTGTAGATATTAAGGTAGATCTAGTATTTACAACAAGTAAATCAAAAAATGCAGAGATTAATATTATTGACGATGTTAAAGAAGATGAAAATAGATCTGAAAATAGTTTCAGTATGATTATATATTTTGCTAAACCTGGAGATACCTTATGGAAAATTGCAAAAGGATTTGGAAGCACAGTAGAGGAAATTGCGAGGGTAAATGGAATAGAAATGGTAGATAAACTAAATGTTGCACAACAACTATTTATTCCTAGATATAATGGATGAAAAGAAGGGCAGAATTGAAAAAATATATAGTAGAAATAATATAAAAATACCAAAGATAAAGATTCCTTTTTCATGGCATATATCTTTTAATGAAAATAAGCATAATACTAATGTTAAAAGACTAAGGAAAATAATAAAAATATTAACAGTTTTAGTAATAGCCTTTTTAGTAGCAGATGCGATTATAAAAGCTATTGAGCCAATTATAGATAAACAGTGTATTAACATGGCAAAATCAATTGCAACAAGAGTCTCTAATGAACAGGCTACAATAGTTATGGCAGATTATAACTATACAGATTTAATGAATATAACAAAAGATGAAAGCGGAAACATTAAGATGATTAGTGCAAATGTAATAACTGTTAATAAAATTATTTCAGATATACCTATCTTAATACAAGATGCATTAAGTGAATCTGAAAATAATAAATTTCATATTAAGCTTGGTTCTTTTACAGGAAGCAAGATGCTTGCAGGAAGAGGTCCTGATATAGATATAAAAATGACAGCAATAGGAAATGTTGAAACAGATCTAAAGTCTGAATTTAGTCAATCAGGTATTAACCAAACATTACATAGAGTTTATCTTGAAGTAAAATGTAATGTTATAATATTAACTCCATTTAATAGCATAGAACAGCAGATAGTTAATCAGGTATTATTAGCAGAGGGAGTAATTGTTGGAAATATACCAGATGCATACTATAATTTAGAGGGAATAAATAATGAAAATTTGGTTGATGTAATAGAGTAAAAGCTAAAATAATTTAATATATTAAATAGAAGAGAAACGTTAATGAATATACGTTTCTTTTTTGATGCAAATAAGAATGTTAGCATTGACAAACAAAATAAAACGATGTATAATGTTAACTTAGGTTAACAAAAAGGAGAAAGCTTATGATATCAAGTTCTTTAGAAGAATATTTAAAAACAATTTATTTATTAAAAAAACAAGGAAAAGAAATTAAAGTAACAACAATTGCTAAAGAGATGGAATGTACTAAACCTAGTGTAAACAAAGCAATAAAAAATTTGAAAGCAAATGAACTAGTAAACTATAAAACATATGGAGAGATAACCTTAACTGAAAAAGGAGAAGAACTTGCTAAAAAGGTTTTAGAAGCATATGACATTACATATGTGTTTTTAACAGAAGTGTTAAAAGTAGATAAAGAAGAAGCAAAAGAAGAAGCAATAAAAATGAAATCAATATTAAGTGATGAAACACTAAATAAACTTACAAAATATGTACATAATTTATTTGGGTTATATTCACTAAATTGCAACTATGATATTAACAAAGAAAAGTGCAGAAGTTGTAAAAGAAAAGTATTAGTAAGAAAGAGGGAAAATATAGATGAGTAATTTATTAGAAATAAAAGATTTATATACAAATGTACAAGAAAAGCAAATTTTAAAAGGATTAAATTTAAAAATAAACAAAGGTGAAGTACATGTTATTATGGGACCAAATGGTGCAGGAAAATCTACACTTGCAAATGTAATTTTAAATAATCCAGCATACAAAAAAACAAGTGGAGAAATAGATTTTGAAGGAGAAAACATAAATGACCTTACAACAGATAAAATCGCTAGAAAAGGAATATTTATGTCTTTTCAATCACCAGAAGAAATACCAGGAATATCAAATATGAACTTCCTAAAATATGCAAAAAGCAAAATAGATGAAAAGCCTGTTAAGATTTTTGAGTTTAAAGATACTGTAAAAAAATACATGGAAGAACTAAATATGAATAGCAAATTAATAGACAGAAACTTAAATGTAGGTTTTTCTGGAGGAGAAAAAAAGAAAAACGAAATATTACAAATGCTTGTACTAAATCCAAAATTAGCTATACTTGATGAAACAGATTCTGGACTAGATGTAGATGCAGTAAGAATTGTTTCAAAAGGAATTAGTATGTATAAATCAGACGAAAACGCAGTTTTAATTATAACTCACAACAATCGTATTTTGGAAAGCTTAAAAGTAGATTACGTTCATATTTTAGTAGAAGGAAAAATAGTTAAAACAGGTGATAGTAGTTTAGCAGATGAAATTGAAGAATTTGGATATGCAAAATATAAAGGAAAAGAGGACTAATATGGCAGAGAAAACAAATGTAGAAGATGTTAATCGAAGCATTTATGATATAAAAAATGAAGATGATTACGAATTTAAAATGCAAAAAGGTCTAAATGAGCAAATTGTAAGAGAAATATCAAACAAAAAAAATGAACCAGAATGGATGCTTGAAATTCGTCTAAAAGCATTAAAAACATATGAAGAATTACAATTACCATCTTGGGGACCTGATTTATCAGAACTAAAAATGGACGAGATTGCCACATATGTAAAGCCAAAATCAAAATTAAATTCTTCATGGGAAGATGTTCCTGAAGATATAAAAAAGACATTTGACAATTTAGGTATTCCAGAGGCAGAAAAAAAATCTTTAGCAGGTGTTGGAGCTCAATACGATTCAGAAGTTGTATATCATAGTATTAAAGAAGAATTAATTAAACAAGGAGTAATTTATACAGATATGGATACAGCTGTAAGAGAGTATCCAGAAATAGTAAAAGAACATTTTATGAAATGTGTACCTATTAATGATCATAAATTTGTTGCACTTCATGCAGCTGTTTGGTCAGGAGGTTCTTTTGTATATGTACCTAAAAATGTAAAAGTGGATATTCCACTTCAATCATATTTTAGATTAAACTCTCCAGAATCTGGACAATTTGAACATACTTTAATTATAGTTGACGAAGGAGCAAGTTTGCATTTTATTGAAGGATGTTCAGCACCAAAGTATAACAAAGTTAATTTACATGCAGGTTGTGTAGAATTATATGTTAAAGATAATGCATATTTAAGATACTCAACAATAGAAAACTGGTCAAAAAATATGATGAACTTAAACACTAAAAAAGCAATTGTAGGAAAAAATGCAGGAATGGACTGGGTAACAGGCTCATTTGGTTCAAAAGTTTCAATGCTATATCCAATGAGTATTCTAAATGGAGAAGGAGCTAAAACAGAATATACAGGTATAACATTTGCTGGACATGGACAAGACCTAGATACAGGCTTTAAAGTTATTCATAATGCTCCAAATACATCAAGTGTAGTAAATTCAAAATCAATATCAAAAGATGGAGGAGCATGTACTTATCGTGCACTTGTTAGAATCGCTGAAAAAGCTAAAAATTCTAAATGTAGTGTATCTTGCGAATCTTTAATGCTAGATGATATATCAAGATCAGATACTATACCTGTAAATGATATTAAAACAGATGAAGTAGAATTTTCTCATGAGGCAAAAATAGGAAAAATAAGTGATAAGGAAATCTTTTATTTAATGAGTAGAGGATTATCAGAAGAAGATGCAAAAGCTATGATAGTAAGAGGATTTGCTTATCCAATATCAAAAGAATTACCAGTTGAATATGCAGTAGAAATGAATAATTTAATAAATCTAGAACTAGAAGGTTCAATAGGATAAAGAAAGGAAAACCAGATGGAAGAACTTATTTTAAATGAAACACCTGTAAGAACATCAAATAATTTTAGAATAAATAATATAAGTGTTGAAAATGTTACATTACCAACCGAAAAAGAAATATTTAATAATATAGATATAAGACAAAAAGGTTTTGAATGTGAAAATATATCAAATAACCCTTTTGTATATGGAACAGGAAAATTGTTAGAGGATAATATTAATAACCTTGCAAATCATTGTTTAAAAATGCAAGGAAAGGGTAATTTAACAATAACTTATAATTTTGACGATAATAATACTAATTTAATAAATAATTTAGAAATAATTGCAGATGGAGATTCTAATATTTTAATTATTTACAAATCGAATACAGATAAAAAATGTTTTCATAATGGTAAAATTAAGCTTACATCAAAAGAAAATGCAAAAGTAGATATAGCTATTGTTAATTTATTAAATAATAATTCAGACCATTTTGAAGAAATGGAAAACGATTTATATGCAGATTCTACAGTTAATTATACTATTATGGATATTGGTGGAAAAAATAGTATTACAAACTATTACTCTAATGCAAAAGGAGAAAAATCTGCAAATGAATTAAAAACAGTATATCTTGGAATTGAAAATCAATTAAAGGACTTAAATTATGTAGCACACCTAAATGGAGAAAAAACTGTAGTTAACATTGATGTCCAAGGAGCCTTAAAAGATACTGCTAAGAAAAACTTTAAAGGAACACTTGATTTTAAAAAAGGATGCAAAAAGGCTAAAGGTGATGAAAACGAATTTTGTATGCTACTTTCAGATAAAGCAAAATCAATTGCTCTTCCAATGCTTCTATGTACAGAAGATGATGTAGAAGGAAATCACTCAACAGCTTCTGGAAAAGTAGATGCAAATGATTTGTTTTATATTATGAGTAGAGGAATTGAGTATAAAGAAGCAATAAAATTAATAGTAAGAGCAAGATTTCACAAGATAATAGAAAATATAAAAGATGAAAACATTAAACAAGAAATATTGCAAGAAATAGATAGGAGATTGGATAAATGAGTATAAGAGATGATTTTCCGATTTTACAAAATAGGAAAATGGCATACTTAGATAGTGGAGCAACTACACAAAAACCAAAACAAGTAATTGAAGCTATAGAAAAATTTTATGAAAATAATAATGCAAACCCACATAGAGGGGCATATTCACTAAGCATAGAAACAACAGAAGAATATGAAAATACAAGAAAAAAGATTGCAAAATTTATAAATGCAAGATATGAGGAAGAAATTATATTTTCAAAAAATGCAAGTGAAAGTTTAAATTTAGTTGCATATTCATATGGATTAGATAATTTAAAAAAAGATGATGAAGTTGTTATATCTATAATGGAACATCATTCAAATTTAGTTCCATGGCAATATGTAACTGGTAAAACAAAAAGCAATTTAAAATATATGTATATTGATGAAAATTATGAATTAAGCAAGGAAGAAATAGAAAGCAAAATAACAGATAAAACAAAAATAGTTGCAATTACACATGTGTCAAATGTACTAGGAACTATAAATCCTGTTAAAGAAATTATTAAGTATGCACATAAAAAAGGTGCTATAGTAATTGTAGATGCTTCTCAAAGTATTCCTCATATGAAAATAGATGTACAAGATTTAGATGCAGATTTTCTTGCTTTTTCAGGACATAAAATGCTTGCGCCACTTGGAATTGGTGTGCTATATGGAAAACGAGAAATATTAAACAAAATGAATCCATTTTTAATGGGTGGAGATATGATTGAATATGTGTATGAACAAAAAACAACATTTGCACCACTTCCAAATAAATTTGAAGCAGGAACTCAAAACGTAGAGGGTGTTATTGGATTAGGAACTGCTATTGATTATATTTCAAATTTAGGATATGATAAAATACAAGAAATTGAAGATGAACTTTTAGATTATGCAAGAGAAGAGCTATCAAAATTGGATTTCTTAAAAATATATATGACGCCTAACAGAAAAAAACATTCAGCTGTAATATCTTTTAATATTAAGGGAGTTCACCCTCATGATGTTGCAAGTATTTTAGACTCGGAAAATGTTTGCGTAAGATCAGGAAATCATTGTGCACAACCACTACTTAGATTTTTAGGTGAAGATTCAACTTGTAGAATGAGTTTGTATTTTTATAATACAAAACAAGATATTGACATGCTGGTAGAGGCATTAAAAAAGGCATATAAAATGTTTGAAAAGTATATAAAAGCATAGGAAGGAAAAATAAAACATGGACAATTTAGATGAATTATATAATGATTTAATAATGGAACATAGTATGAATTCATATAATAAAAAAAATCTTGAAGAAGCAGATTATTGCAGAATGGGACACAATCCTAACTGTGGTGACGAGATAGAAATTCAAGTAAAATTAGATGGTGATATTATAGAGGACATGTCATTTACAGGACATGGATGTGCAATATCACAAGCATCAACATCTATTATGATAGATGTTTTAAAAGGAAAAACAATAAAAGAAGCTAAAGATATTATTAAAACATTTATTGATATGATAAAAAGAGAAACAAAGAGTGAAGAAGAATTAAAAAAATTAGAAGATGCAATAGCTTTCAAAAATGTAGCAAATATGCCTGCTAGAGTAAAATGTGCACTTCTTGCTTGGCATACAATGGAGGAATTATTTAATGAAAACGGAAAATAAGAAAGTATTATTAGGAATGAGTGGAGGAGTTGACAGTTCTGTATCTGCTTTACTTTTAAAGGAACAAGGATATGATGTGGTTGGAACAACTCTAGAACTTTTTGTTGGAAGTAGTTGTTGTAATGTTAATACATATATAGATGCTAAAAATGTTTGCAGAACAATAGGTGTACCTCATTTTACTTTTGATTATAAAGAAGAATTTAAAAAATATGTAATTGATGATTTTATAAATTGCTATGATAATCAACAAACTCCAAATCCATGTATTGAATGTAATCGTTATTTGAAGTTTGGTTCAATGTATGAAAAAGCAAAAGAACTTGGATGCGAATATATAGCAACAGGTCATTATGCTAAAACAGAATATTCTGAAAAATATGGAAGATATGTACTAAAAAAGGCTAACAATATTGCTAAAGATCAAAGCTATGTTTTATATACAATTCCAAAAGAACTTTTAGGCAAAGTTTTATTTCCTCTTGGCGAATTTGAGTCAAAAGATGAAGTGAGAAAAGTGGCACGAGAGAACAATTTGAAAGTTGCAAGTAAGCCTGATAGTGAAGATATATGTTTTATACCAGATGGAGATTATAAGAAATTTTTAGAAAATAATTCCAACATAAAACCTAAAGAAGGAAATATTGTAAATAGTAAAGGTGAAATTTTAGGTAAACACCAAGGATTATACAAATATACAATAGGACAAAGGAAGGGTCTTGGAATTTCATACAAAGTGCCTTTGTTTGTTATTGGATTTAATAAAGAGAGAAATGAAGTAATAGTTGGAGAAGAAAGCGAAATTTATAAAAAAGAAATGTTAGTTGATAACATTAATTTATTATTAATAGATAGTTTACAAGAGAAAATGCAGGTATCTGTTAAAACAAGATATTCAAGTAGAGAAGAAAAGGCAACAATTGAAATGGTAGAAGATGGAGTTATTAAAGTTGTATTCGAAAATCCTGTTGCTAGAATCACTCCTGGCCAATCAGCAGTATTTTATATAGATGATATTGTTTTAGGTGGAGGAAAAATAAAATAAAAATTTAGACTGATTTGACATATTTGCAACATTATGTAAAATGTGATATAATATCTTTAATTAGGGCAAAGTGCTCTGATATAGCTTTAAGAAAAATGCACTTTTATGTATAAGAGTGCGCAGACAGCCACAGAAGTGGCAGGAGGACTTTATGGATGAAAAAAGAAAATTAGGCGTAGAGATGAAGATTAAGCTTCTTATGCGGCAGAGAGAAGATTTAGCACAGAGTATCAAAATGCTTGCACATTGGATCTCAGGACATCTTGAAGTTAAATACATGGGAGAAATCTTCAGTGAAAATCGTGAATGGCTTATAAATGAGGGATTTAAGATTAAAACCTATGAGGCACATAGTGTTGAAGAGGCTCTAGAATGCCCGGTGGTTAATATTATAACCATAGACGATTCTCTTTCATATTTCAAGACGGATGAAGATGTAAAGGAAGCTCTTGATTTTGATTTCTTTGATGAGCTTGACAAAGAGGAAGCTTTAGATGAAAGCGATATTGACTGGTTTACAGACAAAACAATATGCAAGAAAAAATAGTCTAAAATCCAATAAAAATCCATAAAAAGGACTTGTACGAAAGTGCAAGTCCTTGCTTTTATTATGATATTATATATTATATATAAGGCATAAGAATTAAAATGTGATGTTAAGCAAGCCTTAATTAAAGAAAAAATGAAAAAATATTGACATTTGCTCTTTTTTGTTATAAAATATTAAAGCATTATATAAGTTTATGACCAAGCGAGAACTTCTCCCCGGTAGTTCAAAACTATGGTTTCATATAAATAATTATAAAATTTTAGTTATGAAATGGAGGATACATATTACCATGAATAATACAACATATAGTATTAAAAAAAGTGAAATTGAAAGAAAATGGTATATAATTGATGCAGAAGACAAACCATTAGGTAGAGTTGCTAGTGAAGCTGCTAAATTATTAAGAGGAAAACATAAACCAACTTATACTCCAAATATAGATGTTGGAGATCACGTTATTATTATCAATTGTGGTAAAGTTGTTTTAACAGGAAAAAAATTAGATCAAAAAGTTTATAGACATCATTCAGGATACATTGGTGGTCTAAAAGAAATTAGTGCTAGAGATTTATTAAATAAAAATCCAGAGCAAATGATGATGCGTGCTGTAAAAGGAATGCTTCCTCATAATAGCTTAGGAAGACAAATGTTAAAGAAATTAAGAGTATATGCAGGAGTAGAACACGAAAACATTGCTCAAAAACCAGAAGTTTGGAATTTTTAATTTAAAGGGAGGATATGGAAATGCCTAAAGCAAAGAAAGATAAAATAATGTTTTATGGTACTGGAAGAAGAAAAAGCTCTATTGCTAGAGTTAGATTAGTTGAAGGAACAGGCGCTATTACTATAAACGGAAAAAACATAGATGAATATTTAGGAACAGATACTTTAAAAGTTATTGTTAGACAACCATTAACTGTTACAAATACTCTTGATAGATATGATGTAATTTGTAAAGTACAAGGTGGAGGATTTACAGGTCAAGCTGGTGCAATTCGTTTAGGTATTGCAAGAGCATTATTAGAAGCTAATGCTGAATACAGACCTACATTAAAATCTGCTGGATTCTTAACAAGAGATTCACGTCAAAAAGAAAGAAAAAAATACGGTCTTAAAAAAGCTAGAAAAGCTCCACAATTTAGTAAGAGATAATATGCTTTTATGCAAAATATATCAAACCTCAGAAGTTTTAGAATTTCTGAGGTTTTACTTTATTTTGGTTAGTTGAAAACAAGAATCTTTAGAAAATGTATTGACAAATAGAGAAGAATGTAGTATTATATTAAGGTCAAACAAAGTAGAAGCAATCCACTTCTCACCTTATCGAGAAAGAAAAAGGTAAATCATATTAATATAAAGAGAGAATTATTCTTCTCTATCATTATTGGTTTAGTGGATTGATTTGTTGTAAGGCAAATCAATTTTTTTATTTGGAGGTGTTTTATATAAAACAAGAATTACCTATTAATGAACAAATTAGAGCAAAAGAAGTTCAAGTAATTGACGATGCAGGAGAGAAAAGAGGAGTAATGGCTCTAAATGATGCTTTAGATTTAGCATTTGATAAAAAACTAGACTTAGTACTAGTTGCACCAAATGCTGAACCACCAGTTTGCAAAATAATGAATTATGGAAAATACAAATTTGAGCAAGCTAAAAAGGAAAAAGAAGCAAAGAAAAAACAAAAAACTTTTGAAGTTAAAGAAATTAGAATTACACCTAATATAGAGCAACATGATTTCGAATTCAAAGTAAAAAATGCAAGAAAATTTATTGAAGACGGAAACAAAGTTAAAATAACAGTAAGATTTAGAGGAAGAGAATTAAATTACGTAAAATTAGGTGAAGATAATTTAAATAACTTCATTGAATCATTATCAGACATTGCAACACCAGAGAAAAAAGCTGTGTTGGAAGGTAAAAATATGTTTATTATATTAGCTAAAAAAGCTGATAAATAGCTAATAATAAAATAAAGAATAACAATAACAAGGAGGAAATATTATGCCAAAATTAAAAACAAATAAAGCAGCAAAGAAAAGATATTCATATACTGCAACAGGAAAAGTAAAAAGAACAAAATCAAATAAAAGACATCTTTTAGCAAATAAAACATCAAGAGCAAAATCAAGAGGAAAAGTACAAGATGCTTATGCAGATAAAACTTGTGAAGCAGGAATTAAAAAAATGTTACCATATGGTAATTAATCAAAATAAATTGGGCAGAAGTATTCTACCTAGAAGTTGATCAGATGAAAATTAGGTCATCATTAGAAAATTAAAATAAGGAGGCAAATAAATGGCAAGGGTAAAAACAGCAGTTATAACTCGTAAAAAACATAAAAAAATATTAAAAAGAGCAAAAGGGTATTATGGTGCAAAACATTATAGATTCAGAATGGCGAAACAAGCTGTTATGAAATCTGGAATGTATGCATATGTAGGAAGAAAAGATAGAAAGAGTAATTTTAGAAAATTATGGATAGCAAGAATTAATGCTGCAGCTAGAATGAACGGAACAACATATAGCAAAATGATCGCTGGATTAAAGAAAGCAAATGTTGTAATTAACAGAAAAATGTTAGCTGACTTAGCTGTAACAGATGCAAAAGCTTTTGCAGAATTAGCAGAAATGTCTAAAAAAGCATAATGAATCTTAATATCATAATTAAAAATTAAAGACAACAAATTTTAAAAATATGTTGTCTTTTTTTATATAATTAATTATAATATTTAGGGTTATGAATAAAGGAGGAAAAATGAAAATTGGAATAGATATAGATGGAGTTTTAACTGATATAGCAAGGTTTATAGTAGATTATGGTATAAAATTTAGTTATGAAAATAATATTGATTATAAGATAAAGGAAGACGAATATGATGAAGCAAAAGCATTAGGAATAACTGAGGAGCAGTCTATTAAGTTTTGGAATACATACTTAGAACATTATGCTAGAAATTATCCAGCAAGAGAATTTGCAAGCGAAGTTATTTCTAAGTTAAAACAAAATAATGAAATATATATAATTACAGCTAGAAATGAAGATGGTTTGCCACCAGAAACATATGGAACAATGAAACAGATGGTATACAAATGGTTAGAGGATAATCATATACAGTATGATAAATTGATTTTTACAGTTGGTAGTAAATTGCCATATTGTTTAGAGAATAAAATTGATGTTATGATAGATGATTCACCAACAAATATTATTGATATATCAAGTAAAATTCCAGTATTTTGTTTTGATAATCCATATAATAAAAAAATGAATGGAAAAAATATTACAAGAGTATATACATGGCATGATATTTTAAATAAAATAAATATGATGCAAGAAAATTAAGATAGGACCGAAATAAAAATATTTATAATAAGTGTATATGTATCAAGATGTTATATATAGTAAAAATATATAGTGAATTAAATAGTAAATAATAAATAGTGAATAATACACAGTGAATAATACACAGTAAATAATACATAAAAAAAGTATAGAACACAAGGATTCTATACTTTTTTTGTATTAATAAAATAAAGACTTATTGTTTCTTTATTTTAGGTTTTGCAATAAGTGAGGCAATATATCCAAAGAATATTGCAGCAGCTATACCACCGCTTGAAGCCTTAACTCCTCCAACGAAAGCTCCTAGAAGCCCAGAAGACTGTACTTCTTGAATTGCACCTTTTGCAAGGTTTGCTCCAAAACCTGTTAAAGGAACTGTAGCACCACAACCTGCAAAATCAATTAAATATTTATAAATTCCAAGTCCACCTAAAATAGCACCAGCTGTAACAAAAATTACTAGAATCCTAGCAGGAGTTAATTTGGTTTTATCAATTAGAATTTGACCAATAATACAGATAAGACCACCTACAACAAAACATCTAAGCATCTGCATCCAATCAATACTTTGTAAAAATTCCATAAAATATTTCTCCTTTCTAGTTTTCAATTGCAATAGCATGTGCTATTCCTGGGATTGATTCGCCTTGTTGTGAACTGGTTGAATTCATAAGAGCTCCTGTTGCAATTAAAAGAATTCTATTTATTTTTCTTTCTTTTAGTTGTTTGAAAAAATACCCTGAAAATACTGTTCCTATACATGCACATCCACTGCCACCTGAATGAGTATCTTGCTTATCTTTATCAAAAATTAGAACTCCACAATCGTTGTAATTACTCTTTATATTATAGCCTTTAGTTTCTGCAAGTTCTGTTAAAATTTCTTTCCCTACATAACCTAAATCACCTGTTATAATAGCATCATAGTAGCTTGGCTTTCTACCTGTATCTCTAAAATGCGTAATAAGTGTATCTAATGCAGCAGGGGCCATTGCTGCACCCATATTGTTTGCATCCTTTATTCCCATATCTACAATTTTACCAGGAGTTATACATGTAATATATGGTCCTGTACCAGAAGAACTTACAATAGCTGCACCTGATCCTGTAACAGTCCATTGAGCTGATTGTGGTCTTTGATTTCCAAGTTCTAAAGGAAATCTAAACTGCTTTTCTGCACTACAAAAATGACTTGAAGTTGCACAAAGTACATTTGTAGCACATCCGCCTTCAACGAAAACACTTCCCAAGCAAAGACTTTCTACAAAAGTTGAACAAGCTCCAAAAACACCAAAGAATGGAATATTAAGTTCGCGAAGTCCAAAACTTGAAGAAATACATTGATTCAATAAGTCACCGGCAAAACAATAATTAATATCTGTTGCTGCAATTCCTGATTTAGCAATAACCGAATTTACATTTTCTTTTATAATTTTACTCTCAGCTTTTTCCCAAGTTTTTTCACCCCAAAACTCATCATCTAAACATTGATCAAAATATTTAGCAAGAGGTCCCTGAGACTCCTTTGGACCTACTATTGATGAAGTTTCTACAATTGTAGGTGGATTATCAAATACAATTGTCTGAGTTCCTATATGTTTCATATTTATTTTCCTCCAATTTTATAATTAGTAAATTATTTAAATGAAAAGTGTTGCAATAATTCCAATCAAAACAGAAGTTGAGATACCAAAAACAAGTACTGGACCTGCTACGGTAAACATTTTTCCACCAACTCCCATAACGTACCCTTCAGATTTATACTCGATAGCTGGAGAGACAATAGAATTTGCAAAACCTGTAATAGGCACTAATGAACCTGCACCAGCAAATTTACCAATTTTATTAAAAATATTTAAACCTGTTAATAATGCTGCAATACCAATCAAAACAATTGATACAATTGTTGAACAGGCTATTTCTTCTAATCCTTTAAATTTACAAAAGTCAAATAAAATTTGTCCAATAGAACAAATAAGGCCGCCTACCCAAAAAGCATTAAAACAGTTTTTTAAAATGGGGGAGTTTGGTGACTTTTGATCTACGTATTTACTATATTCTTGTTTTGTTTCTATAGGTTTCATAAGTTCCTCCTAATCTCTATCTCTGTCAATTACAAATGCAATATCTAAATCTACATAGTATTGAATTAATTTTTTTCCATCTATTTTGGCTCTCTGATCTATAACATGAACAGAAGATAGGTAATCAATTGTTTTTGATGCTTCAGCAACTGCTTGTACTACAGCATCTTTCCAAGAAACACTAGATGTTCCTGTTATACTTAAGTGTTTTTCTATACCCAATTAAAATCAACCTCCAATTTTTAGTGTATTAATATATCTTTATAATTACCTAAAAAATTCAAAATATGCAAAAATTTAAAAGAATTTTTTTTATAAACTCTATGATTTTTTTTTGGCTTATGATATATTAAAATAGGACAAATCAAAAAGGAGAAATAAATAAATGTCAAGAAGTGAAAAAAACAAACAAAAACAGGGAAATAAAATAATACTAAAAATATTTGTTGTAGCAGTATTTTTAATTGCTGTTTTGACAGTATTAAAATATGCTCAAAATTATTTAAGAGATGATATTGTAGGAAAAACCAATTTAATTATAAATAATAATAATGTGACTAATGATTTGAATAAAGACATATTTGTAGAAAATGGGGTTACATATATAGCTAAAGAAGATATTTATAATTTCTTTGATCCATATATTTATTATGACGAAAAATATAATCAAATTATTATGGGGTCTGAAAGTCAAATTGCATCAATAGTAGTTGGTGAAAAGCAAATGACAAATAATGGTTCAAATGTTAGTATTCCTGCTACAATAATTGAAAAAGATGGAACATACTATATTCCATTTTCAGCTTTAGATAGTGTGTATAATGTTAAAACTACATATATAGAATCATCTAATATTGTAGTAATAGACTCATTAAATAGAAAGTTAGAAGTTGCTGATAGTAATAAAGAAAATCAAGTAAAATATAAACCTACAGGAATATCTAGAACTGTAGATAAAGTAAAAAGAGGAGAAAATGTTACTCTTGTAAATGACAGTAGCAAAGATGGCTGGGTAAAAATAAGAACAGATAGCGGAAAATTAGGATATGTAAAAGAAGATTCTATTACTAATAAATTAACAATTAGAAACAACATGGTTACATCTGAAAAAATTGATGGAAATGTTAGTATGGTATGGGATTATATTTATGAATATGCAGATGCACCTTCAAGAAGTGGAAAAATAAAAGGTATAAATGTTGTTTCACCTACTTTCTTTACACTAACAAAATTGGGTAAAGGAGAGGTTCACGAAAATGTTGGAAATTCAGGTAATGCATATATAGAATGGGCACATTCTAATGGATATAAAGTATGGCCAAGCATATCTAATAGTGCCATGATAGAAACTACTTCTGAGATTATAAATGACTATAAATTAAGACAAAAGTTGATAGATAAAATTGTAAGTTTAGTAGTAAAATATAATTTAGACGGAATAAATATTGATTTTGAAAATATGTATGAAGCAGATAAAAAAATGTTTTCAAGATTCATAATTGAATTAAAACCACGTTTAAATGAAATAGGAGCTGTGTTATCTGTTGATGTTACTGCACCAGACGGAGGAGAAACATGGTCTATGTGTTATGATAGACATACAATAGGAAAAGTTGCAGACTATATTGTTTTTATGGCATATGACCAATATGGATCATCTTCAGCTAAAGAAGGAACAACTGCTGGATATGATTGGGTAGAAGTTAATTTAAAGAAAATGGTTGGAACACAAGAAGAAATTGATTCTAAAAAAATTGTACTTGGAATACCATTTTATACAAGAGTTTGGGAAGAAAATAATGGTGGAGCAGATAGTTCTACAATAGATATGAAATCTATTAATTCAGTAGTACCAAGTAATGCAAAGAAAACATGGAATGATGATCTAAAACAATATATAGTAGAATACACTAAAGACGGGAAAAAATATAAAATATGGGTTGAAGATGAAAAATCTATTGAAGCAAAATTGTCCCTTATTGAAAAATATAATTTAGCAGGAGCTGCTTATTGGAAAAAGGATGGAGAGACAAGTGCTGTACTAGATCTAATTTCAGAAAAATTAAATATTAAATAATAAAGTAATCATAAAATACAAATCACTTCATATAATATAGAACAAGCTATATTGTATGAGGTGATTTTTTTTGAATATTGGATATATAAAAGAGGCGGATATTCCAGAAAAAAATATAGATAAAATACGTTATTTTTTTGGAAAAGTAATTGTTAGTCAGTTTGAAGAAGGACATGTTTTAAGAATACCAATCTATAAAAATGAGAAGAAAACAAAAAAAGTACTGTATAATTTAATAAAAATAATTGAAAAATTGAAAATTGATACGGTCGCATTTTCCGAAAAAATAATGTTTAATCATCATGAGTTATACAATCAAATATATCAGGTTTTGGTTGGAAATAAAGAAAATATACTTAATGGAAGAAAACTAATGAATTATATGAATTATGATATATTTGAGTATATATTAAATTTACAAAAAGCGGATATTAAGCAAGAAGACATATACTTTTTAATAAAGAAGGACCCTAATTTAGATATGCAATTTCTGTCAAGATTTATTGAAAATTGTAAAACAGTAAATATAGTAACAAATGATATAGATAGATTTAAAAAAATTCAAAGCAACTTATATGAGAAAGAAAGCATATTAATAAGTGTTTTAAATAATAAAAGCAAATCATTAAAAAGGGCAAAATACATATTTAATGTAAATATGACAAAAGAGGAAATAGAAAAGTATAAGATTAATAGAGAAGCTATTATTGTAAATTTTAAAGAAGATATTAGATATAGTAATAACACGTTTGGAGGAATAAATGTAAATTATTTTCAAATTGATATTCCAGATGAATATATAGAAAGATTTGAGTCCATAGGAGGAATTGAAGAATTTGATCAAGCAAAATTATATGAAAGTATATTAATAAGAAAACTTGAAATTGAAAAGAAAAAGAATACAATTTTATCAAAAAGAGAATTAATAAAAAGAAAAAATATTGTCAATGATTTAATAAAAGAAGACAATGTTAAAATTATGGGATTAATGGGAAATAATGGCAGGATAGATGAGGATGAATTTATTAATCTTAAGTTGTTGCAGAATATAAAAAAACAAAAAAATGATATAAATGATACTGCAAAAACTTGACAAAATCGATAAACTGGTTTAATATATATCGAGTTATTCATAATAACACATACATAAAAAGGAGGAATGACAAAATGGGTACAGACAAAGAAGTATTATTAACACAAGAGGGATATAATAACATTGAAAAAGAACTTGAGTTTTTATCAACTGAAAGAAGAGCTGAAATAGCAGATAGAATTAAAATTGCCTTAGGATTTGGAGATTTATCAGAAAACTCAGAATATGACGAAGCAAAAGACGCACAAGCAGCAAACGAAGCAAAAATAGCAGAATTAGAAAACAAACTAAGACATGCAAAGATTATAGATGAATCTGAAATAGATACAAAAACTGTACAAGTTGGAAATACTGTAAAAGTTCTTGATATGGAATTCAATGAGGAAGAATGTTATACAATAGTTGGATCTACTGAAGTTGATTTATCACAAAATAAAATTTCAAATGAATCACCAATTGGTACTGCTTTGATGGGTGCTAAAAAAGGTCAAATAATAGAAGCACAAGCACCAGCAGGAGTTATTAAATACAAAGTATTATCTATTACAAAATAATTACTTTAGTAAAATAAATAACTAAAACTAGTATGATTATTGTAAAAAATAAATATGTGTAAAAAAATAAAAGGTAACAATTTTAATTGTTACCTTTTTACTTTTGACTTTAAAGTAATATATAAAGTTAAATACTTTCTAAAGCTAAAACGATCATATCATTTAAAGATTTTTCTCTTTCTTCAGAGCTACTTTCTTGATTTTTATAGTAAGAATCAACAACTGTAAGTAAGCATGAAGCCTGTTTTCCAAGATGGTTTGCAATATAGAATAATGCAAATGCTTCCATTTCACAAGCTATAATATCTAAATCTTTTGGAAAACGATTAATAAAAGCTGGTATATCAGGTAGATATCCGTCAAAACAATCATTACATAGTGTATTTCCTTTTATACAGTTTATATTATTTTCTTTGGCTGTTGCTTTAATTTTTTCATTCAATTCTTTATTTGACTCTGCAATGTGGCAGTTATTTTCATTCCACTCGTATGCAAAGTTACCTTCGGTATAAGATTTATCAACCAGGATAGTATCAAATAAATTTAAGTCCTCGTTATATGCTCCACAAGACCCAATACGAATGATTTTTTCAACATCATAAAATTTAAATAATTCATAACAGTAAATTCCCATACTTGGCATACCCATGCCAGAAGAAAAGACTGTAACCTTTTTCCCTTTATAGGTACCTGTGTAAGCAAGCATATTTCTAACAGTGTTTACTAATTTTACATTTTCCAAAAAATTTTCAGCAATATATTTAGCTCTAAGTGGATCACCGGGCATTAAAACTGTTTTTTCAATATCTTCTTTTTTTGCATTACAATGAATAGACATAAGTTTCCTCCTTTAAAGATAATAATAATTAATATATATCATAATAAAATAAAACATGCAAGATATTACTTTTTATATAAAATTATTGATATATATAATACCATTATGATATCATGTAAATATATAAATAATTAGGGGTATGTAAATGAAAAAAAGTAACAGAAATAGAACAATTATAGTGTTTGTAATTTGGATTGTATTATTAGTTACTATACCAATAATATCAATAAATATTCAAGAATTACTTAGTAGTGAAAATAATACATATATATCATCAGACTATGAAATAGAGAGTTATGATGTAACTTTAGATGTAGATAAAGATAATAAAGTAGATGTAACGGAAAATATAAAAATAAATATATCCAATAGTGGTTATAATGGAATTTACAAATCGTTTTCTTTATGGCAAAACTACTATAATGAAGACTTGAAAAGTGCTAGAAAGAAAGTGCAAATTACAAATTTAAGAGCAATTGGAGAGAAGTTTGTATTAGATAAATCGAAAGATTGCATAGGAATGAGGATTGGTAGTAATAAAACAAATACAGAAGAAGGACTACACACATATACAATAAAATATAGATATAATATGGGAAGAGACGAAAATAAAGGCTTTGATGAGTTTATATTTAATGTGTTTGAAAATTATAAAAATACAAAAATTAACAATTTAACAGTTACAATAAACATGCCATTTAATTTTGACAAAAATCAAATTAAGTTTATGAAAAAAGATGAAAATATAAGTAAAGCTGTTTCATATACAGTAGAAGATAAAACAATAAAAATTAACATAAGAAATTATGAATTGCAAGATGCATTTACAATTAATATGAAACTGATAGATGGTTATTTTACAAGTGGAACGAATAATTATGGACTAATCAGTTTTATAGCTTGTATAGGCATTATAATTATATCTGTGGTTAGCGCATTTTGGTGGAAAAAATATGGAAAAGATAACAAAAAACGAGTTCAAACTGTAGAATTTTATGCACCAGATGATTTAGATCCTGCACAAATTGGATACATATATGGAGAAAAATCTATAAAAAAATTAACAGCATCTTTAGTTATTAGTTTAGCAAGTAAAGGCTATATAAAGATCGAAGATATAGGCAATAAACAATATAAGATTATTAATATAAAAAAAGATAATTTGAAAGGTTTATCAATTACAGAGCAAATTGTATATACAGAATTATTTAAAAATAAAAATGAAAATATTATATCTCAAGATTCGACTTTTGTTAAAGTATTTTCAAAAATTCAAAAATGTTTGCAAGAGGTTACAGATAAAAAAATAAATGATAAAGCATCAAGCAAAATAGCAGATAAGGTTTATATATTACTGATTTTTTCTATCTTTGTATGGATGATATCTTTTATTTGGGTAAACGATTTAAATCCAAAGTATCAAATATTGTATTTGATATCATTTATAGCAATATTTATAACTGGACTTTTTACAATAATAATGGAAAAGAAGACAGATTATGGAGAAATAATATATGCAAAGGTTTTAGGATTTAAAAATTATTTAAATATTGCTCAAAAGGATGAATTAGATACTATGGTAGAAAAAAATCCAAATTACTTTTACGATATTTTACCATACGCTTATGTTTTGGGAGTATCAGATAAATGGATAAAGAACTTCGAAAAAAATAATTTGGCAAATATTAACCTAGATTCATTAAAGTATTATGAGAATGATTTATTTATGATAATAACGGAATAAGGAGTAGAAAAATGAAAAATTGGTATAGATGTAAAAAATGTGACAAATATACAGATGGAGATGCTAAATTTTGTGTGTATTGTGGTACACCAATAGAAAAAACAGCAGAAGAATCTGCAAATGTTGAGCCTAGCATTATAATAGACAACAAATATTTATTATCAGATAAGGAATTATTAAAAAAGTTTATTGATGAAGAAATTAAAAATTCTAATGTGAATTACAAAGAAATGAATAATAAAGATATTAGAATTAAAAGAAATATTGGGCTTTTGATATTTGCAATAGTTAGTTTTATATGTGTTGTAATGTTCTTTTTAAATGAACCATTAAAGGTATGCCTTGGCATAGAAGCAGTTGCTATAATTGCATATATAATATGTATAAAGAATATCTTTACAGCTAAAAAACAAATTTATAAAAAAGCTGTAGAAAATCCAGATACTGATATAACTAATATAATTTATGAAGTGCAAAATGAAAGTAAAAATACCATAGCTATGCCAATAAAATTTATAGGAGTTGTTATGGCAGTTATAATAATTCCTTGCATATTTTTTGCAAATCCACGAACATTTTATAAAAAAGAAGGAAGCGGATATTCATTAATAAAATATTCACGTGGAGTAACATCAAAAAAAGAAGTTGTTGTTCCAAGTACATATAAAGGAAAAAGCGTAATATCAATTGGAGAAGGAGCATTTAAAAATTCAAACATAGAAAAAGTTTCTTTACCAGATAGCTTAGAGGAAATAAAGAAAGAAGCATTTTATAACTGTACTAATATAAGGAGAATAGAAGTACCTAAAAATGTAACAGCAATAAGAGGTAATGCATTTGAAAAATGTACGTCTCTTAAAATTGTAAAATTAAATGAAGGTTTAAAGGAGATAAGAGGTGGAGCATTTAAAGAGTGCGGAAAGTTATACGAAATTAGTTTGCCTGATAGTCTAGAATATCTTGGCGCAAGTACATTTTCTTATTGCTCTTCTTTAAGAGAAATAACTATACCAGAAAAAGTAACTGAAATTAATGGTCAAACATTTGAATATTGTACAGCTTTACGAACAGTAAACATGCATGATAACATTACATCAATACATGGAGAAGTATTTGTAAATTGTACACTATTAAAAGATATTGTATTACCATCTAAAATTACAGAAATTAAGGGAAATACATTTGAAAATTGTAGATCACTTACATCAATTAATATTCCAAAAGGAGTCACAAGAATTGGGGGACACGCTTTTTACGGATGCAAAAAGTTATCAAGTGTAACTGTTCCTTCAACAGTTACAGAAATAGGAAGTTCTGCTTTTAGATTATGTACTTCACTAAGAACAATAAGTGTACCAAAAGGAGCATATATAAACGAAAAAGCTTTTAAAGAAAGTCCAACTATAATTACAAAATATTAGGAGAAAAACATGCAAGAAAATGATTATAAATTTATACACCTACTATATGTACCAACAATGAATTGTAATATGAAGTGTAAATATTGTTATTTAAAAGAGAACACGGTAGATTTAAAGCAAGATGATATGTATTTAAAAACATTAAGCTATGCTGTTCAAAAGTTTAATGACGCAAAAGTAATACCATTCAATATTTCACTTCATGGTGGAGAAGTAACAACTTTATCAAAGGAAGACTTTAGAAATATAATCAAATATATAACTGAATATTATAATAAAAATAAAAAATTGATTGAAGAGAACGGATTTAAAGTTTGGGAGCCACATATAAAAACAAATTTATATAATATAGACAAGCATTTAGATACTATAAAAGAGTTTAATGTTTCAATAAGTGGAAGTTTAGATTTACCATTTTCACTTCATGATGAGTATAGAGTAAGTAAAGGAAATCAAAAGACTTTAGAAAAAATATTAAATAACATAAAGCTTCTAGAGAACATTCCAAATAAGAAAAAGGTATCTGCAACTATCTTTAAAGAGCATTTTAATAAGATAGATGAAATGATAGAAGATATAAAGTACCTAGATAAAAATACTTGTTTAGATATGAACAACTTTAATTTTATGATAGGTTTTAACACAGGTGAAAAAGATTATATATTAACGGCAATGAGCGAGGAAGAACAGGTAGAATTATATAAAAGAATGAGAGAAGAATTTTTAGGCACATCATTAGATAGAGGAGTACGAGAAACTTGGTTTGCTGAATTTACACCAAGTTACTGCACAAATTGTGATAATTGTGGAGAAAAGTTTTTCTTACTTGAAAGAAATGGAGATATATATTCTTGCGTAAGAGGTCAAAAAAATCCAAATTATTTTTATGGAAATATATACGAGGATTCCGTAGAAGAAATTATGAATAATGCAAAAAGAAAGATTTTCGAAAATCATAATAGAGTTGGATTTAATGAAGAGTGTGCAAAATGCAGATATTTATATCTATGTAAAACAGGTTGCCCATATGTAAAAAACAACTATAACATAAATAAGTCATACACTTGCAAATTACAACATGAGATATATAAAGATAATGAGGACATATATAAAAAAGACGAGTATAATGAAGAATCAGTATATGTATATTTAAACAAGATGCATCCAAAACTTGCATTAAATTATTATCCGGAAAAAAATACAAGTTCAAATAGTAATATGCCAACTCTAAAACAAATAATACAAGAAGATGAAAAGCTTAAAAATATTTATTCAGATGATATATTTATTTTAAAGGTTGATGATATAGAATATAAACTGGAATCTCAAATATTAAAGAATGTAAGAGAAATTATATATTTAACAGATGAAAGCAAGGTTAAATTATATATAAAAGAGGGCGTTTTAGAAGATTGCTTGTATCCTGCAAATAACTCGCTTTATATGATGCTGCTTAGCGGAGACACAGTGAAATATGGAGATGAAGGAAGAATTAAACAAGAACATATTATGACACATCAAATATATACAAATACAATAAAAAGAGAAAAGTCTGATAAAAAAGGATATTATGTGGTAGACATCACCAAAATAATAAGCTTGTATAAATATGATATATCAGAGGAAAATCCAAATAATTTATTTTTTACTACATCGGAACTTAGAGATTATCATTATATTAAACAAAAGAATAATGCATATTATCACATACAAGCAATAAACCTACCATTTCAAAACATAGAGTTTTATTATATTAATTTAGAGGAGGAAGAAAAAATATGATTAACAAAAAACCAAAAACATATAATGAATTAATAAGAATGAAGAAATGCTATACTTTAGCTAAATATTATTCAAATATAACAGAGAGTTTGTTTAATGAAATATATGATTTTTTAGGGGCTAATCCTGGAAACACAATATTAGCAAATCAGGAAATATTGTCTTTAGTAGATAATTTAGGAAAAGTTGTAAAAACATATCCTCTAACTATAAGAGCTAATTTATATGATAGTGTTGAAATTACAGATTCAGGGATAAGAGCAGTTCCTCATTATACACCAGGTAGTGATTATTCTTCATCTTCATCTTCAAGTAATAATAACAATAATAATAACAACAACAATAATAATAGTTAATGTGAAAATTATGTGAAAATTATACATATCTATTGACAATTTTATAATAAGGGTATATAAATATTAGCAGTCATTGATAAAGATTGCTAATATTTATTATTTATATAAAAATATATTTTGATAAAAATTAGCATATATATTATATGAACTGATTTAAGGAGGTAATGTTAAATGTTAAAACCATTAGCAGACAGAGTCGTTATTAAAATGAAAGAAAGTGAAGAAACAACAAAAAGTGGAATTATACTAGCAGGAAATGCACAAGAAAAACCACAAATAGCAGAAGTTCTTGAAGTTGGACCAGGTGGAGTTGTTGACGGAAAAGAAGTGAAAATGCTTGTAAAAAAAGGTGAAAAAGTTGTTGTAAATAAATATGCAGGAACAGAAATTAAATATGAAGGTGAAAACTTAATTATTGTAAAACAAGGAGATATTCTTGCAATCGTTGAATAATATGACTTTAAATAAAGTGTAACAATTGATATGTTATTGATTTAAGGAGGTAATTTTTATTATGGCAAAAGATATAAAATTTGGAGAAGATGCTAGAAAGAGTTTATTAAATGGTGTCAATAAATTAGCAGACACAGTAAGAGTAACAATGGGACCAAAAGGAAGAAATGTAGTATTAGATAAAAAATTTGGTGCACCACTTATTACAAATGATGGTGTAACAATTGCAAAAGAAATAGAATTAGATGATCCATTTGAAAATATGGGAGCTCAAATTGTAAAAGAAGTTTCTATTAAAACAAATGATATTGCTGGTGATGGTACAACAACAGCAATGGTACTTGCACAAAGCATGGTAAGAGAAGGTGTAAAAATGGTTGCTGCAGGTGGAGATCCTATGGCAATAAAAAGAGGTATGGATAAAGCCGTAAACTCTGCAGTAGAAGCTTTAAAAAATATTAGCTCACCAGTTAATGGAAAAGAAGATATTGCAAGAGTTGCAAGTATTTCAGCTAATAATAACGAAGTTGGAGAATTAATTTCAGAAGCAATGGAAAAGGTTTCTAAAGACGGAGTTATTACAATAGAAGAATCAAAAACTTCTCAAACAGAATTAAATGTAGTAGAAGGTATGCAATTTGATAGAGGTTATGTTTCTCCATACATGGTAACAGATACAGAAAAAATGGAAGCAATTATAGATAACCCATACATATTAATTACAGATAAAAAAATAAGCAATATTCAAGAGATATTACCATTACTAGAAGAATTAATGAAACAATCTGGTAAACTTGTAATGATTTGTGATGATGTAGATGGAGAAGCTTTATCAACATTAATCTTAAATAAACTAAGAGGAGTGCTAAATGTAGTAGCCGTAAAAGCACCTGGATATGGTGATAAGAGAAAAAATATGTTACAAGATATTGCAATTCTAACAGGTGGTGAAGTTATTTCATCAGATTTAGGAATGGAATTAAAAGATGTACAAATAGAACAATTAGGTAGAGCAAAACAAATAAAAGTACAAAAAGAAAATACAATTATTGTTGACGGTATGGGAGATAAAACAAAGATTTCAGAAAGAGTAAATCAATTAAAAGCACAAATATCAGAAGAACATAGCGAATTTGAAAAAGAAACACTACAAGAAAGATTAGCAAAAATTGCAGGTGGAGTTGCTGTTATTGGTGTTGGTGCTGCAACAGAAGTTGAAATGAAAGATAGAAAACTAAGAATAGAAGATGCTTTATCTGCAACAAAAGCAGCTGTAGAAGAAGGTATTGTAGCAGGTGGTGGAACTGCATATGTAAATATTATACCTGAAATAGAAAAAGTAGTTAATGAATTACATGGAGATGAAAAAATAGGTGCTAAAATTATTTTAAAAGCATTAGAAGAACCAGTAAGACAAATTGCTACTAATGCTGGATTAGAACCAGCTGTTATTCTTGAAAAAGTTAAAGCAAGTCCAGTAGGAGTTGGATTTGATGCAGCTAACGAAGAATATGTTGATATGAAAAAAGCAGGAATTGTAGATCCAACAAAGGTATCACGTAGTGCAATTCAAAATGCAGAATCAATTGCTTCTATGATTTTAACAACTGAAAGTTTAGTAACAGATAAAAAAGAACCTGCTTGTAAGTGTTCATCACATGAAGAATCAGCAGATATGAATGGAATGTATTAATAAATAATTATTGATATAAAAAACTACACTTCTATATAATTGGAAGTGTAGTTTTTAATTGTTATAAATCAAAAAGTATGCTATAATGGTCAATAGTTATTATAGAAAATATATGATAGGAGTAATACAAAGTTGGAAAACGTGGAAAAAAACGAAAATAGAGTAGCATTTTGCACATTACGGATGTAAAGTTAATCAATATGAAACAAATGCTATGATGCAAGAATTTATGAAAAATAACTATAAAATAGTAGAATTTGATAAAGTGGCAGATGTATATATAGTAAATACATGTACTGTAACAAATATTGCAGATAAAAAATCAAGACAGATGCTTAGAAAAGTTAAAGACATGAATCCAAATTCTATTCTAATAGCTGTTGGCTGTTATGCTCAAGTTGCAAAACAAGAGTTGGAAAAAATACCAGAGATTGATTTGATCTTAGGAGTTAATGAGAAAAAAGATATTTTTAAGTATATAAAAGAGTGGAAAGAAGGAGATAATGAAGCATTTATTTCTGATGTAATTCATCAAACAGAATTTGTTGATTTTGGAAGTGTTACTTATACAGAAAAAACAAGAGCAGTTATAAAAGTACAAGATGGTTGTGATAGATATTGTTCGTATTGTATTATACCATATGCAAGAGGTAGAGTAAGAAGCAGAAAACCTGAAAGTGTTTTAAAAGAAATAAAATCTATAGCAGATAAAAAAATAAAAGAAGTAGTAATAACAGGAATACATATTGCATCATATGGAAAAGATTTTAAAGAAGAATATAAATTAATTGATTTATTAGAGGAAATTAATCAAATTGATGGAATTGAAAGAATTAGATTAGGATCAATAGAACCAACACTTATTACTGAGGAGTTTGTTAAAAGATTATCTAAATTAAATAAAATATGTGATCACTTTCATTTATCATTACAAAGTGGTTGCGATGAAACTTTAAAAAGAATGAATAGAAGATATACAACACAAGAATTTGAAAAGGTAACAAGGATATTAAGAGAGGCATATCCAAATGCTGCATTAACAACAGATATCATTGTTGGCTTTCCTGGAGAAACCGAGAAAGAGTTTAATAATACGTATGAATTTTTAAAGAAAGTTGCTTTTTACAAGATGCATATATTTAAATATTCTCAAAGAAAAGGTACGAAGGCAGCTGTTATGCCAAATCAAATAGATGGTACGATAAAAGAAGAGAGAAGCAGAAAATTAATTAGTTTATCAAACGAAAATGAGATAAGATATAACAAAGAATATGTAGGGAAAGATGTAAAAGTACTTTTTGAAGATGAACATATTGAAAATGGTACAATCTATATAAAGGGACATACAACAAATTATATTGTTGTAAAAATGAAATTAGACGATTGCCATGAAGAATATAACAATACAATACAAACAGTAAAAATCACAGACACAGACGGAGTGGAATTAATAGGAAAAATAACTAAATGAATTGATATAAAAATTAAAATGTGATATATTAATATTGTAATTAAAATAAAAAATAAATAAACGATAAGATAAAAGAAAGCGAGGAATAAACAATGGCAAAGAAACAACATGATATAGGAAGAATAGCAACTAGAATAATAGCTCTAGTGTTAGCAATATTAATGGTGGTAGCGGTAGCTGGCACATTAATTTACTATTTGGTAGCTGCAATATAAAACCAAAGTTGTAATAAATGAAGTAGAAGGAGATATATGGAGAATTTTTCAATTAATTTTAATAATTTTTGGCAAAATTTAACGAATTATTTTACGGATGTATGGAGTGATCCATTTAAATTAGTTGTTATGATATTGGATTTTACAATTGTAATTTATATTTTATATAAATTTATAAATTCAGCAAGACATTCAAGAGTATGGCAATTACTAAAGGGAATTGTTTTTATTATATTAATTACCATATTGAGTGACATACTACAGTTCAAAATTTTAAACTATATTTTAACTGCTTTTATGCCATATGGTGTTATTGCAATGATTGTTATTTTTCAACCAGAGCTACGTAGAATGCTAGAACAATTAGGAACTAGTAAAATAACAAAATATTTTGGAGTTGGAATAGAAAAAGATTTAGAAACAAGAACAAAAGAAGATATTTATAAAATTGTTATTGCTGCTAAAGAATTGTCTAATGAAAAAACTGGTGGATTGATTGTTATTGAGCGAGATATTCAAATTAATGATATTATGGATACTGGTGTTAGAATAGGTGCAGATGTATCACCTCAGTTATTGGTCAACCTATTTGTTCCAAAAACACCTTTACACGATGGAGCCGTAGTAATTAGTAAAAATAAAATTGAAGCGGCAGCATGTATTTTACCGTTAGCAGATGATAAAGAATTGGCAACAGGACTTGGAACAAGACATAGAGCTGCAATTGGAATTTCAAGAGAAACCGATGCTATTGCAGTTGTTATTTCAGAAGAAACAGGAAAAATATCCGTTGCAAGAGATGGAACATTAATTGCCGATGTAAAGGAAGAAACCTTAAAGAAGATTTTAATAAAGAATATTGTTACTGATAAATTTGGAACAGATAAAAAAAATCATAAAATTAGAGTTTGGGGCAAGAAGAGGGTTAAAGTACAAAAAAACAATAATCCAAAAAATGAAGAAACAGAAAACACAGAAAGCAAAGAAGAAAAAAATTAGATTATAAATTAAAATACATTCTATAGAAATTATAGTTGAAGAAACTGTAATTTCTATATTTTTATTTTGTATTCTTAATATTAAAAAGCTTAGGTATATAGATATTTAAATATTTAGATATATAGGTATTGTATTTTAAACATTATGTTTACAAAATAATACAAATGTTGTATAATATTTATTATGTTTTAGCTAAGAAGCTAATACTGTAGTTTTATAGGGAGGGTTCTTTTATGGACAACAGGACCAAAAACAACATGTGCATTTGCTTTAAAGGAGAAGTGGATGCGGAAGAACTGATGTCAATTTTACCAGAAGACTACATAGGTTATGTGGTAATTGACGGAGATGTTTATTACAATGAAAAGAGAGACATTCGGCTGTCTGGAAGTTTGTTTGTAATGGGTAACATCAAAGCAAGAGAAAGTAAGATCTTTATTGATGGAGATCTTTACTGTGAAACAGATATTGTCGCTAAGGAGATAATATCAACGGGAAATGTTGCGATAAGAGGCGATAACAAGAATTTATATGCTGTTACAGCCTTAGGTAACATATTCTTAAGACCTATTATGTTCGATAAAAGAGTTGGACATATAAATCAGGTCTTCATAAACAATACCGGAGACTATCTCTGGTAAAATTGCAATCAACCTAAAAAGGGGACACTATATTAGTGTTCCTTAACTTTTAAATTTCAGATTTTACATCAAGAATAATAGATGATATAATTTATAAAAAATAGAAGGAATAATTTGTAATGAGAAATATTAAATTAACAATAGAATATGATGGAAAAGATTTTAATGGATGGCAAAAACAGCCCAATAAACTAAATATTCAAGGAGAGATAGAACGAGCAATTAAATGTATAACAGGAGAAGATGTAGATCTAATTGCATCAGGAAGAACGGATGCTGGAGTACATAGCTTAGGACAAATTGCAAATTTTAAAACTCAAAGTAAGTTGCCAATTGAAAAATTTGCTATAGCCATAAACTCACAGGTAAAAAATTCAATTAGAATTATTAATGCCGAAGAAGTTGACGAAAATTTTCATAGCAGATATAGTTGCAAACAAAAAACATATAGATATATTATAAATAATACGCCTTACGGCAGTGCGGTATATAGAAATTTAGAATATCATATGCCAGTAAAACTGGATGCTAAAAAAATGAAAAAAGCTATTAAATATTTTGAAGGTGAACATGATTTTAAAGCATTTAAATCATCAGGAACAAGTAGTAAAAGTAGTGTTAGAATTATATATAAAGCAGAACTAAAAGAAGAGGATGGCAGAATTATCATAGAGCTTACGGGAAATGGCTTTTTATATAATATGGTTAGAATTATTGCTGGAACTTTAGTAGATGTAGGCTTAAACAAAATAGATCCTAATTCAATACCAGAAATTATAAAACAAGGAGATAGAACAAAGGCAGGTAAGACATTGCCTCCACATGGTTTGTATTTAGTGAAAGTGGAATATATAAAATAATAATATAAGAATTGTCACAAATGGTAATACAATTACATAAAATATACTAAAATTAGACGCAAAAAGGAGAAATTTTATGAATATTTTATTATTAGCTTTTGCATTACCTGTTGCGACCATTCTTTTAGCAATTGTGCTACAAAAAATATTAAAATGTCCTTTACTAGTGGCAGCTACATTTTTTGCAGTATTACTTATTATAACATTTGCAGTGTTGGATACATCCTTCTTAGTATTTGCAATTGTATACACAATACTAGCATATGTTACGGCAGTATTAACTAGACTAGTTTGTAGAATTATAAATCAAATTAATCCAAACACAACAAGGAATGATCCTGTTGTTATATTAACAAATTCAAATAACATAGTTAATAGTAATGGCAACAATAGTGCTAGGGTTGGAAGGAATTGCTGTAATTGTTTTTACAATAGAAGATAACCCTAAAATTCAATATTACAATTATATTACAATAATATTAAGTTTGTGTTACAACAACTTGATATTGTTGTTTTTTTGCATTTATTATAATATAATTAATACGATAGTAGTATTTTGTAGAAAAATAAGGAGGAATATAGATATGGCTGTTAATCCAATGCAAAGGAAGGCAAACAATTCATTTCTTTTAGGAGTGTTAATTACACTTTTAATTGCGGGTGTTATTATTGCATTATTGTTTGTACAAATATCTAAATTAAATAAAGAGAAGAAAGAGGCAGATGCAAAAAAAGTATATGCTTATGTTATTAAACAAGAGGTAAAGTCTGGTAATGAAATTAAAGCTTCAGATGTAATGGGAATAGAAATGAGAATGGATTATACATCATCAATCATATATAGCTCAAAAGCAAAAGATAAAGATGGAAAAGATGCTATAGATGCTACAGGAAATCTTCTTCCTAGTGGCTTAAAGGCAAAAGTAGATCTACATCCAGGAACAGTTGTAACATCTGATTTAATATATGAAGATGAACAACTTGCAGCAGATGTTAGACAACAAGAATATAACATTATAGTATTACCATCACAATTAGAAAGTGGAGAATATGTTGATATAAGATTAAGATTACCAAATGGACAAGATTTTATCGTTGTATCACATAAACAAGTAACATTACCTCAAATAAATGGAGTTGAATCAAATAACTGCATTTGGATTAATATGAATGAAGTTGAAATATTAAACATGAGTGGTGCTATAGTAGAAGCTTATAGAATGAACGGAGCAAAACTATATGCTACAAAATATATAGAAGCTGGAATACAACAAGCAGCAACAGTTACATATTTACCTTCAAATGAAATTCTAGATTTAATAAACAAAGATCCAAACGCTGTACAAGAAGCAAAAAATGAATTGTTTAAAAGAAACAATGATTCAGCATATAAATCAACAGTTAGAAATCCAATAAACAGTGCTAAAGGTACTGAAGGAGCAGACGATAGATTACAATCAAGCGTACAATCAGAAATATCTGGCTTACAAGAAGAAAGACAAAAATATTTAGAGTCATTAGGTGGCTAATAAAACTATAAACATATAGCAAAAAAATGGAGGAACAAATGAGGACGATAGGTTTTATAGGATGTTATGATAAAACAGATTTAATTATATATATCGCTAAAATTCTAGTGGCAATGGGAAAAAGAACTATTGTTATAGATGCTACAACAAATCAAAAAGCAAAATATGTAGTTCCTGTAATAAGACCTACAACCTCATATGTTACTGAATTTGAAGGAATAGACGTAGCAGTTGGATTCAACAATATAGAAGAAATAAAAGCATACTTAGGTATACCTATAAGAAATGAACTAGAATATGATATTGCTTTAATAGACGTAGACAATTATAGTTCAATAGAAAATTATAATATAATAAATGCTGAAAAAAACTATTTTGTTACTTCTTTTGATACATATTCACTAAAAAAAGGATTAGAAGTATTAAGTGGACTTAATCAAATAATTAAACTAACCAAGGTTATGTTTTCAAGAGATGCATCACGAGAAGAAGAAGAATATTTAAATTATTTATCTCTAGGATACAAAATAGAATGGGATGAAGAAAAAATATATTTCCCGTTTGAAGTAGGAGACCAAAGTGTTATTGCAGAAAATCAAAGGGTAGCAAAAATAAAATTTAAAAGATTAAGTGATCAATATAAAGAAGGAATTATATATATTGCGGAAGAATTGTTAGGACAGGAAGAATATTCAAAGATAAAAAAAGTTTTTAGACAATTAGAAAGAGGAGTATAGAATGGCAATCATAACTTTTAAAAGTAATGAAATAAAAGAAACTGGACAAACATTATCTATAGCAGCTGTTGCAACAAAAATGGCAATAGAACACAATTACAAGATATTGGTAATATCTACTGATTTTCAAGACAAGACTTTAGAAGATTGCTTTTGGGAACAAGAAAAAGCACCAAAATTGTTTTCAGGGTTTATGAAACCTGCGACTGTTGGAGTTCAATCAGGAATAGATGAATTGGTTAGAGTTATATCTAGTAATAAAACTAATCCAGGAATTATAAAAAATTATTCTAGAATAGTATTAAGAGACAGATTAGATGTAATGCCAGGATCAAAAGCAAAAAGTAATGAGGAATATGAAAGAATTGCAACAAATTATCCAGAGATTATTCAATTAGCTAACAATTATTATGACATTGTTTTAGTAGATTTAGGAAAAAGAATGTCAGAGCAAAATGCAAATAGAATTGTAGAAGTATCAGATATTGTTGTTGTAAATTTAACACAAAGATTAAAGAACATAGATGATTTTGTGGAAATAAGAGAAAGCGATGATTTTTATAAAAGAAGAAACATTATGCTATTAATTGGAAGATATGATAGCTTTTCTAAATATAACACAAAAAATATTACAAGATACTTAAAAGAAAGAGAACCAGTAGGAGTTATTCCGTATAATACATTATACTTTGAATCATGTTCTGAAGGAAAAATTATAGATTTCTTTTTGAAAATGAGAAATATAGATAATACAGATAGAAATTATTTATTTGTTAAAGAAGTAGAAAGCTTTGTGAGCAAAATTATTTACAAAATTCAAGAATTACAAATGAAAATATAAATCCTTATAGAAAGGAGAAAAATAATGGTAAACGCACTTTTAATTGTACTTATAATTATTATAGCCGTTTTCTTAGTAATTAACTTTATAAAAAAGAGAAAAAATGAGAAAACAGAAGTATTAGTTGAAGTTGATGATAAAACATACAATATAGATAAAATGCAAGCTTTTATAAAGAAAAGACTAGATGAAATTACAAAAATCAATTTATATGATATTGGACTTTCAGAGGAAGAATTAAAAAGAAGAAAAAATAAAAAATATGAATTGAAAAAAGCTTTAAAAGGCTGTACATATGGAGATGTAAACGACAAAAAGTATATTAAAGAATTAATTTATGATTTGTTATATAAAGAATATGGAGTTGATGAAACGAACGTATCAAAAGCAATTCCTTTTGATATACCATCTTTATTAACTGCACAAGATAAATTTGACATTATTCTATATATGTATAAAAACGAATTTGGATATGAGGCTTTTGCAGAAATTGTTAAGAAATATGATTTAGCACAACTAAAATATGTTTCTGGAGAGGCAAAACCTTGCTATGTAATTACATCTGAAGAAATTAATAGCATATATGAAAAAGAAAATTTTGTTTTAACACTAGAAGATAAAATTAATATTGTTGTACAAAGAATTTATCAACACTATAAAGGTTATAGTAGTATAGACGAATTAAGAGATATGAATATAGATGGTATTTCTGGTGGTGTATCAGGACTTCCAGAATCATTTTTAAGCCAAGTGGCTCAGACAGATGGAGATTACTTAAGTCAAATAGCAGAACATAAAGTTCCACGTGCCTGTGATAGTATTTGGGTTATGTTCCAGGGTAAATCAATTCGTTTAGCCTTTTTATCTTTCGGAACAGAAGCTGAACTAAAAAGAGTATGTCAAAATATTTATAAATACAATAACCCAGGACAATTATCTGATACAAATGGATACAAGATCAATGAAATGAAAGACGGTTCTCGTGTTGTTGTTGTAAGACCAAGTATGTCTGAAACATGGGCATTCTTCGTAAGAAAATTCGACGTTAAACGTGCAACTCTAGAACAAATAATTCGTTTCCCTGGAAAAGACGATGCAATAGATTTATTAAAATATTTAGTAAAGGGTGCAAGAATTATATCACTTACTGGTGAACAAGGATGCCGGAAAAACAACAATGCTTATGGCTATGATAGAAAATATATACGAGACAATGAACCTTCGTATTACAGAAACAGCATTCGAGCTTCACTTAAGAAAAATTTACCCAACAAGAAACATATTATCAATGAGAGAAACAGAAACTGTTTCTGGACAAGAGTGTTTGGACGTTCAGAAGAAAACAGATGGTTCTGTTAATATAATCCGGAGAGGTTGCAACAGATCCCGTAGCTTCATGGATGATTCAATCTGCACAGGTTGCATCTAAATTTACATTATTTACTCACCATGCTAAAACTTTCCCGGATTTAGTAACTGCACTTCGTAACTCAATGTTAAGAGCGGGAGTATTTAATGATGAAAGAACAGCAGAAGAGCAAGTAGTTCAAGTATTAAACTTTGATATACATTTAGTAAAAGACTTTAGAGGAAGAAGATATATTGAAAGAGTAACAGAATGTATTCCAGTAGAAGAAAAAAATGAATATACATTTGATCACAGAAAAGAGAAGACATTAGAAGGCAAAATTGATAAATTTATGGATAATGCTACAATATACTTCACTAAAACAACAAATAGAGAATTATATAAATATGTAAATATATTAGAATATCAAGATGGTACATATGTACTAACAAATCCAATCTCAGAAAAGAATATTAAAGAAATGAGAGAAAATATGGATGATACAGATGCAAAAGAATTCGATAATTTCTTAGAAAGAGTTTGGAAAATAAAATCAAAACAAACAGATGAAGACATAAATTATACAGAAGAAAAAACTAAAAAAAGAGGAAGAAAACCAAAAGAGGTAATTAGCTAAAAATATCAATCAAGGAGGTGTGAGTCTAAACTATGTCAAGTGATATTATATTATACTTTTTAATGGGCATAGGTATATTATTTGCGATTATTGTAATTGCATATTTTATGTTAAGAAAAAAGATGAATACTTCTGGAGTAAGAGAGATACAAAAGCTAAGAGAAGGAACAGAGGAAAAGAAGTTTTCAAGTGAAATATTATATCAAAAATTATATGTGATATATCAAAAAATACCTTTCTTAAAAAGATATTTATTAAAAATAAGAAGAAGACTTGAAATTATAAATATAGATGATGAATATTTAACAAGAAAACAAGCATCAAAAATATTAACAAATACAATCTTAATAATATTACCATTATCATTAATAATTATATTACTAACTAAAGATAGTCCATTAATTTTATCATTCTTACTAATATTTGAAGTGTTTATGATAGATACATTTATTGGTGGAATGGTTGATAAGATTGATAATAAACTTTTAAAACAACAAATAAACTTCTTTGCAGAAATAAGACATGCATACCATGAATTTAACATGGTTGAAGAAGCAATTTATCAAGTAGCACAAGATGATGACACAACAGAAATGTCAAGACAAGCAGAAAAAATATATGAAGTTTTGATATCTAATGATCCAGAATCAGAACTTGAAAAATACTATGATATTGCACCAAATAGTTACCTAAAAGAATTTGCTGGAATATCGTATTTAACAAAAGAGTTTGGAGATAGAACACTAGATGGTGGAGGCTCATTATACTTAAAGAACTTAAACAATATTACACAAGAAATGCAATTGGAAATCTTAAAAAGAGATAAATTGGACTATGTTTTCCAAAGTTTATCATTAATTTCAATTGTACCAATATTAGCAATAGAACCAATCAAAAATTGGGCAATATCACAATTCTCTTTTACACAATCATTTTATAACGGAAGATCAGGTATGATCGTACAAATTTTAATACTATTATTAACATTTGTATGTTACATATTAATAAGAAAACTTAAAGATAATGGATCTACTAATATAAATACAAAAAATACTGAAAATCCATGGCAAGCGAAATTATATAAAATAAAATTTGTAAAAAAACTTGTAGACTTGTTTATTCCTAAAAAAGGAACAAAAGAATACAGAAAAGTAAAAATCAACTTAAAAAATGCGGCATCTAAAGATAAAATTGAATGGGTTTATATAAATAGATTAGCATTGTGTGTTGCAACATTTATAGTATCTGTTTTTGTAATTGGATACTTGCATAAAATTACGGTTAATAATGTTTATACTGATCCAACTACAGACTATAACATTATAGGTCAAATGTCTGAAAAAGATACTAAAAAGGCAATGGAGTTAACAGAGTCTGATAATCAATATATTAGAAAATTTAAAGACAGTGCAAAACTAACTCAAGCAGATATTGAAAAAGCAATGAGAAATGGAACAGTAAACAAAGATTACATAGATAGTAAAGATGCTGAAATTACTACTGCAGCTGAAAGAGTAATGAAGAAAATTACAACTGTTAATAGTGAAAAAATGAAATGGTTTGAAATATTAATAGCAATGGTATTTGCAGTTATAGCATACAACGTACCAATATGGATGTTAATATTCCAAGCAAAGATGAGACAGCTAGAGATGGAAGACGAGGTAATGCAATTCCATACTATCATATTAATGCTTATGAAAATTGAGAGAGTAAATGTTGAAATTATACTAGAATGGCTTGAAAGATATGCAAATATTTTTAAAGAACCAATTAGCAAATGCGTAAACAACTATGAAAGTGGACCTTGGGAAGCATTAGAACAATTAAAAGAAGATGTTTCATATCAGCAATTTATACAAATAGTTGAAAGTCTACAAGCAGCAGTTGAAAAGATACCTATTGTAGATGCATTTGATGAACTAGATACTGAAAGAGATTACTATCAAGCGCGTAGAAAAGAATCTAACGAAAGATTAATTTCTAAAAAAGGAATGATAGGAAGAGGAATAGGTTTTGCACCTATGGTAGTGCTTTTTGTTGGATTCTTAATAGTACCATTGGTATTTATAGGATTAACAAGTATGACAACGTCATTTAATGCAATGAAATAATATAAAGGTTAGAAAGGAAATATTAATATGGAAAATGCATCAAAAGCATTAATTATGGCTGGATCTTTATTAATTTCTCTTTTAATAATTGGAGCATTAGTATTTATGTATAATCAATTTGCAGATGTTCAACAAACAAAAACAGATGTAGATGAAGAGGGCAAATTTGGAGAATATTCAAAGAAATTTGAAGACTATAACAGGGTAATTTATGGCAGTGAATTATTATCACTTGCAAATTTACAAGAAGACTATAACAAAACACAAGCAAGTGAAAAAGGATATACAGAAGTAAATATAGATGTTACTACCAAAGGAATTGCAAAAACAACGTATTTTTCAAATAAGATAAAGTCAATAAATGAAATAGGAGCAGATCGAAAAAGCATAGAGATAGCTATTTCAAATTCAGAACAAGGAACAGATGAATGTAATAATTTAAAATCATCATATACAGAATTCAAAAGTAAATTATTTAAATGTACACAAATAAAATATGATCAAAACAACGGTAGAGTTACATACATGAAATTTGTAGAACAGTGATAGGAGGGACTACTTATGGAAAATGCATCAAAAGCACTAATTATGGCAGCAGAAGTTTTAATTGGAGTTATGATAATATCTATAGGAGTATATCTGTTTAATGTTTTTGGACAATACAGTGCTGATAATACAAAAAGAATGGAAGATACTCAAATAGCACAGTTTAATAATCAATTTCTAAAATTTTATGGCAGTAGAACAAATGATGAGGGAAAAGTAGAACCTATCAAATGTACAATTCACGATATTGTTAGCCTTGCAAATCTTGCTAAAGAAAATAATAAAAATTATGGGTTAGAAAAGGAAGATAATAAGACGAGGTATATTCGAATTGATATAAAAAATAATAGAAATTTAGAAAAAAAAAGTAACGAGGACTTAGTAAATTTAATAAAAGAAAATTCTTTAATGTCAGATGGAAAAAACTCTAAATATTATAGATGCACAGTTTGTTACATAAATACAAATACTAATAGAGTGAGTTATATGGAATTTGTAGAAATTTAAGGAAATTAAACCCAAATAAAAGAAAATACTTGCATAAAGATGTAAAAAATATTATAATGAAAGAGATAGAAGATGAAAAGAAAGTTTTTTGTAATAATGCTAATTTTATTTGTAATTACATTAATTTCAATATATGCAGTTTATAGTTACAGAAATAGCATTAAATCATCACAAAAAATAAATGATGAATACAATTCTTATTATAATAAACAAATGCTTGGAAATGAATTAATTAGCATTATAAATAAAACAATAGATATTAATCACAAGAACAATATAGAAAAAGATTCAAGTGATTATTATATTGATAATGAAAATAATTCAATACAGATATATGTAAATTTTGTTTATAAAAAAGAAACAAAAACAATAAAAATGGAAGATATAGAAAAAGGTGGAATAGAAGAATTTGTGCAAGTATATAGTACCGCAAATTTTAAGTGTACCAACATAGAGTATCACACAAAAACTAAAAATGTAAAAAGTCTAACCTTTGAGGAAATATCAGAAGATAACTAAGATTTTATTATTAAAAGATAATATAAAATTAATAAAAAACAAAAGTAAAAATTAAGGAGGAATTTTTTATGGAAAATGCGTCAAAAGCATTAATTATTGCAGGAGCAATATTACTTTCAATAGCAATTATAGGAATAGGAATGTATATTTATACAACAGCACAACAAACAATACAAAGTGCTAATATGTCACAACAAGAAATCACAGCGTATAATTCAGAATTTATCAAATATGAAGGAACTCAAAGCGGATCTAATGTAAAAGCTTTATTACAAACAGTAAGAACTCATAATATAGTAAATAAGGATGATACTTCTAAGCAAATTGTTGTGAATAAAGGAGGAAGTAACTCGGGTAATGTTGCTGACACACAAAATGGTACTGATCAAAAAAATATATCAAATTATCTTGGTAATACTAACGCAGGAACACAATATAATGTTACTTTCGATTATTCTTCAACAGGTTTAATAAAAAGAATAAATATAAATTAATCAATAATAAAGCTTTAGAAATGAGGTAAGTATAGTATGGAGAATGCTGTTGATGCTTTAAAAATGGCTTTTGCTGTTATGGTTTTTGTCATGGCATTATCTCTTGCTATTTATATGTTTTCACAAGCTAGAGAAACTGCCGATATTGTGTTACATAGTTCTGATGTAACACAATATATGAGTTATGAACAAGTATCTGAAGGAAGTGAAAACAGAATAGTAGGATTAGAATCAATTGTACCTACATTATATAAATATTATAAAGAAAACTATACTGTAATATTTAGAAATTCAGATGGAAAATTTCTAGAATTATATAAAACAAAAACTGATTCAGATACATGGAGTGAAAATAAAAATAAATATTACAATGGAGATAATAATAAAGAAAAAATTTGCTCATTTGATGTAAATGAAGAGACAAGCAGACATGAACCTTGGACAGCTAATGCGGATCTATATAAGCAAAATATAGACACGTTCTTATCAGGTGGAACAATTAAGTACTCAAATGGAGTAGAATATAATTATGGTAAGGGTTTCATGCAAACCTATAAAAATAGTAAATTCAAAGAAGACCTTGGAGAATACAATTATAATGCAACTAATGATGGAGATAATAGTAATAGTACTATAAAGACTAAGAAAAAAAGAGTAATTATATATACACTTCAATAAAAATAGGAGGATTAAAATATGGGAGATAGTTTAATTACAATAATAGCAATATTTTTAGCTGCAATATTAATGTTCGTATTTCCACTAATGTCTTTATCTGAAAGATCAGATGATATATCACAATTAGCAGTACAAACAGCTACGACAGAATATGTTGATAAGATTAAAACAACAGGCAAGATGACACTAGATGATTATGATAAATTTATTAGTACACTTACTGCAACAGGTAATTCATTTGAAGTAGAAATGTTAATACAACAACTAGATGAAAACCCAGGCGTAAAAACAACACAAGCTGAAACAACAAAAATAGGTGAAAATTTATATTATAATAAATATACATCTCAAGTAGAAGAAGAATTAAATTCTAAAGGAAGAATTACATTAAAAGAAGGAGATATAGTTTCTGTTACTGTAAAGAATACAAATAAAACAATATCTCAAATGCTTAGAAACTTTTTCTATATGGTTTCAGGAAATGAATCATATCAAATTTCTGCACAACAAGCAGGAGTTGTTGCTGTAAATGGTAGTACAAATAATTAATAAATAATAGAAATATGCAGGGGGTGGAGGTTTCTTCATCCTCTTTTGTTAAAATTAATATTATTAAAAATATATTTAAAATAACTAAAGAAAGGTTTAAAAATGAAAATACAACATTTAGCTATTATATTTATTATAATAATTGTTCCAATTTCATTTGCTATGTCAGAGTATATACAAACACAAATTGATACAATTAAATTACAAACAGAATATAAAGAAGCACTTAATAGTGCAACTAGTGCTGCTTTAAAAGCATTTCAAATAAACTCTATAAATAATAAATATTCTAATATTAGTGATTCTAAAATAAGAGATATAGAGGCTTCAATAAACACATTTTATAACTCGCTAACAACATCTATGACACAATATGTATCTTCAAAGTCTGAGTTATCTGTATTTGTTCCAGCGATAGTATTTAATTTATATGATGGATATTATATATATAGTTCATATAATAATGTTTATACTGCTCCTAATGGTGATAATACAAAAGTTAAGATAGATGACAACGCAAAGAACTATCAAGATGGATTGCATCCATATATATATTATTCTTGTAAGTATAATATTAATGGAGAAGAAATAATTGTTAACTACACACTAGATAATGCAATTACTGTATATGGAAAATTTAATGGTAAATATCAAACTAAATCTGGGTATTTAATTGATCCTGGTAAAGTTACAAATATAGATGAGGCAAAAAAGACATTAACATATGATGGAGTTGTAATTGGACCTGAAATACTAACAGAACATTTACTGATTGCAAATGATAATGGTGATGTAACGTCAGTAAATTATAACTATATAGTGTACAAGAATAGAAAAGTATATCAAGATGGAAATACATTTAACTTTTTTTGGTATAACAATGGTAAAAAAACATATTTACAGGGTGAAAAAGAAAATTTTATAAAATATATAAAAGATAATAAGGTTGGATTCCAGAGTACTAGTGCATATGAATATTATAAAAGTGCATATGATTTTAGTACATGGTTGATAAATGATAGTGGACTAAAAGACATAACACAAGAGAATATGGAAGACTCGTTGAAAAAAGATTTCTCAGCCAATACGGGCACTAAGTGCATTTTTGATACAACACAAGCTGATAATGATCCAATGGTTTCAAGCTCTGTATTCAATGAACACAGAATAGCTGTTATAAGAAAATCAATTGAAACAAACTTAACTACAGCCATTGCAAATTATAATTCACAAAGCGGAAGCAATTACGAGTTTGTAATGCCTAAAATAGATGAAGTAAGTTGGTATAGTATTGAAAATAATGTTTCAATTATCTCTTTTATGCAGGGAATGCCAATTGGACAAAAATATTTTAATGATTATTCAGTTATTACAAACACTAAAAATGAAGAAGTAATTAACAGTCAGTCTGTATATGTTGTAACTAAAAATGATGATGGAAATTATGAATATCATCAACCAGGTTGCAAAGTATTAATAGATAATTCAAACAAGATTACTGGAGTATATACAAATTTAAGCTTTTCAAGGCAGACCTTAAAAGTGTCTGAAGATAGTTATAGATACTTCTATCCACAGGAAGCTACTGGTTGCTATAATTGTATTGTAAATGCTTCAGGGGACTATAATATAGATGATATAATAAAAGGAGAGGTTGAAGGTTATAATACAGGTAATAATAAGAAAAAGTTGAATATTTTACGCGAAAGATATTTAACTGGTCTTGCACGTGAAAGGTATGATTTATATAAAAGTAACTTTTAAAAACAAAAAAATATAAAAATGATTAAAAAATAAGACTAATGGTTATCCTAATTAGAAAGAAATGAGGGATAACCATGAAGTTATATAAAAAAATATTAATAATACTTTTTTTAGTTGTTATATTTATTTATACATGTAATATTACACTATTACCAAACAACTTGATTTTAATTCAAGGGGAAATGCTAAATTTAAAAACAGCATATGGTATAACTTTAGGTGAAGATGCTGATTCAGAAGGAATACTTCAAGCTTCTAGTAATATTAATAAAAATAAAGTAAGTAATATTGGTAAATTAGATGTTAAACTAAATTTATTTGGTAAATTTAAAGTAAAAGATATGACAGTAAATGTTATTCCAAATATAAAGGTTATACCTGTAGGAAAAGCAATTGGAATGAAGTTATATACAGATGGTGTTTTAGTAGTGGGTATGTCTGAAATTAATGGTAAAAAACCTTATGAAAATACTGGAATACAAGAGGGAGATAGAATAATAGAAATAAACAACGAAAAAGTAGATAGTACAGACGAACTGATTGAGACAGTAAATAAAAGTAATGGAAAGCAAATTGCTGTAAAATATAAAAGAAACGAAGATATTATTACAACAAGTATAGAACCAGCTAAAACAGATGATGATCAGTATAAATTGGGATTATGGGTTAGAGATGCAGCAGCAGGTGTTGGAACAATGACATTTTATGAGCCTAGTTCTGGAATGTTTGCAGCCTTAGGTCATGGTATTACAGATATTGATACATCTGATTTAATTCAAATTGCAAATGGAGAGTTGGTAACAACAAATATTTTATCAATAGTAAAAGGGGAAAAAGGTGCTCCAGGAGAAATAAGAGGAACAATAGAAAATGGAGTGAGCTTTGGAAATATATATAAAAATACAAAATATGGTGTATATGGTAATGTTTTAAATAAAAGTAGATTAGAATTAAATAGTGCAGAAGAAATGGAAGTAGCGTTAAGAAACGAAATAAAAACAGGCAAGGCACAAATTCTATGTGAATTACAAGATGGAAAAATAGAACGTTATGAAATAGAAATACAAAAGTTGTTTATAAATAACAACGAAGATAATAAAAGTATGGTTATAAAAGTAACAGATAAGAGGCTAATTGAAAAAACAGGAGGAATTATACAAGGAATGAGTGGAGCTCCAATAATTCAAAACGGACAATTTGTAGGGGCAGTAACACATGTGCTTGTAAATGATCCGACAATTGGATATGGCGTTTTTGCGGATATAATGATAAAACAATTAAAAGAGGTTAATTAGATGAAAAAAAGTTGTTTAGAAAATTATAGAGGAAATGTAATTATAAAAATAATACTACTAATATTGGTTTCAATATTAGTAGTGTTTTTAGCCTATGAAATTGTATTTAATGATATATTTGGAATAATGGGAGACATTGATGTTTCAAAATTACCTATAAGCTTGGACGAAGTAAAGAACAGCTTTAGTAGTGATAATAAGAAAACTGAAGATGTAGAAGGTAATATGGAAGTAGTAACGCCTATTATTGACGAAAGTAACGGACAAAATACGCAAACAACTGTAAAAATAAACAAGTATTATTATAATCAATTAGATGAGTATGCAAAGATAATATATAAAGGTCTAGAAGATAACATAGAAAACATGCAATCAGGTACATATAAAATAGACTTTAATACTCAATTTAATGATCTTTTAAATAGCGAAAATGGAGAAAAAAAATTAGGAGTTGCATTTCAATCTGCTTGGAATGCTTTTACATATGATTATGTTGATATTTTTTACATAGATGTTTCAAAATTAATTTTAACTACTAAAACAACAAAAATAGGGAGAATGGCAACACACAAAGTTTATGTATCAAATGGTGATAATGAAACATATTTAAGTGATGAGGTTAAGAAAATATCTAATTTACAAGATGAAATAAAACAATTAGCTAATAAAAGAAACATAATAGTAGCACAATTAAATGGATATTCACAATATGATCAAGTTAAGTATCTACATGATTGGCTTATTAATACTTTAAAATATGATACAACTTATAAAAAAGACAATATTCATAATGTTTATGGTGCTTTTAAAAATCAAGAGGTTGTATGTGAGGGATATGCAAGAACCTTTAAATACATATTAGATGGGTTAGGAATAGAATCTGTATTAGTATCTGGAAATGCAACAAATTCTACAGGAACCACAGAATCTCATGCATGGAATTATGTTAAAATAAATGATAAATGGTATGCTATAGATGTTACATGGGATGACCCTATTATAGTAGATAATGGAGAATTAACAGAGAGTTTGAGATATAAATATTTTTTATGCGGTTCTAATACTTTTTTTAAAAATCATAAAGAGGACGGGTATTTATCAGAAAACAGTATGAAATTTACATTTCCAAGTTTAGAAAAGGAGAATTATTAAAATGCCAAAATTTTTTGTGTCAGATAATCAAATAAAAAATGATAATATAATTGAAATAATAGGTGAAGACGTAAACCACATTTCTAATGTATTAAGACTTAAAAATGAAGATCACATATTTATATGTAATAAAGATACAAACATAACATATGATACAAAGATTTTAGAAAAATTAAAGGAAAAGGTTATATGTCAAATACTAGATGAAATTGAAGAAACAACTGAAGCTAAAGTTGATGTTACAATATTTCAAGGTTTACCAAAAGCAGAAAAAATGGAGTACATTATTCAAAAAGCTACAGAGCTTGGCGTTAAAAAAATTGTACCAGTTGCAATGAAAAGATGTATTGTAAAGTTAGAAGGTAAAGATGCTATAAAGAAAATTGATAGATGGCAAAAGATTGCAGAGGTTGCTGCTAAACAATCTGGAAGAGATTTAATACCTAAGATAAGTGAAATTTGCAAAATAGATAATATAATTAGTGAGATTAATAATTATGATTTATTTATAGTTGCATATGAAAATGAAAAAGATATTACATTAAAGCAAGTATTGCAAGAACTACATAAAAATAAAGTTGATTGTGAAGGTTTAAAAATCGCAATTGTAATAGGCCCAGAGGGTGGGTTAGATGAGACAGAAATAGAAAAGTTTATATCTAAGGGTGTAAAGGTTATAACTCTAGGTAATAGAATTTTAAGAACAGAAACGGCTTCTTTAGCAATTCTAAGTAATATTGTATATGAATATGATTTATAAAAATATTTGCAACACTATAAATTTGTGATATAATATTTGATATGAAAAATAGTTGGAGGAAATAATATGGCTGATAAAAAAGAAACAGATGTAAAGATAGATACAGCTAAAGATAATAAGGATTCGGTAGAATCTAAAACAAATAATAAAAAAGACACAGGAAAAAGTACAACCAAAACAACAAAAAAGACAACTACGAAAACAAAAACCACAACTCAAAATACGAAAAAAAGTACAAATAATAATACAAAAAAGAATACAAATAAAACAACAGCATCTAGTAAAGCAAACAAGGAAAATTCTAAAAAGAATACAACAGGCAAAACAAACAGCAAGGCAGAAACTAATAAAGATTTAAAGAAAACAGAAACGAAAAAAACGAAGAATAGTAATAAAAAGACTGACAAAGAAAAATACAGTAAAAAAGAAGATATAAAAAAAGAAAATAACAAAAACAACGAAGATAAAAATGATGAAGTAGAAACAATTAAAGAAGAAAAAGAAGAAATAAACAAAGAAGTAGAAACCACTGAAAAGACAAAAGTTATTAAAATAGAAGCTATTAAAGAGGCTTTAAAGCAAAAGAAAAAACTTCCAAAGGAAGAATTAAAAAAAATTAATAAAGTTTTATTAAAAAACTTTATTATAGCAGGATTAATCTTAATTTATTTCATATTCTTAAACTTAGGCTTTATTAATATTAAAAGTGATGTATATGTTACTGACTTAAAGGTGTTTGGAATGTGTATACTTTTATTTGCAGTTGCTTTAATTGAAAATGCATATAAAAAAGAAAATGGAGAAACAGCTTTATACGGAGTAGAGATGATTGTTCTTGCTATTGTTACTATAGGGTTAATATATGCTAAATTGATGTTCTCAAGTCAATATGCATACATTGTAGTAGGAGCTTCATACATATTTTTAGCTTATTATTTAATAAAATCAATGATAATATATATAAAGAGAAAAAAACAATATTTTATAAATGATATGAAAGAAATAATAAAAGAAGAAGAATGAGGGTAATATATGAATAGTATGACAGGCTTTGGAAGAGCAAATTTAGAAAAAAACTCTAGGGAATATATAATTGAAATTAAATCTGTTAATCACAGATATAACGATATAAGTATAAAGGCTCCAAGAAATTTATTATTTTTAGAAGAAAAGATTAGAAAAAGTGTATTAAATAGAGTATCAAGAGGTAAGATAGATATATATATTACATATTTGAATTTTGGTAGTGAAGGTAAAAAGGTAATTATAAATAGAGATCTGGCAAAACTATATATTGATGAATTGAAGATGATGGCAAATGAAAATGGAATAGATTCTGATATAAAGGTAACCGAGATATCAAAGTTCCCTGATGTTTTAATATTAGAAGAAAATGAAAACCAAGAGGCCATTGAAGAGGAATTAATAGAATGTTTGAATATGGCACTAGATAAATTTACTAATATGAGAATACAAGAGGGAAATGTAATAAAAAAAGATTTAGAAGAAAGAATTAAAAAAGTAGAAGATAACACTAAAAAGATTTCAGAATATTCGTCTGGACTTGTAAATGAATATATAGTAAAATTAGAAAATAGAATAAATGAAATTTTAAAAACAGATGTAGTTGACAAAAATAGATTGGCACAAGAAATTGTAATATATTCAGATAAATGTTCTGTAGAGGAAGAGTTAACTAGATTAAAAAGTCATATTATACAATTTAGAGAATTGATAAATAAGGGTGAACCTGTAGGAAAACGACTTGATTTCTTAATACAAGAAATGAATAGAGAAGTTAATACAATAGGGTCAAAATCAGGTAATATAGAAATAACAAATTCTGTTGTAGAATTAAAGACTGTATTAGAAGACATTAGAGAACAAGTTCAAAATATAGAGTAAGAAAGGGGCGAAGATGTATGCAATTAATTAATATTGGGTTTGGAAATATTGTTTCAGCAAATAGAATTATAGCAATCGTTAGTCCAGAATCAGCACCTATAAAAAGAATTGTACAAGAGGCTAAAGATGAGGGAATGGCTGTGGATGCAACATATGGAAGAAGAACAAGAGCTGTAATTATTATGGACTCTGGACATGTTGTATTATCTGCGGTACAACCAGAAACTGTTGCAAGCAGATTAGATAAAGAAGACAACATTGTTACTTCATCTGAAGAAGAGTAAATAATTTATATTTTATAAAAAATATAAAACAAATAAATTTTAATAAATAAGGGGTAATGAAAAATGATGGTAAAACCAACCGTTAAGGAATTATTAACAAAAGTAGATAACAGATTTGCATTAGTAAGTGTAACTGCAAAAAGAGCAAGAGAAATAGCTGAAGGAGATCCAGTTTTAATTGAAACAGATGAAGAAGCTCCAGTAACAATAGCAGCAAATGAGATAGCAGAAGGAAAAGTATTTGAAAAGGAGTAAAATAGTGAAAAAACATATTATTACAATTGCAGGAGATTTAGCAAGTGGTAAAAGTAGAATAACAGATTTATTACAAAAAAACCTAAATTATGGAATTTACAGAAATGGAGAATATGTTAGAAAACTTGCTAAAGAAAAAGGACTAGACATTACAAAATTTAATGAATACTTAAAAGATCATCCTGAAATAGATGAACAAATAGAAAAAAGTGCAGCAGAGTATGCCAAAACTCATGACAATCTAATTGTAGATGCACGTTTGGGATGGTATTCAATACCAGATTCTTTTAAAATATATTTAAAAGTAGATATTGATATTGCGGCTCAAAGGGCTTTTAATGATGAAAAAAGAAAAGAAACTGAAAAATTTGAAACTATAGAAGAACAAAAAGCAGATATGATAAAAAGATTTAATTCAGAAAATGAAAGATTCTTTAGGTTATATGGAGTACATAAAGAAGATATGTCAAATTATGATTTTGTATTAGATACAACAAATCATACTATAGAAGAAAATGCAAAAATAATAGAAGAAGAATATAAAAAATGGTTAGAGATCTAGCCATTTTTATTTATTTTTGTTATACTAATATACAAATAAAGTGGAGAAGGTTCTAAAATGATTGCAGAAGTTATTATACAAAGTAATGTAAAAAAATTGAATAGAATATTTGATTATAAAGTGCCAACAGAGTTAGAAGAAAAAATTAATGTAGGTAGTAGAGTTTTAGTTCCTTTTGGAAATAAAAAAAGTTTAGAAGATGGCTTTGTAATTGGATTAAAGATGTCTTCTGAATATGAAGTGAAAGAAATTGCTAATATTCAAGAAGAAAGTATATTAGATGAGGAAAAAATTAATCTTGCAAAATGGATGTCAAGAAGATATTTTTGCAACATATCTGATTGCTTAAAATTAATGTTGCCCCCAGGGACTACTTCAAAGATTATTTCTAATAGAGTTAAAGAAAAGAATTTAAATTTTGTTATACTAAAAAAAGATATTGATGAGATAGAAAACGATATTGAAATAGGGAAAATAAAATCTGGCAAACAGATACGAACATTAAGGTTTGTTATTGAAAATGGAGATGTTCTTGTTTCTGACTTAGAAATGTTTGCAGATACAACAAGGTCAGTAGTATATACATTATGCAAAAATGGATATTTAGAAATAATAGAAAAACAAGTTGAAAGGAATCCTTTTGAAAATAAAAATATAGATAGAGATTCTAAATTGAAGCTAACAGATGAACAACAAAATGCATATAATATAATTTGTGATTCAATGGATGATATGTTGTTTTCTGAATTTCTAATTTTTGGCGTAACAGGGTCACGGAAAAACAGAGATTTATTTGCAATTAATAGATAAAGTATTACAGAAAGGAAAAACAAGCATTTTATTAGTACCAGAAATTTCTTTAACACCACAGACGGTAAATAGGTTTATTGCCAGATTTGGAGATGAAAAAGTTGCTATACTACATAGCAAGTTATCCGTTGGAGAAAGATATGATCAGTGGTATAAAATAAAAAATGGACAGGCAAAAATCATAATTGGTGCACGTTCAGCTATTTTTGCACCTGTGCAAAATTTAGGAATAATTATTATTGATGAGGAGCATGATAGTTCATATAAAGCAGAGAGTACTCCAAGATACGATTCAAAAGAAGTTGCAAGATATATGGCGAAGGATATGAATATTCCACTTGTACTTGGTAGCGCAACGCCAGACTTGGCAAGTTACTATAGAGCCAAAAAGGAAGAAATAGTACTTTTACAATTAACAAAAAGAGCTAACAATGCAAGTCTACCCAATGTACAAATAGTTGACTTAAGAGATGAGCTTGCAAATGGAAATAAATCCATGATCAGTAGAAAGTTATATCAAGAAATTGAAAGAAACTTAGAGAATAAGAAACAGACTATTCTGTTTTTGAATAGAAGGGGATTTTCTACATTTGTTATGTGTAGAGAATGTGGATATACAGCAAAGTGCAAAAATTGCAATATAAATCTTACATATCACGCAAATAAGAATAGATTAAAATGTCATTATTGTGGATATGAAATACCTGCATTAAAAGTCTGCCCTGAGTGTGGAAGTGACCAAATTAGATATTTTGGAACAGGTACTCAAAAGTTGGAAAAACAAATAAATGAGTTATTCCCAAATGCAAGTACTATAAGAATGGATGTGGATACAGTAACCAAGAAAAATTCGCATGAACAGATTTTAAACAGATTTAAACAAGATAATATCGATATTCTAATAGGAACTCAAATGGTTGTAAAAGGGCATCATTTTCCAAATGTAACTTTAGTTGGGGTTATTGCAGCAGATGGGAGTTTAAATATTGATGATTTTAGAGCAAATGAGAGAACATTTCAATTATTAACACAGGTAGCGGGTAGAGCAGGTAGAGAACAAGATGAAGGAAGGGTTATAATACAAACATATAATCCAGATAATTTTGCAGTTGAGTGTAGCAAGAAACAAGACTACGAATTGTTTTACGAAACAGAGATAGGACTTAGGAAACAGTTGAAATATCCACCATTTTGCGATATAATATTAATTGGAATTACTTCAAGTAATGAAAAAGAATTAACAGAAGTGTCAAGAAAGTTGCATAATTATTTAAAAATGAGATTAAAAAAAGAGAATTTTGCTATGATATTGTACTCTCCAGTTTCGGCACCTATAGATAAAATTAAAAATAAATATAGATGGAGAATTATTGTAAAATGTAAATTGGAAGATGACATTATTAATTTAATGAATGATATGCTAAATGAGTATAATACAATGAAAGTTCACGATACAAAGGTTGTTATAGATGTTAATCCAAATGATATGGCGCATTAGAAATGTTATTATGTGCTAAATAAAAGTGATATAAAAAGGAGGAAAAAATGGCAGTAAGAAATATTAGAGAAGATGGAGACGAGATCTTAAGAAAAAAATCAAGAGAAGTAGAAGTTATTGATGACAAGGTTAGAGAATTGTTAGATGATATGGTTGATACAATGCATAAATTTAATGGAGTTGGTCTTTCAGCAGTTCAAGTAGGAATTTTAAAGAGATTAGTTGTAATTGATTTGTATGACGAAAAAGGACCAATTAAATTAGTTAATCCTGTAATTATAAAAACAAAGGGAGAACAAGAAGTTGAAGAGGGATGCTTAAGTTTTCCAAATCAATACGCAAGATTGATAAGACCAGAAGAAGTTGTAGCTGAGGCATTAGATGAAAATGGTAAAAAAGTGAAAATAAAAGCAAAAGGTCTTTTGGCACAAGCTATTTGTCATGAATTAGATCACTTAGATGGTGTGTTATTTATTGATCACATGATTCCTGGAACATTAGAGTATGTTGAGCCACAACAAGATAAGTAATAATAAGTTAATACTTTAAAGAGAAAAGCGGAGGTAATATGTTGAAAGTTGTTTTTATGGGAACACCGGACTTTGCACAAGAATCGCTAAAATGTGTATACGAAGCGGGACATGAAATAGTAGGTGTTGTTACAAATATAGATAAACCAAAAGGTAGAGGAATGAAACTTATAGGTTCGCCTGTTAAAGAATTTGCAGTTGAAAAAGGATTAAAAATTTTCCAACCTATTAAAGTAAGAAAAAATGAGGAATTTATAAATGAAATTAAACAATTAAATCCAGATGTAATATGTGTTGTTGCATATGGAAAAATCTTACCAAAAGAGATTTTAGATATTCCAAAACTTGGATGTATTAATGTTCATGGATCATTACTTCCGCAATATAGAGGAGCAGCACCAATTCAATGGTCAATACTAAATGGAGACAAAGAAACGGGAATTACAACAATGTATATGGATATTGGAATGGATACTGGAGATATGATACTAAAAGAAAAAGTAACAATAGGTGAAGATGAAACTACTGGAGAATTGTGGAACAGGTTATCTGAAATTGGTGGAAAACTGCTTGTAAAAACATTAGAATTAGTGGAAAAGGGAGAGGCTCCAAGAGAAAAACAAGGCGAGGAATATACACTTGCACCTATGCTAAATAAAGAAATGGCAAAGATTGATTGGGAAAATAATAGCGTGGCACAGATAAAAAATTTAGTAAGGGGTTTAAATCCTATTATGGGAGCTTACACTTTTCTAGGAGATAAGAAACTAAAATTTTGGAAAGTAGATAAATTATCTGTGCAAGCACTTATGGGATTATTCCCGGATTTAAAAGAATATGAGTACAAAATAGGAAAAATAATGCCTGGAACTGTACTTTTTTCAGACGAAAAACAAGGATTATATATAATGGGAAAAGACGGAGTTATTAAAGTCTTAGAAGTGCAAGCTGAAAATTCAAAGAGGATGAATGTATCTGATTTTTTAAGAGGAAATAGAATTATTGTAGGGAGTGTTTTTGAATAATATTCAACAATATTTATAAAAAATAGTTGTAAAAAAAAGCATAAATTGGTATACTAATATATGAAACAAAGTACTCAAACGATAAGAAAAATAAAATTTTAAGGAGGTTTTATTATGGAAGAAAATAGAGAACCAGAAAATGTAGAAAATTTAGAAGGTCAAGGAGAAGTTACATTAGAAAATACAAATATAAAAATTGCTGATGATGTTATAGCAGTTATAGCAGGAGCTGCTGCTTCAGAAGTTCCAGGAGTATCTTCAATGGCAGGTGGATTTGCAGGAGGAATTTCAGAAGTATTTAGTGGAAAGAAAAATTTTGCAAAAGGAATTAAAGTTGAAGCAGGAGAAAAAGAAACTAAAATAGATGTAAATATCATTGTAGAATATGGAGCAAGGATTCCAGATGTAGCTTTTGAAATTCAAAACAGAGTAAAAAAAGCTGTAGAAGGTATGACAGGTTTAAAAGTTGTTGAAGTAAATGTTCATGTTCAAGGTGTAAATACTGAAGCAAATACAGAAACAAGCGAAAAAGAAACAGAGAATAACGAATAATTTAGTAAAAGGACACACAGTTAGATTATGTGTCCTTTTACCCCTGTAAGAAAGGATGAAATAATTATGAAACTAATAGAAAAAATATCATTAGCACTATTTTCAACACTAATTTTAATAATATCAGTTATATTTTGTTTATTAATTTTTGGATGGTTAGATATAAATTTTATGACAGAAGTTATTAAACTTGGTATTGGAGATCCAGTAATATCAAAAGTTATATTAGGACTAAATATTTTATTTATATTAATGGCGACTATATGTATATTCTTTGGTTCTAATGATAAACAGAAAAGTGATTATAAAAATGGAATCTTATTGCAAAACTCTGAAGGAAAATTATTAATTACAAAAGAGACAATTGAAAACATTGTTAAAGGAGTTATAAAAGGGTTTGACAGTGCAGAGGTTGCATCAACAAAAATAGAAGTAGACAAAGAAAATAATGTTATAGTATTTGTTAATCTAATAGTAAAGGAAAATGCAGTTATAAAAGAATTATCTACTAATTTACAAACAAAGGTAAAAGAAGCGATAAAGAAAGCAACTGATTTAGAAGCAAAAGAGGTTAATATTAAAGTTAAAAATATAGAACCTGTAAAAGAAATTGTTCAAGAGTAGAAAGGAAGAAGTTCTATGGAAGAATTTAAAAGGTTTATGTCTCAATATGGAGGCATGATAATTGGAATTATAGTAGCAATAATATTACTTTTTACAAGATTATATCAATTGATTATTGGAATTATATTGATATTTGTGTGTGGATATGCAGGAAATTATATTCAACACAATAAATTTGAAGTTAAAGAAAAATTAAAAAATTTTATAGATAAGCTATAATTGTTTGAAATAAGGGAAAGGTTGTCAATGATGAATCGATCAGAAACTAGAAAAGTAGCATTTGAATTAATATATAGTCTAGAAATTCAAAAAATAAGTAGAGATGAGTATGAAGAACAAATCAATTTATTCTTAGAGAATAATGGTATTGAAGAAAATAAAGTAAAAGAATATGTACAAGATGTAATATATGGTATAGAAGATCATAAAGAAGAAATATTAGATCAAATAAATAAGGAATTATCAGAGAAATGGGAAATTAGCAGATTATCAAAAATTAATGTTGCTATATTAAAACTTGCAATATATGAAATTTTATATAAAAAAATACCATATAAAGTTGTAATAAATGAAGCAGTTGAGTTAGCAAAAAAATATGGAGATGATAGTGCTTCATCATTTGTTAATGGAATTTTGGCTAGTGTTGTAAAGAACAACAATATAGAATAGGAGCTAATGATAAATAAATGAAATATAACGCGGTTAGTGTAACAGATTTAAATAGATATATTAAAGAGAGAATAGATCAAGATGAAAATCTAAATAATGTGCTAGTTAAAGGCGAAATATCAAATTTTAAAAATCATTATACAGGACATATGTATTTTACATTAAAAGATGAAAATTCACTAATAAAATGCATTATGTTTAAAAGTTCAGCCGTTAATTTAAAGTTTATGCCAAGAGATGGAATGAAGGTAATTGTGTTTGGTACAGTATCTGTATTTGAAAGAGATGGAGTGTATCAAATTTATTGTAAAGCAATGCAGGAAGATGGTATGGGAAGCTTATATACAGCGTACGAGGAACTAAAAGCCAAGCTTGAAAAAGAGGGACTATTTAGTGTAGAACACAAAAAGAAAATACCTGCAATGCCTAAATGCATAGGAGTGCTTACTTCAAATACCGGTGCAGTTATAAGAGATATTATTAATGTGTCAACAAGAAGAAATCCAAATGTATATATAAAATTACTTCCTGTTCCAGTTCAAGGAGAGGGAGCTGCTGAGAAAATAGCAGAAGCTATTAGAATTATGAATGAAAAAAATATGGCAGATTTAATTATTGTGGCAAGAGGGGGAGGATCTTTAGAAGATCTATGGCCTTTTAATGAAGAAATTGTAGCAAGAGCAATTTATAATTCAGAACTACCAGTAATTTCAGCAGTAGGACATGAAACTGACTTTACTATTGCGGATTTTGTGGCAGATTTAAGAGCACCAACACCATCGGCAGCAGCGGAACTTGCAGTTCCAAACATATCGGATATTATACTAAAATTACAAACATATAATAATAGATATCAATTAGCTTTAAAAAAGAAAGTTGAATTAATGAGATTAAGATATGAAAAGTGCATGAATAGTAGAGCATTTAAAGATCCACTACAAAAGATTAATGAGAAATACATATTAATTGATATGAAAGTTAAGTCTATGCAAAATAGTATATTGACAATATATAAAGAGAAAAAGAATAATGCTGTAAATTTGATAGAAAAATTGGATGCATTAAGTCCTTTGAAAACATTAATAAGGGGATATTCTATAACTCAAGTAAATGGCAAAGTTGTAAAATCAGCTAATGAACTTAAAAAAGATGACGAGATTAATATACGTTTTTATGATGGAAATGCAAAAGCTAAAATAATTTAGAGGAGGAAACGATATGAATAATTCAGCAAAAAAAGTAATATTTATAATTGTAATTGTGTTAATTTTATTTGGAATAATATGGCTAGTTTATGACTTAGTAAAAAAGAAACCAGCAGATACAAAAACAGATAATACAAATTTTGCAGATGAAAATACAGGGTTAGATAATATAATTAATGAATTATTTGATAATGTAACAGAGAATGAAAATGTGGAAATTGATATAAAAAATGAAGGAAATAATGTAAATGAGATAGGCCAAAATGATACAGTTGAACAAAATAAAATAAATCAAAGTTCATCAACAGAGAGTGTAACTAGCAAGGAACAAAAAGCAATAGAACTTGTAAAAAAACAATGGGGAGATACAAATGGAGTGTACTTTTCAAATATGAGTATTGACAGCCAGGGTAGATATATTGTTTCTGTAAATGACAAAGGAAGTACAAAAACATTGGCTTTCTTCGTAGTGGATGTTGAAAAAGGGACAGTAACAAAACAATAGAAAAGAATAAATAATTCATATACATGAGTATAATTATAGTATACTATTAAAAGATTGGAGTTAATTTTAATGAGTGAAAATGTGAATTTTGAAGATAATATGAAACAATTAGAGCAGATAGCAGGTGAACTTGAAAAAGGAGATCTAGATTTAGATGCATCAGTTAAGAAATTTGAAGAGGGAATGAAAATTTCCAAAGAGTGTAGTGAGATGCTTGAAAGAGCAGAAAAAAAGATTACCATGTTAATAAAAGACAACAATGGTGAAATGGTAGAAAAAAATTTTGTACAAGAAGAGGAATAAAAGAAAATGATGGGGATTATAACAGAATACAAATACATAGTTGTGCCATTTGGAGTATGGTTTTTTATACAATTATTTAAATTGTTATATGATTTAGTAACAACTAAAAAATTTAATTTTAAAAGGATATTAGGAGCGGGAGGTATGCCAAGTTCTCATTCGGCAGTTGTAACTTCGCTAACTACAATGATTGGTCTATCTCAGGGAGCTAATTCTCCTATGTTTGCTTTAGCTGTAATTTTTTCATTTATAGTTATGTATGATGCAGCTGGAGTTAGAAGGGCTGCAGGAAAACAAGCTAAACTTTTAAATAAAATAGTTCAAACACCAGGACTTTCTGGAGTAGAAGTAAATGAAAAATTACAAGAAGTATTAGGACATACGCCTATTCAAGTTATTGTAGGTGCTGTTATTGGAATTATCGTAGGATTTATTTTTGGATAAAATTTAATTTGATTATATACATATACATTAATCCAATATCTATAATGTTTTGATAATGCATTTATTATACACTAATATATATTAATACTCGTGTATTGACTATACTATACATTAATCATACATTTATTTTTATGCAATAACGCGCAGTTTGGAGGATTGAAAATCCGACAGTAAGTTATAAATAAAAATAAATGTATGATTAATTATTATAGAAATATGTATAAAATAAAGGAGGCTTTATGGGAGATATTGAAATTGCAAGAAATACAAAGTTAGATAAGATTTTAGAAGTAGCAAAAAGAATGAATATTGAAGAAGATGATGTAGAACTTTATGGGAAATATAAGGCTAAAATATCATTAAATACATACAAGAAGCTAAAAGATAAAAAGGACGGAAAATTAATATTAATAACAGCTATTAATCCAACTCCTTTAGGAGAGGGAAAAACCACTGTAGCAATAGGATTGGCTGATGGATTAAAAAGGATAGGAAAGGAATCTATTCTTGCATTAAGAGAGCCATCACTTGGACCTGTATTTGGAATAAAAGGTGGCGCAACAGGTGGTGGTCATTCACAAATAGCTCCAATGGAAGATATAAATTTACATTTTACAGGAGATATACATGCAATTACTTCTGCTAATAATTTATTATCAGCAATGATAGATAATCATATATATTTTGGAAATGAATTAGGGTTTGAGAGAGTTATATGGAAAAGATGTGTTGATCTAAATGATAGACAACTTAGAAAAGTTGAAACTGGTCTTTCTGGAGAAAAAAATATTGTACCAAGAGAGGATGGCTTTGATATAACTGTTGCATCTGAAATCATGGCAATATTTTGTTTAGCAACAGATATAGATGATTTAAAAAGAAGAATTGGTAATATTATAGTAGGAAATACAAAAAATAATGAACCAATTACAGCAAGAGATTTAAAAGCAGATGGAGCTTTAACAGTGCTTTTAAAAGATGCTATTAATCCAAACTTAGTACAAACATTAGAACATACTCCTGCAATTGTACATGGAGGACCTTTTGCTAATATTGCACATGGCTGTAATAGTATTATAGCAACAAAATTAGCAATGAAATTAGCAGATTATACAATTACAGAAGCAGGTTTTGGTGCTGATTTAGGAGCTGAAAAATTTTTAGATATAAAATGTAGAAAAGCGCAAGTAAAACCAGATGCCGTTGTTTGTGTAGCAACAATAAAAGCTTTAAAGTATCATGGAGGAATGCCAAAAGAAGATATAACAACAGAAAATATAGAAGCTTTAGAAAAAGGAATACATAATTTATTAAAACATGTAGATAATTTGAAAAGAGTATATGGATTAAATGTGGTTGTTGCAATAAATAAATACATACATGATACACAAAAAGAAATTGATTTTTTACAAGCTAAACTTAAAGAATATGATGTAGAACTAAGTCTAGTGGAAAGTTGGGAAAAAGGCGGAGAAGGTGCTACAGATTTGGCTAAGAAGGTAGTTGACTTAGCTGATAGAGAAAGCCAGTTGAAATATGCATATCAATTAGATAATGATGTAAAGAGTAAAATAAAGGTTATAGCAACTAAAATTTATGGAGCATCAGATGTAATATATTCAGAAGAAGCAAATAGTAAAATAAATCAAATTGAAAAAATGGGATATTCAAATTTACCTATTTGTATTGCTAAAACTCAATATTCGCTTTCAGATGATCCAAAGAATTTAGCTTGTGAAGAGCCTTTTCAAATTCATGTACAAGATGTTAAGCTTAAAGCTGGAGCAGAATTTATTGTTGTTATGACAGGAAAGATAATGACTATGCCAGGACTTCCAAGAGTTCCGGCAGCTGAAAAAATAGATATAGATAAAGATGAAAATATCGTTGGAATTTTTTAATTTTTTTTAATATTTTTTAATGTGTCATAAAATATCAATCGTATAAAAATACCATTTTTGGATAAAATATTCTTAAGTTTATACTAAAAGTTTATTTTAAAGAAAGTGGTGTTTTTATTTTGAAAAAAATAGGAATAAATATAAGAAATAATTTAAAGGCCCTTATTATGATATGTATAGTAGGAACTCTATTTATATCGTATAATGTATTTTTTAGAAACAATACTGTGGATGCGTTATCTAAATATGGTTCGAGAGGACAAGAGGTAAGAACTATACAAACTAAATTAAAAAGATGGGGATATTACAAAGGAAATGTAGATGGAATTTATGGAAGTGGAACACTTGCTGCGGTGAAACTTTTTCAAAAGAAAAATAGGCTAACTGTAGATCGGAATAGCAGGGAAGAAGACATTAGAAGCAATGGGAATATATAGTAGTTCATCTTCTAGTAGTTCTTCAAGTTCTTCTACAAATTCCAGCGATTTGAATTTGCTTAGTAGATTGGTATATGGAGAAGCTAGGGGAGAACCATATTCTGGACAAGTAGCTGTAGCAGCAGTTGTTTTAAATAGAGTTAAGAGCAGTTCGTTTCCAAATACCGTCTCTGGAGTAATTTATCAAAAAGGTGCTTTTGATGTTGTAAGTGATGGACAAATAAATTTAACACCAAATAGTACAGCAAGAAAAGCAGCACAGGATGCTTTAAACGGGTGGGATCCTTCATATGGTGCAATATATTACTTTAATCCAAATACAGCAACAAACAAGTGGATATGGTCTAGACCAATGACGGTTACAATAGGAAAGCACAGATTTTGCAAATAAAAATAATATATTATGTAGTGCATGAACAGCGCAAAGTTTTCATATTTTAAACTTACACACTGTTTATGCACTATATTTTTATTTGCGTATTGCCATAAAATGTAAATTATGATATTATACAACTAGTTATTTAAAATCTATTAAATCTTAAAGACGATTCTGTCTAAAATTTCCAAAATGAAAGAAAAATAAAAAAATCAAGGAAAAATAAAAAGTCAAAGAAAAAGCAAGTGAAGAAGGTGGTTGTATAGAATTATTAAAACTAAAAAATGACTATACATTTAAGAGAGTGTTTGGCTATACTGGCAATGAAGAAATAACCAAAGGGTTATTAAATGCCATACTAAAAGAAGAAGTTACAGAGGTAAACTTAAATTGTAATACAATATTAGAAAGAGACTTATATGACGATAAATTAGGAATACTGGATATAAGAGCAAAGGTAAACAATGTAGAGACATATGGCAAAATAATATTGACAGAGGTATTGGAGTTTTATATAATAGAGATGCCGAAGATAAATATGTATTCAGTAAATACTTTATTAGATACTTGGGTAAAATTTATTAGTAATTCGGAGGACCTGAATATGGAAAATGCTGATGAATCAATAAAAAAAGCCAAAGAAGTATTAGATGAAATAAGTGAAGATGAACATGAACAATATTTAGCACATTTAAGAGAAAAGTACATATTTGAAAGACAAGGAATAGAAGAAGCTGAATTTGATAAAGGAATGGCAAAAGGGTTAAAAAAAGGAATAGAGCAAGAAAAAAGAATGTTAGCCCCAAAATTGAAAGAAGATAATGTTGATATAGAAAAAATTATAAAATATACAGGACTAACTAAAGAAGAAATAGAAGAGCTATAATATTTTTTGAAATAAAGATAGATTTTAAATATAAAGGGCCATTTAGACAAAATAAATGGTCTTTTTAAGTGGTCAAAAATAGGTATAATAATATAAAAAGTGTTGAAAAAACGCGATTTTTAGTATAAAATATATAATGTAAAAAATAGGAGGAATTGGCTTGGAAAAGATAGATATAACAGAACAGTTAAAATATATAGATAAAGTAAAAGAAATAAATAAAGATAAAAATTTAAAATATTATATACTTACAATGGGGTGTCAGCTAAATGAAAATGATTCTGAAAAATTATGTGGTATGTTAGAAGAGATGAGTTATAAAAAAACAGATGAGTTAAAAGATGCTGACTTAGTTATTTTTAATACATGTTGTGTAAGAGAAAATGCAGAAGAAAAGTTATTTGGTAAATTAGGAGAAGTTAAAAAGTTAAGAGAAGAAAAAGGTACTATTATAGCTATTGGCGGATGCATGATGCAAGAAGATCATATAGTAGAAAAAATAAGAAGAAGCTATCAATATGATGTAATTTTTGGAACTCATACAATACATAAATTTCCACAAGATTTATATAATGCAGTTATGGAAAATAAAAAAATTGCTGATATTGTGGATATCGACGGAGAAATTATAGAGGGATTACCAATTAAAAGAAATGATAATATTAAAGCCTCTGTTACTATCATGAATGGATGCAATAATTTTTGTACTTACTGCATTGTTCCATATGTACGTGGTAGGGAAAGAAGTAGAAATGCTAAAGACATTTTAGAAGAAGTACAAAACCTTGCAAATAAAGGATATAAAGAAATTACACTTCTTGGACAAAATGTAAATTCATATATGGTAGAAGAAAATAGAAAAGCTAGGAAAGAAGGCATTATACAAGAGAAAAATGAGATCAATTCATTTGCAAAACTTTTAAGAGCAGTAAGCCAAATAGATGGAATTGAGAAAATACGTTTTGTATCTCCACATCCAAAGGATTTTACAGATGATGTAATTGATGCTATTGCTGATTGTGATAGAGTAAGTAAACTAGTTCATTTACCACTTCAATCTGGCAGTTCAAATGTTTTAAAAAGAATGAATAGAAAATATACTAAAGAGCAATACTTAGAATTAGTGGAGAAAATGAGAAAAAGAATACCAAATGTTAAATTTTCTACAGATATAATAGTTGGATTCCCAGAAGAAACAGAAGATGATTTTGAAGATACATTAGATGTAGTAAGAAAGGTTAATTTTGAACAAATCTTTATGTTCATTTATTCAAGAAGAGTAGGTACACCAGCTGATAAAATAGAAAATCAAATTCCAGAAGAAATTAAACACAAACGTTTTGAACGATTAAAAAAGTTATATGAAGATGGTATTCAAAAAAATAATGAGAAATATATAAATACAGTACAAAGAATATTAGTTGAGGGGTATAGCAAAAATAACGAAAACATGTTAACAGGAAGAACTGATTCAAATAAAGTTGTTGTTCTTGAAGGAAAGGCTGATTTGATAGGTACTAGTATAAATGTAAAAATTGTTTCAGAACATATGTGGTACTTAAAAGGAGAAAGAGTATAATGAAAAATATTAGTAAAGATGAATTTAAACAAGCAATTAGAAGATTAATAAATGGAGAGATTACAAAAGTTAAACTTGCAAAAGAATTAGAGACAGATCCAAGAACTTTGGATAATAGGATTCAAGAACTATCTGCTACTGATCCTGAGTTATATGATGAGTATGTAGATGTATTACCATATAAACAAAAAGGAATTGACCATATTGATTTTGAAGCTCTAGTAATATACATGTTGAAAAATGGTTGTACAGCTGATGAAACTGCACAAAAATTTGGGGTTTCAAGAAGAACTATTAATAGAAGAATTAATGATCTTGAAAATAAAGAATTACGTGAGATGTATAGAGAAGTTGCTGATAACAGGAAACATGGAAGAAACAATGGAGTAGAGTTAGATAGAAAAGTTTCTGAATTGGAACTTAGAGCAGTAATTAAAGGTGGAGTGAATGACAGAAGAAAAAGGGAATTATTAGCAATAGAATCAAGATTCAATAAGTTATGTGAGACAATGGATAAAACACAAGCTGCAAAAACTATGGGATATGGAGATAGAGATAGACTTTATAAATTAATGTATGAATTATATAAATTAGAGATTGAAGAGGAACATAAGAAAGCAAATAAAGAACAACCAAAAGAAGAAGTTAAAGAGGAAAATAAAAAAACTAAAAGACCAGAGTTAGAAGATGAAGGAAGGTAAAAAATATGGCAGAATTTTCACCGATGATGCAACATTATTTGGAAACAAAAAGTAAATATAAAGATTGTATTTTATTCTATAGATTGGGTGATTTCTATGAAATGTTCTTTGATGATGCAATTAATGTATCTAGAGAGCTAGAACTTACCTTAACTGGAAAAGATTGTGGACAAGAAGAAAGAGCACCAATGTGTGGAATTCCTTATCATGCTGCAGAAAACTACATATCTAAATTAATTTCTAAAGGGTATAAAGTTGCAATATGTGAACAACTAGAAGATCCAAAACTTGCAAAAGGAATTGTAAAAAGAGATGTTATAAGAGTTGTAACTCCAGGAACTGTAATGGAATCAAATTTGCTAGAAGAGAAGAAAAACAATTATATTATGAGTATATATAAAAGCGGTATATTTTATGGTGTTACTGTTTGCGATATTTCAACAGGTGATTTTAGAACAACTCAGATAAAAGATAAAAATAATTTTGCAATGTTGCTAGATGAAATTTCTAGATATTCACCAGCAGAAATTGTTGTTAACCCTATGATGTTCGAGTGCAAAGCTGAAATAGATATAATAAAAGAGAGATTTGATATATACATTACTAGATTGGAAGAAGACGAATTTTCTGCAGATAACAATACTATAGATATGAAGTATCACTTGATAGATGATAGTGAAAAAGAAATACAAACCATATCAGATAAAATGCTTTGTACAGCTGCTACTAATGCGTTATTAAAATATTTGTTAGATACACAGAAAAATAGCTTGGACCATATAAATAAATTGATTATTTATAATACTACAAAATACATGTCACTTGATATTAATGCTAGAAGAAATTTAGAGATTACAGAAAAATTAAGAGATAAAAGTAAAAAAGGTACTCTATTATGGGTATTAGACAAAACTGCTACAGCTATGGGTGGAAGACTTTTAAGAAGATGGCTAAGTGATCCTTTAATTGATGTTGCACAAATCAATAAAAGATTAAATGCAGTACAAGAACTAAAGGAAAATATAATTCTTAGAGGAGATATTATAGATGCTTTAAAGAAGATTTATGACATTGAAAGACTGGCAGGAAAAATTTCTTACGGAAGTGTAAACGCAAGAGAACTTGTATCTTTAAAGAATTCAATAAATCAATTACCAGAAATTAAAAAAATATTATCAAATACTAAATCTGATTTATTAAAAACGTTATATGAAAATTTAGATGAGTTAACAGATGTGTTTGAGCTAATTGAAAAAACAATTATAGATGAACCACCAATCAGTGTGAAAGAAGGCGGAATTATAAAACTTGGGTATAATGAGGAGATAGATAAATTAAAAACAGCGACGACTCAAGGAAAAAATTGGATAATTCAATTAGAACAAGAAGAAAAGGAAAAGACAGGAATTAAGGGATTAAAGGTTGGATTTAATAAAGTATTTGGATACTATATTGAAGTTACAAAATCAAATATATCTCAAGTTCCAGATAGATATATTAGAAAACAGACACTAACAAATGGAGAAAGATATATTACAGAAGAATTAAAAAACTTAGAAAATCAAATCTTGGGTGCAGAAGAAAAGGTTATAAATCTTGAATATAACGTATTTGTTGAAGTTCGTGATAAAATAGAAGCTGAAATTCAGAGAATTCAAAGATCAGCTAGTATCATATCAACACTAGATGTTTTATGCTCTTTTGCTATTGTTGCAGAGGATCAAAATTATGTAAGGCCAACTGTTAATGATAGTGGAGTTATAGATATTAAAGATGGAAGACATCCGGTAATAGAAAAGATACTTCCAAGTGGAAGTTTTGTGCAAAATGATACATATTTAGATAAAAATGATAATAGATTATCTATTATCACAGGCCCAAACATGGCAGGAAAGTCAACATATATGCGTCAGGTAGCGTTAATTACATTAATGGCTCAAGTGCGGAAGTTTTGTTCCAGCATCTTATGCAGAAATTGGAGTTGTTGATAAAATATTTACTAGGGTTGGAGCATCAGATGATTTGAGTATGGGGCAAAGTACATTTATGGTCGAAATGATGGAAGTTGCAACAATCTTAAAAGAAGCAACAAGTAATAGTTTAGTAATATTGGACGAAATAGGAAGAGGAACCTCAACATATGATGGATTATCAATTGCGTGGGCAGTTGCAGAGTATATATCAGATAGCGAAAAATGCGGGGCTAAAACTTTATTTGCAACACACTATCATGAACTTACAAAACTAGAAGAAAAACTAGAAGGAGTAAAAAACTATTCTATAGCAGTTAAAGAAAAAGGAGAAGATGTAATCTTTTTGAGAAAGATTGTGCCAGGAGGAACAGATGAAAGCTATGGAGTACATGTAGCTAAACTTGCAGGAGTACCGCAAATAGTAACAAAAAGAGCAAATGAAATATTACGATCACTAGAAAGAAAAAGCGTATTAGGAGAGAAAATGCAAGAAAAAGAAAATAAGCAAGTAGCCTCAGGACAACTTGATTTATATAACTACAAACTAGCAGAAATAGCACACGAAATAGATAAAATTAATATTAATGAACTTACTCCAATCGATGCTTTAAACGAAATAGTAAAAATAAAGGAAAAAATGGCAGAATAGGGACGTAGGAAAACATGACAAGTTGGCATATAAGGGACATAGCTTAAAATAAACATAGGAGGATTGAATGAAGGCAATAGATATATTAAACAATGAGAATGTAATAGCATGTAAGTGTAATAATGAGATAAAATCATTAAATACAGAAATAAGTGAAAACGATAAAGTTGAACCAGTTGATTCAACTACAAGAGATGGAAGAAGAGTTTATCAAAGAGGAATTTTGTATGTAATGTCAAAAGCTTTTAATGAAGTGTATCCTGAAGCTCTTTTAACCGTTAATTTTCAGTTATCAAATTCAATTTATTGCACAATTGAAAATATGAAAGTGACAGATGAAATAATTAATAATGTACGTCAAAGAATGCAAACAATAATAGATAAAAACCTAGAAATAAGAAAAGTTGAAATGACAAAACAAGAGGCTGAAAAATTTTATGAAAAAGAGAAATCGTTAAGAGGAATACTTCAGCTAGATAATAAATATAAAGATGAAGTGTCATTATATTTTTGTGAAGATTACTATAACTATTTTTATGGTGTTATGCCAATTAGTACAGGATATGTAAAGTATTATGATATCATAAAGTACCATAACGGATTTTTACTAAGATATCCAGATGCGAAGACGCCAAATGTTATGCAGGAGTATAAGGAAACAAAAAAACTTTTGCAAACTTTACAAGATTATGACAATATACATGAAGTACTTAATATAGATACAATATACAAATTAAATAAAAAGATTAAAGAGGGAAAAGAAAAAGATATTATCTTACTTGCAGAGGCATTACATGAAAAGAAAATATCAGATATTGCAGATGAAATTGTAAAAAGAAAAGGAATAAAAATAGTTTTAATTGCAGGACCATCATCATCAGGAAAAACAACTTTTGCTAAAAGGTTGGGAATACAATTACAATTAAATGGAATAAAACCAATTACTATTTCTGTCGATAATTACTTTGTGGAGAGAGAAAATACTCCAAGAGATGAAAATGGAAAATATGACTTTGAGAGTTTAAATGCAATTGATTTGGAGTTATTTAATGAACATTTAACTAAATTGTTAAATGGAGAGGAAATACAAGTTCCTACATTTGACTTTAAGACAGGACATAAGCATTATACAGGGGAAACAATGAAAATAAATGACAACGAAGTTCTTGTAGTAGAAGGAATTCATTGCTTAAACGATAAACTTACAGAAGCGATCCCAAGACAACAAAAATATAAAGTGTACATTAGTGCATTGACTGTCTTAAACATAGATTACTACAATAGAATTTCGACAACCGATACAAGATTAATCAGAAGAATAGTAAGAGACTATAATTTCAGAGGATATGAAGCTTTGCATACATTGCAAACGTGGGAATCAGTTAATAGAGGAGAAAGAAACAATATATTTCCATTTCAAGAAGAAGCAGATAGTATGTTTAATACCTCACTTATTTATGAAATATGTGTATTAAAAAAATATGCGATGCCACTTTTGAAAGCAATAGATAATACGCATCCAGAATATTCAGAAGCCAAAAGCCTATATGAATTCTTAAAATATTTTGAGGATATAGGAGATGAATTTGTTCCTAAAAATTCACTATTAAGAGAATTTATTGGTGGAAGTATTTTTGAAGTATAAAGGAGATAAGATGGGAAGAAAGTTTACAGAAATTGATGAAGAATTTGTGTGTGAAAATTGTGGAAAAAAGGTAGAAAAATTAGGCTATTCATGTAGAAACCATTGTCCACACTGCTTGTATTCAAAACATGTAGATATTAATCCAGGGGATAGAGAAGAAAGTTGTCATGGATTACTAGAACCAGTAGGAGTGGAGATAGATAATAAAAAGGGATATGTTATTATTTTTAAGTGTAAAAAATGTGGTGCAACAAGAAGAAATAAAGCAGCAAAAGATGATAATATGGACTTAATTATAAAATTAACAGCTAATCATTAATGATTAGCTGTATTTTTGTTATACTTCCTTATTTAAATTACCATTTGTGAATTGACTTCCTTCTAATCTTTCTCGATTATAAGTTACTTCAATTATATGGTTAATTTCATCAATATCTTCATTTATTATATCTATACGAACACGATTAATATTAATGTCTTTTGTAGAGATAGAGAGTGTTTTACTATTACAAATTAAAGTTACAGTTTGTACTGGATCTGGAATAACTTGAAATTTTAAACCTAGTCTATCCTTTAAATAAAATATATTATTTGCCATACAATCTGTTCCACAATTAGGGTAGCATTTATTGGCTTTTCCTAGTAAACAGTAATTAATTGCCATAACTGGTAAATTACCATATACTATTAATTCTGTATCAATAGATGCAGGTAGAATTTCTTTTAAGTCTTCTTTATTTAATTCACGCGATATTGTACAAGTAGATAATCCAAGTTTTGAATAACTGTCTATTGAAAAACGGTTAAATGCATTTAGAGAGTAATTTCCAACAAATTCATATTTATTTCTATAATTTTTTAACAATTCAAAATCTGCAATGTTTGAAATAACGAATCCTTTTATTTTATATTTATCTAAAATATCTTCTAGAGAGTTTAATATTAAATTTTTGTAGTTTGATTTTATGATTGTTGGCAGATAAATGTATAAATTTGTATGTGTTGAAAAGTAATTAGTAATATCATAAAATTCTTTTTTAGTAAATAGTATTAGAGGAAGATAGACTCTATCAATTTTAGAAAAGTCTAAATTTTCATAATTTTCTCTAGTGCTAAGAGAACGTAGAAATAAAGAGATTTTAGGATGAGCTTTTTCTTTTTCTTCTAATGGATTGGGGAATGATATTGCTTCTGATATAACTTTTTTACTTTTTTTATTTATAACAGATTCCTCTAATTTACTTAAGGCTGTTCTGCGAAGCTCATTTAAAGCACTGATACTTGGAAGATATAAACCATCATCTAAATAAACTTTAATATTTTCAAAAGTATAAGGGGTATTATTTGTTTTAGAAATCTGCTTAATAACACGTTCAACATTAATAGGAGTTTTCAAAGCTGCTTCTGGGATTATATCTGATTGGACATTGATTTTTATGCCTTTGTAATTATCTGATTCTAATGTGCTATGTGGACGTATTTCCATACTAATAGGTACATCTTTTTTTATAGTAATAAAACAATCAAGAGCAATTTTTCTATTTTCACAATTCTCGTAACTCTTCTTTGCTTTTTCAGATAGTTCCTTGCTACTTATTTTATAGATTTTATTACCAACTGCAATATTGCCTTTCATTCTACCTATTGTAACTTTTTCACCAGCAGGTAAAAAGTTAAAGTTTTGATTTCCTTTCATAAGTTCAGAAACAGTGTATAGTGAATCTTCTTTTTCAAAACGAATTGTATCTCCAATTGATAGAGTATCTTTTAATAGTAAATTAATATGACCTTTATTTTGATTGTAATTTGATACATTGCCTAAATAAATTCCTTGGTTACTAGGGCTATCCTTAAATACTAATTTTTTATTTGAGTCAGGTGATAGATGTCCTGTAGAAAATTCACCACGATTGAAAACTTGAAGTAGATCTTTTTTGTCAGAAGGATCAATTATGTAGTCTTGATTATTTAGAACCATATCAATATATTTACGATATATTTTAGTAACCGTTGCAACATATTCGGGATTTTTTAGTCTACCTTCAATTTTAAAGCAACAAACTCCACTATTTATTAAGTTTGGTAAAAATTCTAAACCGCATAGATCTCTGGTACTTAATAGATGCCCTTTGTCCACTATTTTTTCATTCTCTGAGTCAGTTGGAGACTGTTTAATAAGACTATATGGAAGCCTACATGGCTGCGCACACTTACCACGATTTCCTGAACGTCCACCAATGTTACTAGACAATAAACATTGTCCGGAATAGCATATACATAAAGCACCATGTATAAAGGTTTCTATTTCTATATTAGAATTAGCACATATATATTCTATTTCTGGAAGTGATAATTCTCTGGCAAGAACTGCTCTTTTAAAGCCTAATTTTTCTACTTCTTTTACGCCTTCTAAATTATGAATGCTCATTTGGGTACTAGCATGAATAGGCAAGTCTGGGAAATGATCAATAAGATATTGGGCCAGACCTAAGTCTTGAACAATAAGTGCATCAACACCAAATTCATATGCTTTTAAGGCTAGGTTTACGGCATCCTCAAACTCGCCATCTTTTATAAGAATATTTAGTGTTAAGTGAGTTTTTACATTTCTTATAGTACAATAATTAATTACATCTTTTAAACCATTTAAATCAAAGTTTTTAGCAGATGCTCTAGCATTAAAAAGACTTGCTCCAAAATATACACTGTCTGCACCATTTTGAACAGCTGCTTTTAAACATTCAAAATCTCCAACAGGAGATAATAATTCTATTTTTCTTGTCATATATATTAATTCCTTCCTTTTATCTACCAATAACTATAAAACTAATTTATTTTGTTAAAACAACTATCTTAATTGTAACACAAATTAGATAATTTGCATACTAATATGGTATAGGAAAATATGAAAGGAGTTGAAATTATGCAAGAAGAAGTTAGAGGCTGTGGTTGTGACAATAATGGAGGTTTCTTAAGCAATTTATTTGGAAGAAATGGATGCGGATGTGGAGATAATAGTATATTATTCTTTATATTAATATTTTTAATACTTTTTACAAACTGTGGATGTGGTAATAGATAAATACTTATTATTTGGAAGCGGAATAGATATTCCGCTTTTTTATTTTATGTATAGTCTACTTGTAATATGTACTAAATCGTGGTAATATAAATATGGTAAAATATAAAGAAGGTAGTAAGAATATATGGAAATAGAGAAAAAGTATATTTCAAAAAAAGGCTGGAAGAGAGTTATTGAAAGAACCGATGCATTTGAAAATATAGAACATAAAAATTTAAAGGGAATAGCAAGTCTAATTAGCGTAAAAAAGGTAAAGGAGCCGGGAATTAAAATATATAACAATAATAAAATAAAGATTGTTGATGATGGATTCTTTTGGCTACAAATTGGTTTTGAAAATAAAAACTATTGGATTACAGCAATGTATAATGAAAAAAAAGAAATAGTACAATACTATATTGACATAACAGAGAAAAACGTGATCAATGATTATGAAAATTCATGTTTTTATGATATATTTCTAGATATAGTATTATTACCTGACGGAGAAATCTTTTTACTTGATGAGGATGAATTAAAAAAAGCATTAGATGATAAAATTATAACTAAAGTTCAATACGATAGAGCATATAGTGAAGCTAATAGAATAATAAAAATTATTTCAAATGATTATGCTGATTTAGAAAATTTATGCAGGGAGTGTTTTTGTAATTTATTAAAGAGAATAGGAGATAATAAAAAGTAGTGGATAAATATTTAATAATGTGGCCAAAATCTAAAGATGTAGTACATATAAATTACCATTATACTCAATATGGAGAATGTGTTGATTATTTAAATAAATTTTTTAAAGACCAATTGGTTACCATAGATTGTGATGTACAAAATGAAGATGTTTTTGATCTGATAAAATCAAATAACATACAGAAAGTTGTAATGCAAGTAAATTATGAAAATGCAGAAAATGCGTTTTCTTTGTGTGAAAAAATAAAGGAAAAATATGGCATACCTATAATGGGATATGGCTCAATTCCTATAAGATTACCGGAGATGTTTTTAAATTCTAAATTTGATGCAATATTTAAAAATGGTGATCCAGAGGTTTGCATTAGAACATTTTTACAGAATTATGACGCTGGAAAAGATACATTTGAACTACAAAAATCCATACGTGGAGCTAATCTTATAAGAGATGGAAAATTGGTAGAAACGGAGAGTGGACAGTATATATCACCAAATAATTGGGGAGTATCAAAACAAGAATTTGTACCAGTAGATGAGTATGACAAATTGAAAGAAAAAAATAGATTTGTTTTAAATATAAGTAGAGGGTGCCCTTATGGATGTCCTCATTGCCTAATACAACTTACAGAAGGAAGAAAAGAAAGACGAAGAAGTATAGATAATTTAAGAGAAGCACTAAAACAAATAGAAAAGAAATATAAACATATAAAAATATGGGCAGCAAATTTTACATTAGATAAAGAATATGTTAAACATTTTTGTAAATTAATGAGAGAAGAATATCCTGATATTACATGGGAATGTGCTACAAGAATTGACCTGGTAAGAGATACTAAAATGTTAAAAGAAATGTATGAGGCAGGTTGCAGACAAATATCACTAGGTATAGAAAGTTTAAATAATGAAGAATTAATACATACAAAAGGATTTAAAGTACAAGAGGTATCAAGAGCGATTGATGGAATACAAAGTGCAGGAATTAGAGTTAAAGGCTGTATAATGCTGGGAATGCCAAATCAGGATGAGGAGAGTATTATACGAACATTAAAGTTTTTAAAAGAAAAGAATGTTATAATAAGGCCAACAATATATACTCCGTATCAAAAAATAACACCGAAAGTTGGATTACAGCAATTAGAAAATTACAATAGAAAAACATATAAGAATTCAGGGGTTAATGGAGTTACAAGTGAACAACTAATACAGTTAGTAAAAGATCCATATAATTATGAAGAAATTTTGAAAAGTGTAAGAAAAAAAGATGAGGAAGAGAGATAGCAATTTGCCAAAAATAAACAAATATGTTATAATATAGGACAGTGGTGCATTATTCTAGTTATATTATCTATTATGAGGGTGGGGCTAAAAATCCACTAAAGGGCACATCGTTGAAGTTTCTTGTTCGTGCGCAAAACGCCCAGTTATGTGTGCATTCAGGGAGTAAAGAAAATAGGGCAGTATGTAACGGCATACATATATCGACCCTGTTTTCGCGGAGGCTTAAATAGAGTATATATTTTTTAAGTTAAACCTATGTATAGTGCCAAGACACGAAACATAGAGTAGCCTGTTTTGAGTGAAAGTATTGGGATTAACGTTACATAAATTGAAATGTTATGGCCATACATTTTATTTTATCTAGTTATGAAATTTCTTTTGCAAAAAAAACTAGTAATAGAACCAATATATTAAGGAAAACTTCTAGAATGTTTGCTTGAAAAAAGCATAGAAGTATAGGGATTAAGGTGCGGATTTAAGTGGCAATCTGGTATCTTTTGAAATATAAAGATATTTTGTTAAATGGAAACAGCTAAATAGTAATGTTTAGTACAAAATAGAGAAATTCGACCAGACCTAAACCGTAAAATTTACTTATATTTCTACCACTACTTTATATAAATACATGGGAGAGAAAATTAAAATGAAGAATGATAGCCTGAAATGGTTTATAACAATATTTATTACAACGTTTATACTATCAATTATATTTTCATTTATATCAACAAATGCTTTAAATAATTTAGATATATTACCTGCAATTATAGTATTAGTAGTAGTTATATTAATAGGAGTTATATTTGATATTGTAGGTGTTGCAATTACTGTAGCAGATGAAAATGAATTTCATGCCAAAGCTACTAAAAAAGTAAAAGGTTCAAAATCTTCTATTTTCCTAATTCGTAATTCCGCAAAGGTAGCTAATATTTGTGCTGATGTTATAGGAGATATCTGCGGTGTACTTTCAGGAGCTATAAGTGCTATAATTACAACAAAAATAACCGCTAAATATGGTATGGAATTTAACTTACAATTTTTTATGAGTGCAATAGTTGCTTCAATTACTGTTGGAGGAAAAGCTTTAGGTAAGAAATTTGCACAAGACAAATCAACAGAAATTGTACATGTAGTTGGAAAGATATTCAGTATATTTTCAAAAAATAAATAATATTTTATAAAGATACATTTTTATACATGTATCTTTTTTTTATTTTGTATAGAACAAGAAATTTCTTGACATTCAATACACATATTGATAATATTATAAATGATTATAATATTGGAATAATACATTCATTAGGAGGAAAAATGCTATATCCAAAAGAATATTTAAATAGTGTAAAAGAAATTGATATAGAGCTATTAAATAAAAATCAAATAAAGGGAATTATATTAGACGTTGACAATACACTAATAGATTTTGATAAAAAAATGCTAGATGGTGTTGAGGAATGGATAGAAAAGCTAAAATTAATTGGGATTAAATTTTGCATATTATCTAACAGTAACAAAGTTGATAAAGTAAAAGAAGTTGCAAATAAGTTAGATATTCCATTTATATATTTTGCAAAAAAACCATTCAAATCAGGGTTTAAAAGAGCAAAAAAAATATTGGAATTGGATGAAGAAAATATTGCTGTGGTAGGAGATCAAATTATGACAGATGTGATTGGAGCCAATAGATGCAAGATGTTTTCTATTTTGGTAAAACCAATAAAAGAGAAAGATTATTTAATAACAAAAATAAAAAGACCGTTTGAAAAAATGATAATTAATAAATATTTAAGAAACAAAAGAAGGAGTGCATAAAGATGTATATTAATGAGATACATATACTATGGTATGTGTTTGTAGGAATTATAGGATTATTTGTAGGACAATTTATTGATTGGTGTAATATAAGATTAGTAGAGTACAAAAAAATATTTTCAAGAGATTTTTTTAAAGAATATTTAAAAAATTGTAAACCAAAATATATATTAATGATTATAGTAGCTATTGCATATATTCTGTTATTATATAGATATGGTTTTTCAATTAATGCTTTAAAATTTATGTTTTTAATACCAATGTTAATTAGTGCATTCCAAATTGATTTGAAATTACAGATAATACCTAATAGATTGACGCTTACAATATTTGAATTTGGTTTGATATTTACATTCATAGGAGTAATTATAAATGTGAATACTGGAATCAATTTATTTATTAATAGTTTACTTGGAATGATTGTGGGAGCAGGAATATTTTTACTTATTACCTTGATTGGTGGAGCAATAGCAGGAAAAGAAGCAATGGGATTTGGCGATGTTAAACTAATGGGAGCAATAGGTTTGTTTTTTGGATGGTTTAATATAATTTTAATTTCAGTAATTGCATTTTTATTAGCAGCAATTACTAGTATTGGAATATTAGTGTTAAGAAAGAAGAAAATAGATGAATATATACCATTTGGTCCGTTTATTGTAATAGGTGCTATTATTTCTATATATACACCGTTCTCAATACTGTTAATAGCATTACTAAAAATCTTTTCTTTAGGGATGTATCAACTATAATTAAAGTGAGGAGGTATGCTCATGAATAATAAAATTCAATGGTTGAGAAACAAAATAAGTATGCAAAATATGCAAGGAATGATTATAACTAACCCAGTGAATATTAAATATCTTACAGGAATTGATGCGGAAGGTACGTTATTAATAACCAGAAAAGAAAATTTCTTTCTGACAGATGCAAGATATTTGGAACATGTAAAATCAATACTTACTATAGATGATGGAATAATCGTAAATGACATTGCCAATATTACAATAGATGATTATGAAAATTTCTTTATGTTTTGTGAAAATGTAGGTTTTGAAGAAAACTATGTTACATATGCTAGTTATAAAAGATACCTAGAAAGATATAAAATACACAACTTGGAGGAAACAGAATATTTGTTAGAAAAACAGCGTATGATAAAAGATGATGATGAAATTGCCTTAATAGAAAAAGCTTGTTATATAACAGATGAATGTTTTAAACATATTTGCAACTATATAAAAATAGGAAAAACTGAAAAAGAAATTGCTTTTGAAATAGAAAAGTTTTTTGTAGAAAATGGTGCAGATGGATTATCGTTTGATACTATTGTTGCGTCTGGAAAGAACTCTTCAAAACCACATGCCATACCAACAGATAAAAAAATAGAAGCGGGAGATCCCATAACTATTGATATGGGTTGTAAATATAAAGGATATTGTTCAGATATGACAAGAACAATATTTGCAGGATATGTACCGGTTCAAGCGTATAAAATATATGATTTGGTTTTAAAAAATCAATTACAAACATTAAAAGAAATGAAAGAGGATGCAAGTATTAGGATGATTAGCAGGATGGTGGAAAATGACTTTAAATTAAATGGATATGACTTAATACATAGTTTAGGACATGGAGTAGGATTAGATATTCATGAAATGCCATATATTAATGGTAAAAATGATAATGTTTTAAAATCAAATATGGTAGTAACAAATGAACCAGGAATTTATTTACCAAATAATTTTGGGGTAAGAATAGAAGATACAGTGCTAATTACAAAATCTGGCAGTATAAATTTAACAAAATCTGATAAAAATTATATTATCGTAGATAATACTTGATTTAAAGCGTAATTTGTGTTAAAATATTAAACATTGAATAAAATTATGTAAAATATAAAGGGAGGAAATAAATATGGCAGAAGTATATATGGCAGGAGATTTTAGAAATGGAACAACTTTTGAAATGGATGGAAATGTATTTAAAGTAGTTGAATTCCAACACGTAAAACCAGGAAAGGGAGCAGCATTCGTAAGAACAAAATTAAAAAATGTTATTACTGGTGCAGTACTTGAAAAAACATTTAACCCATCAGAAAAATATCCAGGTGCGGAAATAGAAAAGAAAGATATGCAATATCTATATAATGATGGAGATTTATATTATTTCATGGATAATGAAACATATGAACAAATGCCACTAAATAAAGATCAAATTGGTGACGGATTAAAATTCTTAAAAGAGAATATGAATGTTAAGATGTTATCTTTTAAAGGTAATGTATTTTCAGTAGAACCACCAATGTTTGTAGAATTAGAAGTTACATATACAGAACCAGGATTTGCTGGAAACACAACAACAACTTCTGGAAAACCAGCAACTCTAGAAAACGGTTATGAGCTAATGGTTCCTATGTTTGTTAATATAGGTGACGTTGTTAGAATTGATACTAGAACTGGCGAATATATGGAAAGAGTGTAAAGAGTAGAGAGGAAGTAAACTTAGATGTCAGAAATGAGCGGTAAATATAATGAAATTATGCAAGAATTAGAATCAAACATAAAAGATCCTAAAGAATTGAAATTTGTAAAGGATAAATTTTCAGATTTATCAATGTTATTTGTTGATATGCTAGATAGAATAACTAAATTAACTGATGATAGAATACAAGAGATAGAAACAAAACAACAAGAAATTATGGGAAAAATTCAATCTGTTCAGTCTGCAGTTAAAGGAATTGAAAATGATATTTACGAAGATGAAGAAGAAAATTATGAATTCGAAATTGTATGTCCATATTGCAACCATGAGTTTTCTGCGGATATAGAAGAGGAAGAAAATGATGAAATAAGATGTCCAGAATGTCACAATATTATAGAATTAGATTGGAATTGTGAAGAAGAAGTTGGAGGATGTCATGGAAGCTGTTCTCACTGTCATACAAATTGTGGAGTAGCAGAAGATGAACAAGAATATTTACCAGAAAAAGACGATGAGGAAGACGAAAATAAAGATCAAGATGAAGATATGTAAAAAATATTTTGATAGCATAAATAGAGCTTATTTTTATAATAAGCTCTATTTATTTGCTATACAGATTATAAGTCTTCAAATAAACTTAGTGGATCAATATATTCATCATTTATTCTAACACCTAAGTGAAGGTGGGGACCGGTTGTAGCACCATTTGTTGGATTACCATTGCTATCTGTGTATGGATTTCCTTTAACTCCATAAACATTTTTAGGACCAACATAGCCAATTATATCTCCTTTTCTAACAACATCTCCTTCTTCTACTATATAGTGAGGAGAAACGTGGCAGTAAGTTACTTTCATAGAATCTTTTGAAAGCGTTATAGTATAACCACCACCTCCTAAGAAACCTGTAAAAGTTATTTTTCCAGAGGTAATGGCAATTATGTTGCTACCTTGAGGAGCTCCAATATCTATCCCTTTATGAAATGAAGATGCACCTGCTGTTGGGGAATATCTTTTACCAAAATATGAGTTTATAGATGTATAACCGGGAGTAGGCCAAATATATTTGGATGAACCAATTATAAAGGAAAAGCCCTGATCATATGAATCATCTTGAAAATTATTTGAATATAATGCTGGAATAAAAAAACAAGATATTAGTGTTACAATTATTATAATAAGCAAAATTAATTTTTTGAAAGATATAAAAAGACTATTAGACATATAACCTCCAATCTAATAGCCCCCGAAAACAAATATATAATTTTATTTAAAAATTTACTTTTTCTTAAAAGCAAAAAATTTGCTAATAAAAAAGTTTAATATAATGACAATTACTGTAATCATGCATTTACTTATAATTGTTGCGATAGGTGCATACTTGAATAATAAAGCACAACCAATATATTCTACAGCCATTGTAAAAAGTCTACCTAAAATAAACTTGCAAAATTCTACAACTTTTTCTCCAAATTCAGTAGCCTCAGAATGAAAAACTAATGAACGATTAGTAAAATATGCAAATATAACACTTAAGGAAATAGCTATGATATTTGCAATATTTTCTTCAAAATTAAAAATAGAAGTCATTACATAAAATGAACCTATATTTACAAGTGTTGTTAAAACACCAAATATAGCATAAAAAATAACTTCTTTATTACATATTTTTTTTATTAAATCTTTTAATTGTTCCATATAATTCACTCATTTGTTATAAGATTGGCAGGGGTACTAAGACTCGAACTCAGACTTGTGGTTTTGGAGACCATCGTGCTAACCATTGACACTATACCCCTATGAAAATTACTATATTATATTAACATATAATGCGGTAATGTGCAAGTAAAAAATAAAAAAATATTTTGCTAGTTTTTGCTCAGTAAAATGATTTAATCTTTTGGTGGAGATGAGGAGAGTCGAACTCCTGTCCAATATTCTTTCCATATAAAATTCTCCGAGTGCAGTTTGTTATTAAAATTCCCTAATTAGTAACTTAACAAACAAAGTTATTTATTAGGTAGTCATATAAATACCAACAATTTGCATGACAACAAATTGGTTCGTTTCCCACTTCTTGACGCCTTATCCTAAACCGTGGGAAGTAAAGGTAAGACGACGCCGCAACTAGGCAGCGTATGCTAATTCTCTATTATCAGCGTTTATAATTTAATTTTGCTTTTTTATAGTGGCCAAAGCAACCATCCACTACTCGCTATTTATACTTCTGGGATACTGTCGAAACCAAATACATCCCCATAAATAATCAATAATTATTATACTATATTTTATGCAATAAAACAAGATATTTACCAGTAGAAAATATTATAAAAAATTATCAAAATATGTTTACTTTTGTCTTAAAATTGTATACAATATACGAAATAAAAGCAAAAGAAAAAAGTAAAGTGAAAGGGGCTTCATAATGAAAATATTAATGTTGACATGGGAGTATCCACCAAGAATAGTTGGAGGTATTGCGAGAGTAGTGCATGATTTATCAAAGAGATTGATAAAAGATGGCCATGAAGTTACAGTGGTAACATATAAAGATGGAGATGTTCCAATGTATGAAAATGATAAAGGTGTAAATGTATATAGAGTAGAGAATTACATGATACATCCAAATAATTTTATTGATTGGATTATGCAATTAAATTTTAATATGATCTCAAAAGCAACTGAAATCATACAAAAAGAAGGAAAGTTTGACGTTATTCATGCTCATGATTGGCTAGTAGCTAATGCAGCAAAAGCACTTAAAAATGCTTTTGATATACCTGTGGTATCAACAATACACGCAACGGAATCTGGAAGAAATTCCGGAATTCATGATGAAACACAAAGATACATTAATGATACAGAGTGGCTTTTAACTTATGAATCAACTGAAGTAATTGTAAATAGTAATTACATGAAAAATCATGTTCAAGGCTTATTTGGGCTTCCTTTTGATAAGATTAATGTTATACCAAATGGAATAAATCTAACTAATTTTAATGGAGTAGAAAGAGATTACGATTTTAGAAGACAATATGCAATGGATAATGAAAAAATTATTTTATATGTTGGAAGGCTTGTATATGAAAAGGGAGTTCAACATTTAATTTCTGCTATGCCAAAAATTTTAGAAAACTATCATGATGCTAAATTAATTATTGCAGGAAAAGGTGGTATGTTAGATGAATTAAAATCACAAGCAGATTATATGGGACTTTCAGACAAGGTATATTTCACTGGATATTTGAATTCTAAACAAGTACAAAAAATGTATAAATGTGCTGACGTTGCAGTGTTCCCAAGTACATATGAGCCTTTTGGAATAGTCGCACTAGAAGCAATGCTTGCAGGAGTTCCAACAGTAGTATCAGATGTTGGAGGCTTAAATGAAATTGTTGATCATAGAGAAAATGGAATGAAGAGTTATGCTGGTAATTCAAATTCTATAGCTGATTCAGTTTTATCATTATTATTTGATAAACAATTAGCTGCTAAAGTTTCAAAAAATGCAAAAGCAAAAGTGAAAGAAGAATTTAGTTGGAATAAAATTGCACAAGATACACATTATATTTATGAGAAAGCAATTTGTAAGACTGTTGCTCAAAAACAAAAAGAACAAATTGAACAAGAAAAAGCAAAGAAGACTGGTAAAGCAAAAAATACAGATAAAGAAATTACAAATCTTTTAAATTTCAGAAAAAAACATGCATATGCATAATTAGAAAGGTAGGATGAAAGATGAATGTATATGATACAGCGAATCGCTTAGCATATGAAATTCAACAATCAGAAGAATATAAAGAATATAAAAAAGCAAAAGAAACATTAATGGGGAATACCGAAACAAAAAAGAAAATAGAAGATTTTGAAAAACTTAGATATGAGGTACAGCTATTAGAATATACTGGGGAAGAAAAAAACGAAGAAAAAAATAAAAAATTACAAGAGATGTATACAATTCTTGTGCAAGACAAAGAAATTAAAGAATATTTTGATCTTGAAGTGAAATTTAATGTTATGATTGCAGATGTAAATAAAATTATTGCAGAATCAATTAAGGATGTATTATAAATAAAAAACAATAAAATGCAAAGAAAATGTTTTATCCATTTATATGAGTATATTGAAAAAATTATATATGTAATAAAAATGGAAGGAGGATATTAACTTGCATAACAAGTTAATATAATAAAATGGAATATATTATTAGTTTGATTATATGCATAGTAATTATTGTGATTTTAAAATTTGCGTTTAATATAAAAACAGGAGACATGAAAGAATTAAAAAAGATAGGGTATAGTAAAGAACTAAACGATATTACAGATAAATTACCAAATAATGAGGAAGTTTGTACAGCTATATTAAAGCAAGTTAAAAATGAAAATGTTAAAATAAAAGTAAGTGATAACGAGAAAGATAAACTTACATATTATATGGCTGTTACAGATAGTATAATAATAGCCAATATAAAGAATACATTTACAAGAATTCAAACGATTGCACACGAATGTGCACATTCAATACAAAATAGAAAAATGTTATTATTTAATTTCATTTTTTCAAATATATATATACTATATTTTATTGTTGTATCTGTACTGACGATATTAAATTTAATAGAATATAAATCACTTCAATTATTTATTTTGGCCTTATTAGGTTTAGTTTATTATTGCATTCGTAGTTATTTGGAAACTGATGCAATGACAAAAGCACAATATATTGCCAAAGAATATATTCAATATAGCAAAAGGCTAAATGACAATGAAATTGAAAAGGTGATAGAAAATTATGAAAGATTAAATAAAATTGGAATACCAATGACGAATTTTCAGCTAGTGGTATCAACTTTAGTAAAAATTATAATTTATTGTATTATTGCTATACTGTAAAAGTATAGTAAATATAAATAATAGGAGGATGAAAATGAAAAGATTCGGAGATTTTTTATGGGGCTTACTTTTTATTACATTAGGATTAATTATAGGACTAAATGCATTAGGAATAACAGATATTAACATATTTTTTGATGGATGGTGGACTTTATTTATTATTGTTCCATGTTTTATAGGTCTGCTTAAGGATCAAAATAAGTTAGGAAATTTTATAGGGTTAATAGTTGGTTTAGTTTTATTATTAGCAGCTCAAGGAGTCCTTTCAATGGAAATAATATTAAAACTAGTATTACCTATTATCTTTATATGTATAGGAATTAATATTATTTTTAAAAATGTTGTTCCAAGTTCAATGTCAGAAAAAATAAAATCTGTTAATAAAAATGATTTAGATAGTTTTTGCGCAACATTTTCTGGAAAAAAAGTTGACATGAGTGGAGTAGACTTTAAGGGATCAAACATTGACTCAATATTTGGTAGTGTTCAGCTAGATTTAACTAATGCCCACATAGGTGGAGATAGAGTGATTAATGCAACATCAATATTTGGAGGAACAACAATTATTGTACCAAATAATGTTAATGTTAAAGTAAGATCAAACGGTATATTTGGAGGAGTAAACAATAAAGTAAAACATTCTGCTGAAGATGCGCCAACATTATACATAAATGGTTCAGCTGTATTTGGAGGTGTTGATATAAGATGACTTATGGACAAAAAGTAATAAAAGTTTTTGCTATTATTTTAGCATCATTTATTATTCTAAATATGTGTTTTCTTGCATATGCAATAATTGAATTTTTTACGGACATATTTGGAGATAAATATGTTACACCAATAAACGAAGAAAAGTATCAAACAACATATAATAGTGTAGATTATTTTTATGATGTTTAAGAAGAGTAATTAGGATTTGAAGTAGAAATCTAAAAAATATAATAAAAAGAGAAATATATAATTGAGGGCATAGTATTAATTTAATATAAATTAATACTATGTTTTTTTATTTAAACATATACAAAACATTGCAATAAATATGTCAAAATGGTATAATATTAGCATTAAAAAGGAGAATTTGAATGAATAAAAAATGGGAATGTTGTGAAGTAGATGAAAACAGAGTAAAGAAATTAGTTAAGGAATATAAGATTAGTGAATTACTAGCAAAGATTATTGTAGGCAGAGATATTGATATAAATGAAGATATGCCTAAATTTTTAAATCCAACAAGAAATGATTTTCATGATCCATTTTTAATGCCAGATATGGAAAAGGCTGTTGAAAGAATTTTAACCGCAATTGAAAAGAAAGAAAAAATCGTTATATATGGAGATTATGATGCTGACGGAATTACGAGTATTACAGTATTAAAAAAATTCCTAGTAGGAAGAGGAATGGAGGTAGGTTCTTATATACCAAATCGTCTAGATGAAGGATATGGATTGAATAAAGAGGCACTAAAAAATATAAGAAACCAAGGATATCAATTAATGATTACAGTTGACTGCGGTATTTCAGGAATTGATGAAGTTGATTATGCTAATAGCATAGGAATTGAAACTATTATAACAGATCATCATGAACCAGCAGAGGAACTACCAAGAGCTTATGCAGTAATAGATGCAAAAAGAAAAGATAACCAATACCCATTTAACCAATTAGCCGGAGTTGGCGTTGTGTTTAAACTTATACAAGCATTAGCTATAAAACTAGGATTAGATGAAAAAGAGTATCTAAAGTATTTAGACTTGGTTTGTGTGGGAACTATATCAGATATTGTTCCTTTAGTTGATGAAAATAGAGTTATTGCAAAATTAGGACTTAAATTAGTTGAAGTTACAAAAAATATTGGTCTACGTACGTTAATAGAAAGTATAGGATTTAGAAAAATAGATTCTGGAATGATTTCCTTCGGAGTAGCACCAAGAATAAATGCTTGTGGGAGAATGGGACATCAACAAGATGCTTTAGACTTATTTCTTTGCGATGATAAAAATGAAGCATCTAAAATTGCAGATAAATTAAATAAATTCAATCAGGAACGACAATCAAAGGAAAAAGAAATTTTTGAACAAGTTATACAAAAAATAGAAAAGACAGAAAAAGATAGGACATGCATTGTTCTTGGAGATGAAGGTTGGCATCATGGAATAATTGGAATTGTTTCATCAAAGGTAACAGATATGTATTTTAAACCTAGTATTTTGGTCTGCTTTGAAGATGAAATTGGAAAAGGATCTGGAAGAAGTATACCAGGTTTTGATCTACATGATGCATTAACTAAGTGTAGTACCTATGTAGAAAAATTTGGTGGACATTCAATGGCTATAGGCATTACAATAAAAAAAGAAAATTTTGAAAAGTTTAAAGAAGAATTTGAACAATTTGCAAAAGATAAACATATTAGTGATATAATTCCAATTATAAGTATTGACGAGGAAGTGTCATTAAAAGATATTAAAATTGATAACGTTAAAAGTTTGCAACTTTTAGAGCCTTACGGAGAATCTAATAAAAATCCACTATTTTTGTTTAAAAATCTAAAAATAAATTCTATAAGAGCATTGTCAGATGGAAAACATTTAAAATTAACATTAAAAGATGATAATTACATTATAGATGCAATTGGGTTTAATATGGGAGAATTATCAAATAGATACCTATTAGATGATAAAGTTGACATAGTTGGAACGTTAGATATTAATTCATTTAATGGAAATGATAATATTCAAATTACTATAAAAGATATGAAATTATCTATTTAATTTAAGTATAAACATAGAAGATCTTATGCTGAAAAGACTAGGAAAGGGGGATAAGTAATGTCAGAATATAAAGATGCAACAATAGAAGATATAATATCTGTTATGAAAAAGAAACAAAGAAGATGTGATACAAAAACAATAATGAAAGCATATGAATATGCAAAAAACAAACATGGTGACCAATTAAGAAGATCAGGTGAACCTTATATAATTCACCCTATACAGGTTGCTTATACTCTTGCAACATTGGGAATGGATGAAAATACAATTTGTGCGGCACTGTTGCACGATGTTGTAGAAGATACAGACACTACTAAAGAAGATCTAGCACATGAATTTAACCAAGAAATAGCAGAGATGGTAGATGGAGTAACTAAACTTGGTAAGCTTAGTTATACAAGTATTGAAGAACAGCAAGTCGAAAATTATAGAAAAATGTTCCTAGCTATGGGAAAAGATATACGTGTTATATTAATAAAATTAGCCGATAGACTTCATAATATGAGAACATTAAAATATTTAAGTCGTGATAGACAAATAGCAAATGCAACAGAAACAATGAACTTATATGCTCCACTTGCTAACCGTTTAGGTGTATATTCTTTAAAATGGGAATTGGAAGATTTGTCATTTAAATATCTATATCCAGAAGATTATAGAGAGATTGTGGAAGGAATAGATAAAAAAAGGGAAGAAAGACTTAAGTTTATAGATTTGATTTTGGATCAAATAAGAGCAGAATTAAAGAAACAGAAGATTGATGCTGAAATAACAGGACGTGCAAAACATTTGTATAGTATATATAGAAAAATGAAAAGAGATAACATTACATTAGATCAAGTATATGATTTATTTGCATTAAGAATTATTGTAAATTCTGTTAAGGATTGTTATGCTGCATTAGGAATTGTTCATGAGTTATATAGTCCTATGCCAGGAAGATTTAAAGACTATATTGCAGTGCCAAAACCAAATATGTACCAATCTTTACACACAACCTTAATTGGACCTAAGGGGACTCCTTTTGAAGTTCAAATTCGTACATGGGATATGCATAGAATTGCAGAATTTGGTATAGCAGCACATTGGGCTTATAAGGAGAGTAGTTTTGCTAAGGGAAAAAAAGAGAATGTTAAAGTAGAAGAAGATAAATTGGCTTGGATAAGGGAAACCTTGGAATGGCAAAAAGATATGCAAGATCCTGAAGAGTTTATGCAAACACTAAAAAAAGAGCTTTTTGAAGATGAAGTATATGTATTTACACCTAAAGGGGCAATAAAAGTACTTCCAAAAGAATGTACACCGATTGACTTTGCATATCAAATTCATGAAGAAATAGGTCATCATATGGTTGGATGTAAAATTAATAGTAAAATGATGCCTATTATAACTAAATTAAAAAATGGTGATATTGTAGAAATAATAACATCAGATCAATCAAAAGGACCAAGCAGAGATTGGCTAAAATTTGTAAAGAGTTCTGGTGCAAAAAATAAAATATCTTCTTGGTTTAAAAAGAATGAAAGAGAAGAGAACATAGAAAAAGGAAAAGACTTAATAGATAAAGAACTTAAAAAAATAGGAATGAAATATGATGATTTGTTTAAACCAGAATTTGTTTCTGCAGCACTTAATAGATATAAATTTAATTCAGTAGATGATATGTATGCAGGTGTAGGGTTTGGATCAATATCATCAGGAAAGATTATTGCTAGAATTCTTGAAGAATATAGAAAAGTACACCATGAAGAAAATCTAGAAAAAACACTAGAGGAATTATCAAAAGAGAAAGTTCATAAGACAAAAACTTCACAGAGCGGAATTGAAGTAAAAGGAATTGATAATTGCTTAGTAAAGCTTTCAAAATGTTGTAATCCAGTACCAGGAGATGAAATAGTAGGATACATAACAAAAGGAAGAGGTGTCTCAGTACATAGAGCAGACTGTGTAAATGTTAAAAATCTTATTTCAGAAGAAAATCGTATGATTGATGTGTATTGGTATAACAATGACAAAACAACATATAACGTAGATATTGAAATATATGCAAATGATAGGGCTGGTTTATTAGCAGATATAATTGCTGAAGTTGGAAATACAAAAAGCAAGTTAATGGCTGTTTCTTCAAGAGCTACAAAAGAAAAAATAGCTGTAACTGAATTAACTGTTGAAGTAGAAAATATAGATCAATTAAACAAAATACTAAAGGCATTAAGAAAAATAGACAGCGTATATGAAGTAAAAAGAAAGAAATAACATGACCAGTTGGCAGGTTAGGGACGTTCTTTAATCTGCCATATTGGCAGATTAGGGACATACTTAAGATAATAATAATAAATAAAAAAACGGGTGAAGAGGTATGATATTAAAGGTTTTAAAAGTAGATGGAGGTTTTTTACAAAAAACTAATTGTTATATTGTACAAGATGAAAAAACAAAAGAAACAATGGTTATAGATCCGGGTGGAAGTGTAAACGAGATTGTGGAATTGCTTGATATATTAAAAGCAAATTTAAAGTACATTTATTTAACACATTGCCATGGAGATCATATTGGAGGAGTAAAGGAACTAAAAGAAAGAAAAGGCGGTAAAATTTTAATACATAGATATGATGCAGAAGGATTATATAATCCTGAAATTAATTTAAGAGAACATGTTGGCCTTACTCCGGAACACTTGGAAGCGGATTCTAGAGTAGATGATGCAGATTTAATACATTTGGGAGATTTGGAGTTTGAAGTACTTCATACACCAGGACACACTGCAGGGGGTAGTTCTTTATATTGCGAAAAAGAAAGATTGGTATTTTCTGGAGATACACTTTTTAAAGGAACTTGGGGGAGAACAGACTTACCAACAAGTAGCTTTGTAGATATTATAAATTCAATTGAAAATAAACTATTAATATTGCCAGATGACACAATCGTATATCCAGGACATGGCCAGCCAACAAGAATTAGAGATGAAGAACCAATATATTATAATTTGATGCCTGGAGAATAGAAAGACGAACTAAAATATTGAAAGAGATATGTTATAGAAAATAAAAATAAAGGAGATTAATATATGAAAGTTGAACCACGAACATTACCAGGTTTTATGGAGCTGTTACCAAAAGACCAAATTTCGTTTAATAATATGAAAGAAAAGATACAAAGGTCATATGAAAAATTTGGATTTTTACCATTAGATACGCCTATTATAGAGATGTCTGATGTACTTTTGGCAAAAGCTGGAGGAGAAACTGAAAAACAAATTTATCGCTTTAATAAAGGAGATAATGACTTGGCTTTAAGATTCGATTTAACAGTGCCACTTGCAAAATATATTACAGAGTATTTTAATGAAATTACTTTTCCGTTTAGAAGATATCAAATAGGAAAAGTATACAGAGGAGAAAGACCACAAAAAGGAAGATTTCGTGAATTTTATCAATGTGATATAGATATTATTGGAGACGGAGAGCTTAGCATAATTAATGATGCTGAAATGCCAAGTATAATATATACAACAATAAAAGATTTAGGATTTGATGATTTTACAATTTGTATTAATAACAGAAAGGTATTAAATGGATTGTTTAAAGAATTAAATCAAGAAAAACAATCTGTAGATATTATGAGAGTAATAGATAAACTAGAAAAAATAGGAAAAAACAATGTTATTGCAACATTAGAAGAATTAAATATACCAAATGAAACAATTAATAAGATAATTGAATTTATCGAGATAGATGGAACTACAGATGAAAAGATTGCTGCTTTAGATAAATTAAATATAAAAAATGATTTATTCTTAGAGGGAGTAAATGAATTAAAAGAAGTAGTAAAATATGTTAGAATGTTTGGCGTTCCAGACACACACTTTAAAGTGGATTTAACAATTGCAAGAGGATTAGATTATTATACAGGAACAGTATATGAAACATTTTTAAATGAATATCGTGAAATAGGAAGTGTATGCTCTGGAGGAAGATACGATAATTTGGCAGAATTCTATACAGACAAGAAATTACCAGGAGTAGGAGTATCTATAGGACTTACAAGACTTTTTTATAAATTAAATGAATTACAAGCTGTACGAGAAAATCAAAAGTCAATTGCAAAAGTATTAGTTGTATCTATGACGGAAGATATAGAAAAGCCATTAGAGATTGCGTCAAAACTAAGAAATGAAGAAATAAATACACAGGTTTACTTAGAAAATAAAAAGGCTAAAGCAAAATTTAAATATGCAGATCGTTTACAAATTCCATATGTTATTACAATTGGAGAAGATGAAGTACAAAACAATGTTGTTTCATTAAAAGATATGAACACAGGAGATCAAAAAACTTTAACAATAGAAGAGGCAATTAAATTATTAAAAAAATAAATTTATCTTAACTATATGTGAAATTAAGTTATATTTTTCAATGTACAAGAATATATTAGTATATAAGACTTGGACAAAGGAGAAATAGAAATGATTAATTTAGCAGTAGTGGAAATGAAAGATGTTATAAAATATCTAGTAAAAATCACTATAATTATAACAATTGTAGTAGCTCTTACTAGATATTTTTCAAGTTTTAAGATAAAAAATTCTAAGGAAGATAATGATAAGTATACTCTTTTGTCATGCTTAGATACAGTAATACCAAACATAAAAGATGTTAATAATAAATCAAATAATTCGCAAAACAATAATTCTAAAAAACCGCTAAGGATGGTTTTGGGAGTAGAATTAGGTATGATGGATAGTATAGAAAGTAATGATAATAAGAAAAGCAATCAAACAGAAGAAAATAATAATTCAAACAGTATTTATGATAATGATGAGGGAACAATAAGTGAAGCAAAGACAGGAGTGAAAACAGAAGTACAAGAAACTAATGTACCTCAAAAATTTACATCTACATATAATACAGTAAAAATAAAAAATGAAACAAAGACAAAATTAACACAACAAATGTTGACTCCAGATGTCAAAATAAATACCAAAAAAATATTAATATATCATACACATACGTGTGAAAGCTATACTCCAAGTGAAAAATATACATACAAAAAATCGGGTAATTTTAGAACAACTGATAAAACGAGATCTGTTGTTAGGGTAGGAACAGAACTTACAAAATACATGAAAAATTACGGATACAGTGTAGTGCATGATACAACATTATATGATTATCCTTCATATAATGGATCATACAATAGATCATATACAAATGTTGGAAAGTTGCTAGATAAAAATGAAGGGACAGAGGTTGTATTTGATATTCATAGAGATGCAATTGGAGATAGCTCATATGCTCCTACTGTAAAAATTGGAGATGAATATGCTGCTCAATTATTATTTGTAATAGGTGGCAATGGAGAACGGTACACATAAAGATTGGCAAGAAAATTTAAAGTTTGCGATAAAAATTCAAGAAAAAGCAAATGAGTTATACCCTGGATTATTTAAACCAATTATTTTAAGAAATAGTGGATATAATCAAGAGCTAGCAAAAGGTGCTAGTATTATAGAGGTAGGAGCTACTGGGAATACTTTAGACCAAAGCCTAGTTAGTATGAAATATTTAGCAAAAGTTTTAAGTGAATTATAAGAAAGTTTTACCCCAATAGGTAATTTATTACAAAAAATTTTTAAAATTATAAAAAAATGTTGAATAAAGAATATTCTTAGTATAATATATATAAAGAACAGAAGCACACAATTTATAGAAAAAAGTATAATAGTATACTAAGGAGGAACCTATGGGAAATATAAAGGTTGATTTTAAAAATGCACGTGTATTTGAGAAAAATGTGATGAATTATGCTGATAAAGTATCAGAAATTCACAAAGAGTTACATGAAAAAGCTGATGACAAAAATGAGTTTATAGGATGGCTTAATTTACCGACGAATTATGATAAAAAAGAATTTGAAAAAATAAAAAAATCTGCACAGAAAATACAATCAGATTCAGACATATTATTAGTAATAGGGATAGGGGGCTCATATTTAGGTGCTAGAGCTGTTATAAAAGCATTAACAAATACATTTTATAATATGCTTGATAAAAATATAAGAAAGACACCGCAAATTTTATATGTGGGAAATAATTTGAATCCTAATTATATAAATGATTTAATTGAGGTAATAGGAAATAAAGATATTTCAATTAATGTAATATCTAAATCTGGAACAACAACAGAACCTGCTATTGCGTTTAGAATTTTTAGAGAACTATTAGAAAATAAATATGGATTAAAGGAAGCTAAAAAAAGAATATATGTAACAACAGATGCGAAAAATGGAGCGTTAAAAAAACTAGCTTTAAGAGAAAAGTATACTACTTTTGTAATACCTAATAATATAGGCGGTAGATATTCTGTTTTAACAGCAGTTGGATTATTACCAATAGCAACAGCTGGAATTGATATAGATAAATTAATGAATGGTGCAAGAATTGCTCAAGATAAATATGCAGATGAAAATTTGAAGTATAATGAGTGCTATAAATATGCAGTTTTAAGAAATATATTGTATGAAAAAGAAAAAAATATAGAATTATTAGTTACATATGAACCAAAGATGAGATATATGATTGAGTGGTGGAAACAATTATATGGAGAAAGTGAAGGAAAAGAAGAAAAAGGAATTTTTCCAGCAGGAGCAGAATTTACAACAGATCTACATTCATTAGGACAATATGTTCAAGAAGGACGTAGAAATCTATTTGAAACTGTAATTAATATAAAAAATTCAGATTCAGATTTAAAGATAAATCATGATGAAGATGATTTAGATTGTTTAAATTATTTGGAAAACAAGTCACTAGATTACATTAATAAAAAAGCGATGGAAGGAACAATTCAGGCACATGTAGATGGGGACGTTCCAAATATAATAGTCAATATGGAAAGATTAGATGCTGAAACTTTAGGACAGTTGATTTATTTTTTTGAACTTGCATGTGCAATGTCTGGAAAAATATTAGGAGTAGATCCATTTAATCAACCCGGAGTAGAAAAATATAAAACAAATATGTTTAAATTATTAGGAAAACCTGGATATGAAAAATAAAGTGTGAAAATGCTTTGACAATATACAAAGATTATAGTAAAATAATATAGTAAGCACTTGAAAGGAGAGTTCATATATGGTAGAAAATAAAGAACCAGAAATAATAGAAAATGGATCAACAAAGAAATTGAATAAATGTGGATTAGTTAGTTTTATATTTTCATTAGTTGGAATTATAATAGCAGGATTACCTTGTGGAATAGTTGCTATAATTACAGGTATTATAGGAATTGCCACTTTTAAATCTGATGTACAAAAAGGAAAATGGATGGGTATTACAGGTTTGGTAATCGGTGTGTTAGATGTTGTTATTGTTATTGCATTTTTAGTATTAAGAGTTGCAATAAATCTAAATGTACAATAAAAAATAATGAAAATAATATATAAAATTTAAATATTAAAAAACATAAATGAGACAAAGTAAAATAAAGGTTGTTTTAAGAGAGAAATAGTTGTAAGCTGGAAGCTATTTTAAATAAACATATTTGAAAAACTACCTCATTGTTTCTGAAAATTCAGACGATTAGCATACGTTAAATGCAAATGAAGTAAAAATAAGGGTGGAACCGTGCAATATAAAATGCACCCCTCTAAATAGAAATAAAACTATTTGGAGGGGTGCGTTTTTTATATAAACATGGAAATACTCATATAAAATAAATTTATTATATGTTAGACTGATGCAAAAAACATGCATCAAAAGGAGGAAAAAATGAAAATTGTATTAAAGGATGGATCAGTTATGGAAGCTGATAAAGGGATTACAGTTTTAGACTTGGCAAAAAAAATAAGTGAAGGATTAGCAAGAAATGCTACAGCAGGAAGAGTTAATGGAGAAGTAAAGGATTTAAGATATAACATTGTAGAAGAAAACGCACAAGTTGAAATTCTAACATTTGATAACGATATAGATGGAAAGAAGGCATATTGGCATACAACATCACACATTATGGCACAGGCAATTAAAAGAATTTCTGGAGATAAAGTAAAATTAGCAATCGGACCATCAATAGATGAGGGATTTTATTATGACTTTGATATTGAAAGAGCTTTTTCAGATGACGATAAACTAAAAATTGAAGAAGAAATGAAAAAAATTATAAAAGAAGATTTACCAATTGAAAGATTTACTCTACCTAAAGCAGAAGCTTTAGAATTAATGAAAGATGAACCATATAAAGTTGAGCTAATTAATGATTTACCAGAAGGTGAAGAGATATCATTTTATAAACAAGGTGATTTTACAGACTTATGTGCTGGCCCACACTTGATGAGTACAGGAAAAGTCAAAGCTATCAAACTTTTAGCTTCTTCAGGAGCTTATTGGAGAGGTAGTGAAAAGAATAAAATGCTTCAAAGAATCTATGGTGTATCTTTTCCAAAAGCTAGTCAATTAGAAGAACACCTAGCTTTACTTGAAGAAGCAAAGCAAAGAGATCATAGAAGAATTGGTAAACAGTTAGATTTATTTATGACACATGAGCTTGTTGGATCAGGACTTCCAATGTATTTGCCAAATGGGGCAACAATAAGAAGATTGCTAGAACAATATATTCTAAAAAAAGAAGTTAGATTAGGATACAAGCATGTATATACTCCATCACTTGCAAATGTTGCATTATATAAAACAAGTGGACATTGGGATCATTATAAAGAAGATATGTTCCCAGTAATGAAAATGGATACAGAAGAGATGGTTTTAAGACCAATGAACTGTCCTCATCATATGTTAATTTATAAAAATGCAATGCATTCTTACCGTGATTTACCTATAAAAATAGGAGAGCTTGCACATGACTTTAGATATGAAGCAAGTGGTAGTGTATGTGGTCTTGAAAGAGTAAGAGAAATGTGCCAAAATGATGCTCATATTTTTGTAACACCAGAACAAATAAAACCAGTTTTTGGAGAAGTTGTTAATTTGATTCTTTCTGTATATAAAGACTTTGGATTCCAAGATTATACATTTAGATTATCATTAAGAGATAAAGATAATAAAGAAAAATATTTTGATGATGATGAAATGTGGGAAAATGCTGAAAGTCAATTAAGACAAATATTAACAGAATTAAATATTGATTTTTATGAAGCAAAAGGAGAAGCCGCTTTTTATGGACCTAAATTAGATGTTCAAATAAAAACAGCAATTGGACATGATATTACAATCTCAACATGTCAATTAGATTTCTTATTACCACAAAGATTTGAACTAGAATATATAGGAGAAGATGGAAAAGCACATAGACCTATAGTTATTCATAGAGCAATACTTGGAACATTTGATAGATTTATTTCATTCTTAATTGAGGAGACAAAGGGAGCTTTCCCTGTATGGCTTTCACCAGTACAAGTTAAAGTAATGCCTATTTCAGATAACCATAAAGAATATGCAAAAAAATTAACAGATAAATTATTTGAACAAGATATTAGAGTTGAATTAGATGATAGAAACGAAAAAATTGGTTATAAAATTCGTGAAGCTCAACTTCAAAAAGTACCATACATGTTAATTGTTGGAGATAAGGAAATAGAAGCAAATGCTGTAGGAGTACGTTCTAGAAAAGATGGTGATATTGGTCAAATGTCTCAAGATGAGTTTGTTAAGAAAATTAAACATGAAATAGAAACATTTGCAAAAAATTAAATAAAAGTAAAAAAACAGTTGATTTTTTTGCACTCTTATAATAAAATTTAAAAGGGTGCAAAAAAATGACAAAAAATTCGAAAATAGTAAGAAAAAACACAGCAACAATATTAGAAAATAAAGCAATTTTAATAATTGTGTTATTTATGTTTTTACTATTTTCATTTATATATAATGTTTTATAGAAGGTGTCTGGAAAGTAGATACCTTCTTTTTGTATCTTAGTATAAAAATAAAATAATAGGAGGAGTTTATGGAAGAGAAAAAAATGACATTAGATGTAAACGAAAAACCACCAATTGCTAAATGGATTATATTAGCAATTCAGCACGTATTTGCTATGTTTGGGGCAACTATATTAGTTCCAATTTTAGTAAATTCGGCAGCAGGAGAAACAGTGCTTACTATACCAGTAGCATTAGTAACATCAGGAATAGGAACTTTGATATATATTTTATGTACAAAAGGAAAATCACCAGTGTATTTAGGAAGTTCATTTGCATTCATAGCGCCAATTGCAGCAGCGTATTTAAAAGGTGGAGCATCAGGAGCTATGACTGGAATTATGGTAGTTGGACTTATTTATATAATAGTTGCAATTGTAATTAAATTAATAGGAAAAAATTGGATTGATAAGTTGTTGCCACCAGTGGTTATAGGACCAATGATAATGATTATAGGACTAGGATTAGCTCCATCAGCAGTTTCACAGATAGGTTTAACTTCAGGTGCGGAGCTTGATTGGAAGATATTACTTGTTGCTGTAGTTTCTTTTTTAGTAACAGCTATTGTTATGACTAGAGCAAAAGGATTTTTAAAGGTTATACCATTTTTAGTAGGAATAATTTCAGGCTATGTGTTATCTATAATTTTAGGACTGGTAGATTTTACAGCTGTAGCAGAGGCTAGTTTCTTTAGTGTTCCAAAATTTATAATTCCATTTGTAAATTATGCACCAAATTTTTCAGCATTGATTACTATTGCCCCTATTGCATTAGTTACATTGTGTGAACATATAGGAGATCACACATCATTAAGTAATATTATAGGAAAAGATTTATTAAAAGATCCTGGATTAGATAGAACTATACTAGGAGATGGAATTGCAACCTTTGTAGCTGGTGTGCTTGGAGGACCTGCAAATACTACTTATGGAGAAAACACTTCTGTCGTAGGTATGACAAAAGTAGCATCTGTATGGGTAATTGGATTGGCAGCAATTATAGCAATTATAATAGGGTTCTTAGGAAAATTCACAGCTTTAGTATCTACAATTCCTAATGCTGTATTAGGAGGAGTATCACTACTTCTTTATGGATTTATAGCTGTTAATGGACTAAAAGTTTTAATTAAAAATCAGATAGATTTTGAAAAAACAAAAAATATAGTTGTTGCTTCTACTATGCTTGTCTTAGGGCTAGGTGGAGCATCAATATCAATTATAAGTGGAGATTTATCTATAACAATATCAGGAATGAGCTTAGCTGCAATTATAGGTATAATATTAAACTTAATATTACCAGATGAAAAAGAAGAGGCTAATGTGGATAAGCAAAAAAATGAAAAGAAAGAAAGTAAGAAAAAAGAAAATGTAAATGTATAAAGGAGAGTATTGTAAATGAAAGCGATAGAATTAAAACATCCGTTAATTGAACATAAATTAGCAATTTTGAGAGATAAAAATACGGGAACAAAAGAATTTAGAGAATTGATAATGGAAATAGCTATGTTTTTATGCTACGAAGCAATGAAAGATGCTAAATTAGAAGAAGTTGAAATAGAAACTCCGATTGAAAAAATGAAAACAGGAAAATTAGATGAAGATAAGTATGCATTTGTACCAATATTAAGAGCTGGTATGGGAATGTTAGACGGAGTTATTAATGTTGTTCCAAATGCTAAAATAGGACATATTGGAATGTATAGAGATGAAAATACATTTGAACCCGTAAACTACTTCTTTAAGGTACCAAAAGATATACAAAATAGAGAAGTTATAATTCTAGACCCTATGCTTGCAACAGGAGGTTCAGCAGTAGATGCAATAGAACTATTAAAAAGTAAGGGAGTAAAGAAAATTAAATTTTTAAGTATTATAGCAGCACCAGAAGGAATAGAGAGAGTCGAAAATAAATATCCAGATGTACAGATTTTTTGTGCACATATAGATAATCATTTAAATCCAAATAAATATATAGTACCAGGACTTGGAGATGCAGGAGATAGAATTTTTGGAACAAAATAAATAAAATTTAAATTAATATTTAAATAACCAGATAATATGTAATGTTATCTGGTTATTACTTATTTTATCTCTTAAACATTGACCACTTATGCTGTAAAATGATATAATAAAAAATGGAGAGTGAAATAAATATGCTAGAAAAAATGAGAGTGTATGCATTTGTTGGACCATCAGGAACAGGTAAGAGTTACAGAGCTCAGATGGTAGCAAATGAGAATAATATAAGTTATATAATAGATGATGGACTTTTAATTAACGAAAATAATGTTGTGGCAGGAAAATCAGCTAAAAAAGCACCAACAAGAATAGAAACTGTAAAAAAAGCTATTTTTATTGATGAAAAAGAGCGAAATGAAATGAGAGAGGCATTAAAAAAATACAAACCAGAGGCAATTTTGATTCTTGGAACATCAGATGATATGGTTGAAAAAATTGCTGCTAACTTAGATATTCCTAAGCCTGAGAGGACAATTTATATTAACCAAGTTGCAACAGAAACAGAAATGGAAACAGCAAAAAGAATTAGGACAACGCAAGGTAAACATGTTATACCAGTTCCAACATTTGAAATAAAAAGAGATTTCTCAGGGTATATTTTAGATCCTTTACAAATATTTAAATTTAAAGGCCGTGGAAATGAACCATATATAGCTGAAAAGTCTATTATAAGGCCAACATTTAGCTATTTAGGAAACTTTACAATATCTGATAATGTATTTAGACAAATAGCAGAATATGTTGCAAAAAAAACAGAAGGAATTCACAGAATATCAAGAACTAGAGTTGAAAGTACTGTTGGTGGCACAAATATTTACATGGAAGTTTATGTAGTATATGGATATAATATAGTGAATGTTTTAAGAGAATTTAAAACAAAAACTAAAAAAGAAATTGAAAGATTAACTACAATGAATGTGCAAGAAGTGTCTATAACGGCAAAAGGAATATATATGCCAGAAAGTGAGGAAAAATAAATGTCTTTTATAGTAGCAATAGATGGACCAGCTGGGACAGGGAAAGGAACAGTAACAGAAAAGTTATCTAGAAAATTGGGATTGATTAATATTGATACAGGAGCAACTTATCGTGCTGTTACTCTTGCGATGATAGATGAAAAAATATCACTAGAAGAAATTGACAAAATAAATACACTCCTAGAGAATATAAAAATTGAACTTAAAAACCAAAAAGGTAAACAATCTGTATTTTTGAATGGTCAAGATGTTACAGAAAAAATAAGAAGCAAAGAAGTAACAAAATTAGTGTCACAGGTATCTAGTATTAAAGAAGTACGTTTTGCAATGGCAGGACTTCAAAGAAAAATGGCAGAAGGAAAATCTGTAATAATGGAAGGCAGAGATATAGGAACATATGTATTTCCAGGTGCAGATGTAAAGATTTACCTAGATGCAGATGTAGAAGAAAGAGCAAAAAGAAGATTTAAACAGAATCAAGAAAAAGGTATAGATATGAGCTATAAAGAAGTTCTTGATAACATAAAGAAGAGAGATGAAAACGACAAAAACAAAGAAATTGGTGCTCTAAAAGTCGCAACTGATGCGATTGTGATAGATACAACTAAAATGACTATAGATGAAGTTACTTCCAAGATAGCGAAACTTATTAAAGAAAAACAAAAACAAACTAAGTTATTAAAAAAAATATATAAAGTTAGACCAGAGACAAAGTGGAAAAAAACTGTAAGAGCAGTTGTTAAAGGAATATTGGCTGGTTTATATCGTATAGTATTTCGCGTAAGAATAACTGGAAATGTTCCTGAAACAGGAAGTTATATAATCTGTGCAAATCATATAAATTACCTAGATGCTGCTGCAGTGGTTTTATTAAATAAACGAAAAATTTATTTTGTAGCAAAAGAAGATTTGTTTAGATTTAAAGTTTTAAATTGGTTAGCACATGTATTTGATATTATTCCTATAAAACGTAATATGCAAGATATGGAAGCCATGAAAAGATGCCTAAAAATTGTAAAATCTGGAGAATTACTTGGAATATTTCCTGAAGGAACAAGAAAAGGGCTACAAAAAAATGGAAAAGCTAAAAATGGAGCTGCTTATATGGCAATTAAGACAGGAACACCAATAATACCCGTAGGTATACATGGAACTTTCAAACCATTTTCTAAGGTATATATTAATTATGGAGAACCAATTGATTTGACTGGATATAAAAAATCAAATAATATAGATGATGCAACAAAACTTGTTATGGATAAGATAGTTATGTTGACAACAGTTGAAAAATGAAGTATAATGTTGAATTAGATTTTATGAGAAAGTACTTACATAAAACCAATTATTTTTTAATAATTGGTTTTATATAGGTAAAGGAGAAGGAGTAAAAAGATGAATAATAAAAACATAAGAAATGTAGCAATTATTGCACACGTTGATCATGGAAAAACAACACTTGTTGATGCGTTATTAAGACAAAGCCATGTATTTAGAGAAAATGAACAAGTAGATGAAAGAGTAATGGATTCAAATGCACTTGAAAAAGAAAGAGGAATTACAATTCTATCAAAGAATACATCTGTAATGTATAATGGGGTAAAAATTAATATAGTTGATACTCCGGGACATGCTGATTTTGGTGGAGAAGTTGAACGTGTTTTAAAAATGGTAGATGGTGTTTTACTATTGGTAGATGCTTTTGAAGGACCAATGCCACAAACAAGAGAAGTTTTAAAGAAATCTTTAGCATTAAATTTAAAACCAATTGTTATTATAAATAAAATTGATAGACCTGGAGCAAATCCTTTAAAAGTTGTAGATCAAGTTCTAGAGCTATTTATAGAATTAAATGCAAACGATGAACAATTAGATTTTCCTGTTGTATATGCTTCTGCAAAGAATGGAATTGCAAAAATGCATTTAGAGGATGAAAGCGATAATGTAAATTGCATATTCGATACAATTATTAAAAATATTGAACCACCAGTATGTGATATGGATGGAGATATGCAATTACTAGTTTCTAATATTGATTATGATGAATACTTAGGAAGAATTGCTGTAGGTAGAGTTGAAAGAGGAACAGTAAATTCAGGAATGTCTGTAGCTGTTTGTAAGAAAGAAAAAACAGAACAAGGAAAAATTGCTAAATTATTTACATATATGGGATTAAAAAGAACTGAAGTAGAATCAGTTTCTGCAGGAGATATTGTATGCATATCAGGTATTCCAGATATTAATATTGGAGATACAATTTGTGATATAAATAATCCTGAAAAAATTCCATTTGTAGATATTGATGAACCAACAGTATCAATGACATTTAGTGTTAATAATGGACCTTTTGCAGGTAAAGAGGGACAATTCGTAACTTCAAGACATATTCGTGATAGATTATTTAAAGAACTTGAAAGAAATGTAAGTTTAAGAGTAAAAGAAACAGATTCAGCAGACAGTTTTGAAGTATGTGGACGTGGAGAATTACACTTATCAGTATTGATAGAGACAATGAGAAGAGAAGGTTTTGAACTTTTAGTATCTCGTCCAAAAGTTATATTTAAGGAAATTGATGGTGTAAAATGTGAACCTATGGAAAGATTAGTTGTAAATGTTCCAGACGATTGCATAGGAAATGTAATTGAAAAATTAGGTAGAAGAAAAGCTGAAATGATTAACATGGAACCAGCTGAAGCAGGTCACACAAAAGTTGAATTTAAGATCCCAGCAAGAGGATTAATTGGATATAGAACAGATTTCTTAACTGATACAAAAGGCGAAGGAACAATGAATAGCATCTTTGATTGTTATGAGCCATATAAGGGTGAAGTACAATCAAGAACAAGAGGAGTACTAGTTGCATTTGAACAAGGTACATCTGTTACATATGGATTATATAACGCACAAGAAAGAGGAGAATTATTCATTGGTGCTGGTGTAGATGTATATGAAGGAATGATAGTTGGAATTAATTCAAGAAATGAAGATATTTCAATAAACGTATGTAAAGAGAAACATTTAACTAATACAAGAGCTTCAGGATCTGATGATGCGCTTCGTTTAGTACCACCTATTCAATTATCATTAGAAAAAGCAATTGAATTTATTCAAGATGATGAATTAGTTGAAGTTACTCCAAAAAATATTCGTTTAAGAAAGAAAATATTAGACAGCAAAACAAGAGAAAGAGAAGCAAGAAGAGGACAATAATATATTACAAAAAGGAAATGGAAAATTTGATTACTAATTAAAACAAAGTTGTCGAATTGTTGCTCCGTTTCCTTTTTATGAGGAGTAAATATGAATAAAGTTGAACTAAAAAAAATAAAAGAGAAAGCACTGGAAGATAAAATACCAATTATAATGGATGATACATTAGAAGTAATAGATAAAATTTTAAAAGATAAGAAACCTTCTAAAATTCTTGAAATAGGAACCGCTGTGGGGTATTCTGCAATCTGTTTTTCAGAATATTTAGATGATGATGGATATATAGATACTATTGAAAGAGAAGAAGATAGAGTATCTCAAGCAAGAGAAAATATAAAAAAAGCAGAAGTAGGAGATAAAATTAATATATTATTTGGAGATGCAGTGGAAATTTTACCAACTCTAAATAAAAGATATGATGTGGCTTTTATTGATGCTGCTAAAGGAAAATATCCTTTCTTTTTAAAAGAGGCTTTGCGTATGCTAAGTGAAGACGGAATAATCATAGCTGACAATGTACTATATAAAGGATATGTTATGAGTGATTATAATAAACATAAGCAACGTACTGCTGTAAGAAACCTTAGAGAATTTATAAAAGAACTGCAAGAAAATTCGGAATTAGAAGTTGAAATATTGGAAGTTGGAGATGGACTTGCTGTTGCCAAGAAAATAAAAAATGCTTAGTTATACTAAGCATTTTTTATTTAATAAATCTATACTAAATATCGAACAAATGATAAAACATAATCTAATAAAAGTATAGAAAATAATAAATATAAAATATAGATTTGAACTTTATAAGGAATCTTGGATAATATAATATTCAATTTCTTTTTAAAAAATGGGTATATGTTGTTAATGAATAATATTGCTGCAGTTCCCCATACAAAAGAGTAGAAAATACTTATCCTACCATTTAAATTAAAAAATTCATTTGAATAATCCCACCATTTTGCAGCAAAAAGTGCATCCATTCCATAACTAACTGCATATTCAAATATAGAAAAAATAATGGCTGCATATAAAAATAATTTAATATTTTTTCCTTTATATTTACTGAAAAAAAGTATCAAAATAAGTGCACCACATCCATAAATAGGGCAAAGAGGACCATATAAAAAACCTCTTTTGGTAAAATGACCTAATTCATATAAACTATAAAATGTTTCTACTACCCATCCTAAAAATGAAAATATTAGAAAATATAATAGTAATTTACTAAATCTTGAAAAATTTTTTGTATTACTTTTTTTAGTTGTCTTCTTTACTTTGTTTTTTGTTTCCATATAATTCTCCTTTTGATTAACTATATATTATCAGATTTATGTATAAAAGTAAATTATTATACAAGGTATTTTTAAAATTAAATATAAAGTTAATATAATTGATTTTTTTATGCAAATATTGTAAAATATATATATTGGAAAAAGAAAGGAAGAATTTATAATGAAAAGACCGGAGTTATTAGCACCAGCAGGTTCATTTGAAAAAGCAAAAACTGCATTTAGATATGGTGCAGATGCTGTATATTGTGGAACAGGTGCGCTATCTCTAAGAAGTAGAGCAGAAGTAGATAACGATGAACTTGCAAAAACAATAGAATATGCACATAGTATTGGAAAAAAAGTATATACAACCATTAACATATATGCGTGGGATGAACATTATGATGAAATAAAAAAACAAGCTAAAATGTTAAATGATTTAAAAGTAGATGCAATTATCGCATCTGATGGAGGAGTTATAGATATATTAAAAGAATATGCACCAGATGTGGAAATACATGTAAGTACACAGGCAAATACAGTAAGCTATCATGCTGCTAATTTTTGGTACAAAAATGGTGCTAAAAGAGTTATTCTTGGTAGAGAAATGAATAAAAAACAAATTCAAGAAATTATGGAAAACAAACCAGAAGATTTAGAAGTTGAAATATTTGTACATGGAGCAATTTGTTTTGGCTATTCTGGAAGATGTTTTCTAAGTGACTTTTTAGCATCAAGAAGTGCAAATCTAGGTGACTGTGCACAAAGTTGCAGATGGGCATATAATGTATATGTTGAAGAACATAATAAACCAGGAAACCTTATGCCAGTAGAATATGATGAAAATGGAACATACATATTTTCTTCTAAAGATTTATGCTTAATAGAAAACCTTCCAGAAATTATAGAAATGGGAATTGATAGTTTAAAGATAGAGGGTCGATTAAAAACAGAATATTATTTGGCAAGTGTAGTAAATGCGTATAGAAATGCAATTGACGATTATATGAAGGATCCTGAAAACTACGATCCATCTAAATACATGAAAGAACTAGAAAAGACAAAAACGAGAGGACTTACTAAATTCTACTTTGAAGATAGAAATAATAAAGATTTTCAAGAATATGAAGGAAAGCAATATAATCCAAATTATGAATTTGGCGGAAAGGTAATTGAATCTCAAGATGAAAAATCAATTATTGAAATTAGAAATAGGTTAATGGTTGGAGACACGATGGAAATCCTAATTCCGAATAAAATAGAACCATATAAATTTATTATTGAGGATCTATGGGATGTTGAGACTGATGAAAGAGTGGATCATGTAAATCCAGGTAAACAAGGTCAAAGTATAAAAATGAAATTGCCTATAAAATGTGAAAACGGATGGATTCTAAGAAGAAAAAAGTAAATAACAGTAAAAATTATACCTTTTTGTGCAAGTTTTACCAATTCGGAGGACCTGAATATGGAAAATGCTGATGAATCAATAAAAAAAGCAAAAGAAGTATTAGATGAAATAAATGAAGATGAACATGAACAATATTTAGCACATTTAAGAGAAAAGTACATATTTGAAAGACAAGGAATAGAAGAAGCTGGATTCGATAAAGGAGTAATCCAGGGTTCTAGAAAAGAAAAATGCGAAATTGCTAAAAAATTGAAAGAAAACAATATTGATATAGAAATAATTATAAAGTGTACAGGTTTAACTAAAGAAGAAATAGAAGAACTATAATATATTTATTAAAAATAGATTTTAGATAGCAAGAGTCATTTAAGTAAAAAATAAATGGCTCTTTTAAAATGTAATATAACTATAAATTTATTGATAAAGATTATCCAACAGCAGGAAGCAACCACTAGTGGTCAGCTTCAACTGCTTCAAACGGTTCTGAATTTTTGCATTATGTATATAGTAACGAAGCGTTCATAGATGACGTCAAATATAATGGTACATATTTTTATTAAGATAATTTTCTAATTTCCTTTTTTCTCAAATAACTGTGCAATATAAAAACAAAGTAAAAAAAGTATTATTGAGATTATTCCTGAAAAATCAAAGGTTATAGGGACATAAAGCACTAAAACAGAACCTAGAGTAAAACCAATTATAGAATAAAACGTTTGCATATAATATTTAGACAGAAGGGATTTTATAATCTTTAAAAAAATGAATCCGCCTAAGACAACTCCAAAACCGATTGGGATCAATACAGGTAAGTTTATAGTGGAAACAGCTTCTAAATAAATGTTATATACTCCAAAACACATTAAAATTAAAGTACTGCTAACTCCAGGTATAACAATCCCAATAGACATAAAAAAACCAGCGATTGCCAATAAAACAATTGGAAAGAAAGAAGGAATAGTATTTGAATAGAGATCTTCTATTAAATATGAATTTGCAGTAAAGACGCTTGATGATAAATATTTTTCTAATATGACAGCTAACAATCCTAATGCAAATGCTATAATTGTGTAAAAGATATAATCTAATTTAAACTTATTTTGAGAATTTATTTGTTTTATTAACATAGGAATACTTCCTAAAATCAATCCTATAAAAGCATATTTTGTTGGAGAAGGGAATGAATTTAAAAGTAAGTTTAAAATGTTTCCTAATAATATTATTCCAACTGTAGAACCAAGGAATATTGGCAATAAATAAAAGAAATTCTTTTTAAAATCATGAAAAATTCCTAAAACACTTTCAACCAATTTATCATATATTCCAAAAATAACACAAAGCACTCCGCTACTTATTCCTGGAAGGATAGCGCCAGCACCAATACAAATTCCTTTTAAAAAATCACTTATTATTTTCAATTATATTCTCCTTAAAATTAATAAATTATATCCAATATAATTTATTACGGCCATGCACTTTTTATGAACGAATACATATAATTTATGTATAAGAAAATTGGAGGTGCATTTATGGTTACAGCACTTTTTAGCGGAATTGGAATATTGGGTTTCTTTGAATTTTTGAAATCGGCAGTATTCTTAGTTGGATACATTTCTAGTAACAGTCTATTCCCAGAACCATTAACAGTTGAGGAAGAAAGAGAATGCTTAGAAAAGATGGCAAATGGAGATGAAGAAGCGAAGAATATATTAATAGAAAGGAACTTAAGATTAGTAGCACATATTTGTAAAAAATATAATACCACTAATGTTGAACAAGATGATTTAATATCAATAGGTACAATAGGGTTGATAAAAGGAATTAACAGTTTTGAACAGTCAAAAGGAGTAAGACTTGCAACTTATGTAGCTAGATGTATAGATAATGAGATTTTAATGCATTTACGTAGTACAAAGAAAATTGGAGCGGAAGTATATTTAGATGATCCAATTGGAAAGGATAAAGATGATAATACAGTAACTTTACAAGAGGTACTTGAAAATAATGAAAAAAGTATAGAAGATGAAGTTGATTTGAAATTTAAGATAAAAAAATTATATGAAAAAATGAAAGAGGTTTTAAAGATAAGAGAAAAAACTATACTGGAGTTAAGGTTTGGATTAGATGGAAACAAGCCAAAAACACAAAATCAAATTGCCGAGATGATGGGAATTTCTCGTTCATATGTATCAAGGATTGAAACTAAGGCAATTAATAAATTAGCAAAAGAGATTAAAGATGAAGTGTAAATATATTAGAATAAGTGTTATTTGTTAATAGGACGAAAAAATTAGAGATTATATATGAAGTGAACCCAAATTATTAGACAAAAAGTTTAATAAGGAGGGTTCATTTTAATATGACAAAAATATTTTATTTGGAATGCAACTAAATCTAACAAACCACTTGATTTATTATTAGACAAATGATAAAATATCTTAGTAAAATATATAATTATATATTTTAGTTATTAACTTTTTAAATGGTGATCAATATGCCAATAATAACAAAAAGAGGATTACCTGTAAATCATATTTTACAAGAAGAAAAAATAAAAATTTTAGAAGAACTAGAAGATGAAAATGATTGTGCTTCAAATACTATTAATATAGCAATATTAAATTTAATGCCATTAAAGGAAGACACAGAATTACAATTATTAAGAAAATTGTCATCTGTTAAGAAAAATATTAAAATCACTTTTTTCTATGTTATTTCATATATGGGAAAAAATACAAATCCAGATCATATGAAGAAATTCTATTCTACATTTGCAGAAATAAAAAACAAAAAATTTGATGGACTAATTATAACAGGAGCACCTGTAGAACAGCTTGATTTTGAAGATGTAATATATTGGAATGAACTTAAAAGAATTATAGACTGGTCAAAAACAAATGTAAAATCAACATTGTATATTTGTTGGGGTGCACAAGCAGGATTATACTATAATTATAATATAGACAAAGTTTTATTAGATGAAAAGACATTTGGGGTTTTTGAACATAATATTATAGATAAAAACTCTAATATATTAAATGGTTTTGAAGATGGATTTAAAGCTCCACATTCAAGACATACAACTATTAAAAAAAGTGATATTGAAATGCATCCAGAACTTACTATTGTTTCAGAATCAAATGATGCAGGAGTATTTATTGTAGAAAACAAAAAACAAAAAGAAATTTATGTAACAGGTCATTTAGAGTATGCAGTAGATACGCTAGATAAAGAATATAAAAGAGATATAGAAAAAGGTCTAAAAATTCAAATTCCCAAAAATTATTATCCAGATAACAAAATAGAAGAAAAACCAATTTTTAGCTGGAAAGAGAATGGAGATAAATTGTACGCTAATTGGGTGAATTATTATTTGTCATAAATAAAAAATATTTTTATGATATATTGATATTTTATCCATTGTATTATAGAATGATAAAAATTATAGTAGTAAAATAAGGAGGAAATATACTTATATGAGAAAGAAAATAATTGCAGTATTTATGATGATAATGTTTATGTTTGGTAGTATGGCTATATATGCTACAAGTGGTAATTCAATGAATAAGCAAGCTGATTTAACAGGAGATTCAACTGTTAGTTTAGTAAAAATAAAAGATAAGGAACTAAAAACTATAAAAGACTATCAAGATGAATATGGCAATGATACATATGGGTTTGCGGCATATATTTTAAATATTATAAGAATTTATAGTATTCCATTTGGATTTGTAGGTATTGCAGTTAGTGGAATATATAGATATATAATAGGAATTAGAAAATTAGATGTAAGAGACAAAGGATTCGGCGCAATGATTGGTATTATAACAGTAATGGTAATTTGCCAAGTTTTACCATTAATATTTGCCATAGTAGTAAAAGGCTGGAGGGGTTAACAAATGAAGGTATTATTTGCGGTTAATAATGAAAGCATTTCAGATTCAATCATAAAGAAATATCAACAAGTGTATAAAGAAATTATTTCTAGTAAAAATGTTTATTATTTTAATGCAATATCAAAGGAACTACAGAAAGATAAATCATATGATAGAATTGTAATTAGTGAGGACTTAGAGCCTTTTGCTAATAATAATTATGAGATAATAGATAAGTTCATATTTGAAAAATTGGATAACATAAGTGACGAAGCAACTTCTAGTAATGGACAAGATATTCCAATTATTTTGATATGTGCAGATAGACGAACAAAATCAGAACCGCTACTTACAAAGCTATTTGGAATTGGTATTTATAGTGCTTTGTTAGGACAAGATAGAAGTATTACAAAGGTATGTGAATTAATTAATCAACCTCGTACTAAAAAAGATGCAAAATTATATTATAGAATAGATTCAGAAGACGTAGATTACAAAGTCGAAGGTGAAGGCGATGTTAGTGAAGTTGAAATACAAAATATTTTAAATCACTATAAAAGATTAGGGAAAAATGAAGATAAATATGTTGAAAGCTTTGACAGCATAGCTGCTCAATATACTGATCCACAGTTAAGAGTTATTTGTAAATTCTTACCATTAAATGTTAAAGCCGTATTAGAAGCAAATTCACAAAAATATCAAGAGCTAATTACATTTGGAACAGTTACACCAAGCATATCTGAAAAAGAAAGAAATAAATGGCAAAAAGAGAAATACGTTCCTAATAGTGATTACAAAAAGAAATTAGATTCAAAACAAAAAACAGGAAAAATAGATATAATAGAAAAAAATATTGGAAAATCTAATTTAAGTAAACCGGTTATAATACCTTCTGCTATGAATATATCAAATGTAAGAAAAATCAAAAAAGTTGATAATGTTCAGAATAATGTAGAACAAAAACAAAGTGATAATATTAATAATGTTTCAGCAAGTAATACTCAAAATATACAAAATAACTTTGCACAACAAGACAATCAAAAATATGTTGAAAAAGAATTAGAAAATAATTCAATTAATGCAGAACCTAAGGTTGAAGTTGTAAATAACAACGAGGTTTCAAATACACCTAACATAGATACACCTGTTGTAGAAGAAAAAAGAAGAAGAGGAAGACCTAAAAAGGTACAAACGCAAGAAGAAATAAAACAAATAGAAGAAGCACCTAAAAAGAAAAGAGGAAGACCAAGAAAAGTACAAATTCAGCAGGAAGAAGAGATAGATAACAATGTATTACCTGGATTTGGAGATCAAGATAATAATAGCGTACTACCAGGTTTCGAAGATGTAAAAGAAGAAAGCGATAATATGTTGCCTGGATTTGATGATCAAGAAAAAGAAGAAGTAAATCTATTTGACTTAGGAAATGAAGAAGAAACTAGAAAAAGCGATATATCAGGTGAAATTATATTACCTGGTTTTGATGAAAATGAAAGTCAAGTCGAACCAGAACCTATACAACAAGCACCTGTACAAAACATAAATCAAATGCAGACTCAAAGTTTTACAAGTCCTGAACCAAATTTTGATAACTTTAACAATAAAAAAGAAATAGAAAATACAACAAGATATAATGATATTAATTTGGATAGTTTGCTAACAGGAAATAAAAAAATTGTTTCATTTGTAGGAACTTCAAAAAATGGAACTTCATTCTTAGTAAACAATTTAGCAGAAGTGTTATCTAAAAAAGGTATAAAAACCGCAATATTAGATTTAACAAAAAATAAAAATGCATATTATATATATACTCAAAATGAAGAAGATTTAAGAAAAAAAGCATTTTCATGTATTACAAATCTAAAAAATGGAATTGTGGATGGAATACAAGTAAATAATAATCTAACTGTATTTACTACTCTACCAGATGAAGATAATGTTATGGATGATTACGAAAGTATATTAACAACATTGGCACAGAATTATTCATTAATTTTAATGGACTGCGATTTTGATACAAATTATGGTTATTTCAAAAATGCACAAGAAATATACCTAGTTCAAAGTTTTGATATATTAACAATTCAACCATTAACAGCGTTTTTAAGAAACTTAAAAACAAAAAACATTTTAGATCCTGAAAAACTAATAATTGTTTTAAATAAAGTATTAAGAGTAAGAAGCGTTACTGAAAGAGCTGTAATAGGGGGAATGGCATTTTATAATGACCCAGCAATGTCTTTCATGACAGAGTTATTTAACAAAGACACAATAAAGTATTGTATTATTCCATTTGAGGAACAAACTTATTCAAGATACTTAGAGGGATTAGTAAATTGTAAGATATCAGTAAATGGTTATTCTAAAAACTTTATGATGAGTTTAGAAAAATTATCAAATATGGTATACCCACTATTATCAAATAATGGAGGATACAATTCATATAATCAAAATGTTTTTTCTAATAATATGAATGCAACACTAAACAAAATGAAAAGAAATTATTAATTATAAGAAGAGAGGTGATATCTTTTGATTTTAGTGGTAATTATTATATTAGTAATTATTATTGTTTTACTTACGGTATATAACATGTCAATCCATAAAAAAATAGAAAGCTTTAATAATTTAAATCAAAAAATAACTGGTTTAAATATCATCCAAGATTTTATGGAGACAGTTAGTCAATGCACTAGTGTAAATGAAAAAATAGATAAAATAAATGATATATTAGTTGAAAGATATCAAATCAAATACTCAACTATAGTTGTATATGATGGGGCTGAGTATATAGTTAAGGCCTCTAATGTGGATAAAAAACATTGGGATACCTTAAGAAGTTTGCAATCAGAAGAAATTTTTAAAGATAGTATCCAAACTGCAACACCAAAATATGTAACAGTTGAAAACGAAAATGAAAGATTACCATATCAAAAAATGGAATTTGGAAGAGCAAAGTCAGCCATGTTCTTTCCGTTGTACATAGAAAATGTATATATAGGTTACTGGTTGATAGAAGGAAGCAGACCACATGAATTTGATAATATTGATACTACGGTCCTAGAAGTTATAAGGAATAATATAGTGTCAGTATTAAGAACAGTATCAAATCAAGGCATTATAGAAAACATAGTTAGAGATGATAAATTCAGTAAATTAAAGACAGTAGAGTATTTATATGGAGACGGAAGAAGAATTATTGATCAGTATACAACTTCTACTGTATGCTTATTTAAAATAGTGAACTTGGAAAAAATAAATGATGATATTAGTAGAAAAACTGGTAATGAAGTAATTACAAAAGTTTGTGATGTTGTTAGAGAAAACTTATCTGAAGAATACTTATTTGTAAGATATATGGGACCAAAGTTTGCAATTGTATTTTCTGGAGTAGATGAACAATCTATAGAAAGTTTTATAGAAGATATAAAAAAACAAGTTGAAAATATAGAAGTTGATCCGGTTGACGTAGAATTTGAAGATGATGAAGAAGTAGTAGCAAAACCTAAAATAAATATAGTTATCACTACATATTATAAAGGAACAGCTTTGGAAGAATCGATGAAAAAATTAGAATCATATTTAGATAATGCAGATCAAAATGAAAATGATATAAATTATTTATAGGAGGTATAATTATATGTCTGTGATGGATGAAACTGTAAGTTTTAAAGTAGAAAGAGATAAAAGCATTAAGGCAAGAGAAATATTAAAGGAAGTATATAAGGCATTAGAAGAAAAAGGATATAATCCTATCAATCAAATTGTAGGATATATATTATCAGGAGATCCTACATATATTACTAGCCATAATAATGCGAGAAATCTTATAAGACAAATAGAAAGAGATGAACTTCTAGAAAAAATGGTAAAAAACTATATAGGATTAGATGATTAAAATGAGAAAATTAGGTCTAGATTATGGAGATAGTAGAATTGGAGTGTCTATTACAGATGAACTTGGAATTACTGTTCAGGGATTGGAAACGATACATCATAATGGTAATGATAAATTAGCATTAAAAAGGCTTGATGAAATAATGACTCAATATAAGATTGATACTATTGTAATAGGAATGCCACTTAATATGGATGGTACTCAAACACAAAGAGTAGAGGTCACAAATAAATTTATACACAAGTTGAAATGTAAATTTAATCAGTTAAAAATCGAAACAATTGATGAAAGATTAACTACTGTTGCTGCTCATAAAACGATGAATTATTTAAATATTAACAAAATGAAAAAAAGAAATATTGTAGATACTATTTCTGCAGTATATATTTTAGAAACATATATGAACAGATTAAAAAATGAAAAATAGTATATGTTTATAAAAAATGTAAACAATACTACTAAAGTTATTAACATTGTAGAGATACAAGAATTATATAAATTTGAAAGGAGAATAAAAATGAGTGAAGATGTAAATAATAATCCAAACAATATAGAAGAAGGAGAAGAATTAGATAATATAATAGTTTTAAATGATGAAGACGGAAATGAAGTTGAGTTTGAGTTTTTAGATTTAATAGAATATGACGGAGAATCATATGTTGTTTTATTACCTAATGATGATGACGAAGAAGAAGCTGGTGAAGTTCTAATATTAAAATTAGAAGATAATGATTCAGAAGATGAAGAGTCATATGTAAGTGTAGAAGATGAAGAAATATTAAATAAAGTTTTTGAAATATTCAAAGATAAATTCAAAGATGAGTTTAACTTTATTGATGAATAATTAATATAGACATATTAAAATTATTAAATGAGATTTTTTTGTTAATAATATTGCAAAAGAATCTTATTTTTTCTTGTAAATTTAAAGAAGTATGATAAAATATAAGTATATAAAAGTTAAAATAATTATATTTGGAGGAAATCTAATGAAAAATTTTTCAAGTTGGTTAATAGCAATGTTTGCATTTATGTTTTGGGGTTTAAGATTAGTTGGAACAGTTATGACGTCATTGGGAGAAAGTTTTATGTTTGAACCTACTGATCTAACAATGGAAGTAGTGTTGCTGTTTATTACTTTTATTTGTATTTGTTTTATTATAAAGAGAAAATTATTAGCAAGTATAATTTATTTAGTAGCTCACTTATTCTATTATGGACCAAGTCTCTATACACATTTTATGGGCATTATTAATAATAGTCTTGAAATAAGTAATTATATGACAGTTTTCTTAGAACTTATAGGAATAGTATTACCACTAGCAGCTGTATTTGATGTATTGTTAGACAAAAATAGAAAAGCACATCCAACAGACAAAAAGACAGATTGGTTTTATAAAAATGAAGAATATGATAGAAAACTAGATGATCGAGCAGATAAGAATAATTATAGAACATTATAAAATATAGTAAAAAGTAGGTATTTGATAAATATCTACTTTTATGCTATTATATTGAGAAAATAACTGGAATAATAAAAGCAAGTGAAGATTCAACAGAATTAAAAGTAAAACGAATAGACCATATAAAAAATAGAAAATAAAAAGTGGGGTGTAAAAATGAACTTTAAATATATAAGAAAAATTAATTATTATGAAACAGACAAAATGGGAATTGTTCATCATTCAAATTATATAAGATATTTAGAAGAAGCAAGAAGTAGATGGTTAGAAGAAATTGGTGTATCAATGGAAAAGTTAGAAAGCCAAGGGTATACTATACCAACATTAGAGGTAGATTGCAAATACAAATGTCCTGTAACTAGCGGAGACACCATAATTATAGAGCCATATATAGAAGAATACAATGGAGTAAAAATGACAGTAAAATATAAAGTTATACAAGAAGGTACAAATAATATAGTTATAGAAGCATATACAAAGCATTGTTTTACAGATAAAAGTTTAAAACCAATTAATATGAAAAAGAAGAATATTGAGATACATAATAAATTTGAAGAATTGGTTAACGAGAAAAATGATAATAAATAGAAATGAAATTAATAAAGAATATGGTTCTAAAATGTTAAGAGATTTAAAAGAAAGGAGAATAATAAATGGACAATAAAAACTTACAAATAACTAATC
>CABPCL010000001.1 GCA_902406115.1 uncultured Clostridium sp. | reverse complement strand
GAGAAAAGAAGAAATTGAAGTTAGAAATAATGCTGAAAGTTTAGTATATAATTGCCAAAAAACAATAAATGATTTAGGTGATAAGATTAGCGGAGAAGAAAAAGCTAAAGCTGAAACTGAAATCGAAAATGTTAAAAAGGCATTAGAGGGAACAGATGTTGAAGCAATTAAATCTGCAACAGAAAAATTAACAACAGTATTCTATTCAATTTCAGAAAAGATCTATTCACAATCAGCAGGAGCTGCAAATGCTGCAGGTGCTGAGAATGCAACAAATACAGAAGGACCAAAAACTGATGCAAATGGCAATGTATATGATACTGATTACAAAGTAGAAGAAGATGGAGACAAAAAATAATAAAAAATAAAGGGAAGTGAGAGGTAAAAAAGCTTCTCACTTTCATTTGAAAAAGGAAAGGTATAGTTCGTAAAATGGCAAATAAAGACTATTATGAAATATTAGGTGTAGATAAAAAAGCTACTGATGAAGAATTAAAAAAAGCTTATAGAAAATTAGCTAAAAAATATCACCCAGATGCAAATCCAGATAATAAAAAAGAAGCAGAAGCAAGGTTTAAAGAAGTAAACGAAGCTTATGAAACATTATCTAATCCTCAAAAGAGACAGATGTATGATCAGTTTGGAACAGCAGATCCACAGGCAGGATTTGGAGGAGCAGGAGGACCTTTTGGAGGTCAAAATGGGTATTATTCTTATTCAACATCAGGTTTTGATGGATTTAGTGACTTTGGAGATTTAGGAGATATCTTTTCTTCATTCTTTGGTGGTGGATTTTCAAGTGGTAGAAGTTCAAAAGGAGCAAATCAAGGACCAAGAAAGGGTGCAGACTTAAGATATGATTTAGAGATAAGCTTTGAAGAGGCATTTTTAGGTACAGAAAGATATGTTAATTTAACAAGAAATGAAACCTGCTCAACATGTCATGGAGAAGGAGCAAAACCTGGTACAAAGAAGCAAAAATGTAATGTATGTGGTGGTACAGGACAAATAAAACAAATGCAAACAACAATTTTAGGACAAATGCAAACAGTAAGAACATGTACAAACTGTCATGGAACAGGTGAAGTGATTCAAGAACCATGCGTAGATTGTAAAGGAAAAGGAACTGTAAGAAAATCTGTTAGAATATCTGTTAAAATCCCAGCTGGAATTGATGAAAATCAGACTATTGTACTAAGAGGTGAGGGAGAACCAGGAGAAAAAGGTGGAGCAAAAGGAGATTTATACATAACTATTCACCTAAAAAGACATAGCATATATAACAGAAAAGGGCAAGATGTCTTATGCGAAGTGCCAATTACATTTACACAAGCTACACTTGGTGCAGATCTTGTTATACCTATGGTTGATGGTACAAAAGAAACTTATAGAATACCAGAGGGAACGCAAAATGGTACAAAATTTACAATTAGAGGAAAAGGATTTAAGAATCTAAATAGTGAATATCAAGGAAATTTTGTGTTTACAGTGTCTGTACAAATTCCTAAAAAGTTATCAAAAGAACAGAGAGAGATTTTGACTGAACTTGCCAAAACTATGAATGAGCAGCCTCCTATTAAGAAAAGAGGAATATTTGGATAATATATAATATAAATAAAAGACAAAAAAGTGTAGAATTCTACACTTTTTTTGCATATTATATATTAATAGTATCTTGTTGGATGCTATTAGGGGGTGGCAAATATGTTTGATAATGATTGTTATTGCAAACCAAATAAAAATTGTTCAAAACCTGTTATAGCATTAATTATAGCGTTAATTACTTTTGTCGCAGGAGTACTTGTAGGAGCTTTAACTGGAATATTTAGTGCACTAGGTTTAGGAGCATTTGTAGCAATACTTGCAATTTTAATTATACTATTAATTATACAAATTATATTAGCAATATGTTGTATAAAGCCAAAATATGATAAATGCTGTTAATAAAGAAATAAGGATATACTTTTATTAAGTATATCCTTATGTTTATGTTTTAATTAAATACCGTAAAATTTGTTTTGCTCTTTCAACGTCTTCAGAGGTCGCAGTAGGAACTCCTTCTAACTCATATTTACATCCAAGTTCTATCCATTTAAATTTTCCTAAATCATGATATGGAAGAATCTCTACTTTTTTAACTGTCTTTAATTCAGAGAGAAATTCTTTTAAATCTTTCAAATCTTCTTCTTTATCTGTATATCCAGGTACTAATACTTGACGAATCCAAATATCTTTACCTTGTTCACTTAGATATCTAGCAAATTCAAGTTCTCTCTTATTTGAAACACCAGTTAGGTCTTTGCAGATTTCATCGTTTATACATTTTATATCTAATAAAAATAAATCTGTTAAATCAATTAATTTTTTCATATCCTCTGTAATAGCAAATGAGCCAGATGTATCTATTGCTGTATGAATACCAAGCGATTTTAATTTAGAGAAAAATTCAATTAAAAAATTCATTTGCAAAAGAGGCTCTCCACCACTTACAGTAACACCCCCACCAGATACAGCAAAGTAGTTTTTGTATCTAGAAACTTTTGCAACAAGTTCATCAGAAGTGTATTCCATTCCACCATTCAAATTCCAAGTATCTCTGTTTTGGCAGTATTTGCATTTTAAAGCACAACCTTGCATAAATATAACATATCTGATACCAGGTCCATCTACGGCACCAAATGACTCAAATGAATGTATTCTAGCTATTTTGGGTTCCATTTTTTCCTCCTAAAATAAATATAATAAGTGATATAAAAGATAGTGAAATATGTTACCAACAATCACTATCTTTTATTTAGTATATATTACAAGAATTTATTTAATTAAATTCTTTCATGAATTGTTCTGTGAATTACATCTAATTGTTGTTCTCTTGTTAATTTAATAAAGTTTACTGCATATCCAGAAACACGAATTGTAAGTTGTGGATAGTTTTCTGGGTGTTCCATAGCATCTTCTAGTAATTCTCTATTAAATACATTAACATTAATGTGATGACCTGTTTGTTTGAAATATCCATCTAACATGCTTACTAAGTTATTAACTTTAGTATCTTCATCTTTTCCAAGTGCTGCAGGAGTGATTGAAAATGTGAATGAGATACCATCTTCTGAATATTCATATGGAAGTTTAGCAATTGTATTCATTACAGCTAATGCACCATTTGAATCTCTTCCATGAAGTGGGTTAGCACCAGGACCAAAAGGTTCTCCAGCACGACGTCCATCAGGAGTATTTCCAGTATTTTTACCATATACAACATTTGAAGTAATTGTTAAAATTGATAAAGTATGTTTTGATCCTCTGTATGTGTGGTGTTTTTGTAATTTTCTTAAGAAAGTTTTTACAATATCAACAGCAATAGAGTCTACTCTATCATCATCATTTCCGTATTTAGGGAAGTCACCTTCAACTGCATAATCAACTGCAAGACCAGTCTCATCTCTAATAACTTTAACTTTAGCATATTTAATTGCAGAAAGTGAATCAGCAACTACTGATAAACCAGCAATACCACAAGCCATTGTTCTTAAAATATCTTCATCTCTATCATGTAAAGCCATTTCTAATGCTTCGTATGAATATTTATCATGCATATAATGAATTGCATTTAATGCTTTTATATATATTTTTGCAACATAATCCATCATATTATCAAATTTTTCCATAACTTCATCATAATCTAGATATTCTGAAGTAATAGGTTGGAATTTAGGTGCAACTTGCTTTCCACTATTTTCATCTCTACCACCGTTAATTGCATAAAGTAATGTTTTAGCAAGGTTTGCTCTTGCACCGAAGAATTGCATTTGTTTACCAATTTTCATTGCTGATACGCAACATGCAATACCATAATCATCACCTAAAGTAATTCTCATTAAATCATCATTTTCATATTGAATAGAAGATGTTTTTATTGATATGTCAGCACAGAATTTTTTGAAACCTTCTGGTAAACGGTTAGACCATAAAACAGTTAGGTTTGGTTCTGGTGCAGGACCTAAGTTATCAAGTGTATGAAGAATTCTGAAAGAGTTTTTAGTTACTAATGTTCTTCCATCAATACCCATACCACCAATGCTTTCAGTAACCCAAACTGGATCACCACTAAATAGAGCATTATATTCTGGAGCTCTTAGGAATCTAACCATTCTTAATTTCATTATAAAATGATCCATTAATTCTTGTGCTTGATCTTCTGTTAAACTACCATTTTGTAAATCTCTTTCAATAAATATATCTAAGAAAGTAGATGTTCTACCTAAACTCATAGCAGCACCGTTTTGATCTTTAACAGCTCCAAGATATCCAAAATATAGCCATTGAATAGCTTCTTTTGCATTCTTTGCAGGAACAGATATATCACATCCATATTTTTCAGCCATTTTCTTTAAGTCTGTTAATGCATTTATTTGATCAGCAATTTCTTCACGTTTTCTAATGACTTCTTCAGTAAATTCTGGTGTATCAAGAGTTTCTAAATCAACTTTCTTTTGAGCAATTAATACATCTACACCATAAAGTGCAACTCTTCTATAATCACCTATAATTCTTCCACGTCCGTATCCATCTGGAAGACCTGTTATTAAGTGAGAACTTCTAGCAGCTCTTATATCAGGAGTATAAACTTGGAAAACACCATCATTATGTGTTTTTCTTAAATTGTGATATATATAGTCTGTTTCTGGATCAACTGTAAATCCATAGCTTTCAGCTGATTTTTCTACAATACGAATACCACCATTTGGCATAATTGCTCTTCTTAAAGGTGCATCTGTTTGAAGACCAACTATTTCTTCTAGTTCTTTATTTATATAACCTGCATCATAAGCATTTATTGAAGAAGGAGTTTTACAATCTGCATCTAAAACACCTCCATTATCTCTTTCTTTTTTATAAAGTTCTAAAACTTCATTCCATAATTTTTTTGTTTTTTCTGTAGGGCCAACTAAAAAGTTGCTATCTCCTTCATAAGGTGTATAGTTGTTTTGGATAAAACCTCTAACATCAATTTCTTTTGTCCATTCTCCGGCTTTATTAAAGCCATCCCATTGTTTAAAATCCATAAAGTACCTCCTTAAAAATATTTTATTTTAATAATGAGTAAAATATCATTTATAATGCACTGATTAGCATATCATATATTGTAACGATTATCAAGATAAATATCGAATAATGTCAAAAAAATATTACTTATATTTAATAGTATAAGTAATATTTTTTTTATTATACAAAACATAAAAATTAAGCTTCTTCACTTATTACTTTAGCAACTTTGTAAATTAATTTTTGTGCCTTAGGTGTTGCGTTATTTAAAAGTTCATTAAATTCAGAATCTAAGTAATTGTCAGAGGTGCTAGATGCACCATTTAATATATAACCTTCTGTAACTCCTAAAATGTCACAGACTTGACTTAATCTTTTTAAACTAATATGAGAATTTCCACGTTCAATTCTACTTAAAAAAGCGATAGATACATCAAGCTTTTCTGCTAATTTTTCCTGTGTTAAATTCTTTTCTGTTCTTGCTTTTTTCAATCTTTCACCAATAATTGTGTAATCTAAAGCCATAAATTTCACCTCTCCTTTATTTATGAAATATAGCATTTATAGGTCTAATTTTACAGAAACCACATAGTTAATGTTTACCATATTTCTGCAAAAGTTATAGTTATAAATTTATAGTATAGTTTGGCTAATAAAAGAACAAATATTCAAATTTAACAAAAAAACAATAGAAAATTAAAATAAAAAAAACTGGCGTAATCGCCAGTTTTTTTATTTTAATTTTAATAATTTTCACAATTAATTTCAAAGTAAGATTGAGGGTGTTTACAAACAGGGCATACTTTAGGTGCTTCTAGTCCAACGTGAATATGTCCACAGTTTCTACATTTCCATACAACGATACTTCCTTTTTTGAAGACGTTTCCTTCTTCTATATTTTCAAGTAATTTTCTATATCTTTCTTCATGATGTTTTTCAACTTCTGCAATTCCTCTAAAAGTTGCAGCAATTTCTGTAAAACCTTCTTCATCAGCTTCTTTTGCAAATGTTGCATACATATCTGTCCATTCGTAATTTTCACCTGCAGCAGCGTCAGCTAAATTTGATTTAGTATCACCTATACCTTGTAAATATTTAAAATGTAATTTTGCGTGTTCTTTTTCATTTTCAGCTGTTTCTAAAAATATTGCAGCTATTTGCTCATATCCTTCTTTTTTTGCTACACTTGCAAAATAAGTATATTTATTTCTTGCTTCTGATTCTCCTGAGAAAGCAGCTCTTAAATTTGCTTCTGTTTTTGAACCTTTTAATTCCATAATAATTACCTCCTAATTAACATATAAACATTGTTTACATTTTAAAGAATAATATTACATTACATTTAAAAAGTCAAGAAAAAATTAACAAAAGCGATGAAAGTACATACAATATAATATTAAGATTTAGGAGGTGCTTTATGGGACTAACAAGCAATTCAACAGGAAACAAAGTACTAAATGAGGATATGCAAGCAATGAAAGAAAAAGCAGAATATACAATTGCTATTGCACGGCAATCCAAATGTGGGAAAATCCACTATATTTAATAGTTTGACAGGTATGCATCAACATACAGGAAATTGGCCTGGAAAGACAGTAGCAAATGCTGTTGGAACATGTACATATCATAATAAAGAATTACTGTTAGTAGATATTCCAGGAACATATTCTTTAATGTCTAATTCTGAAGAAGAAGAAATCGCAAGAAATTATATATGTTTTGGTAATCCAGACACAACTGTGGTTATTTTAGATGCTACATGTTTAGAAAGAAATTTAAATTTAGTTTATCAAATTATGGAAATTACACCCAAAATAGTTGTATGTGTTAATTTAATGGATGAAGCAAAGAAAAAAGGAATAAAAATAGATTTAGAAGAAATGGAAAAAATACTAGGAGTTCCAGTTGTAGGAACTATTGCAAGAAAGAAAAAAACATTAAATAATTTGCTTAATAAAACAGTTGAAGTATGTAAGAGTAAAAAAATATTTCCTAAAAAAATAAAATATTTACCTATTATAGAAAGATGTATAGAGGTTTTAAAACCTGAAGTTGAAAAGATACTACCAGATGACAAGAAATATTTATCAAGATGGATCTGTTTAAAGCTGATAGATGGAGAAGAAAAAATTATTAATGAGATAAATAAAAATTTAAACATAGAATTAGATAATCAACCAGAACTAAATAATGCATTACAAAGTGTAAAAGAAATATTAGAACACAGCGGTGAGCAAATAGGAAAAGTACAGGATAAAATAATTTCTAGCATAGTATTTAAAGCCGAGAATGTAGTTCAAGATGTGGTTAGCTATGACAATAGAGATTATAATTATAAAGACAGAAAAATTGATAAAATAATTACATCGAAAAAATTTGGAATTCCAATCATGATTATATTTTTGGGAATTATATTTTGGCTTACAATAGTAGGAGCAAACTATCCATCACAATTACTATCACATCTTTTTAATTGGTTACAAGAAAAAATTATATATGTTTTTGAATATTTAAATGCTCCTCAATGGATGAAAGGAATTTTAATTGATGGAATGTATAGAACGCTTACGTGGGTAATTGCTGTCATGCTTCCACCAATGGCAATTTTTTTCCCACTCTTTACAATATTAGAAGACCTAGGATATTTGCCACGATTAGCATTTAATCTAGATAAATTCTTTAGAAAAGCAGGGAGCTCACGGAAAACAAGCACTTACAATGTGCATGGGATTTGGTTGTAATGCAGCAGGAGTTATTGGTTGCAGAATTATAGATTCACCAAGGGGAAAATTAATATCAATAATAACAAATGCATTCGTGCCATGTAATGGAAGATTTCCATTTTTAATTACAATAGCAATGATATTTTTTGCAGGAGGATTATCTAGTGGGCTTGCATCTGTTGTTTCAACACTTGCTGTAATGGTAGTTGTACTAATAGGCATAATGTTGACATTTGCTATATCAAACATATTATCTAAAACAATATTAAAAGGAGTTTCATCTTCATTTATTTTGGAGTTGCCACCATATAGAAAACCACAAATAGGGAAAATATTATTTAGATCAATATTTGACAGAACCTTATTTGTATTAGCAAGGGCAATTAGTGTTGCTGCACCTGCAGGTATTGTTATATGGATACTGGCAAACCTACAGATATCAGATATAAGTCTTTTAACTTATGTAGCGAATTTTTTAGATCCGTTTGCTAAACTAATGGGGTTAGATGGATATATTTTAACGGCATTTATTTTAGGATTTCCTGCCAATGAAATTGTTCTTCCAATTATTTTAATGTGTTATATGCAAACAGGAGTATTAGTTGACATGGAGAATACACAATCAATAGGAAAGATATTAATAGAGAATGGCTGGACGTGGTTAACTGCAATAAATACAATGATATTTACCTTATTACATTTTCCATGCAGCACAACAACACTAAGTATAAAAAAAGAATCTGGAAGCTGGAAATGGGCAGGAGTAGCATTTATTTTACCAACAGTAATTGGAATTGTATTTTGCATGATGACAACATTTGTTGCACATATGTTTGCTTATATAACATAGTTATAATAAAGAAACCTAGTCATTAAAGTGATAAATGACTAGGTTATTAGTTTTAAGTTTGCTATTCGTTTTTATTCTTCTAAGTAAATTATCCTCTCAGTTGTGTCTTTACTAATATGTATAGGATTAGGACTAACATAAACTGAGTTGAAGCGGAAAATGATATAAGAGTTGCTCGACATTTTTACAAAACTTATCAAATCACTTCTCTTTCCCCAAAAGTTGCCATTAATGGATTTTTCTAAAGAAATGATTTGGTTTCTACCAAAAACAACATCATTATCGATGAATGTACGATCTGTTTGAAAGATGCCATTTTCTTTTTTTAAAAAATCTAATACAGATTGATCTAAAATGACCAATGAGTGAGAATTTTCTAAAAAGATATTGCGTAAGTCCTCCAAGATATCATTCGTATGCTTAAATTTAAAAATGTCCGTAAAAATCCCTCCCTATAAAAAAATAAGCAATAACTTAAAATAATAAATATAATTCTTGTAGAATAACAAGTTTAATCTATCTTAACATAAAATTAAAGAAAAATCAATTAGGTAAATATTAAAATGTAATAATCTTGTTAAACTCAAAGATATAGCTTAGTGTACAAATATATTTTTAGCATCCTGGTTACGAATAGCAAGTATTGTATTTCTAACTTCATATGCAATAGGATCACCACAAGTACTTGCAAATACAGGAGTGATAGTAGTTTCGGGTACAATGCCTAAATCAAGAAGTCGTCTCTTTATATTGTCAGAACAGTTTAGATGCTCTATTTTAGCAGTAGAATTAATTTCTAAATTAATTAATGAAATAGCACTTTTCATAAAGTTAATCACCTCCAAATGCAATGATAGTTACTATATATTATGTAAATCGACAAAAAATGTTAATGAGAATAAATCAATATTTGCCAAAATGCCCCGTCCCCATTGTCAATTTTTAAAATATATAATATAATGTGAAAAAGAAAAATAGGAGGAAATAAAAATGGAAAAGATAAGAGGATTTGAAGTTGCAAAAGGATTTGAAGATAAAGGAATAAATTTACCTGTAAGAAAAACAAAGAATTCAGCAGGGTATGATATTGAAGCAGCAGAAGATGTAATAGTTCCAGCTTTTAAAGCCGGAATGAAACCTACACTTATAAAAACAGGTTTAAAAGCATATATGCAAGCTGATGAAATGCTTTGTTTATATAATAGAAGTTCTAATCCAGGAAAAAAAGGATTAATATTGGCAAACAGTGTTGGAATTGTAGATAGTGACTATTATGAAAATCCAGATAATGATGGACATATTATGTTTGCATTCTTTAATTTTAAAGATGAAGATGTAGAAATAAAAAAAGGTGATTGTATAGGACAAGGAATTTTTGAAAAATTTTTGGTTGTAGATGGAGATAATGCTGAAGGCCAGAGAATGGGTGGATTTGGGTCTACTAGTAAGTAAAAACATGCAAATAATAATAAAAAAATATGAATAAAAAAACGGTAAAAGTTTTGACTTTTACCATTTTTTGTAGTATAATAGAAATGTAGTTGAAAAAGAGATAAAAAAACCCTTTCTTAACTTCATATATATTTTTTTGCAATAGAAAGGAGGACCTAAATGTTTAATGTAGGAGATAAAATCGTATATCCTATGCATGGCGCAGGAACAATAGATAGCATAGAAGAAAAAGACATATTAGGGGAAAAACAAGCTTATTATATAATTAAAATGCCTGATGAGGTAAAAGTAATGATACCAACTAGTAAGGCTGAGCAAGTTGGAGTAAGAAATATAATAGATAAGGAAGAAGCTTCAAAAGTAATGACCATATTAGGAGAAAATGAGACAGAGATGTCTCAAAACTGGAATAAAAGATACAGAGATAATATGGATAAAATGAAAAGTGGAGATATATATGAAGTGGCTGATGTAGTCAGAAATCTAAGCTTCAAGCAAAAAGAAAAAGGATTATCAACAGGTGAGAAGAAAATGCTTTCTAATGCAAAGCAAATATTAGTAAGTGAATTAGTACTAGCAGAGCATTCTTCAGAAGATGAAGTTAAGCAGTTAGTAGAAAATAAAATAAACATATCATTTGACGAATATAAAGCACCACATGAGAACAACATAGACTTAAGTCAAAATATAGTTAGTAAATTTATTCCATTTAACGGAACAAGTCAAAATTAATTTTAAAATTTAAAATCGTATCTAAATCGTACTTAGGTACGATTTTTTGACATATTATATACAGGTACAATGAATATATTGTCAATTTGTAAGAAGGATTTAAAGACTTTATGTCGAATAAAATATGTATGTAAAGAAAGGTTTGAAAAAATTGGTAAGATATAGTGAAGAGTTAATTGAAGAAATTAGATCAAATAATGATATCGTTGATGTCATTTCACAATATGTTATATTAAAAAGAAGTGGTAGAAACTTTTTTGGACTATGTCCATTTCATAAGGAAAAATCACCTTCTTTTTCTGTTTCTCCAGATAAACAAATTTTTCATTGTTTTGGATGTGGAGTAGGAGGAAATGTTATTCATTTTGTTAGCAAAATAGAAAATCTTGATTTTAAAGATACACTAGAGTTATTAGCTAATAGAGCCAATATACAACTTCCAACATTAAACAATTTTGAAGATGATAGAAAAGCTATGTTAAAATCAAAAGTTTATCAAATAAACGAAGAGGCTGCAAAGTTCTATCATGAAAACTTATATAAACCAACGTCAAAACAAGCGCAAGAATATATAAAAAAGAGAAAATTAGATAATAGAACATTAAAATCTTTCTTAATAGGTTATTCAGGAAAATTTGATGAGCTATACAGGCTTCTAAAATCAAAAGGATTTAATGAAGAAGAAATTTTAGCATCAAGTTTGGTTAATAAAACAGATGATGGAAAATACATAGATAGATTTAGAAGAAGACTTATGTTTCCTATACAAGATGTAAAAGGAAGAGTTATTGCTTTTGGCGGAAGAGTATTAGATGACAGTAAGCCAAAATATATAAACTCACCAGAAAATATTGTATATAGTAAAGGAAAGCATCTATTTGGTCTAAATGTTGCAAAAAAAGGTGACACGAAGAAGATTATTATTGTAGAAGGGTACATGGATGCAATTTCTTTATATCAAAGAGGAATTACTAATGTTGTTGCTTCTTTAGGAACAGCTTTAACAGAACAACAAGGATGGCTTCTTAGAAAAAATTGTGAACAAGTAATTATTGGATATGATGCAGATGGAGCAGGACAAGCTGCAACATTAAGAGGTTTGGAAATACTACAAAATATGGGGTGTGACATGAGGATATTACAAATATATGGTGCAAAAGATCCAGATGAATTTGTAAATAAATATGGCCCAGAGAGATTTTTGAAATGTGTAGATTCAGCTATATCCTTGGTAGAATTTAAAGTAAAGAATCTAAAACAAGGCTTAGAATTAGAAAACGTAAATGATAAAATAAAATTTTTAAATCAAATTGCTAAGATCTTGTCAGATGTAGATAACAATATAGAAAAAGAAATTTACATAGATAAAATATCAAATGAATATGGAATATCAAAAGAAGCTATTTATGCAGAAGTAAATAAACTAACTTATTCTAAAAATAAAGATACAAAAATATTAGAAAAACCAGTAAGTACATATGTGAGAAAAGAAAAGATAGTTGAAGAAAAAGTGGATGAAGCAGTACTAAGAAGAGAAAAAATGCTAATTTATATTATAGTAACTTATCCAGAAGAAAGCTTAAAAAAAATAAAAGATGTAATTACAGTTGATCTAATAAAACTAGACAGAAATAAGCAAATTATAAAAAAATTGTATGAAGAATTAGAAAAAGGAAATAGTAATAATGTGCTAGATTACTTTACAGATCCTGAAATTATAAATTATTTATCAGGAATTATGGCATATGATTTTGAGATAACAGATATAAATAAATGTGTAGAAGATTTAATAAATATTTACACAAAAGAAAAATTAGTAAACATGAGAAATATAATTATAAAACAGTTAGATGATACTAAAAATTTAACAAAAGAAGAGATAGCCGACCTTGAGAAAAAATTAAATGATGTAATTTTGAAATTGGCAAAAATAAAATAGGGGGTAAGTAGATATGAAAAAAACAGAAAAAGACGAAAAAACAGATGTAGAAGTAAAAGAAAAGAAAATAGAAAATAATAATGAAAAAGTAAAAAAAATAATTGAAAAAGCAAAAGAAAACGGAAAAATGACATATGGAGAATTAGCTAGTGAATTAGATGATACAAATGCAGAAGAAATAGATCAAGTATTTGATGCATTTGAAGACCTAGGAGTAGATCTTCTAAATGAAGATTTGGAAGAACCAAATATTGAAGATCTACAAGATGTTGAAGAAATTAAACTTGAAGACATTGATGTTACAAATGTTGAAGGTGTAAGCGTTGATGATCCAGTAAGAATGTATTTAAGAGAAATAGGTAAAATTCCACTTTTAACATATGAACAAGAATTAGATTTAGCAAAAAGAATACTAGAAGGCGATGAAGAAGCGAAACAAAAACTTGCAGAGTCAAACCTAAGATTAGTAGTAAGTATCGCTAAAAAATATGTAGGAAGAGGAATGTTATTTTTAGACTTAATTCAAGAAGGAAATATGGGCTTAATAAAAGCTGTTGAAAAATTTGACTATAATAAAGGCTTTAAATTTAGTACTTATGCAACATGGTGGATAAGACAAGCGATAACAAGAGCAATTGCTGATCAAGCGAGAACAATAAGAATACCAGTTCACATGGTAGAAACAATTAATAAATTAATTCGTACTTCAAGACATCTATTACAACAATTAGGACGTGAACCAACCCCTGAGGAAATTGCAAATGAAATGGAAATTCCAATTGAAAAAGTAATGGAAATACAAAAAATAGCACAAGATCCAGTATCTCTAGAAACCCCAATAGGAGAAGAAGATGATAGTCATTTAGGTGATTTTATACCAGATGATGATAGTCCAGCACCACAAGATTCTGCAGCATATACATTATTAAAGGAACAATTAGAAGAAGTAATGAATACATTAACTCCAAGAGAAGCTAAGGTACTAAAATTAAGATTTGGATTAGAAGATGGAAAGGCTAGAACACTAGAGGAAGTCGGAAAAGAATTTCAAGTAACAAGGGAAAGAATTAGACAAATAGAAGCAAAAGCGTTAAGAAAACTAAGACATCCAAGCAGAAGTAAAAAATTAAGAGATTATATGAACTAAAAAGTAAATATACTACAAACACAAGAAAAATCAAGTTAAAAGCTTGATTTCTCTTGTGTTTTATGTTAAAATAAGTATTGTATAATGTTAAAAAAAGTAAAAACCTTATAAAGGAGAAAATAAAATGGCTAAGTTATTAGAAAAAATTTTTCCAATTCCAATAATTAATTTATGGGATTGGGCAGATGGAAATGAATATACGATAGATGATGAAAATATTGAGTTACCACTTGAATTACAAAAGTCTGACAAGGAAATAGAAGAAAGTTATGAAAAACACTTTAGAAAAGAAGTAAAAGGTAATTCAGGAAAAGGAAAGTCTCAATTTAAAGAAGGAAACAAGGTAGAAACAAAACAATTAAATAAAACTGTAGATACAAAACAAACTGTTTCAAAGGAAGAAAAAACAGACGGTGAAAAAGAAAGAGACGACTAGAATACAAAATACAAGATATAAAATCGAAAATAGATATTGACAAAATGCAATTTTATAGTTATAATAAACACTGCATTTTGTTTTTGATATGGCGAGGTAGCTCAGTTGGCTAGAGCAACTGGTTCATACCCAGTGGGTCGAGAGTTCGAATCTCCCTCTCGCTACCAAAAAATAAAAAAGACCAAAATATAGCATATTCTAAGGATTTAGAGTATGCTATATTTTCATTTATCACATATTTATCATTCTCAATTATTCTCTTCTTTCATTCCTTGTATTAGTATTACATATTTTATCATATTCTTTGCATTTTATTTTATACTCTAATTGTTGAGTCATGTAACGATAATACATATAAGCCTGTTCATACTGTAGCATCGGATTAAACATTGTATTATCATTCATATTTGGATCAAAGTTTGTTTCATATCCACCATATGGTGGGGGAAAACTACAAAAACCATTCATATCCATATTCCTATCCATAAAACCTCCATTCTGACAATTAAATGCCAATAAAATTTAAAATAATATTATTTAAAACATTTTGTTTTTCTTCTATTGTCTTTATGAGAAAAGGCAACGAAAACTATAAAAAATAATACAAGCATTAACAGTATATAACTATTAAGACCAAATAAATTAATAGGGTAAACTATTGTTTCTGCAATTGGAACACAAGTAGGTACAACATCCAAGTTTAAAAAAGGAAAGAATTTTAATGCTAGAAAAGTATAAACTGCTGCAATAATACCTTGCAAAAATTTACCTAATATATATTTATTAATTGATAAGTCTGTTTTATATAGCATACTAAAAACCTGTAGTAAAACAGATATACCACCAAAGCCAAGGAGAAATGAGCATATAATAATATTTTGAGAAATTGATTTTATTGATATGTTTGCAACCATATTTATGCCATTTGTTAGTTCTATAATTCCCGAAAGAATTGGCTTTATAAATCTAAAATCTATTCCAAGTAAATATGCGATAGGTCTTAAAAGTTGAGATAAATACTCTAATATGTGACTATTTTGTAAAATAGATATAATCACAGAAAATATAACAATAAATCCACCAATAATCAGAATTGTAGAAATTGAACCTTGAATACTTTGACCTAGTAATTTACCTAAGTTACGGAAAGTTAAAGGTTCTTTTTTTATAGGAGGTGTGAATTGTGTGGAAACATGTACTTTTGTTTTAGATTTATTTGAGAATAACTTACCAAATATAATACCAACAGTTATAGCTGATAATATATGTGTAACTAGTAATAAAAATCCAGTTTTGCTATCTCCAAATAATGAAATCCCTACACAACTAATAATAAACAAAGGACCAGAATTATTAGTAAATGCAAGCATACGATCTCCTTCTTCTTTTGTACATACTCCTTGCTCTCTTAAATCTGCTACAATCTTTCCTCCAGTTGGGTAGCCGCTAATGAGCCCCATAATAAAAGCAAATGCACATTCACCAGGTACATTAAATAAAGGTCTCATTAATTTATCGAATAATTTTCCAATATGGTAAACCAAATTAGTATTAGATAGTAATTCTGTAATAACAAAGAATGGAAATAAGGACGGAACAACATTATTTGCCCATAAAATAAGTCCATTTTTTGCTGCAATCAAATTGGTTTTTGAAAAGATAACTAAAAAGAGTGCAAATAATAAAAATAAAAATGGCAATATATTTTTTTTGAAGGATAAAAAAATAAATTTCATAATATGTACTCCTTAATTTTATTGATATGATAATGAATGCATAATTATTCGGAAAAAAGTGAAAAATATGATTAATAAAAAAAGGAGGAAAATAATGAAAAAATTTAAACCAAAGGCAGTGTATTATGAATCAAAAGCAAAAGAATATGAGCTAGGAAAGAAATTGCTAGAACAATATGAAAATGAAAATATACCTACGTATGTAATTGAGAATCATAATAATATAGAAGAAATGCGTTCTAAGTCTAATAAAGAATTTCCTCAAATGAAACAAAACTTAATAATAGGTATTAGGAAAACACATAAGTTTGTACCAAATAATAAAATATCAGATTTTTTAGTACCATATACATCGTCTGGATGCACTGCAATGTGCATGTATTGCTATTTGGTGTGTAATTATAATAAATGCGCATATTTAAGATTATTTGTTAATAGAGAAGAAATGCTAGATAAAATTATAAAAGAAGCAAATAAAAGTGAAAAAGATCTAGTGTTCGAAATTGGAAGTAATAGTGATTTGGTATTGGAAAATACAATAACAGGAAACCTAGTGTGGACTATAGAAAAGTTTGCAAAAAATCAAAAGGGATATCTTACATTTCCAACGAAATTTGATATGATAGACGACTTGATTGGATTAGAACATAGAGGTAGAATTATAATTAGAGTTAGCATGAACCCAGAAGAAATAATCAAAAAAGTTGAGTTTGGAACATCACATTTAAACAACAGAATAGAGGCAATTAATAAACTAAAAGATGCAGAATATAAAGTTGGAATATTGATTGCTCCTGTTGTGTTAGTTGAAAATTGGAAGGAACTATATGAAGGATTATTTATTACATTGCAGGAAAAGCTTAGCGATAAAGTTAAAGAGGATGTTTTTTTTGAAGTTATACTTATGACGTACAGCTATGTGCACCAAAAGATAAATGAAGAGGCATTTCCAAATGCTATTAAACTATATGATACAGAGAAAATGACCGGTCGTGGAAGAGGAAAATATGCATATAAACAGGGTGCAAGAGAAGAAGCGGAGGAATATTTAAAATACTTATTTCAAAAGTATTTTCCTGAAAATGATATTATATATTTTAGCTAAAATTAAAAATATATATAAATAAACTAAGGAGGAAAAATGTATAAAGAAGAGTGTTTGAAAAGCAAGGAAGAATTTTTAAAAGAAAATGATTTCAAAGAGGAAGGATTAACTAATTCTAAGGTATTAGAAAACTATTAATTAGATTTATGTTGATTTTAATTCTAATAGCGTTTTTATTAAACTCTGTGAAACACGGAACTCTTACAGCATTTACATTTGCCGTTGCTATTGCTATAGGAATTACACTACTATTACTCCCTGTAATTCTATCATCAAGCCTTGCAAAAGGTGCAACAAGGATGTCAAAGAAAAAGACAATTGTAAAAAGATTAGATAGTATACAAAGTTTTGGAGCGATGAATATATTATGTACAGATAAAACGGGAACTCTAACTGAAGATAAAATAGTGCTTGAAAAATATTTAAATGTTAAAGGTGAAGAAGATTCAAGAATATTAAAACATGCTTTTTTAAATGCATATTTTCAAACTGGCCTAAAAGGCAATATAGATGAGGCTGTAATTTCAAGAGCAAAAAAAACTGAAATAAATGGAATAGAAAAGAAATATAAAAAAATATGGAGTATGGCTATAAAAAAAACTAAATGGAAAATATTGACAGTTTAAAAAACTGAGAGTATAATATTTTTATGGAATAACCAAAATATAAGGAGGACTTTATGGAAAGAGCATTCAGTACACGGTGTGAAGCAATAGGCATTTATATGGTCTTAAATCAATCAACAGTGCGGAAAGCAGCAAAAATCTTTGGGATTTCTAAATCAGTAGTATTTGAAGAGATCACTCAAAAACTTCCGCAGGTTAATCCAGGACTCTTTGATGAGGTAAGGAATTTATTAGACTATAATAAAAGCCAAAGAAGTATTAGAGGTGGAGCAGCAACCAAAAGAAAATATGAATTGCTAAAACTAAGCAAGAAAAGATGAAGTCCAAAGTCAGTGCTAAATTAAGTACTGACTTACATTTTTATAATACTTTTTAGATTGCATAAATACGTAAAATGAGATATAATAATATAGTATTAATTATCAGTTGAAAGGTAATCATAGATAAATGAATTTGCTGATAGAAAAGTTAAATAAAAATCAAAAATTTAAACAGTATATATTAGATATAAAAAATAACATAAGCCCGATAAGTTTATCGGGTTTATCTGACGTAGGAAAAGCACATATTGTTTTAGGAATGCTATTAGAAACTAAAAAGCCAATTTGTATAATAACATACAATGAAATGCAGGCAAAGAAATTAATAAAAGATTTACAATTCTTTGCTAGTAAAACAAATATTAATGAAAAACAAATTGTATATATGCCAAGAAAAGAAATATCTCCATATGATTATGAGTCTCAAAGTAAAGAGTTACCATATGAGCGAATAGAGGTTTTAAACAAATTATATACTAAAGAAAACAGAATCTTTGTAACTACAATAGAAGGAATAATGCAAGAGTTACCAGAAAAAGCTTTATTATATAAAAATGTACTATCTTTTAAAGTAGGAGATACTTATCAAGTAGCAAATAATAAAGAATATCAAAAAAAAGATTTGGAAGAACTAAAGAAAATATTGGTACAATTAGGATATGAGAGAAATGACCTTGTTGAAAACAAAGGTCAATTTAGCGTAAGAGGCGGAATTGTTGATATTGGTTTGTCTGGAAAAATAGGGGTACGAGTTGAATTTTGGGGAGATGAAATCGACTCAATCAGATATTTTAATATATCATCTCAAAGATCAAATGAAATGATACAAGAGATTGAAATTTATCCTGCACATGAGTATATGGTTGATATGAAAAGAATAGATGATATATGTCAAAAGATAGAAAACTTATATTTACAAAACAAGGAATATAAAATAAGTGATGAACAACGAAAAATAATATTATCAGACATAGAACAAATAAAAAATAGAAATTGTATTAGTAAAATAGATAAATATTTTAATCAATTTTATACACAAAAACAGAAATTATTAGATTATTTACAAGATGATTATATATTATGCTTTGATGAAATGAGTAAAATTAATCAAAGACGAGAGAATATTATAATTGAGAATAATAATTTGATAAAGTCACTAATGGAAAAAGAAAGATTTGTGCCAGAAGCTATTAAAAATATTAGTGAAGGTGAATTTAGACTAAATAAATGGATAAATGAATTAGAACAAAAATCAAATAAAAGCATGATATTTATGCAAACTAATGGAAGTTATACTAATATAAACCGATATGAATTTAACTATAGAGAAATAAATGTTTATAAAAGTGAAATAGAGATATTTATAGCAGATATAAAGAAATGGATAAAAGAAAAAAAACAGATAGTATTATTAACAGGAAATGCTTCTAACACAGAAAATATTACTAACTTATTAACAGAAAATGATATTAAGTATTGTTATGCTGATGAAGATAGAAAATCAGATGAAAATGATACTTCTAAGTGTATTATATATGAAACAAAAGAAACGACAACTTTTATGCCTTCAGCGGGATTTGAGAGTTATGATCTAAAATTAATAGTAATTAGTATGGGCAATGTATTCGAGAATGTAAGGAAAAAAAGGAGAACAAGTACTGCTTTTAAAGAAGGTGAAAAGGTAGTATTTGCTGATTTAAAGCCAGGAGATTACGTAGTTCATAGAGAACATGGAATTGGTCAGTTTGTTGGTGTAAATACAATTACAGCAGATAATGTAACTAAGGATTATATTAAAATAAAATATAAAAATGAAGATATGTTATATGTTCCAATTAATAGTTTGGACAACGTTAGAAAGTATATTGGTGGTGGAGAAAGTGCTTCTCCTAGACTAAACAAATTAGGTAGTAAAGAATGGAAGAATACAAAGGAAAAAGTAAAGAAAAATTTACGCGAAGTAGCAAAAGATTTGATTGAACTATATGCTAAGAGACAAAAAATAAAAGGATTTGCTTTTTCTAAAGATACTACATGGCAAAATCAATTTGAGGATGAGTTTCCATATCAAGAAACTGATGATCAGTTAAGGTGTATAGAAGAAGTTAAGAAAGACATGGAAATGCAAAAACCAATGGACAGACTATTGTGCGGAGATGTTGGGTATGGAAAAACAGAAGTAGCAATACGTGCAGCATTTAAGGCAACTATGGATCAGAAACAAGTTGCGTATCTTGTACCTACAACTGTACTTGCAAATCAACAATATGAAGAGTTTAAAAAAAGAATGTCTAAGTTCGCAATAAATGTTGAATTATTAAATAGATTCAGAACAAAAAAAGAGCAAGAAGAAGTTATAAAAAAGATAAAATCAGGTGAAGTAGATGTTGTTATAGGAACGCATAGAATATTAAGTCAGGATGTAGAATTTAAAGATTTAGGACTACTAATTATTGATGAAGAACATCGTTTTGGAGTAAAAGATAAAGAGAAAATAAAACAGTTAAAAAATAGTGTTGATGTTCTTACAATGACCGCAACACCGATTCCAAGAACACTCCATATGTCAATTGTTGGAGTACGTGATATGTCCGTAATTTATGATCCACCACAAAATAGAAGACCTGTTCAAACTTATGTATTGGAATATGATGAAGAAGTTATAAAAGAGGCTATTACGAAAGAATTAGAAAGAAACGGTCAAGTATTTTATTTATACAATAACGTAGAAGGAATAGAGAAAAAGGCAAATCAAATTTCAGAAATGGTACCAGAGTCAAAAGTAGAATTTGCACATGGTAAAATGTCAGGAAGAGAACTAGAAGACATTATGGAAAAATTTATAAAAAAAGAAGTAAATGTTTTAGTATGTACAACAATACTAGAATCTGGAATTGATATACCAAATGCAAATACAATTATTGTAGAAAATGCTGACAGACTTGGCCTTGCACAGCTATACCAAATACGTGGAAGAGTAGGAAGAAGTGATAAACAAGCATATGCATATATCACATATAAACGTGATAAACTCTTAACAGAGGTAGCAGATAAAAGATTAAAGGCAATAAAAGAATTTACAGAGTTTGGTTCAGGGTTTAAAATAGCAATGAGAGATTTAGAGATAAGGGGCGCAGGTAGCTTACTTGGAGAGATACAACATGGACATATGGAACAAGTTGGATATGATACATATTGTAAATTATTAGATGAAGTAGTAAAAGAAATGCAAGGAATAGAAGTTCAGGAAGAACAAGATATTCAAATAGATATAAATGTATCAAGTTATATACCTGATAAGTATATTGATAGTGGTAGCCAAAAAATTGAGGTATATCAAAATATTGCTAATTGTAGAACAGAGGAAGATATACAAAATATAATTGACGAATTGATAGACAGATATGGTGTGATGCCAAAAGAGCTTGAAAATTTACTAGAAATAGCTAGAATTAAAGAATTATGTAGAAACGCTAACATAATAAAAATAGCTCAACGTATGCAATCAGTTGTATTTTATCTTGATAGAGATAAATATAATTCTGAGATTATTGATAAAATAATAAAGAAATATGGATTTAATGTTAAATTTGGAACAGGTATACAGCCGTATATAACACTAAAAGTAAAAGATAATACAGATGAAAAATTAATTGATGAAATAAAAGAATTTTTAAAGTTTATAAAAAATAATTAGATTTTTATAGAGGTTTAAATAAAAAGGAGGGGAAAAAGTGCAAGTTATTTCTAGCAAAGATAATGAGATAATAAAAAATATCAAAAAGCTAAAAGAAAAGAAATATAGAGATGCAGAAAATAAATTTATAGTAGAGGGAACAAAAATAGTTCAGGAAGCTATTGAAGAAGAAGCAAAAGTAAAATTGATAGTTGTGTGTGAAGAATGCATAAATAATGGAACTATATCAAAAGAATTATTGTATAAAATTGCTAAATATGAATGCATTTATGTAACGGAAAAGGTATTTAACTTACTTACGGATGTAAAAACTCCGCAAGGAATTTTAGCAGTAATAGAAAAAAATAATAAGGATAATGAAATAGACTATACACAAGATATTATTATTGCATTAGATGAAATTCAAGATCCGGGAAATCTGGGGACGATATTAAGGACTGTAGATAGTGCAAATTTAAAACAAATTATAATATCTAAAAACAGTGCGGATAGCTACAGCCCTAAGGTCGTAAGATCAACAATGGGAGCGATATTTAGGGTGAATATTATTGAAGTTGATAATTTAGTAGAAACTCTAAAACAAGTTCAAGAAAACAAGTTTGAAGTTGTAGTAACAGCATTAGATGCAACTAGCAATATTTACAATATAGAATATAAAAACAAGGTAATAGTTATAGGAAATGAAGCAAATGGAGTATCAAAAGAGGTACAAAATTTAGCAAATCAAAAAGTCAAAATTCCTATGCTAGGAAAAACAGAAAGTCTAAATGCATCTGTAGCCGCAAGTATAATGATTTATGAATACGTAAGAAGAAATTGCCAATAGGGACGCTCCTTTTTGGCAATTTTTCTAAAAAAGTCTTGAAATAGATTTTAAATATGTTAATATATTATTCATGATACAAGATGTTAATATATATTCGGGGGAACAATTTTATAATAACAGGAGAGGTGAAAACTATGCCTAGATTACCACGAAATAATATAAAGACATCTTATTTTCATGTTATGGTACAAGGAATAGATAAAGAATACATTTTTAACAGGAAAATAGATATAAAATATTATATAAGTATAATGTATGAGTCAAAAGACGAATTAAATATAAAAATAATTGCATATTGTATAATGAATAATCATGCTCATTTATTAATACATACTAACGATGTATCCAATTTGACCAAATATATGCATAAAACCAATACAAAATATGCAATTTATTATAATAAAATCCATGATAGAGTTGGATATGTGTTTAGAAATAGATTTAAGAGTGAAGGAATATATAGTGAAAGACAATTATATAATTGCATAAGCTATATCTATAACAATCCTGTGAAAGCTAAAATATGTAGCACTCCTGAAGAATATCCATATTCAAATGCGAAGTACTATAAAGGAATTATAGAGGAAAATAACTTATACAGTTTTCTTGGGATGGATAATGATAAGGATTATAAAAAAATAATAAAAACATATTTAATAGAGAATAACATGAAAAAAGAGGACCTGATAAGGCATAAAGAGAGCTTAAAAAAATTGATAGTAATATTAAGAAAAAATAATAAGGTTTCTTTTAGGAAGATGGAAGAAGAGTTAGAAATTAGTAGAGAAACTTTAAGAAAATTGATTAAATAGTATTTAAAATATTGGCAACTTTGACAATATGTGATAAAATATAACTTATTAGATTGCCAAAAAGGGCCGTCCCTGTTGGCATTGGCAAAAGGAGATAGAGGATATGTATAGAGATCATAATTGTGGAGAATTGAATTTAACAAATGTTGGACAGACAGTTACAATGGCTGGATGGATACAAAAAATTAGAAATTTAGGAGCAATGCAATTTATAGATTTAAGAGATGAATTTGGAATTACCCAGATAGTTATATCTGATAACGAAAAAATAAGAAAACAAACAGATGGATTAGTAACTGAAACAGTTATAAGTGTTAAAGGAACAGTAGTTGAAAGAAGTAATAAAAATGATAAAATTGCAACAGGTGAAATTGAAATTGATGCAGAAGAAATAAAGGTTCTTGGAAAGTGTAAAAGTGTTTTACCTTTTGAAATCAATTCAGAAGCAGCAGGAGATGTTAGAGAAGACTTACGTTTAGAATATCGTTTTTTAGATTTAAGAAATGATAAACTTCACAAAAATATTTTACTTCGTTCTAAAATAATGAAAACATTAAGAAGAAAAATGGATGAATTAGGTTTTACAGAAATTCAAACACCCATACTTGCAAATTCATCACCAGAGGGAGCAAGAGACTTTCTAGTACCAAGTAGATTACATCCAGGAGAGTTTTATGCACTTCCACAAGCACCTCAACAATTTAAACAATTACTTATGGTGTCAGGGTTTGATAAATATTACCAAATTGCACCATGCTTTAGAGACGAAGATCCAAGAGCAGATAGAGCACCTGGAGAGTTTTATCAATTAGACTTTGAAATGAGTTTTGCAGAACAAGAAGATGTATTTAAAGTATTAGAAGATGTAATTCCAACAGTATTTAAGGAACATACAAATTGGAAAGTAGAAGAAGGACCATTTGTACGTATACCATATAGAGAAGCAATGGAAAAATACGGAATAGATAAACCAGATTTAAGAAATCCATTAATAATTCAAGATGCAAGTAAGCTATTTGAAAATAGTGAATTTAATGCATTCAAAGGTAAAATTGTAAAAATGATTATAGTTCCAAATTGTGCTGAACAAGGAAGAAAGTTCTTTGATAATATGACAGACTTTGCTAAAGAAGAAGCAGGAGCAAGTGGGTTAGCATGGTTCAAATTTGATAACGAAAAAACTATCACTGGTGGAATTTCTAAATTTATTACAGAGAATATGCAAAAAGAATTAGAAGAAAAATTTGGATTAGAACCAAATTCAGCAGCATTCTTTGTTGCAGATGAAAACTTAGAAAAAACACAAAAAATAGCAGGAATTGTTAGAATTGAACTTGGAAAAAGATTAGATTTAATAGAAAAAAATATATATAAATTCTGTTTAATAGTAGATTTTCCAATGTACGAATTATCTGATGAAGGAACAATAGACTTTAATCATAATCCATTTTCAATGCCACAAGGAGGAATGGAAGCATTAGAAAATATGAATCCGCTTGATATACTTGCATATCAGTATGATGTTGTATGTAATGGATATGAAATGGCATCAGGAGCTGTTAGAAACCATGATCCAGAGTTGATGGTAAAAGCTTTTGAAATTGCAGGATATACAGAAAAAGAAGTTGAAACAAGATTTGGTGCATTATACAATGCATTCCAATATGGAACACCTCCACATGCAGGAGCTGCACCTGGACTTGATAGAATGGTAATGCTTATATCAGATTCAGATAATATAAGAGAGGTAATTGCATTTCCTAAAAATAAAAAAGCAAGAGATTTATTAATGAGAGCTCCAAATACTGTAACAGATAAACAGTTGAAAGATGTACATATAAAAGTAGATATTCAAGAAAAATAAAACAAATTTTCGTAAAAACTATTGCTTGAAGTAAAATATTATGCTACAATATATTTTATAATTTGTTTAAAGAGGTGATAATATGCCAAATTTATCAAAAAAGGATAAAACACTTGAAGAACTAATTATAGAAATAAATGCAGTATTAGAAGGAATAAAAAAAGAACAAATAAATGTAAAAAAGATGACTGAACAAAATCATAAAGTAAACATGCAAAAATTTTCAAAACTTATTGAGTATAACGAGATCTGTGATATGACGAATCAAGTATTTGAAAAAAGGATTTCTAGTATTGAGGCTCTACTATATGAAGTGTTCAAAAGCTAAATAAAGGCTGGCAAGTATAATTTGCCAGCTTTTATATTAAGGTAAATTGTAAAAATTAAATTTATAAGAAGGTTAAACTACAAATGTAAAAGAAATGTGAAAATTTTATTAATACTATTGTAATAGAAAAGCAGTTGTAATAAAATATGCGAATAAGGAGTTGATTTTATGAAAGAAACATTTGAAAAATATGAATCTAATGTAAGAAGTTATTGTAGAAAATGGCCTGTTGAAATGCAATATGCAAAAGGCTCTATATATAAAGATGTAGATGGAAATGAATATATAGATTTTTTTGATGGAGCAGGGGCATTAAACTATGGACATAATCCAGATTATATAAAAGAAAAATTAATAGAATATTTACAAAGTGATGGAATAGTTCACTCTTTAGATATGTATGCTGTTCCAAAGGAAAAATTTATAAGCTACTTTGAAGAAAAAATATTAAAACCACGTAATTTAGATTATAAAATAGCATTTCCTGGACCAACAGGAACAAATGCTATAGAACTTGCTCTAAAACTTGCAAGAAAAGTTAAAAAAAGACCATACATTTGGGCATTTACAGGAGCATTTCATGGAATGACTTTAGGGGCACTTGCATTAACAACTGAAGCTGCTGCAAGAGCTGGAGCAGGAGTTCCATTACAATTTACAGAACATATACCAGCACCATATTCTATGGGTGGAAATTTTGATACAATAGGATATATGGAAAATATGTTATTAGATGACCATTCAGGATACGAAAAGCCAGCAGCAATAATTATAGAAACAGTACAACAAGAAGGTGGAATTCGTGTATTTAGTAAAGAGTTTTTAAAAGATTTAAGAGAATTTTGCGATAAACATGATATATTATTAATTTGTGATGAGGTCCAAATTGGATGCTCAAGATCTGGAACATTTTTCTCATTTGAAAGGGCAGACATTATACCTGATATAGTATGTATGTCAAAATCTATTGGAGGTTACGGAATTCCATTTGCTGTAACATTATTTAAAAGAGAATTAGATGTATTTAATCCAGGAGAACATAATGGAACATTTAGAGGATGTCAATTATCTATGGTAGCAGGACTTGCAGCACTTGAAATGACAGTTGAACAAGATATTCCAGGACAAGTTAAGAGAAAAGAAAAAATAGTAAAAGACTATCTTGAAAAAGAAGTAAAACCATTATTAAAAGATGGAATGGAAATAAGAGGAATAGGTTTAAGCTGGGGAATAGAATTTAACGATGGAAAACTTGCAAGAGCAGTGCTTGACAAATGCTTTGAAAAGAAGTTAATAATTGAACTTGCTGGAAGTTATGATTCTGTATTAAAAATAATGCCAGCACTTGTAATAGAAGATGAACTATTATTAAAAGGACTAGAAATAGTAAAAGAATCAATAAAAGAAATTTTGAAATAGAAAAAACCTAAGTTACTAAATTAAAATTAGTAACTTAGGTTTTATTTTTTGTCCTTAAATACTTGATAAATACATAAAATATGTATAAAATATATGTGAAAATGTATAAAACAGAGAGGACTAAAAATATGAAGAAAAATTTGAAATTTTATATAGCTTTATGGGGAGCAAAAGCAGGAACAATATTATTAAAATTACTAAGAAAGAACGCAACATATTTTCCAGGAAAATTCGCAATAACTGTATGCCCAGATTTTATAGCAAGAATAGATAAGCCTGAAACGATTATTGCTGTAACAGGAACGAACGGAAAAACAACGGTATGCAATATGATAGAAGATGTTTTAAAAGATAATGGATATGATTATATAGATAATAAATTAGGATCTAATGTTGCATCAGGTGTTGCAACAGCATTTATAAAAGGGGCAAACCTTAGAGGTAAAACCAAAAAACAAATAGCAGTATTAGAAGTAGATGAAAGAAGTGCAAATAAGGTATATCCATATTTAACACCAACATATTTAGTTTGTACAAATTTATTCCGTGATTCAATGCTTAGAAATGCTCATGCAGAATTTATAGCGGATATATTAACAAAATATATACCAAAAGAAACTAAACTGATTTTAAATGGTGATGATTTGATTTCTGGAAACATTGCACCAGAAAATGATAGAGTATATTTCGGAATTGACAGATTAGATACAGATACAGATGAATGTCAAAACATTGTAAGAGATATTGTAGTTTGCCCTAAATGTAATGGAAAGTTAAAATATGATTATGTAAGGTATCATCATATAGGAAGAGCCCATTGCGAAAATTGCGATTTTGGCTCACCAAAAATAAATTACGAAATTACTAAAATTGATTTAGAAAATAAAAAGATGACAATGAAAATTGGTGAAAATGAAGAAGTTTATGATTTAATTACAGATGGAATTATAAATATTTATAATATGGTAGCTACAATAAGTTTATTAAAAGAACTAGGATTTGATGCCGAAAAAATAAACAATTCATTAAAAAAACAGAAAATTGTAGAAACAAGATTTGCAGAAGAAACAGTAAAAGACAAAAAAATAGTAACACATTTGGCAAAGGGAATGAACCCTATCGCATGTTCAAGAGTATTTGATTATATAAAGAAAGAGCCAGGAAATAAAGCAGTTATATTAATATTAGATGATTTTCATGATGCACAAGATAGTTCAGAGAATATAACATGGCATTATGATACAGATTACGAGTTTTTAAATGATAAAAGTATAAAGCAAATAATAACAACAGGTGTAAGACATTTAGACACATATGTAAGATTACAAATGGCAGATATACCAAAAGAAAAAATTATTCATATGCGAGATGAAATAGAAGCAGCAAGCAATGTACAGATAGATGGAATAGATACTATATATATTTTATACGATATATATACAATTCATTTAAGGGATAAGGTAAAAGAAAAAGTTGAAGAAATTATAAATGAAGAAAAATAGGAAGGGAGAAAATTTATAAATGAAAATAGAAATATTATTCCCAGAGTTTTGCAACCTATTTGGAGATATAAGTAATATGAAATACTTAAAAAAATGTCTTCCAAATGAAGAATATATAGAAACATCAATAGAAGATGAGCCAGCATTTTTAAATCAGGACATTAAATTTATATATATGGGAGCAATGACAGAAAGAACACAAGAAAAAGTAATAAAAAAATTGATGCCATACAAAGAAAAAATAAACGAATTAATAGAAAAAGGTGTAGTATTTCTTTGTACAGGAAATGCTCTAGAGATATTTGGAAAATATATTGAAAATGAAGATGAAAGCAAAATAGATGCACTTCGGAATTTTTGATGTGTATGCTAAAAGAGATATGATGCACAGACATAATAGCTTATTTACGGGGAAATTTGAAGATATAGAAGTTGTTGGATTTAAAAGCCAATTTACAATGATGTATGGAAATATAGATAGTAATTATTTCTTAGAAGTAGAAAAAGGGATAGGAATAAACCCAGAATGTAAATACGAGGGAATAAGAAAGAAAAATTTCTTTGGAACATATTTAACAGGACCATTACTTATATTAAATCCTCTATTTACTAAAAAAATAATAGAGTTATTGGGAGTAGAAGAACCAAAATTAGCATTTGAAGAAGATTGTATAGAAGCATATAAAGTAAGACTGGAAGAATTTAAAAGAGTTCCTTTTGAAAAGTAGCAAGATTGCATAAATACTTGAAAAAAGGATACTAATATGATATAAGTATGAAAAAAATAGAAAGATAGAATATGAAAAATATAAAAGATTATAATTTAGAAGAATTAAAAGAAGAATTAGTTGCACTTGGAGAAAAAAAGTACCGTGCAGAACAGATTTTTAAATGGATATATGTAGACAAGGTAAAAGAATTTGATGAAATGACAAATTTGTCTGTAGAATTAAGAGAAAAATTAAAAGAAAACTACACAATGTGCAATTATAAAATATTAAGAAAACAAGAATCATCAGACGGAACTAAAAAGTATTTGTTTGATGTGTTAGATGGAAATGCAATAGAAACAGTTTTAATGGAATATCATCATGGAAAAACCGTGTGCGTTTCATCACAAATTGGATGTAAAATGGGATGCAAATTTTGTGCATCAACAGGAATTCAATTTGTAAGAAGTTTATCAAGTGGAGAAATTGTTGAACAAATACTTGCAGTTGAGCAAGATATTGGAGATAAAATATCAAATATAGTATTTATGGGAATTGGTGAGCCTTTTGATAATTATGATAATGTAATGAAAGCTATTAGAATTATAAATAATCAAAAAGGATTAAATATAGGTGCAAGACATATTAGTGTTTCTACAAGTGGATTAGTTCCACGAATCTATGATTTTGCAAATGAAGATTTACAATGTACTCTTTCAATTTCGTTACATGCAACAAGTAATGAAAAAAGAAGTAGTATGATGCCTGTAAACCAAAGGTATCCTATTGAGGAATTGATGAAGGCTTGCAAAGATTATATTGCAAAAACAAATAAAAGAATATCATTTGAATATGCTTTAGCAAAAGATAACAATGATAACCTAGAAGATGCAAAAGAACTTGTAAAATTATTAAAAGGAATGCTATGTCATGTAAATTTAATACCAATTAATAAAATAGAAAATGGAAAATATACAAAAAGTACAAATGAGAATATTATAAAATTTAGAGATTATTTAAATGATAATGGAATTGTTGCAACAATTCGTAGAGAATTAGGCTCTGATATTGATGCAGCATGTGGGCAATTAAGAAGAAAGAATTTAAAAAATCAGGAGGAACAATAAGATATGGTTTTTGCCAAATCAGATATTGGAAAGGTAAGAGAACAAAACCAAGATTATTACTATATTCCATCAAGTGATAGTGATTTAAAACTATATATTTTAGCAGATGGAATGGGTGGATATAAAGGTGGAGAGGTTGCAAGTAAAATGGCAACAGAGGCTGTAAAAGAGTACGTTCACTTAAACTTCCCAAAAACAGAAGGCCTAAAGGAAAGAATACTAGAGCTTGTAAGACAAGCAGCAATATACGCAAACAAAGTCGTGTTTGATAAATCAAAAGAAGTAGAAGAATTAGAAGGAATGGGTACTACTTTAGAGATTTGTTTAATATATAATAATAAAGCATATATTGGACATATAGGAGATAGCAGAATTTATAGAATACGAAAAGGTGTTATGAGAAAACTTACAAAAGATCATAGTTATGTTCAAAAATTGGTGGAAGACGGAAAAATAACAAGAGAAGAGGCTAATACTCATCCTAAAAAGAATATGCTCATAAAAGCACTTGGATGTATGCCTTTTGTAGAACCAGATATAAGGGCTAGAAACATTGAAAAAGGTGATATCCTAATAATGTGTTCAGATGGACTAACTAACATGGTAAAAGAAGAAGAAATTCATAGAATTGTCCAAGAAGATCCACAAAGTGCGGCAGATAAGTTAGTAAAAAATGCTAACGAAGCAGGTGGTTATGACAATATTACAGTTGTAATTATAATGTAAGGGGAGAAAATATAATGGGTTTAGAAGGTAAAATAATTGGAAATCGATATGAAATTATAGAGAAAATTGGAAATGGCGGTATGGCAACCGTATATAAAGCAAAAGATATGACACTAAAGAGAAATGTGGCAGTAAAAGTATTAAAAGATGAATTTACAACAGATGAAGAATTTATAAAGAGATTTAACATAGAAGCTCAATCTGCTGCAAGTTTAACACACCCAAATATTGTATCAATTTATGATGTTGGAAATGAAGAAAATATCTATTACATTGTAATGGAACTAGTTCAAGGAAAAACTTTGAAACAGATAATAGATGAAGATGGAGTATTACCTTGGAAATGGTCTTTAAATATTGCAATACAGATTGCATCTGCTTTGGAAACAGCACATAAAAACAATATTGTTCACAGAGATATTAAACCACACAATATAATTATTACAGAAGATGGTATTGCCAAGGTCACGGATTTTGGAATTGCAAAAGCTGTTTCAAATTCAACAATTACAGCTTTTGGAACAACTATTGGTTCTGTTCACTATTTCTCACCAGAACATGCAAGAGGAGGATTTACAGACGCTAAGTCAGATTTATACTCACTAGGAGTTGTAATGTATGAAATGTTAACAGGAAGAGTTCCATTTGATGCAGATACACCTGTATCAATAGCATTAAAACATATGCAAGAAAAACCGGTGGAGCCAATAAAATTAAATCCTGCAATTCCATATTCGGTTAATAAAATTATCTTAAAAGCTATGCAAAAAGATACAAATTCAAGATATCAATCTGCAACAGAAATGTTAAGAGATTTAAGCTTAGCATTAAAAGATCCAGAAGGACATTTTGTAAAAGAAAATATAGATATGAATGGATATACACAGGTTATTCCAACACTTTCACAAGAAAAAATAAAAACAGAAAATGAAAGCAGAAAAGATAACGAAGAAAAGAAATCAAAAGGAAAGTTTAGAACATTTATTTCAGAACATCCAGCTGTAAAAGTATTATTAATAATTGCAATAATCATACTAATTCCAGTAGGAGTATTCTTTGCAACACAAGGGATTCTAAACATTGGTAGAGAAAAAGATGTAAAACTTCCAAACTTTACAAATATGACAAGAGCACAAGCTGAACAAGCTGCAAATGAAGCTAATCTTAAATTAGAAGTAGAAGAACAGTTTGATAAAGAAGTTGAAGCAGGAAAAGTAATATCACAAGATCCACAATATATGGAAAATTACACTGTAAAAGCAAAAACAACGGTAAAAATTGTAGTTAGTAAAGGTGTAGATATTAAGAAGGTTCCAAAATTAACTGGTTTAAAATATGATGAAGCAGAAGCAGCACTTACAGAGAAATCACTTGTAGTAGAAAAAATAGAAGAAACAAGCGAAAAAGTAGAAGCTGATTATGTAATAAAACAAGATCCTGCTCAAGGAACAGAATTGAACTCTGGTGATACAGTAAAAGTATATGTTAGCACAGGAGTAAAGCAAATTACAATGGAATATGTTGTGGGAAAAGCAGAAAAAGATGCAAAAAGCCAACTTACAAAACTAGGGTTTGAAGTAAACGTAATTTATGAAGAAGATACAACAAAAGATGATGGCGTTGTATTAAAACAAAGCATTGATACAGGAGCACAAGTAAAAGATGGTTCAAAGGTAACATTAACAATAAATAGAATAACTAAAGTAAAAGAAGGAACTGTTAACATTAATTTAAAATCAATATTAGCCAAAGAAGGAAAAGATGTTATTACAAAAGATGAATCAGGAAATGAAATAAATCCTACAGTGAAAGTTGAAATAAAAGTTACTTCAGAAGGAAAAGAAGAAACTGTATATAGTCAAGAACACAGAAAAGATACAACTTCTATAAATAAACAAGTAATTGGAAAAGGAACAATCACAGTAAAAGTATTTGCAGATGGAATTAAATTGGAAGAAAAGCAATTAGACTTAAACTCAACAAGTCCAGTATTAAATATTGATTAGATAAGATAAGAAGTAGCAATTTAAAACTGCTACTTCTTTTTGTATAAAATATTTTGAAATTACTATATAAATGTGATAGAATAATGTAAACTAAATTATAGGAGGAAACATTGCAAAACGGAATTGTAATAAGTAATATTTCTAATTTATATAATGTTGAAATAGAAAATAATAAAATATATAGTTGTAATGCAAGAGGAAAAATTAAGAATAATGAAATAAGTCCTGTTGCAGGGGACAAAGTAAAAATAGAAATTATAGATGAAGAAAAGAAAACAGGTGTAATTGAAGAAATTGAAGAGAGAGTAAATTTTGTAAAAAGACCTAAAATGGCAAATCTATCGCAAATAGTCTTAGTTGTTTCAATGAAGCTTCCAAAACCTGATTTAGAGCTTTTAGATAAGCAACTAGCATATGCTGAGTATCTAAGAATAAAACCAATTATATGTTTAAATAAGATAGATTTAGTAGATGAAAATATAACTTTTAGTATTGCAAATACATACAGAAAAATAGGGTATGAAGTTATTTTAACAAAGGCAAAAAGTGGAGATGGAATGGATGATTTGAAAGCAAAATTTCAAAATCAAACAACAGCATTTTCAGGAAATTCAGGTGTTGGAAAGTCAACACTAATAAATAAGTTATTTGGTAAAGATATAACAGATGAAGGACAAATAAGCAGTAAAAATAAGAGAGGGAAGAATACAACCACTCAAGTTAAGTTATATAAAATAAATGAGAATAGTTATATAGCTGATACACCTGGTTTTTCAACATTTGATATATATGAAATTAAGAGTGAAGATTTATGTCATTATTTCATAGAGTTTGTGCCATATATAGAAAAATGTGAATTTGTTGGATGTAGCCACATAAAAGAAAAAAAATGTGGAATTAAGGAAGCAATAACTGAAGGAAAAATATCAAAGGAAAGATATGAGAGGTATTGTAAAATATATAATGACTTAAAAGAAAAGGAGGAAAGAAGATGGTAGAAATATCTACATCGCTATTAAGTGTAAAAAAGGAAAATGTAATAAAAACAATATATAATTTAGAAACAGCAGGTACAGACTATTTTCATATAGATGTAATGGATGGAAAATTTGTCGAGAATGATACAAATGATCTTATGTTAGAATACGGTGAGTATTTAGAAAACATTACAAATGTACCTATGGAGATACATTTGATGGTTGAAGATATAGAGAGCTATATAGACAGTTATATTATATTTAACCCAAATACAATTACATTTCACTATGAAGCAGTAAAAGACAGAGAAGAATTATTTAAATTAATAAATAAGGTAAAAGATCATAACTGTAAGGTTGGGGTTAGTATAAAACCAAATACAAAAGTAGAAGAAATATATGATATATTGCCATATATACATACTGTACTTGTAATGACAGTAGAACCAGGCAAAGGAGGACAGAAATTAATTCCTGAGACCATAGATAAAATAGTTAAGTTAAAACAATATATTGATGAAAAAAATTTAGAAACAGAGATTGAAGCTGATGGAGGAATAAATCTAGAAAATATACAAACTGTAAAAGAGGCTGGGTGTGATATAGTTGTTGCAGGAACAAGTATTATTTCGTCAGATGACTATAAAAAAGTAATAAAAAATATGAAAAGTGATATTGACAATTAACAGATTAGTGATAAAATAACAGTATAAAAAAAGAGCGAAAAATAGATTAAAAAAAAACTCATTTTGAAGTTTTATTTTTAATCTATTTTTTATTTGTTAAAGTGGGAGGTTTTTTATGAAAACAAAATATATTTTTATAACAGGTGGAGTTGTATCAGGATTAGGAAAGGGAATAACAGCAGCGTCATTAGGAAGATTGTTAAAAAATAGAGGATATAAAGTTGTTAATCAAAAATTTGATCCATATATAAATGTTGACCCAGGAACAATGAGTCCATATGAACATGGTGAAGTATTTGTTACAGATGATGGAGCTGAAACAGATTTAGATCTAGGACATTATGAGAGATTTACAGATGAAAATCTTAACAAAAACTGCAGTGTTACAATGGGAAAAATTTATCAGGAAGTAATTGAGAGAGAAAGAAGAGGAGACTATCTTGGAAAAACTGTACAAGTAATACCACATATTACAAATGCAATAAAAGAAAAAATCTATTCTTTTGAAAATAAAGATGTAGATATTGTTATTACAGAAATAGGTGGAACTGTTGGTGATATAGAAGGACTATCTATTATAGAAGCAATTAGACAAGTGGGATTAGAAAATCCCGCAGAAGATGTTATATATATTCATGTAACTTTATTACCTTATATTAGTGGATCAAATGAGTTAAAATCGAAACCAACTCAACATTCTGTAAAAGAATTACAGTCATTTGGAATTAAGCCAGATATTTTAGTATGTAGAACAGAAGTAGATATTCCAGACAATTTAAGAGATAAAATTGCCCTATTTTGTAATGTAAGAAAAAGTAGTGTCATTGCAAATAAAACGGTTTCATGTTTATATGAAGTACCAATTATGCTTGAAAAAGAAGGTTTAGCAGATGCAGTATGTACACATTTGCGACTAGAAAAATGTAAAGCCAATAATCAAGAATGGGAAAAATTAATAGATAAAATAAATCATGTTTCAGATAAAGAAGTCACAGTTGTTATAGTAGGAAAATATGTTAAACTAGAAGATTCATATTTATCTGTAATAGAGAGCCTTCATCATGCTGGTTTTGAAAATGGCGTAAAAGTGAAAATTAAATTAATAGACTCAGAAAAGATAACACCTAAAACTGTAAAGGAAATGTTACAAGATTGCGACGGAATCATTGTTCCAGGTGGATTTGGAAATAGAGGAATAGAAGGAAAAATACAAACTATAAAATATGCGAGAGAAAACAAGATTCCATTTTTAGGTATATGTTTAGGAATGCAAATGGCAGTTGTTGAATTTGCAAGAGATGTACTAAAATTAAAAGGTGCAAATTCTGAGGAATTTGATGAAATAAGCGAAGATCCAGTAATTCATATTATGTATGACCAAAAAGATGTCACAAAAAAAGGTGGAACAATGAGATTAGGAAGTTATCCATGTGTTATAAAAGAAGGAACATTAGCTAAAAAGTTATATAGAGAAAATGAAATAGCAGAAAGACACAGACATAGATTTGAATATAACAATGCATATAAAGAAGACATGGAAAAAGCAGGACTAGTTGTTTCAGGTACATCACCAGATGGCAAACTTGTAGAAATTATTGAAATACCAAATCATCCATATTTTATTGCAGCACAATTTCATCCAGAGTTTAAATCAAGACCAGATAAGCCATCACCACTATTTGTAGGATTAGTAAAAGCATGTATAAAATAAAGTAAAAGAGAACAGTAAATTAAAGTACTGTTCTCTTTTTATTTTTTGTTATTCTTTTTCATTAATTATTTCTTGTTTATTATTATTTAATTCTTTTTTGCTAATTATGTTTAATACAATAATACCAAGACCAATCATAGATAATATAAATCCTATTAATCCGCCAATAAATGGAATTAACTCTAAAATGCTAATAACTAGGATTACTAACAATGAAAGAAGTACAAATATAATATTGTTATTTTTCATTTTCTCAGATTTATTAGCAATAAGTTTTGCGGCACTCATACTAAATACTGTTTTTGATATTGTTAAAGTAAGTATATACATAGTAATTATTGCTACTGAAATTCCAGTTCCCAATCCCCATGTGATAAATAATATTGCAAATGATCCAACAATAATTATAAGAGATGTAAGTAAACCTACGCCTAAAGATAAAGGAGCTTTTGAACTTAACAATTTTCCAGCTTTTTCTCTAAAGTTAGGTGCAAGCCAAAGTACTAATAGTATAACTACTAAAGAATATAAAAGAGTTGATATAATGTTTTTTACATAAGAAATGATTATTTCAAAAGTCATTCTCTCTTTTGCTTTTTCAGGAGTATAAGCAATAGTACCACTTACTATTGAATCAGCTATATTAAATTCTGTACTTGATGTATAGTTTAGATCTCCAACTATTATACTTTGAGCATTGTCGGGGAATACTAATTCATTAGTAGAAATATATGCATCTCTTTTTACTTGACCATTTAAATTGGTACGGTCAGCTGCAAGTCTAAGGTCTCTTGCAATAATTGCTTTAGAACCTAATGTAAAATCTTGAGTTGTAGCATAAACATCATAACAAATACCGTTAATTGTAATATTTTTTCCAAATGCAAAGATACTTCCGTGAATATATGAATTTTCAGCTATTGTTATGTTATTTCCAAATGCAAATACATCTCCACCTATTTCGCCATTAATAGATATATTACTTCCAAAAGCAAAAACATTACCATCAACTATGCTATTAACTGTAATATCTGTATCAAACTTATATAGATCAGACTCAATAAATTCATATGTAGGATCAGTTCTAACAGTATCAGTAGCTGTAATTTCATTTTCTGAAATATCTGTAGTAACCGCCTCATTTGATGTTTCTAAAGATGTAGTAACTACATCAGACGCAAAACACAATGTTGAAAATAACATTAAAAAAATGATTGAAAACAAAATAATTTTACTCTTAAAAAAACTTTTCAAAATAAATCCTCCTATCAAATTAAAATTACCTATATAATATAATCTTAATTGATATTTGTCAATCAGATAAAGAAGTATTATTTTTTTGTTTGGCAATTAGATATAAAATATATGCAATCTAAGTTTCCAGAAACTTTTTGATTTTGTACTTTATCTAGATTACATTTACCATCTTTTTGAAATTTACAGTTAGAAGAACAATTTATATTAATCAAATAAAAACACCTCAAAATATAGTATGAAGTGTTTTTATTAAGAATATTCAAATTATTTTTTATAGCTTTTACAAAATTTATTAATACAGCATTGATCGCATTTTGGAGATCGTGCTATGCAGGTATTTCTACCATGCCACATAAAAATATGATTTACATCTTTATAATACTCTTTCGGTATTATTTTAATTAGATCTTGTTCAATTTTTGTTGGATCTTGCTCATTGGATAAGCCTATCTTATTTGAAAGTCTTTTAGCATGTGTATCAACAGCTATTCCTTGAGGGCAATCAAAAGCCTCTAACATTACGACATTAGCGGTTTTTCTTCCTACACCAGGAAGCTTTATTAAGTCCTCCATGTTATTTGGAACTTTTCCGTCAAATTCATCTATGATTCTTTGAGCTGTTAACTTTATGTTTTTAGCTTTTGTTCTATAAAAACCACAAGGATGTACAAGTTCTTCTAACTCTTGTATAGGAATTCTTACAAAATCCTCTGGTGTAGAATATTTTGCAAAAATTGAAGGAGTTGTTTTATTTACCCTATCATCTGTACATTGGGCAGATAATATTACAGCCACTAATAATTCAAATGGAGTTTCAAAATCAAGACTGCATTTTGCGTCTGGATAATTTTTCTTTAATGTTTCAAGCATATCTATTACATCTTTTTTATTCATTTTATACTACCTCTTTTATAACAAGTTTGATTTTATTATAGCACAAGTTATAAAGAATGTAAAAACATAAAGTGGTAACAAATAAGAAAGTAACTTAATATAATATATAAAAAGATAGGAGGTAATGTACATATGCTTGGAGCATTAAAAAAGACTTTGGGAGTGTGCTTGATAGGACTAGGATTAGGAATATTACTTGTTTTATTACTTCCTATATCAGGCTGGCTATTTGCAATAGGAGTAGTAATAGTAGCTGTTGGATTAATGTGGTTATCTTGTTAAAAAGGAGAGTGGAGAATAATGACAATAGTTGTAAAAAAAGTTCCTAAATTTCTAAGAGGTTTTGTTAAATTAATATTTGGAATAAAAGAATAGAAAGTTAGGAAATGCTAAAGACAATAAAAAAAGGGATACTTGATGTATCCTTTTTATTACGTAATAAAATATATATTATCTAAATAATAATTAAGCTCTTGTAACTTTTCCAGAACGTAGGCATTTTGAACATACAGAGATTGTTTTTGTATCTCCATTAATTAGAGCTTTTACTCTTCTTATATTTGACTTAAAAGTTCTAGATGTTCTTCTACTAACGTGAGAACGAGCTATGCTTACTTTATTTCCGTGTGCTATTGATTTTTCACAAATTTCGCATTTTGCCATAAGTTTTGCACCTCCCATATGTTTTAATAAAATTGACTATTTATAAGTTTATCATAAATAAACAAAAAAAGCAAGGTTTTCTAAAAATTATTTCATTTATTAGTAAATTAATGATTTAAAAGATCTTTTATAACTTCACTTGCTATAATTAAACCTGCTACAGATGGCACGAAGCTAATACTTGCAGGAGTTCTTTTTAAAGATTCATCTTGATTAAATCTTTTTGGTTCTTCCTTAGAATATACTACTTTTAAATGTTTAATTCCACGATTTTTTAATTCTTTTCTCATTACTTTGGCTAAAGGACATACAGAAGTTTTTGAAATATCTGATACCTCAAATCTTGTTGGGTCGAGTTTGTTGCCGGTTCCCATTGAAGAAATGATAGGAATATTTTTAGCTGTAGAATATACTGCTAAATCGATTTTAGATTTTACTGTATCAATTGCATCTACAATGTAATTACAATCACTAGGAATGATTGTATCAAAATTAGAAATATCAGCAAATTTTTGGTATGTGGTAAGCTTTAAGTTTGGATTGATTTTTAAAGCTCTATCTCTTACTATTTCTACTTTAGGTTTTCCAATAGTTGTTGTATCTGCAATTAATTGACGGTTAATATTAGTGATATCAATGGTATCGTTATCTATAACAACAAGAGAGCCAACACCAGCACGAATAAGACCTTCTGTAACATAAGAGCCAACACCACCACAGCCAAAAATCACAACACAACTAGCTTGTAATTTATTTAGCGCTTCTTGTCCTATTAAAAGTTCAGTTCTAGCTAACCAATTATTCATAATTAAATTCCTTTCAAAAAGATATACGAATTATATCACGTAAAATAAATGCATGTCAACAATTAAATAACAAACAAAAATTTGCAAAAACACTTGAAAATTTTTTGTTTTATGATAGAATATGTAAAGAAAAAATAATTATAAAAAATACGGAGGAAAAATGTTTTCATATATAAAAGGATGTTTAAAAGTTAAAACAAATGGATATATTGTAATTGAGACAAATGGAATAGGATATAAAATATTCATGTCTGAAACCTCAATAGAAAAACTAGGAGAGATAGGAAGTACTGTAAAGGTACATACATATTTAAAAGTAAGAGAAGATGATATTAGTTTATTTGGATTTAATACAAATGAAGAATTACGTATGTTTGAACTATTATTATCAGTTAGCGGCATAGGTGCAAAATCAGCAATAACAATATTATCAAATATTTCACCATCTAGTTTTGCATTAGCTGTTATATCAAATGATGTAAATACATTAAAAAAATTGCCAGGAATAGGTATAAAATCGGCACAAAGAGTAATCTTAGAGTTGAAAGATAAATTAAAAACAGAGGATTCTATTAGTAAATTTGAAACATCAATAGAAGTAAAAGAGGCCATAAAAGAAGATGGTAAAGTTGCTGAGGCAATATCAGCATTAAAAGTATTAGGTTATAGTAGAAAAGAAATAGATACAGCAATAGAAAAATTGGATTTAGCAAGTCTAAGTGTTGAAGATATTATTAGAAAAGGATTAAATAACTTAGCAAGATAAAATAAAAGAAAGGAAGAAAAATATGGATCTAAGTCAACCATTGGCATATAGAATGAAACCAAAAACATTAGAGGATTATGTAGGACAAGAACATATATTAGGAAAAGATAAGATTTTGTATAGAACAATTCAAGCAGATAGGTTGTCTAGTATTATCTTATGGGGACCTCCAGGATGTGGAAAAACGTCTCTAGCTAAAGTTATTAGTAATACAACTAAATATAAATTTACAAAAATTAATGCAGTAACTGCTGGTATTGGTGATATAAAAAATGCAATAGAGGAAGCAAAAAATGCTTTCCTTAATCCAACTGGAAAATGTATTTTATTTATAGATGAAATTCATAGATTCAACAAATTACAACAGGATGCATTGTTGCCATATGTAGAAAATGGAACAGTAATACTTATAGGGGCAACAACAGAGAATCCATATTTTGAAGTTAATAAAGCTTTAATATCAAGATCAATGGTATTTAAACTAAATCCGTTAACTACAAGTGATATATACAAAATATTAAAAAGAGCATTAATATCGGAAAATGGATTAAAAAATTATAATATAAAAATAGAAGATGAAACATTAGAGAAGATAGCAGAAGTATCAAATGGAGATGTTAGAACAGCCTTAAATGGCTTAGAGATAGCTGTGCTTACAACGCAAATGGATAAGGATGGATATATAAATATTACAAATGAAATTGCAGCAGATTGTGTCCAAAGTCGAAAATCAATCTTTGATAAAAAAGGAGATAGTCATTACGATAACATTAGTGCATTTATTAAGTCTATGAGAGGTAGCGACCCTGATGCAACAATTTTTTATTTGGCAAGAGCTATTCAAGGAGGAGAAGATCCTGTTTTTATAGCTAGGAGAATTGTAATAGCTGCAGCAGAAGATGTTGGAATGGCAAATCCAAATGCATTAGTAGTAGCAACTTCGGCAATGCAAGCAGTAAACATGGTTGGCATGCCAGAGGCAAGAATTATTTTATCAGAAGCAGCAACATACGTAGCTACGTCACCAAAGTCAAATGCCACATATTTAGGAATAAACAGAGCATTAGATGACGTAGAAAATAAAGATACAGGAACAATACCAATGCATATAAGAAATGCACCAGCAGAAGGAATGGAAAAAGAAGGTTATGGAGTAGGGTATAAATATCCTCATGACTATGAAGGACACTGGGTGGAACAGCAATATTTACCAGATAAGATGATAGGAACAAAATATTATATAAAAGATGAGACTATACCAGAGTAAAAAAATACACATTACAATTTGTAATGTGTATTTTTACGTAATTTATGTAATTTTTTATATTAGAAATATAGATAACTTATTATTTCTTCTCATCTTTTTTTAATACTTCTGCAGCAGCACCTAAACTACTTAAAGCACTTGTTGCTTCAAAAGGAATAAATACTTTATTTGCTTCACCGTTTGCAACTTCTTTTAAAGCTTCCAATGATTTTAATTGTACTAATTTATCATTTGGGTTAGCTTTCATCATAGCATCATAAACAACGTGTATTTCTTGTGCTTTAGCTTCAGCTACTTTCTTAATTGCTTCAGCTTCACCAGTAGCTCTTCTTATTTTTGCTTCTTTATCAGCTTCAGCTTCTAATATAGCTGCTTCTTTCTTACCTTCAGCAAGTGTAATTGCAGATTGTCTTTCACCTTCGGCTTGAAGAATTAAAGCTCTTTTATTTCTTTCTGCATTCATTTGTTTTTCCATTGCATCACGAATGTCTGCAGGTGGAGTAATATCTTTAATTTCAACTCTGTCTATTTTGCATCCCCATTGATCTGTTGCTTCATCAAGTATAATTCTTAATTTGTCATTAATTGCATCACGAGAACTAAATGTTTCATCTAAGTCCATTTTACCAACAATATCACGTATTGTTGTAATAGCTAAGTATTCAATACCTTTCTTTAAACTTTGAATTTCATAAACTGCCTTTGCAGGATCAGTTACTTTATAGAATACAACTGTATCAATAGTAATTGTAACGTTATCTTTTGTAATAACTCCTTGAGGTGGAATATCCATTGTTTGTTGTTTTAAACTAACAACACTACGAACATGATCGAAGAATGGAATAATAATTGTAAGACCGGCATCAGCTATTTTATAAAATTTACCAAGTCTTTCAATAATATAAACCTCAGATTGTCTAACTATTTTTATTGTTTTGAATGCAATAATTAATATGATAACTAATAATATGATTAAAAACCACATAATTTTTCCTCCTTATATTTTCTTATACTTTTTCAACTAATTTTGAAACTTTTTGTACGATGGCTTTTACTCCATCAATTTTAACGACTTCAATTTCAGTATTTTCAGGTATGGTTTCTTCTGATAGTGTTTTTGCTGACCAAGTTTCTCCACCAATCTTTACTTGACCAGTACCCTTAAGATCGTTAATTTCTTTTGTAACAATACCAGTACGTCCAATAATAGAGTAGGCATTTGTTGCAATTGTTTTTTCTTTATTAACAAATTTGTTAACAAAAGGTTTAGTAAAAAATATAAGCAATGTAGAAGATACAATAAATACAAGAGCTTGAATATATACATTTGGAACAAATATACTAACTACCATTGCAATTAGGGCTCCAATACCAAACCAAAAAACAAGGAATCCAACAGTTGCTATTTCTATTATGAAGAATATTCCAGCAGCGATTAACCAAAATTGCCACATAAAAATCCCTCCTTTACCATAGTTACTATTATACTATAAATTCTATAAAAAAGAAATACTTTTATAAAAGAAATATTGACAAAATAACCATTTGCATTTTTGAAAGAGCTTTGCTAAAATAAATGCAAAACAAAAATTTGATAAAATATCTAAAGGAGTGTCCCTAACATGACAAGATGGCATGAAAAGGAACGTCCCTACAGTGCCAAAGGAGAAAAAATGGTGGAGTTAAAACAGAATGTGCAATATGTTAAAGGAGTTGGACCTGCAAAAACTGAATTACTACATAAGCTTGGAATAGATACATTGGAAGATTTAATTACATATTTTCCAAGAACATATGAAGATAGAAGTAAACCTAAATATATTTCGGATTTAGTAGATGGTCAAGAAGCTTTAATAGAGGTTATTGCGACAAGTAATATGAGCGAAGTTAGAATTGGAAAAAACAGAAGTATATTAAAATTAATTGTAAGAGATGAAACTGGTGCTTGTACAATTACATGGTTTAATCAAAAGTATTTAAAGGGAAAATTCAAAATAGGAGAAAAATATAAATTTTACGGAAAAGCAAATGTAAAGTATGGAAAAGTGGAAATGATAAATCCAGTATTTGATATAGAAGATAATTCAAAAAATACTGGGAAAATAATACCTATATACCCACTTACATATAGTTTGTCTCAAAATGGTATTAGAAATGCTATTGAAAATGGTTTGAAAATTGTGAGTGGAAAACTAGATGAAACAATGCCTGAATATTTGCTAAAAGAATATCATTTAGAAGGTTTAAATGAGGCAATAAAACAAATTCATTTTCCAGATAATTTTCAGGAGTATAAAAAAGCTAGAGATAGACTTGTATTTGAAGAATTGCTTAGTATGCAATTAGCATTGTCGGGATTAAAAAATAAATATGATAATGAAAATAACGGAATAATGTATAGCAAAGATGTAAAAATGTCTGATGTTATTAATGCTTTGCCTTTTCATTTAACAAAGGCACAATTAAATGTTTTAGAAGAAATTGATAAAGATATGGAAAGTAATAAAACTATGAATAGATTATTGCAAGGGGATGTTGGATCTGGAAAAACTATAGTATCAATAATTGCCACATATAAGGCTGTAAAATGTGGATATCAGGTGGCTATTATGGCTCCAACAGCTATTTTAGCAGAACAGCATATGCAAGAGTTTACAAAAGTACTAGAACCATTTGGAATAAAGTGCGAATTATTATTAGGTGGAACAAGAACGAAGAAAAGAAGGGAAATACTAGAGAATTTAGAGAATGGAACAATAGATGTTTTAATAGGAACACATGCTTTATTAGTTGAAGATGTTGTTTTCAAAAATTTGGGATTTGTTGTAACAGATGAACAACACAGATTTGGAGTAAGACAAAGAGGAAATATTGTGGCAAAAGGAAACAATCCAGATGTATTAGTTATGACAGCAACACCTATTCCAAGAACGTTGGCTCTTATTTTATATGGAGATCTAGATATTTCAATTATTGATGAGCTTCCACCAAATAGAAAAAAGATTGAGACATATGCAGTAACAAAATGGATGGAAGAAAGGGTTAATAATTTTATAAAGAAAAACATTGATGAGGGAAGGCAAGCATACATTGTATGTCCGTTAGTTGAAGAAAACGAAGAAATAAATGCAAAAGCAGTAGTAGAATTAACTGAAAAATATAAGAATGAAGTATTTAAAGAATATAGAGTGGAATATCTTTATGGAAAAATGAAACAAAAGGAAAAAGACGAAATTATGCATAATTTTAAAGACGGAAAAATAGATATATTGATTTCCACCACAGTAATAGAAGTTGGGGTTAATGTTCCAAATGCAAGCCTTATGGTAATTGAAAATGCAGAGCATTTTGGACTTGCTCAATTACATCAATTAAGAGGAAGAGTAGGAAGAGGAGAATATCAATCATATTGTATTTTAAAATATGAAGGTAAGTCTAAAGAAGTAAAACAAAGAATGAAAATTATGCAAGAAAATACAGATGGATTTATAATTGCTCAGAAAGATTTGGAATTGAGGGGATCAGGTGAGTTTTTTGGAACAAAACAACATGGATTACCAGAATTTAAAATTGCTAATTTGTTCGAAGATATGGAAATATTAAAATGTGTACAAAGTGTAGCTTTAAAAATAGAAAAAGCAGATCCAAAGTTAGAAAGAGAAGAAAATGAGTGTTTGAAAAAGTTAATAGATGAAAAATTTACTAAACGAGTAGAGATATAACTATTGACATTTACATAAAAAAACAATATGATATAATATGAAATAAATTGTAGATTTATGATGAAAAATTTAAAGATAGGAGAATGAATATGTATACAAAAATGCTAACCTCAAAAATGGGTGGGGAACTAGTAAGCTTTAAACTAAATGGCGAAGAACGTATCCACCAAGGCGCTGATAGTGTAGACGAAAATGGAAAAGTATATTGGAAAAGACATGCTCCAGTATTATTTCCAGTAGTAGGTAAGCTAAAGAAAAATCAAACAATCATAAATGGAAGAATTTTTGAAATGCCACAACATGGATTTGTGAGGGACATGGAATTTGAACCTATTACGAAACTAGATAATTTTCATTCTTATGTATTAAGAAGCAATCAAATAACAAAAAATAGGTATCCATATGATTTTGAATTATATACAACATACAGATTAGATGAAAATAAATTAACAACAATTTATAAAGTAATTAATACAGGAGATGTAACACTTCCTTTTGGAATAGGAGGGCATCCAGCATTTAAAATAGATAAAGAAGATTTAAAAGAAGGAAATTATTATTTAGAGTTTGAAGAAGATGAAGACAAAATCCATTTTCTATATTTGGTAGATGGATTAATTGGAACAGAATATGCAAGAAATAGAATGGCAGATAAAAGAAGAATTAATATTGATTCTAATACATTTAATAATGATGCATTAATCATGAAAGGTATAACTTCTTCAAAGATTAGTTTAAAAAATAAGAGAACAAATAAAACTTTATTAACTATGGACTTCACAGGTTTTCCATATCTTGCAGTTTGGTCAAAACCAAATGCACCATTTATATGTATTGAACCATGGTATTCTACTGCAGATACAATAAAAAGCACAGGTGTATTTATTCAAAAACAAGATATTATAGCATTAAAGCCAAGTGAAACATTTGAATGTAAATATACAGTTGAATTCTTCTAATAAAATAAAAAGGATGTAAAATATGAAAACATTATTTATATTAATAGGGTTATTACTTGCAACTGCAGGAGTTATATGTGTATATGATGCACGTTTAATTACTAAGAAATTTTTTGGATTCGGAGATCAAAATGAAGCATCAATGGGACTTAAAATTTTAGGATTTATTATTGCAATTAGTGGTGGATTAATAATATATTTTAATATTTAAATTAATTGTTAAGAAAAACCAAAAGGATATTTTAAATAAAAATTACATAGAATATATAAAAAATACTACACAAATTTAAAAAAGTATGTTATTATATATAACATATTGAAAAAAAACGAGGAACAAGAGGAGTACATTTGGAAAACTAGAAAGAGAAAAGAAGTAAAATGCTGAAAGCTTCTTATAGTAAAAGCAAATGGAAGGTAGCTTGGGAGTTGATATGTTGAAAGTGTGGAAACATACCTAGATTTATCCGTGTAACTTGCGTTAAAAGTAACTAAGATACAAAAAATAAATTTTGTAATTAAGGTGGTACCGTGAGAAAAAACTCGCCCTTATATTGAGGGGCGAGTTTTTATTTTGTTTACCCCTGAAAGGAGTAGTTATGAGAGAAAAAAAATTAAATGACAAATTTGATCCAAACGATTTTGAAACAAAGCTATATCAAACATGGGAGGAAAAAGGATATTTTAAACCAAGCATGGACAAAACGAAGGCAAGCTATTGCATTATGATGCCACCACCAAATGTAACAGGAAAGCTTCATATGGGTCATGCACTAGATGATACAATTCAAGATGTATTAATTAGATTTAAAAGAATGCAAGGTTTCAACACTTTATGGCTTCCCGGATCAGATCATGCTGCAATAGCAACAGAAGTAAAAGTTGTAGAAAAGATGAAAAAAGAAGAAGGCTTAACAAAAGCAGATATCACAAGAGAACAATTTTTAGAAAGAGCTTGGGATTGGACTAAAGAATATGGTGGAACAATAAAGAAACAACAAAGAAGATTAGGATGTTCATGTGATTGGAATAGAGACAGATTTACTATGGACGAGGGCTTATCTGAAGCAGTTTTAGAGCAATTTATTCAGTTATATAATAAAGGATTAATTTACAAAGGTAAAAAAATGATAAATTGGTGTCCATCATGCCATACAACAATTTCTGATGCAGAAGTTGAATATGAAGACGAGTCATCACACTTATGGCATATTAGATATCAAATTGCAGGTGAACCTGACAGATATATTATAGTTGCAACGACAAGACCTGAAACAATGCTTGGAGATACAGCAGTTGCAGTACACCCAGACGATGAAAGATATAAAGATTTGGTAGGAAAAAAATGTATTTTACCAATTATGAATAAAGAAATTCCAATAATAGCAGACGAATTTGTAGAAAAAGAATTTGGAACAGGATGTGTTAAAATTACACCAGCACATGATCCAAATGATTATCAAGCTGGATTAAAACATAATCTAGAAATAATAGAAGTATTTGATGATAGTTCAATTATGGGGGATTTAGTTCCAGAATATAAAGGAATGCCTGCAATTGAAGCAAGAAAATTAATTGTAGAAAAATTACAAGAACTGGGAAACTTAGTTAAAATTGAAGATTATACACATAATGTTGGAAAATGCTACAGATGTCATAATACTATCGAACCAAGAATTTCAGAGCAATGGTTTATATCAATGAAAGATTTAGCAAAAAGAGCAGCAGATGCAGTTAGAAATGATGAAGTTAAATTCGTACCAAAAAGATACGAAAAAATGTATTTCAACTGGTTAGATAATATCCAAGACTGGTGTATATCAAGACAGTTGTGGTGGGGACATAGAATACCAGTATATTATTGTGACGAATGCGGACATATACATGCAGCAAAACAAATGCCAGAAAAATGCGAAAAATGTGGTTCTAATAAATTACATCAAGACGAAGATTCATTAGATACATGGTTCAGTTCTGCATTATGGCCATTTTCAACATTAGGTTGGCCAAATACAGAATCAGAAGACTACAAAACATTCTATCCAACAAATGTATTGGTAACAGGGTATGATATCATAACATTCTGGGTATCAAGAATGATGACACAAGGATTAGAATTAACTGACAAAAATCCTTTTAAAGATGTTGTTGTACACGGAATTGTAAGAGATTCACAAGGAAGAAAAATGTCAAAATCATTAGGAAATGGAATTGACCCAATTGAAATAATTGACCAATATGGTGCGGACGCATTAAGATTTTCAGTACTTTCTGGAACAACAATGGGAAATGACATTAGATATATGCCAGAAAAACTAGAACAAGCATCAAACTTTGCAAATAAAATTTGGAATGCTGCTAAATTCATAATAATGAATACACCAGACGAAGATAAAGTAAAAGAATTTTGTCACAAAGTATATAACCATGAAACAAAAACATATAATCCAGATTTATTAACAATAGAAGACAAATGGATACTAAACAAATTAGACAAATTAGTAGCAGACATCACAAGAAATATTGAAAATTATGATTTAGGAATTGCAATTGACAAGATTTATAACTTCATTTGGAATGAATTTTGTGACTGGTATATCGAAATGGTTAAAACAAGAATTTATAGTGAAAATGAAGAAACAAAGATTGCTGTAAGTGATATACTAAACCATGTATTTGGAACATCACTAAAATTATTACATCCATTTATGCCATTTGTAACATCAGAAATTTATGACAAACTAGTAAAATACAATGAGGCAGATTTGATAGTATCAAAATGGCCAACAATAAGAGAAAAATTTGCATTTGATGACGAAGAACAAACAGTTGAAAAAATAAAAGAAATCATTACAGAAATTAGAAACGTAAGAGCAAACATGAACATACATCCATCAAAAAAATCAGAATTAATATTTGTAACAGAAAGATATGAAAAGGAAATTATAGAAGCAAAAGACTTTATCTTAAAACTTGGATTTGGAAATGGAGTAAAAGTACAAAAAGATAAAACAGGAATACCAGAAAATGCAATAGCGATATTACAAGAAGGAATAGAGTTATATATGCCGCTTGAAGATCTAATTGATATGGAAGAAGAAAAAGATAGACTTCAAAACGAAATTACAAAATTAGAAGCAGAAGTTCAAAGATGCGAAAAGATGCTATCTAATCCGGGATTTGTAAACAAAGCACCAGAAGCAAAAATAAACGAAGAGAAAGAAAAGCTAAATAAATATAAAGAAATGCTAAATTCTACACAAGAGAGATTAAGTAAGTTAAAATAAAAGTAAAATATATAATAAAGAAGCCATATTTCAATTTATGTGAGTGATATGGCTTCTTTATTTAGATATCAATAAGAAAAATCATTATCTAACAAAATTTTTTTATATTATAAATATTTTTTTAATTTTTCAACGTTATTTTCTTGGAACTTAATAAATTCATCTAAAATATTTTGAATGGGTTCACTAGCAGTTGGATTCTGATTTTTTAATTTTACTCCTTCAATAATTCCCATATTTGTTCCCTTAATTAGCATTTCTGCAATATGAGAGTTACTTTTATCATTAAGAGTACTTACTTGAATGTCAACATATCCCATAATTTTCTGCATAGGAGGAAGTTCAGAAGGAAAGTCATTATAATTTTTTAGTTCTGCATTTACCTTATTTAAAATATCGTTGTATTTATCATACTGAAACAATAAATCATCTTTAAAATTTCCATCTCCTACTTTTTCTGCAATTGTAGATATTGAATCCATTCCCATTTTAATTCCCTTATTTACTTCGTTTAGAATATATAGTTCATTATTCATTGGTTTAAGACCACCTTTCGTTCTTTATATTATTACAAAATTAGTATTAACAAAAAAATTAATAAGTATGCAATTAATTAATTGTCGAAAACTTCTTAAAAATCGTCAAAACTTCTTATATTTTACTCTTGGAAAAAAATGTAAATAAATATATAATGGACAAGCAAAATAAAAAATCTAAATAGATAGGAGGAAATAATAATTGAAAACGAAATATATAGAAAATGAAAAAATACTAATTGTTGAAATAACGGAAGAAATTGATCATCATATAGTAGATAAAATAAGAAGGAGTGTTGATAATGAAATTACAAGATATATGCCGAGAAAAACTATATTTGATTTTAGTAGGGTTACTTTTATGGACAGTGCAGGGATAGGAATGATAATAGGAAGATACAAAATGATGAAAATGCTAGGTGGAAGTTTAGAAATAAAAAATGTTAATGATAGTGCAAAAAAAATATTAGAAATGAGTGGAATTATGAAAATAATTCAGGTTGCATAATAGGGAAGATAGATTAGGTGTTATAAATTTGCCAAAAAGGAACGTCCCTATATGACAAAAGGAGGAAAGATGAAGAGTATTTATGACAATGAGATGAAATTGGAATTTTTGAGTAAATCAAATAATGAGGCATTTGCCAGAATTACTGTGGCTGCATTTGTTTCACAGCTTGATCCAACTATTGAAGAGTTGGCAGATATAAAAACTGCTGTGTCAGAAGCAGTAACAAATTGTATTGTTCACGGGTATGAAGATAGCGAAGGAATTATTAAGATAACTGGAAGAATCTTTTCAAATGTTGTAGAAATCGAAATATCTGATACGGGTAAAGGAATAGAAAATGTTGAACTTGCCAGAAAACCATTGTATACAACAAAAGCAAATTTAGAAAGATCTGGAATGGGATTTACAATAATGGAGAGTTTTATGGATGAAGTAGAAATCGAATCTGTTCTGGGACTTGGAACTAAAGTTAAAATGAAAAAAATGATAAATAAAATACCTATAAGTGATGATGAAGATGCATTAATTAGTTTAGGAGGCATATAAACAAAGTGATAAAGGAGAATATGTATGAAAAATATGATAACCAAACTAGTGATATTATAAAAGCTCAAACAGGGGATTCTGATGCACTAGAAAAGCTAATTGAAGACAATCAAGGATTATTATGGAGTATTGTAAAAAGGTTTAGCGGTAGAGGTTATGAGTTAGAGGATTTATATCAAATTGCGAGTTTAGGGTTTATTAAATGCATAAAAAAATTTGATACTAATTTTGAGGTAAGACTATCCACATATGCAGTACCATACATATTAGGAGAAATAAAAAGATATATACAAGAAGATGGACCAATAAAGGTAAGTAGATCATTAAAAGAGTTGAATTTAAAAATAGCAGTTGTTCAAAAGGAGCATCTAAGGAAGACTGGAAAAGACATGCAAATAGAAGAAATTTCGAAAGAACTTCGGGGTATCAAAGGAAGATATTGCTATGGCACTTGAAAGTAAAAATCCAGTTAGTTCAATATATGAAGCATCATTGAATAGCGATGATGAAGGAATAAATATTATAGAAAAATTGTCAACTGATATAGATGAACAAAATTTGATTACAAATAAAATAACAATATCACAACTAATTAATTGTTTAGATGAAAGAGAAAAACAGATAATTTTACTAAGATACTATAGAGGCAAAACTCAAACAGAAATAGCTAGTATACTAGGAATTAGCCAAGTTCAGGTATCAAGAATAGAAAAAAGAGTATTACAAAAAATGAAAAATGAATTAATGGAGGATTTGGTATTGAAATAATAAATAGTAAATAGTAAATTTAAAATTTTAATACAAGGTTTAATACAAGGTATGACTAGTTTTTATTATATAAGGAGTCACAATGAAAAAGATTATATTATATATATTTATATTAATATTGTTGTGCTTTGCTATTCCTATTATTTTTACGACAAAAAGATTTGAACAGGTAAATAATAGAAATATTGAAAACAAAGAAAAACAAAATATAGAAATTTCAGAATCTACATATGACTATAAAAATTATACAAATATAAAATTATTACATGCATCTAATAAAAAAGTAGAAAATATTAAATTAGATGAATATCTATACGGCGTAGTATCAGCTGAAATGCCAGCGAGTTTTGAAACAGAAGCTTTAAAAGCACAAGCAGTTGTTGCAAGGACTTATACATTATATAAAATGATAAATAATGCTGGAAAACATAAAGATGTTAATGCAAATATTTGTGATTCATCAACGTGTTGTCAAGCTTGGATCTCAAAAGAAGATAGATTAAAAAAATGGAATGAAAAAGATAGAGATATGTATTGGAATAAAATAGTTAATGCTGTAAATACGACTCAAGGTAAAATTATTACATATGGAGGAAAACCGATTAATGCTTTTTTTCACGCAAATAGTGGAGGAGCAACCGAAGCCCCTGTAAATGTATGGGGTGGAACAGGGTATCCGTACCTTCAAACAGTTACTACATCTGGAGAAAATGCATATAGCGGATATAGTTCAAAGGTAACAGTTAGCAAGAAGGATTTTGAATCCAAAATTAAAGAAAAACATAGTAACTTTAAAATTAATTTTGATGACAAAGAATGTATTATAATTAAAGAATATACAGATGGTAACAGAGTAAAAACTATTAAGATTGGAAATCTTGAATTGTCTGGAGTAGAGATAAGATCAATATTTTCATTAAGATCAGCTAATTTTAAAGTAACAATAAAAGATGATTCTATTATTTTTGAAGTTGTAGGATATGGACATGGAGTTGGAATGAGTCAAACTGGTGCAGATAGTTTAGCAAAAGAAGGGAAGAATTATGAAGAAATTATTAAGCACTATTATACAGGTGTAAAAATTGAAGATATGTAAGATTAAATTGTATAATTTTCTCAAAAATGTAAATACTTATTCTAAAGAAAAAGTCAAGGAGGAATATTTATGAGAAGAGAAAACAGAAGAAGAGCTGAAAGCTGGTTTGATTTTAAGAAAACATTATATATATCGGTAAGTATCTTAGCTATGGCTATTATAGGATTTGTAATTACATTTTTTGTTTATGGCAATAAGCTAGAAGAAAATACAAAGCTAGCAAAAATAAATTCAGGGATAATTGGAAATTATATAGAAAATACAGAAGCAACAAGTTCGCAATTTGGAAAAAAAGTTAATGAAGTTGCTAATGAAAATACTGTAAATGAAACAAAGTATGCTGTAAATACAAGTCAGGTCGAGAATAGAGTTACAGAAGGAAATTCAAATTCTAGTAAAAATACTAAAACCAATACTACTAAAGATAGTAAAGCAAACACCACAAATACAACCAATACAACAAAGACAGAGGAAAAAACAAAAGATCCTACATTTAAGAAACCTGTTACAGGTGAAATTATAAAAGAATTTGCAAAAGATAAATTAGTGTATTCAAATACATTAGGTGAATGGGTTACACATACGGGAATAGATATTAAAGCGAATAAAACAACAGTTGTAAAAGCATCTGCAGAAGGTGTAATAAAGTCAATAAAAAATGATCCTAGATATGGACTTACAGTTGTAATAGAGCATACAAATGGTTTTACTAGTGTTTATTCAAATTTGTTGACAGCTGAGTTTGTAGTAAAAGGAGAAAAGGTAAAACAAGGACAAAGCATAGGTACTGTTGGAAATACTGCAACATTTGAAATTTCAGATGAGCCTCATCTTCATTTCGAAATAACTAAAGATGGGACTAATTTGGACCCAGAACTATACCTAAAAAACTAGATTGACAAAAATTATAAGTAAATATATAATCAAAAACACATATTATTTAGATATTAATTGTATGAATAATATGTGTTTTATAATGAGAAAATGAAGGAGAAATAATGAAAAAAATTAAAAAGAAAGATATAGTATTATACCTTGTAATGCTTACATTTTGCATAATAGTGTGTGCACCACTTTTACAAATGCATATTGCTTCAGATACATATAATTTTATGGATTTGGGATATTTTCAATATCCATCGCAGTATTTCTTAAAAGATGCGAGGATTATATCAACACTATTTACATATTTAGCTGGAATATTAAATTTAGATTATCAAGTTTTTATTGTTGGTATGGAAGTATTAGCAGTAATAATTGCGTCTTTTTCAATTTATATATTATATAAAACTATTGGAAAAAAATTATCAGAAAACATATATAACATGAATCTGAAAAATAGTATAATTCTAATGGCAATTACTATTATAATTTTTAATTGTATGTCATTAGAGTATTTCTTGTATGCTGAGTGTGCAGTGATGTGCTTAAGTGTATTATTATCTATAATTGCTGCCAAAATTTTTATAGAAGAAAAAAACAAACATAAATATGTAAAAACATTATTGATATTAACACTTGCTACATTTTGCTATCAAGGAAGCATAAATATTTTTATCACATTAGTAACATTATTATTGATAATAGACAAAAGTAAAGTTAATATTAAGGAAAATATAAAACAATTTATAATAGCAGGAATAATTTTTGTTGTTAGCGAGATTGTAAATATTATATGTATGTATCTAATAAATAATTTTATGGGATCTGAACAAGAAAGAGTTGCAGGTAATGTTATAATAAGAAACATTCTTTTATTTAACCCATTAATGAAATTTATTATAGAAAATGTGTTTATATTAAATTTTAACTTATGGCCATCAATGATAATACCAATATTTATAGGAATATCTATAATATTAATACTATGTAGCAAAAAGAAAATTAGAGGATTAATTGAATATATTTTTTTGATATTAGTAGCTGTGCTAGCAAGTATATTACCAGTATTTCTTATGAAGAGTCCAGGTATAGAACCAAGAATGGTTATGTCTGCAGGAAGCATTATTGGAATCTCAATTATTTATTTAAGTTATATATTTAATGATGAGAAGAGCAAGATTATGCAAGATATTATATTTGTAATTACAATGATATTTTTTATTTTTAACACGATAAATACCATACAAATATTTTCAGCTCATATAGCAACTAATAAGATAGATGCTAATATGGGAATTACAATAAAATACAAAATAGAAAAATATGAAAATGAAACAGGAAATAATGTAACAAAAGTTGCATATCGCAGAGACAGTATGCATAGAGATTTTCCATATGGATATAAGAAAAAATTATCTTCATTTACGCAGAGAGCGTTTGACAATTATTATTGTATAATAGAAGCATTAAACTATTATTGTAATAGAAAGTTCGAAAAGACAACTATGGATGAAAAAATATATACAGATAATTTCTTGGGAAAAAATTGGAACACATATTCGGATGAACAAATTGTGTTTGAAGGAGATACAATGTATATTTGTACATATTAAATAAAAAAACTTCCAATATTTTATTGGAAGTTTTCTTTTATATGATATAATAATATAAACCAAAATTTGGAGGAGCAAAGATGGATTGGACAAAGGAACAAAAACAAGCAATTGAAGAAAAAGGATCAAACATATTAGTAGCAGCGGCTGCTGGAAGTGGAAAAACAGCGGTACTAGTAGAAAGAATTATTAATAAAGTAGTTAATGAAAATATAGATATCGACAAAATGTTAATAGTTACATTTACAAATGCAGCAGCTGCAGAGATGAGAGAAAGAATATTAGATGCTATATATAAAAAACTTGAAGAAAGGCCAGAAGATAGTAATTTACAAAGACAAATTACTTTGCTAAACAAGGCTAATATCTGTACCATACATTCATTTTGCTTAGATGTAATTAGAAATAATTTCTATGAAATTGATACTTCTGCTAATTTTAGAATTGGTGATACAGCTGAGGTAGAGTTGCTAAAAAATGAAGTTATTGAAGATTTATTTGAACAAAAATATATAGAACAAGATAAAGATTTTTTAAAATTAATAGATACATATACCGGATATAGAGGCGATGAACCATTAGTAGAATTAATATTGAATATATATAAATATATTCAAAGTAATCCGTTTCCAGAAAAATGGTTAGAAGAAAAAGTAGAAATGTTTAATATAGAGAATAATAAGGATTTTTCAGAAACGGTATGGGGAAAAATCTTATTAGAAGAAATTAAAGATACAATAACAGAATGTATTATGAAACTGAAGAAAATAAGAACTGACTTAAGTAAATACAACGAATTGGAAAAATATAAATTAGTAATTGACGATGATATAAATGGTTTAACATATATATATGATCATACAAATTCATGGGATGAAACATATGTAACAAAGCAACAAATGAACTGGAAAAAATGGCCAGTAGATAAAAAGATTACAATAGATTTAAAAAACGAGGCAAAAGAAATAAGAGACAAAATAAAAAAGCAATTTAGTGGAATAGAGATGAATACTAATTCTGAAGAATCTTTGCAAGATATAAATGAAATGTATGAAGTATTAAAAGATCTACAGAAGATAGTTCAAGAGTTTGGAAAGGCATTTTCTGATAAAAAGAAGGAAAAAAATATAATTGATTTTAGTGACATTGAGCATTTTGCATTGAAAATATTAATAAATGAAAAAGACGGATTAATAGAGGAATCTGAAGTTGCAAAAAGGTATAAAGAGAAATTTACAGAAATAGCAATAGATGAATACCAAGATAGTAATTTAGTTCAAGAATATATATTAAATAGTATTTCAAATAAAAACAATATATTTATGGTTGGTGACGTAAAACAAAGTATTTATAAATTTAGACAAGCACGACCAGAACTTTTTTTAGAGAAATATGCAAAATATAAATTGAAAGATGAACTAAAAGAAAACAAAAAAGATGGACAAAAAATAAAGTTATTCAAAAATTTTAGAAGTAGAAAAGAAGTCCTTAATTTTACTAATTTGGTTTTTGAGAATATTATGAGTAAGGATCTTGGAGATGTCGAATATAATCAAGAGGAATATTTGAATTATGGAGCAAATTTCCCATGCTTAGAAGACGAGAATATTAATTTTGCAGGAAAAACAGAATTAAATATTATTAATTTAAAAGAAGATGAAATAGATATTTATAAAAAAGATGACAATATAAATAATGAAAACACTATGCAAGAAGAATCAGATGAAGAGGATCAAGAAAGAATAGAAAATAGTGTAATAGAAGCGAGATTTGTGGCAAACAGAATAAAAGAATTATTAGATAGCAATTATATGGTATTTGACAAAAGAGAAGGATATAGAAAAATTACATATAAAGACATATGTGTTTTATTAAGAGCAACTTCTATAACAGCTCCAATATATGAAAAAGAGATATCAGATTTAAATTTACCAGTGTTTAGTGATACATCTAGTACGTATTTAGACTCTATGGAAGTACAAACTATTATGGCTTTATTAAAAGTTATAAACAATCCAATGCAGGACATTCCTCTTGTAACTGTGCTAAGATCTAATATAGGAAAATTTAATGATAATGAATTAATAGAAATTCGTTTAGCTGATAGGAATAGTACTTTCTACGAGGCAATGTTAAAAGCAAGGCTAATAGTAGAAAATAACTTAAAAAACAAAATAGAAAATTTATTAGAAAATTTAAAAAAATGGAAAGATGAAGAACAATATTTAGAGTTAGATGAACTTATATGGAAGATATATATGGATACAGGATTCTACCATTATGTAAGCCTATTAACCAATGGCAATCTAAGACAAGCAAATTTAAAAATGTTATTTGAAAAAGCTAAGCAATATGAAAAAGCTAGTTTTAAAGGGCTATTTAATTTTATCAATTTTATGGATAAAGTTAGACTTAGTAGCGGAGATGTAGGAGCAGCAAAATTAATAGGAGAGAATGATAATGTAATAAGAATTATGAGTATTCATAAAAGCAAAGGATTAGAATTTCCAGTTGTTTTTCTATGTGGAACAGGAAGAAAAATTAACATGCAAGATTTAAATAAACCGATATTATTACATCAAGATATTGGACTTGGACCTAAACTAATCAATTCAGAAAAAAGAGTTGAATATAATACACTTGCTAAAGAAGCAATAAAAGTTAAAAGTAAAAAAGAAACTATATCAGAAGAAATGAGAATCCTTTATGTGGCATTAACTCGTGCAAAGGAAAAACTTATAATAACAGGCCTTTCAAAGGATTTACAAAAAGATTTTAAAGAAAAAGAACAACTACTAAGCATGTATAGCAGAAATGAAAACAGTTTTGATCAAGTGAAGAAAATAGATTATAAATTGTTGGAAAAGTATATTTCTTATTTAGATTGGCTTGAATTGGTATATTTATACAATAAAGATAAAATTGATGATGTAGTTGAGCTAAAAGAGTATAAAAAAGATGATGTTTTGAAAATGAAAAAGAATAAAATTGAAACAAAAGACATAGAAGAATTACTATTTGAATGTAACCTTAAAGAAGAAGATAGATTAAAAGAAAAAATTATTAATAAACTGGACTGGAAATACGACTATATTGATTCATCAAAAATTCCAACAAAAACTTCAGTCACAAAATTAAAACAATCAGAAGAACAAAATACAATATCATTAACATATAGTCCTAAATTCTTAGAAAAAACTCAAAGATTAACATCTGCACAAAAAGGAACAGTAATGCATTTGTGCGTACAGAAACTAGATGAGAGTAAAGATTATACAAAAGATGAAATAGAAGAATTTGTTCAGAATCTATATAAAGAGGGTATTATTAGCGAATTAGAGCTAAAGAGCATAAATGTGCATGTTTTATATGAATATACTCAATCTGAATTGTGGAAGGATTTAAAAAATGCAAAACGTATTTATAAGGAGCAACCATTTTATATTAATGTTTTTGCAAAGGAAATTTATGAAGAAGCAGATCAAGAAAAAATACTTGTACAAGGAATAATAGATCTATACTATATTAATAAAGATGATAAATTAATATTAGTTGATTATAAAACTGATTATATAAAAAGTGGTAATGAAAAGGAATTAGAATTAAAGTATAAAGTTCAGTTAGACATATATAAAAAAGCATTAGAGGAAGCATTGGGGAGAAAAGTTGATAAGGCAATTATTTATGCATTATCACAAAAAAGTTAAGAAGTATACCTTTTCTTAATAATTATGATAGGAAAAATAATATAAATTTACTTATTTAACTTTAGAAATTAATATGATATACTAAAATGAACAAAAGAAATGACCACACAAAAAGCAGGACTAGAATTAAAAAAAATCGTGGGAAATTTAAAATATAAACTTATTATAAATTAAAATAGCAAGTGGAAAATAAATTGGAGGAGAAATGGGAGAATTTGTGCATTTACACATCCATAGTGAATTTAGTCTATTAGATGGAGCAAATAGAATAAAAGATTTACCTGTAAGAGCAAAAGAATTAGGCATGGATGCAATTGCAATAACAGACCATGGAGTTATGTTTGGAGCAATTGATTTTTATAAAGCATGTAAGGCAAATGGAGTAAAGCCAATAATTGGATGTGAAGTATATGTGGCACCAAGAAGTAGATTAGATAAAGATCCAAATATAGATAGTAAGTATAATCATTTGATATTAATTGCTAAAAATAATGAAGGATATAAAAATCTTTCTAAGTTAGTATCATTAAGCTTTGTTGACGGTTTCTATTATAAACCACGTATAGATAAAGAAATACTTGAAAAATATCATGAAAATTTAATATGTTGTAGTGCATGTCTGGCGGGAGAAGTAAATCAGGCTATTTTAAAAGGTGATATGCAAGAAGCTGAAAAGGTAGCTTTATGGTATAAAAATCTATTTGGGAAAGATTATTATTTAGAAGTACAAAATAATGGAATTAAAGAACAGGTTTTGGTAAATCAAAAATTAATAGAATTATCGAGAAAATTAGATATCCCGCTTGTTGCAACAAATGATGCGCATTATTTAAAAAGAGAAGATGCATACAATCATGAAGTATTATTGTGTATTCAAACAGGTAAGAGAATGACAGATGAAGATCGTATGCGTTTTGATACAGAGGAACTATACGTTAAATCACCACAAGAAATGAAAGAATATTTTGCAAATATTCCAGAAGCTATAGAAAACACTGTTAAAATAGCAGAAGAATGTAATGTGAAATTTGAATTTGGACATACAATACTTCCAAATTATGATGTGCCTGAAGAATTTGAAACGCATTATGATTATTTAAAAAAGCTAACAGATGATGGAATAACTAAAAGATATGGGGAAAATCCATCAAAAGAGATAATAGATAGAAAAGATTATGAACTTAGTGTAATAAAGAAAATGGGATATGTTGATTACTTTTTAATAGTATGGGATTATATAAATTATGCTAAGTCAAATGGAATACCTGTAGGACCAGGACGTGGATCTGGAGCTGGGTCAATCGTTGCATATAGCATAGGGATAACAGATATTGACCCAATAAGATATAATTTACTATTTGAAAGATTTTTAAATCCGGAAAGAATAAGTATGCCTGATTTTGATGTTGACTTTTGCTATGAAAGACGTCAAGAAGTAATTGACTATGTAGGAAGAAAATATGGAACAGATCATGTTTCTCAGATTATTACATTTGGAACAATGTCTGCAAGAATGGTAATTAGAGATGTGGGTAGAGCTTTAGATTTGCCATATGCAGAAGCAGATCAACTTGCAAAAATGATACCTAACGAATTACATATTACAATAAAAAAAGCAATGGAACAAAATAAGGAACTATTAGAGAAATATGAATCAGATCAAGAAATAAAGAAATTGCTAGATATTGCTATGGCATTGGAAGGAATGCCAAGACAGGCTTCAACACATGCTTGTGGAATAGTAATAACCAAGGATCCAGTTGATACGTATGTTCCTCTATATGTAAGAGAAGGAATGATTTCAACTCAATATATCATGACTACATTAGAAGAATTAGGACTTTTAAAAATGGACTTCTTGGGACTTAGAACTTTAACTGTTATACAAGATACAAAAGATTTAGTTAAGCAAAATAGAGGAATAGATGTCGAATTTGACAAAGACATGAATGATCCAAAAGTATATAAACAATGGCAAGAGGGGACATCTGTTGGAATTTTCCAATTTGAAAGTCAAGGAATGACAAATTTTATGAAGGAATTAAAACCAGATTGTTTAGAAGATATTATAGCAGGAGTTTCTTTATATAGACCTGGACCAATGGATCAGATTCCTAGATATATTGCAAATAAGAAAGATCCTGAACATGCAGTATATACACATCCTAGCTTAAAACCAATTTTAAATGTTACATATGGATGTATGGTTTATCAAGAACAGGTTATGCAAATTGTAAGAGATTTAGCGGGTTATTCGCTTGGTAGAGCAGACTTAGTAAGACGTGCTATGGGAAAGAAAAAACTTGATGTTATGGCAAAAGAACGTGAAATATTTATTCATGGACAAGAAGATGAATCAGGAAATATTATTGTTAATGGTTGTGTAAGAAATGGGATTGATGAAAAATCTGCTAACACGATTTTTGATGAGATGGCAGAATTTGCAAAATATGCTTTTAATAAATCACATGCGGCAGCATATGCTGTACTTTCTTATCAAACAGCCTACTTAAAAACATATTATCCTGCAGAGTTTATGGCAGCAATGCTAAATAGTTTTTTAGGAAATTTGGATAAAATACCATCATATATTGATGAATGTAAGAGATTACATATTGAAATATTAAAGCCAGATATAAACAAAAGTTATACTAGATTTACAGTAGATGATGGAAAGATTCGTTTTGGTTTAGGAAGTATAAAAAATGTTGGAACATCAGCAGTAGATGAAATAGTTGCAGAAAGAAATAAAAAAGGAGAATATAAAGATTTTGGAGATTTCTGTGAGAGAATTGCTGATGCGTCTGTAAATAAAAAATGTGTAGAAAGTTTAATAAAAGCAGGTGCATTTGATTCATTTGAACAGACAAGAAGCACATTAATGGAATCTTTTGAAACAATTATAGATAGTATTTCAGATAATTCTAAAAAGAGCTTTGAGGGACAAGTTACGATGTTTGACTTAGAGGGAATTTCATCGAATAATAAATCTAAAGATCAAAATATACAGGAATTAAAATACACATATAAAATCGTACCAGAATATTCGGACAAAGAATTACTATCAATGGAAAAAGAAATGCTTGGTTTATATATTTCAGGTCATCCATTGGAAAAATTAAGAAAACAAATTGGAATGCAGACAAATATAAATACTTATCAAATGAGACAGATACAAAATGAAGACTTAAGCAGTGATGAGTCACGTTTACAGATGTTAGATGGAAGTGCGCAACTTACAAATAACAGTCATTTACAAGATGGAAAAACTGTTAAATATGCAGGAATTATTACAAGTGTAAAAAAGAAATATACAAAAAGCAATAAAATTATGGCGTTTGTAACCGTTGAGGATCTATATGGCCCTACTGAAGTTATAGTATTTGAGAGTTGTTATCAAAATTGTTCAAATATTCTAATTGTAGATAATATTGTATTGGTAGAAGGCAGATTAAGTATTAGAGAAGATGAAGATACCAAAATAGTTGCAAGAGAAATTAAAGAATTTGGAATTCAAAAAAAGAAAATATTATCGCTAGATATTACAGAGTTAGATGATGATAAAAAAGAAAAACTAAGAGGAGCAATTAGGTTTTTTACAGGAGAAATGAATAATATTCAACTTCAAATCATAAACGGAGAAAGAAAAGATATGGCTGGAGGAATATATTTAACAGATGAGATACTATCTGAATTTAAAGATCTAATTGGAAATGACAGAGTAAAAGTAAATGAAATATAATTGCCAAAGGGGACGGTCTTAAATGGCAAATTGTCAAAAAGGCCCGTCCCTTTTGACAATTTTGACAATTTAACACAAGAGTATAGGAGGTAGATGTATGCCATATATAAAATTTGAGAATGTTGTAAAAGAATATAAAATGGGAGAAGTAAGTATTAAAGCATTAGATAATACGAACTTTGAAATTGAAAAAGGGGAACTTGTTGTTATTGTTGGACCAAGTGGAGCTGGTAAAACTACTGCATTAAACATATTGGGAGGAATGGACAGTGCTACTTCAGGTACAGTTTTAATTGATGAAAAAGATATAAGTAACTTTAAACCTAAACAATTAATTAAATATCGTAGAGAAGACATAGGATTTGTGTTTCAGTTTTATAATTTAGTGCAAAATCTAACAGCAGTCGAAAATGTTGAACTTGCAACTCAAATATGTAAAAGACCATTAGATCCTAAAACTATTTTAAAAAAAGTTGGATTACAAGATAGAATGAATAATTTTCCATCTCAATTATCTGGAGGAGAGCAACAAAGAGTTGCAATAGCAAGAGCAATTGCTAAAAATCCAAAATTGCTTTTATGTGATGAACCAACAGGTGCTTTAGATTATAAAACAGGAAAACAAATTTTACAGTTATTGCAAGACACGTGCAGAAAAGAAAAGATGACAGTTATCATAATTACACATAATTCAGCATTAACACCAATGGCTGATAGAGTTATACACTTTAAAAATGGTACTGCATTTGATATACAAAAAAATGATAATCCAACACCTATAGAAGAAATTGAGTGGTAGATACCATTAATAATTAGCTAAAACAAAAACATTAAAGGGAGTAATAAAATTGAAAAATGTTTTATTAAAAGATTCTGTAAAAGAAATAAAAAATACATTTAAAAGATTTTTATCAATATTGTTAGTTGTACTTCTAGGAGTGGGATTCTTTGCGGGAATTAAAGCTACAAGCCCAGATATGAAGAAAACAATAGATAGGTATTTTGATGAACAAAATGTAATGGATATACAAGTTATTTCTACATTAGGACTAACAGAAGACGATTTAAAAACGCTACAGAATATAGATGGTGTAGAAAAAGTAAGTGCAAGTTATTATCAAGATGCCATTGTACAAGTTCAAGATTCTGAATATGTAATGCGAATGGAAAGCATTGCAGATGATATGAATATGCTTGTGCTAGTAGAAGGAAGTTTGCCTCAAGAAACAGATGAATGTGTAGTTGAAGAAGGATTTTTAAAGTCCTCAGGATACAAAATAGGAGATAATATAAATCTTAAATTAGACAAAATAAAAGATGACGATGGAAATGAAAAGGATGCTATAAAGCAAACAAATTTAAAGATTGTTGGAACAGTTAAGTCACCGCTATATATTTCAAGAGAAAGAGGAAGTAGTAAATTAGGTTCTGGAAAAATAAATTATTATATATATGTAAATAAAGCCTTAATTAATTCGGAATACTATGTATCGGCATATATACAAGTAAATGGAGCAAAAGAATTAAAATGCTACAATGATGATTATGATAGTTTAATAGACAATGCGAAAGATAGAATAGAATCAATAGAAGAAGAAAGAAAACAAGCTAGATATAACGAAATATATAATAATGCAAATAAAAAAATACAAGATGCAGAAAAAACTTTAAAAAATGAAAAAAATAAGGCTGAAAAAGAAATAAATGATGCTAAAAATAAAATTTCAAGTGCTAAAACAGAAATAAAAAACTCTAAGGCAGAACTTGAAAAAAATAAAAGAAGTGCAAATACAGAATTTACAAATGCACAAAACAAAATAAACGAAGCACAAAAACAATTAACATCACAATTAAATAAATTTAATAACTCTAAAAAAGATGCTGAAAAACAAATCGCAGAAAATAAACAGAAATTAGAAATATTAAAAAATATGGAAAGCAAAGATGAAACTGTAACCGCAACTATAAAGGCATTAGAAAATGGGATAGAAAAAGCCGAAACAGAATTAAAAGAAAATGAAACAAAACTTAATGAGGCACAAAAAGAAATAAATAAAAGTCAAGAAATATTAAATAAGCAAAAGAAATCTACAAATGAAAAATTTACATTGGCCGAAAATAAAATAAAAAGTGCAGAAAATGAGGTAAGTAATAGCGAAGCAAAACTTGCAAAAGCTGAAAAAGAAGCAAAAGAAAAAATACAAGATGCTGAAGAAAAGTTGGAAGATGCAAAACTAAAATTAAAAGATATAAAAAAACCAGAATGGTATATTTTAGATAGAAATAAAAATAATGGTTATGCAAGTTACATGCAAGATACAGATAGGATTGCAAATATAGCAACTGTCTTTCCAGTTGTATTTTTCTTAGTTGCAGCTTTAATAAGTTTAACTTCAATGAGTAGAATGGTTGAAGAACAACGTGTTCAAATAGGTACACTTAAGGCATTAGGATATACGAAAATAAAAATTGCTAGTAAATATATTATTTATGCACTACTAGCGACAGTAATAGGATCTGTAATTGGGTTAGCAATAGGATTTAATGTTTTACCTAAAATAATAACAGATATGTATGCAATGATGTATATACTTCCAGAAGTTACGTTAGAATTTAATTTAAAATATACAGTTATTAGTATAGTATTAGCTATGCTTTGTACAGTTGGAGCGACTATCTATTCTTGTGCGAAGGAGCTAAAAAGCACACCTGCAAATTTAATGAGACCAAAAGCTCCAAAACCTGGTAAAAGGGTATTTTTGGAAAATATAAATTGGATCTGGCCAAAACTAAAATTTACACAAAAAGTAACTGCTAGAAACATATTTAGGTATAAAAAAAGATTTTTAATGACAGTTATAGGGGTAATGGGAAGTACTGCTTTGATATTAGCTGGATTCGGGATAAGGGATTCAATATCAAAAATGATACCGGCACAATATGGAAAGATATTTAAATATAATATACAAATTTCTTTGAAAGATAGTATTAGTAAAAAGCAAATACAAGAAGAAACAGAAAAAATAAAACAAATGAATGAAATTGAAAGCGTTATAAAAGTTAATATCCAATCTGTTGAAATAACAAGTATAGAAAATACACAAAATATACAACTAATTGTTCCAGAAAATACAGAAGAGTTAGACAAATTTATTTCTTTACAATCGAGAGTAAAAAAAGATGAGAGATATAAGTTAGATAATACCGGAGTTATTATAACAGAAAAATTATCTAAATTACTTAATTTAAAAGAAGGAGATACAATAAAAATAAAGAACTCTGATAACATTGAAGTCGAAACAAAAATTAGTTACATTACAGAGAATTATTTAATGCACTATATATATATGTCTCCAGAATTATATAATAAATTGTATAGTGAAGATTTTAGTGCTAATACAGTATTTGCGAATACAAAAGAAGGAACAGATGAGGCACAGCTTGGATCTAAAATATTAGAAAGTAAAAATGTTACAGGCGTATTATTTACTTCAAGTACAGAAAATATATTTGCAGAAGTAATGGACAATATGAATTTTGTAGTGTGGATTTTAATTATATCAGCTGGACTTCTTGCATTTGTTGTGTTATACAATTTGGCAAATACCAATATAAGTGAAAGAATAAGGGAGCTTGCAACAATAAAAGTATTAGGATTCTATGATAGAGAAGTGTATGAATATATATCAAAAGAAAGTAACATATTAACAGCTATAGGAATTGTACTTGGTTTATTTGCAGGATATTTTTTGGCGATGTTTATTATTAAAACCTGTGAACTAGATATTTTAATGTTTAATAAAGAAATAAATATGATTAGTTTTGTTTATTCTGCCGTGATTACAATACTCTTTACAATTATTGTAAATATTGCCACATATTTTTCTTTGAAAAAAATTAACATGATTGAATCATTGAAAAGCATAGAATAACAGTTAAGACAAGAAAATAAAAATAAAACATAAAAAAACTATTTACAATATATGGTAAATGTGTTATAATATATACATACCATAAAGGTAGATAAAAAAATTTTAGGAGGTAATTCCAATGCAGATAATCAGCATGGAACAGACAAAAAAGGAAGAAGGAGGAGCAATCCTCGGAATGGCAAAGGAAGAATCAGGTCAGGTAATTGACTTCAGACTTGAAGATGGAGCGCTTTCCACTTCCTCAAAGGAAGTAGGAACAGTTGTAGGTCTTATTGAGAGGCTGTTGATGGGTACATGTAAAGCCGTTGTGTTCAACGGAGTTACATATTACAGGCTGACCGATGTCAGAGCCTTGATGGCACTGACAGCCTAAAAATAAAAGTTCTCAGTTAATTTACTGAGAACTTTTTCTGTGTGAAAATATATATGTTGGGTTGACAAACATACGCATTTATGATAAAATTATTAACCGTAAGCCGCCTGAGTCGGGTAACTAAATGCTAGATATATTCTGGCTACCTAGTATTTTATGCTTAGCGAGTATACATATAAGAGGAGGTGTACATATAATGTACGCAATAATTGAAAGTTGTGGAAGACAATACAAAGTATCAGAGGGAGATGTAGTATTCTTTGAAAAATTAGATGCAGAAGAAGGAAAAAAAGTTACATTTGATAACGTTGTTCTTGTATCTAACGATAAAAAAGTTGAAGTTGGATCTCCATATGTTAAAGGTGTAAAGGTTGAAGGAAAAGTAGTTGCACACGGAAAACATAAAAAAATAGTTGTATATAAATACAAAGCTAAAAAGAACTACAGAAGAACACAAGGACATAGACAACCATACACAAAAGTAGAAATTACAAAAATAAAAACAGCTACAGAAAAGGCAGAAGTAAAAGAAACAGCAGAAAAGAAAACTGCTACAAAAACAACTGCAAAAAAAGCAACTGTTAAAGAATAATAAAGAGAATATATAAAAATATTTTGACAGACGAAAGGAGTGAGATAAATGGCTCATAAGAAAGGTCAAGGTAGTGTAAAGAACGGTAGAGACAGTGAGTCTAAACGTTTAGGACTTAAAAGAGCAGATGGACAAATTGTTCCAGCTGGAAATATTCTAGTAAGACAAAGGGGAACAAAATTCCATCCAGGAACAAATGTAGGAATCGGAAGCGATGATACATTATATGCAAAAGTAACTGGAAAAGTTAAATTTGAGAGATTAGGTAGAGACAAAAAACAAGTTAGTGTTTATCCAGTAGAGGAAGTTTCTACAAATAAATAATAAAATAAAAACCAAACTATTAAAATTAAAATATAGTTTGGTTTTTATTTTTTATCTATTTATATTAAAATTTAAAATATCTTATAACTTCTATAGTAAGTCTTCCATTTTATATAAACCATTTCTTTTATTTACTATAAATCTAGCTGCACGAATTGCACCTTCAGCATAAACATTACGAGAATAAGCGGTATGAGTAATTTCAATTGATTCGTTTTCTCCTAAATAAAGCACGCTATGCTCTCCGACTAAATTTCCACCCCTAATGGATGAAAAACCAATTTCATGAGAATCTCTTGGTTCTTTTTTCATGTTTCTATCTAGGTTATAGTGATATTTATTTTTGCATCCAATATTTATTGCTTCTGCAAGCATAAAAGCAGTTCCACTTGGAGCATCTTTCTTTTTATTATGGTGTTTTTCAATAATTTCAATATCCATATTAGAAAGAAGAGGTGAAATATTAGATAATATCTTACATAGAAGATTAATTGTGTAGGACATATTAGATGCTTTAAAGATTGGTATTGCTTCGGAATATTCTGAAATTTTTTTGATGTCTCTATCACAAAAACCAGTAGTAGCAATTACAATAGGTACTAAATGACATACTGCATAGTCAAGAGCGATAAAAGCAGCCTCTGTAGTTGAAAAATCAATAATTACATCTGGCTTGGATTGACTTTGAGCAAGTGTGTTAAATGATAAGTCTGTATCTTTATCAATTCCATATTTAACAAACATGTCGGGTTCTTGTTGAATGCTACTATATAAAACTTTCCCCATATTTCCATTACATCCATTAATTAAAACATTGATCATAAAAATATCACCTATAATATGTAAAAATAGAGATATGTTATATACATATCTCTATAAAAATATATTCCTTATTTTATTAAACTATTCTAAATATAATTAAACTTAAAAATATATATGCATATTTGTAAACTCTGTTTTTCTTTAATTTAGATTGTAAGTATAAATAAGTTTCGCGAAGTGCACTGTATTTATCCATTAATGTAACTATATATGATTCTTTATATTTAGGTGGACATATGGTTACAGGCCACATGTGTTTTAAAATAATATCTATTTCTTTTTTGTTTAAAGAGAATATTTCTAAAGAATTTTTAAGAGCAATTTTTGGATGAACAAAAGCATGTAATCCAGGCAACTCAACATCTCTGTATTTTTTTCTCCAATCATATAAAAATAGATCATGAAGCATTGCGGCACGAGCAGTAGAGCGATAATCTAAATTAAGCTTTTTGGCAATTATATAACTATAATAAGCAACATGTAAACAATGGGTATAACAAGAAGTATTACAATGTTGTCTATAATTTTTCATTTTTTTAACGGTTTCATTAGATATAATATCATTTATTATATTGAAAAATTCTGTTTTATCATCTATGCTGTAGTCTAAATCTGATATTATAATACTTTCTCTTTTGGGAGATGTTAATAATTTCATTGAATATAACCCCTTTGAATTTAATATATCTCTATTATATCATGATTTTATAATATAGTGAAGAAATTTTCAAGAAATAGAAAAATAAATTCCGCTAGTAATCAAATTTTTTAATAGAAGTGATAACTTTTTCTTTTCCAGAATCAGAAAGCTCTATTAAAGGTAAACGGGGATTCCCACATTTGAAACCTATATAATTCATGGCATATTTTATAGGAATAGGGTTTACTTCACAAAATAGGGAGCCGATTAAATCCATTGAGTGTAGTTGCATGTCTAATGATTTTCTTGTATTTTCATTTAAATATTCATTAACCATATTATGAACAAATTTAGGATATAAGTTTGACAATACAGAAATACAACCTAAACCTCCCAATGAAAGAATTGGAATAATTGAATCATCATTTCCTGAATATATTGCTAGTTTATCTTTACATAAAGAAGCAATTTTAGCCGCTTGAGATATATTGCCACTAGCTTCCTTAATAGCAACAATATTGTCTATTTTAGATAATTCAAAACAAGTAGATGGGTCTATATTTATTCCTGTTCGGCTAGGAACATTGTATAAAATAATAGGCAAGTTTGTATTTTGAGCAACTTCCATGTAGTGAGTGATTAATCCTTCTTGAGTTGTTTTGTTATAATATGGAGATACAAGTAGCAGGGCACTTACACCTACGCTTTCAGCATATTTAGATAGTTCTATTACGTTTTTTGTATTATTTCCACCAGTACCTGCTATAATAGGAATTCTTTTTCTTGCAATTTGAACAGCAAACTTTATTACTTCCTTCTTTTCTTCTGTACTCATTGTCGCTGATTCGCCAGTTGTACCACATATAACTAAACTATCAACTCCTTCGAAAATTTGAAATTCAATAAGCTTTCTAAGTTCTTCAAAATCTATATTTCCATCATCAGTAAAAGGTGTTACCAAAGCTGTAGCACAGCCTTTGAAAATTATATCTTTCATTTAATACCTCCTTTATAGATTATATGAGAAGTAAGGTAAAAAATTTCAGGTATAAATGTAAAATAGTAATAAATATTAACAGCTATTGAACCCAAGAGAGTTTCATGGTAAAATATGGATAGTAAAGAGGGGGTATTATGTTAGAATTACAAAACATATCGTTTTCAAGAGAAAATAAACAAATATTAAAAAATATAAATCTAGTAATAGATAATAATAAATTAATTGCAGTTACGGGACCAAATGGATCGGGGAAGTCTACACTTGCTAAGATTATAATGGGAATGGTTAAACCTGATTCAGGAAAAATATTATTTGAGGGAAAAGATATTACTGATATGGATGTAACGCAAAGGGCAAGAGAAGGAATTGGATTTGCCTTTCAACAACCTGTAAAATTTAAGGGCCTTACAGTAAAAGATTTGATTGAAATTGCAGCAGGAAACCATATTAAAGTATGTGAGGCTTGTGATGTACTATCAGATGTGGGGTTATGTGCACAAGAATATTTGAACAGAGAAGTTAATTCTGAATTATCAGGAGGAGAATTAAAAAGAATAGAAATTGCAATGCTTGCGGCAAAAAAATCAAAATTAACTATTTTTGATGAACCAGAAGCAGGAATAGACTTATGGAGTTTTAACAATTTAATTGGGGTATTTGAAAAAATGCATGAAGAAATACAAGGATCGATTGTGATCATTTCTCATCAAGAAAGAATTTTAAAGATTGCAGATGAAATTGTATTACTTTCAAATGGTCAAATAGAAGAAGTTGGAGCTGGCCAAAAAATATTGCCAAAGCTTTTGAATAAAACAAAACCTTGTCATAAGCTAAATAAAACGGAAAAGTGTGAATAAGAAAGGGCGAATAATGGATAAAATAGAAAAAGACTTATTAAAAACGATTGCGGATATAGAACAAGTGCCAATGGGAGCATATAATATAAGAGAAAATGGAAAAGGAGTTGCAAGAAATACTACAGTAAACATTGATATTGTAACTAAAACGGATAAGCCAGGAATTGATATAATTGTAAAACCAAATACAAAAAATGAAAGTGTTCATATACCAGTAATTTTAACACAGGGTGGTTTTAATGATGTGGTATATAATGATTTTTATATTGGAGAAAATGCAGATGTAGTAATTGTAGCAGGTTGTGGTATACACAATAGCTCTTGCGAAACGTCTCAACATGATGGAATACATACATTTCATTTAAGTAAAGGATCAAAAGTAAAATATATAGAAAAGCATTATGGAGAAGGAAGTGGAACAGGAGATAGAATATTAAATCCTCAAACAGTAGTCAATTTAGATGAGGGTTCATACATGGAAATGGAAACTGTTCAAATAGAGGGAGTTTCTTCAACTGTAAGAGAAACAAATGCAAACTTATCAAAGAATACAACGCTAGTAATATCTGAGAGAATCATGACATCAGGAGAACAAACTGCAAAAACTATATTTAATGTTAGTTTAAATGGAAAAGACTCAAGCGTTCATGTGGCATCGAGATCAATCGCTAAGAATGATTCTAAGCAAGAATTTATCTCTAATGTTCTTGGGAATGAAAAATGCTTTGGTCATGTGGAGTGTGATGCTATTATAATGGACAAAGCGAAGGTTATATCTACACCCAAAATCGTTGCAAATCATATTGAAGCATGCTTAGTTCATGAGGCTGCAATAGGAAAAATTGCAGGTGAACAGTTAATAAAGTTAATGACTCTAGGACTTACAGAAAAAGAAGCTGAGGAACAAATTATAAGCGGATTTTTAAAATAAAATAAACATGAATTATAAGTGAATAGAGAAATATCAAATATTTCTCTATTCACTTTATTGTTTGGGTTAATATAGCTTAAAATATGAATTTGTTTATATATGATACTATTAAAAAGTTAATAAGTATTTTTAAAATTAATGATTTTTTCAACAATTTGAATAGCATTTGTAGCTGCACCTTTACGTATATTATCAGATACTACCCAAAGGTTTACACCGTAAGGGACACTAAAGTCTCTACGAATCCTGCCAACAAAAACTTCATCATTTCCACAAGAATAGTTGGCTAATGGATAAATATTACTAGAAGGATCGTCTTGCACAACAACACCTGGGGCATATTTTAAACAGGAGATTAATTCATCCAAATTAAAATCCTTTTCTAATTCTACATTAATAGATTCACTGTGAGAGTTAAATACAGGGACTCTAACAGCAGTAGCTGTGATCTTTAAATCAGCCTTGTTTAATATCTTTCTTGTTTCATTTATCATTTTTTCTTCCTCTTTTGTATATCCATTTTCTAAAAATATATCAATATGTGGTAAACAATTTGAGAAAATAGGGTGAGGAAATTTTTCAAGAGAATAATTTGTAGTATCACTAGAAAGATCATCTATAACATTATATTTATGCTTGGAAGACGTTGAATTTATATGATTTTCTATTCCATTTTCTAGGTCAACTACGCCGTTTCTACCGGCGCCAGAAACAGCTTGATAAGTTGAATACACAATCCTCTTTATTTTATATTTATCATCTAAAGGCTTTAAAGCCACAACAGCTTGTATAGTTGAACAATTAGGGTTAGCTATAATTCCTTTGTTATTTTTGATTTCTTCAGGATTTACTTCAGGAACTATTAATGGGACATTTTCATCCATTCTAAAAGCACTACTATTATCTACAACTATACATCCTTTTGAAGCGGCAATTGGTGCATATTTTTTTGAAGTATCACTACCTGCCGAAAAAATAGCAAAATCAAATCCTTCATCAAAGGAATTTTCAGTAAGCTCTTTTACAATGTAATACTTATTTAAAAAAGTAATTGAAGTTCCAGCAGATCTTTTTGAAGAGAAAAGAACATATTCAGAAATTGGTAAATTTTTTTGCTCCAAAACCTTTAAAACGGTTCTACCAACTAATCCTGTAGCACCAACTATTGCTAATTTGTATTTTTTCGTGTAAATCATCTCCTTTATAAATTATATTTTTTTAAGATTAATATATGAGAAAAAAGATAAAATAGTGAAAAAATATAAGTATTTTTTATTACAATACAAATTTAAATAAGCCAGAAAATAAAAAAATGTATTGAAATAGTTAAGAAATTATGATAATATATAAAATGTGAATATATAAAGCCTTTGATAAAGCAAAGTAGATTTAAGCTTAATATGCAAGAGAATATAGGTCTTGGCTGTGAACCTATTCATATTAATTAAATTGAAATTTCACTTTTTAGGTCTTTTGTTAAAATAAATTATATACGATAGTATGAATGTAATTTAAAGTAGATGAAAGCGGGAAGAGCCCGTTATAGCAAATAAGGTTAGTTTCAAGTAGATAAATCTTCTACAATAAAGTAGAAATTAATAAATTTAGGTGGTACCACGAGTGAATAAAGTCAATCGTCCTATAAAAATAGGATGTGATTGGCTTTTTTATTTTATAAAAAGGAATGTCCCTAATATGACATTATGGCATATTAAAGAACGTCCCTAAAATGCCACAAGGAGGTAAAGATGAAAGAAGAGATTGAGAACATAAGAAATAATGCAGTGAAGGAAATTGAAATTGCGAGTGATGCAAAAGAGTTAGAGTTATTACGAGTTAAATATTTAGGAAAGAAAGGAGAACTTACGGCTATATTAAGAGGTATGGGTGGTTTGTCTCCAGAAGAAAGACCAATTGTAGGAGGACTTGTTAATGTTGTAAAAGCAGAATTAGAAGAGATGATTGGTAAAAAAGAGATTGATTTTGAAAAAGCTGAATTAAAAAGAAAATTAGAAGAAGAAAAAATAGATATTACACTTACAAGTACTAAAATAAAACGAGGAAGTAAACATCCACTTAATAGAATTATAGAAGAAGTAGAAGATCTATTTGTTTCGATGGGGTATGATGTTGTTACAGGACCAGAGCTTGAAACTGATGAATATTGTTTTGAAAGATTAAATCTTCCAAAAGGGCATCCAGCAAGAGACATGCAAGATAGCTTTTATATAACATCAGAATATTTGCTTAGAACGCAGACATCAGCAGTTCAAGCTAGAACGATGATGGCAAATGAAGAAAAAACACCAATAAGAATTATATGTCCTGGTAAAACATACAGAAGAGATGACGATGCTACACATTCACACCAATTTAGTCAAGTAGAAGGTTTAGTTATTGATAAAAACATTTCGCTTGCAGATTTAAAAGGTACACTTGAAGTATTTGTTAAAAAGATGCTTGGAGAAAATCTAGAATTACGTTTTAGACCAAGTTATTTTCCTTTTACAGAACCATCTTATGAAGTAGATGTAAGCTGTTTTAAATGTGGTGGAAAAGGATGTAATTTATGCAAACAAACAGGATGGATTGAAGTATTAGGATCAGGAATTGTACATCCAAATGTATTAAAAATGAACGGATATGATCCTGAAGTATATAGTGGATTTGCATTTGGAACAGGTCTTGATAGACTTGCGATGTTCAAATATGGAATTACAGATATTCGCTTACTTTACCAAAATGATGTAAGATTCTTGGAACAATTTGATAGAATTGATAGATAATTAGTTTGTTGCCAATTGCCAAAGGGGACGGGGTATTTTGGCAACTAAACAAAAAATAGAAAAGTTGCCAAAATACCCCGTCCCCTTTGGCAATTGGCAATCGGCGATTGGCAGCTGATAAAGAAAGGAAATGGATATGAAATTAAGTAAGAATTTTGTAAAAGACTATGTAGATATAGATGTTGATATAAAGACACTAGCAGAAGACATGACAAAAGTAGGAAATGAGTACGACTCAGCAGGAAAACTTTTAGAAGCAACAAAATTAGTTGTAGGAGAAGTTAAAGAGTGTAAAATGCATCCTGATTCAGATCATTTACATGTATGTAAAGTAGATGTTGGAAGTGAAATCTTAGATATAGTATGCGGTGCTCTAAATGTAAGAGAAGGGCTAAAGGTTATTGTCGCTTTAGATGGAGCTGAACTTCCAGGTGGAACCATAAAAAAGGGAATGATAAGAGGGCAAGTATCAAATGGAATGCTTTGTTCAATGGCAGAGTTAGGATTAGAACATAAATTTTTAGATGAAGAAGATAAAACAGGAATACATGAATTACCAACAGATGCGCCAGTTGGAGCAGATGCGATTAAGTACATGGAGATGGATGATGAAGTAATAGATTTTGATTTAACAGCAAATCGTGGAGATCTGTTAAGTATATTAGGTATGGCATATGAAATCTCTGCTATATATGATAAAAAAGTAAAAGATATAGATTTATCATTCAGTGAAAATGAAGAAGATATTAATAATGAATTTAAAATAGAAGTAAATACTGATAACTGTTCAATATTCCTAGCAAAAAAAGTAAAAAATATTGAAATAAAGGAAAGCCCTGACTTCATTCGTAACAGATTAATTGCATCAGGAATTAGACCTATAAATAATGTAGTTGATATTAGCAATTATGTTATGTTAGAAACAGGTCAACCTTTGCATTTCTATGATGCTGATAAATTAAAAGGAATACTAGAAGTTAGAATGGCAAATGATGGGGAAAAGTTAACAACTCTAGATGGAATAGAGAGAACATTGAAGATAGATGATATAGTTATTTCTGACGGAGAAAGATCAATAGGTCTTGCTGGAGTTATGGGTGGATTAGATACAGAAATAACAGACAATACAAAAAATGTAATAATTGAGTCTGCAATATTTGATCCTATTAAAGTAAGGATGACGTCAAAAGAAATATTAAGAAGCGAAGCAAGTTCTAGATTTGAAAAAGGATTAGATCCTAACAGAACATATATGGCAATTAAAAGAGCTTGTCATATGCTTGAAAAATATGCAGGAGCAGAGGTTGTAGGAAATATTGTAAAATATGATACAACAGATTTAGCAGACAAAAAAATAGAAATTACTTTTGAAAACATAAATAGAATCTTAGGCATGGATATTTCAAATGAAAGTATATTAGATGTATTTAGAAGACTAGGATTCAAGTATTTGTTAAAAAATGATAAAACTGTAGTTGTTGAGGTTCCTAGAAGAAGAGGAGATATTACAATAAAAGAAGATTTAATAGAAGAAGTTGGTCGTATTTATGGAGTAGATAATATAAAAGGTAAACTTCCAGATATTAAACCTAAAGAAGGAAGTTACGATAAAGTTACTAGAGGTATTAGAAATAAAATGATAGATCTAGGACTAAATGAAACATTATCATATATATTGGTAAATGACAAAGAAGCAAAAATGTTTACAAAGGATGATACTGAATTAGTTAAATTATTAGATCCAATGACAGAAGATAGAAATACATTAAGACATAGCATTATTCCATCACTTTTAAAGATATATGAATATAACAAAGCAAGAAGTGTAAAAGATGTTTCTATTTTTGAGATAGGAAAGGCATTTTACAAAATGCAAGATGAATATGGCGAAAACACCAAAATTGCAGCTTTGATGACAGGCGATTATTATCTTGGAATTGAAAACAAGAAACAAGTAAATTTTTATGTTATAAAAGGAATCGTTGAAGAGTTATTAGATTATTTAGGATATGCAGGAAGATATAGTTTTGTTATAAATGAAGAAAAGATGCCGGATGAATTACATCCAGGGCAAGCTGCTCAAATTTCAGTAAATAATGATGTTGTTGGAATTATAGGAAGAATACATCCAGCTATAAGCAAAGAGAATGTATATGTATTTGAAATTGATTTAGATAAATTATTAGCTAAAAAGGTTGGAAAAATGAAGTATAAAGAAATTTCAAAATATCCAAGTGTGAACAAAGATTTAGCTCTAGTTGTAGATAAAAATATCACATCAAAAGAAATTGAGATGAATATTAAGAAAGCTGGTGGATCTCTATTAACTAATATAAAGGTGTTTGATGTATACGAGGGAACTGGAATACCTGAAGGAAAAAAGAGTGTTGCTTATGCACTAACATTTGAAAAATCAGATAGAACTTTAACTGATGAAGAAATTAATAATGCAATGGATAAAATTATAGAATTAGTAGAAAAGAAAATGAATGCTACTCTTAGAAAATAAGAGGTAAAAAGTAAATGGATAAAGATTAAAGATAAATCTTTTTAGAGGTTTAAATAAAATCTTTATCCATTGCAATCCGTTGAAAAATATAATATAATTTGAAAAGAGATTATATAGAATATAGAGGAGAATATTAATTATGAAAGCTATTGAAATACGTAATAAATACTTAAACTATTTTAAAAATCATGGACACAAGGTTATACCAAGTGCACCATTAATCCCTGAAAATGATCCATCTGTATTGTTTACTACAGCAGGAATGCAACCACTAGTACCATATCTTTTAGGAGAAAAACACCCAGAAGGAACTAGACTTACAGACTACCAAAAATGTCTTAGAACAAACGATATAGATGAAGTAGGAGATAATAGACATTTAACTTATTTCGAAATGATGGGAAATTGGTCATTAGGTGATTATTTTAAAGAAGAATCTATTGCGATGAGTTTTGAATTTTTAACAAAAGAATTAGGAATTCCAGCAGAAAAAATATCTGTTACATGTTTTGCTGGAGATGAAGATGCACCAAGAGATAATATAACTGCTGAGTGCTGGAAAAAGGCAGGAATCCCAGAAGAAAGAATATATTTTTATGGAAAAGATGATAACTGGTGGATTGCTGGTGAAGAAGGACCATGTGGACCAGATACAGAAATGTTTTATGATACTGGAAAACCAGCATGTGGAGATAATTGCCAACCTTCTTGTGACTGTGGAAAATATGTTGAGATTTGGAATAATGTATTTATGGAATATTACAAATCAAAAGATGGTACATATACAAAGTTAAAACAACGTAATGTAGATACTGGATTAGGTTTGGAAAGAATGACAATGCTTTTACAAGGAAAGCAAACTCCGTTTGATACAGAGCTATTTGCTCCGATTATGGAAAAATTATCACAACTTGCAAAAGTTGATAATATAGAAAGTAGAAGAATTGTAGCAGAACATTTACGTGCAAGTATGATGATAATATGTGACGGAGGAAGACCATCTAATATAGATAGAGGATATGTTTTAAGAAAACTAATTCGTAGAATGTCAAGACATTTAAATAAATTACAAATTGATTTATCAGAATTATCGAATTTAATTGATTTGAATATAGATGTTTTAAAAGAAATGTATCCAGAACTAGTAGATAATAAGGAAACAATTAAACAAACTATTATTGAAGAAAAAGATAAATTTATAAAGACTTTATCACATGGAGAAAAAGAATTTGAAAAGGCTGTAGAAAAAGCAAAACAGGAGAATAAAAATATAATAGATGGACAAACTATATTCAAATTATATGAAACATATGGATTTCCACCAGAGATTACAGCTGATCTTGCAAGAGAAAAAGGTTTCGAGATAGATACAACAGAATTTGACAAATTATTCAAAGAACATCAAGAAAAGTCAAGAATGGGTAGTGAACAAAAATTTAAGGGTGGTTTAGCAGAACAAAATGAGATAACAATAGCTTATCATACTGCAACTCATTTACTACACAAAGCATTACAAATTGTACTTGGAGATCATGCAAAACAAAAAGGTTCTAATATTACAACAGAAAGATTAAGATTTGACTTCTCTCATCCAGAGAAAATGACGAAAGAACAATTAAAACAAGTAGAAGATATCGTAAATGAACAAATCGCTAGAGATTTACCAGTTACTTGTGAAGAAATGACACTAGAAGAAGCAAAGGCATCAGGTGCTACCGGATTATTTGAAAATAAATATGGTGAGAAAGTAAAGGTTTATACAATAGGAGATTTTAGTAAAGAAATTTGCGGAGGACCTCATGTATCACATACAGGAGAGCTTGGACACTTTACAATAAAAAAAGAAGAATCTAGCTCTGCAGGAGTAAGAAGAATAAAGGCAATATTGACACATTAGTAGAAAGCTAATTACTAATAAAAATGGAGGAAATAATAAAATGGAAGATTGTGTTTTTTGTAAAATTATTAAAGGAGAAATCCCTTCAGAGAAAGTATATGAAGATGATAAAGTTATTGCTTTTAAGGACATACAACCGGCAGCACCAATTCATGTGCTAGTTATTCCTAAAAAACATATTGAGAAGTTAATAGACGTAACAGAGGAGGATAGACATTTAATTAGTCATATCTACCAAGTAATAAATAAAATTGCAAAAGATATGAAAATAGAAGATGATGGTTTCCGCGTAATTGTAAATTGCGGAAAAGATGCTGGACAAGAAGTAATGCATTTACATTTCCATTTATTAGCTGGAAAAAAATTAGGTGCTAAAATTGTAGGATAAAAGTGCAATTTCTGTAATCAAAAGTATAGATTATAATTAGATTATATGTTATAATATTAGTATATGAAATTATATGCAAGGGAGGAAACAATATGTTTAATAGTAAATATAGTAAAGTTTTAACTATTGTATTAATTGTGGTTATAATAGCAATTGTTATATTACTTGGATTTTTAGGATATGACATATATAAAAAATATAGTATAGATGGAGAAAGTAAAGACGCAGTAAGCAGATTTGAAGATCAATTTAATTCAATAACAAATACTATAGATAATACTACAGATAATAATACAATAAATTCTGATAGTAATGAAACAATTGTACCAAACTTGGATTTGAACGAAATCAATAATAATATAAGTGATGGTACTAGTTCAGGAAATAGTAGTAGCTCAAGCGGAAGTACAGTTAAATATAAAGGTTATGATGTAATAGGAACAATTGAAATACCAGCAACAAATATAAAATACCCAATTATAAAACAAGAAGATGTAAGTATGAACTCTCTAAATGTTGCAATATGTAATTTGTATGGTGAGTTAAATAAACCTGGAAGTAATGCTGTTTTAGTAGGACATAATTTTAGAAATGGAACATTCTTCTCAAATAATAAAAAATTAGTAAAAGGTGATAAAATATATATAACAGATAATACAGGTAAAAAAGTTACATATGTTGTATACAAAAAATATGAAACAGGTTCAGGAGATTTTGATTATGCTTCAAGAGATGTAGGCAACAAAAGAGAGATTTCATTATCTACTTGTACAAACGACAGTAAAAAGAGACTTATAATATGGGCAGCAGAAGAATAACTAAAAAATAAAATTAAAAAGTAGTTGACAAATATATAGAATATGGTTTAAAATAGAATATGCATTGCAAAGTGCAAATGGTGGATGTAGCGTAGTTGGTTAACGCGTCAGTTTGTGGCACTGAAGACCGTGGGTTCGAGTCCCATCTTCCACCCCATATTTTATAACACATTGGGCTGTAGCCAAGCGGTAAGGCACCAGACTTTGACTCTGGCATGCGCTAGTTCGAATCTAGCCAGCCCAACCAATTTTAAAGAATTATCTATATAAACTTATTTTCGATAGTAGGTTTATATATGATAATTTTTTTTGTTCTTATGCAAAACTAATTGCATTTGCTAAAATATTAGTAGATTTTTTTAGTATTACTTTCTAAATGTGTATATAAATTTGCAGTAGTATAATAAGTAGATTTACTATTACGAAAATATCAATTTTTTACAACAAATATTGTATTTGTCAAGAATCCTTATATATTTCAACAACAATTTTACATAAAATCTTGACAAGGTCGGAACTGCTGGCAACTAAAGTTGCGACCTGTGTAAACAGGTAGTTAAACGCGTCGAGGTTAACTTCTTTTGTGGGAGTTAACCTCATTTGTGTTACTCATTATTTTTTAACAACATTAAGGAGGAATAACAATTGCAAAGAAATTGTAATAACTAATATAAAAACAGTTGAAGACGTGGATATTGTAGGGTATTGTATTAGATATTGCAATAGTTTTGTACACAAACCTAGTATTACTGTCAATACGACTTTTGAAATTATTAATTTAATGGTTTCAAATTATAATAATTAAATCAAAGCACAAGAGGTATTATAAAATAATTATTTTATGTATAATACTTCTTGTTTTTTTATTGTTATCTGTTATAATATAAAAGGTGATAAAAATGTGTGATACAGTGATTTATTTAATAAGACATTCAGAACAATATAGAGATTATGTTTATAATCATAATTCAGAAGAAGAAAGTGAAATAAATAAAAAGATAATACTATCTATTGAAGGAGAAGAAAAGGCTAGAATATTGGCAGATAAAGAAGAACTAAAGAATATTGAATTATTATATTCTAGTGATTATGCAAGGGCAGTTGCTACAGCAAAATATATAGCTTTTAATAATAATTTAACGACTAATATAGATGAAAGATTGGGCGAAAGAAAAATACGGAATAATAGATCAAACAAAAGTAAAAGATAATTCTAGAGATTTGACAACAATACAACTTTTAAATCCTGAATTTAAGAATGAGTTAGGAGAAAGTAATATAGAAGTAAGAAATAGAATAAAAGAATCAATTTTTTCAATAATGAAAAATAATATCGGAAAGAAAATTGCTATAATAAGTCATGGAGCAGCAATAAAGTTTTTCTTACAAGATTTTTGCAATTATGATGAACAAAATGATTGTATGAAGTATAAAGGGAAATTTGTTTGCCCAAGAAAAATGAAATCACCTTCAATTATAAAAATAATATATAATAATGATTTGTATAATATAAAAAGTATAAAATATGAAGAATAAAGCACTCGGATAAAAAAAAAAATGTAAAAATTTCAAAATTTTTTCAAAAAATGTTTATTGACCAAACAAAAAGATAAGAATATAATTCTATCATAAAAAATGTTAGCAAAAGCCAGTTGAAAACAACTTGCTACAGGGGATACCTGTGTTTTTATTGATAAAATAGTTGACAAGATATCTAAGATTATAATAAAATTAAAATATAATACATTAGAAAAAGTATAAGAGATACTTGAATAATAGGAGGAACCAAAACTATGATAGTTGATGGAAAAGGTCAAATATTTGAAGATAGAAGAAAAAATAAAAACAGAAGAAAAAATGATTTTGATGCAACAGGAGGAAGAAGAACAACAGGAAGAAGAAAAGAAGATAAAGAGGAAAAAGATCAAAAAAATAAATAATTAATAAAGAAGAAAAGTTCTAAACTTAATTAGAACTTTTCTTTTTTATTCTATATGACATTTAAGGAGTTTAGCAACATCCACCTCTGCCACCACCGCAACAGCAGCATAGTAATATTAATATGATAATTATCCAAATGCAGCAATCATCACCAAAACCAAAACCGCATCCGCAACCTCTATTTTCTGGCATATAAGTTCCCTCCCTTCAAATAAGAAAATTTAATGTAAATTAGCAACCACAACCTGTGTTGCAGCCACATCCATTGTTACATCCACCACAGCAGAAAAGTAACAAGAATAGGATTATGAACCATAAAAGTTCGCTATTACAACCGCAATTTCCCATTTCCTTACCTCCTATAAAAGTTTAGTTTTTTGCTCTTTCGTATGGTATATATTATTCAAAATAAAAAAAAGGGTTACAATTGTAAAATAATTTTTATTTAAAACTATACAAATTGGATCAATTAATGATATAATTTGATACAAATGAACAAATGAAACAAAATTGGAGGAAATAGATATGGGAAACATCGTTTTATTAGATGATTTAACAATAAATAAAATCGCTGCTGGAGAAGTAATTGAAAGACCAGCATCGGTTGTAAAAGAATTAATAGAAAACTCAATAGATGCAGGAGCAACAAAAATAGTTACAGAAATAAAAAACGGAGGTATTTCATATATCCGTATTACGGATAATGGTAAAGGAATTATGCCAGATGATATGGAAATGGCATTTGAAAGGCATGCGACAAGTAAGATTAGAAAAGCAGACGATTTAGAAAGTGTAACCTCTATGGGGTTCAGAGGAGAAGCTTTAGCAAGTATTGCATCAATCAGCCATGTTGAGGTTATTTCTAAGGCAATGGAAAATGATATTGGATGTAAAGTTGAAGTTAAGGGTGGAAAAATAATAAATAGAGAAGATATAGGATGTCCACAAGGAACTACAATGACAATAACAGACCTATTTTATAACACACCAGTTAGATATAAATTTTTAAAAAAGGATTTCACAGAGGCTGGATATATAGAAGATGTGGTCACAAGAATTGCATTGGTACACCCAGAAATCTCTGTTAAACTAATAAGCTCAGGGAAAACAGTTATACAAACTTCTGGAAATGGGGATATGAAATCTGTAATATATAATATTTTTGGCAAGGATATTGCAGAAAATATTATTGAAGTGAATTATGAATATGAAGATATAAAAGTAAATGGAGTGATAGGAAAACCAGTAATAGCTCGTTCAAATAGAGGAAATCAATTATTCTTCGTTAATAAGAGATATATTAAAGATAAAACTTTAACGAGTGCTGCTGAACAAGGATACAAAGGATTACTAACAATTGGAAAATATGGGTTTTTAGTTTTGAACTTAGAAATGAATCCTAGTAAAGTAGATGTGAATGTTCATCCAGCTAAGTTGGAAGTAAGATTTGAAGATGAAAGCAAAGTGTTTAAAGCGATTTATCACACAATTAAAGATAGTTTATTAAAAGGAGATTTGGTTCCTGACAAAACAAGAATTGAATTAAACAAAGAATTTAATGACGATCAAAAGAAAGATTATACTACATCTTCAAATACTGAAGAAAATAAAATGAATATGGGAAATATTATTGCACAAATATATAGTAGTAAAAGTAATGACATAAATAATAATACTAAAAATGATGTGAATCAATATAGTGCAAGTCAATATAATCCAAATCAATATAGTACAAATGAAAATATTGAAAGCAAGTATAATGCTGAACAATATAATGAAAATAACAAAGATGAAAATATTATTGAAAATAAGGTAGAAAATAAAAACTTCGAAAATCTAGGAGTGCAAAACAACGATGATAATGGAGCAACAAAAGTGATAGATTTAAAAGAAGTAAATGAAAAAATGGAACAACTAGCTAATTTAAAGATAGATACGAACTATCAGGATTTTGATGAAATGTATGCAAGAACATTTGGAACAGTGAAAAAAGAACCAAAGGTAGAAGAAACAAACGAAGAATATAAGGTAAATCAAGAAGACTTAAAAACAGCTAAAAATGTATCTATATTTGATAATAAGGAAGCACTACCAGTATATAAGTTTATAGGAATTGCTTTTTCTACATATATTATTATTGAAATGGACAAAGAACTATATATTATTGATCAACATGCTGCTCATGAAAGAATTATGTATGAAAAAGTCAAAAAGAATTATTACAGTGAAACAGAAAAAGATTCTCAATTAATGTTGTTACCAGATGTTATTAATTTGAGCCATAAGGAAATGCAAATAGCTAAAGATAATATGGATATTTTTAGAAAAGCTGGATTCATGTTAGAGGAGTTCGGTGAAAATACTATAAAATTAACAGGTGTACCAAATGTTTGTATTGACTTAGATACAAAGGAATTATTTTTGGAAACATTAGATGAGATAAATACAGTTGCACGAACTGCAAAACAAGAAGTTGAAGAAAAATTTATTGCAACAGTTGCATGTAAAGCAGCGGTAAAAGCTAATATGGCATTAACAAAAGAAGAAGTCGACAATTTAATGAAACAATTATTGGTTTTACCAAACCCATTTACATGCCCACATGGTAGACCAACGGCTATTAAAATGACAAAAAATGATATAGAAAAGAAATTTTCAAGAAGATAAAAGGAGAAAAATCATGTTATTTATTTTATTATTTATTTTTATATTAAATGTAGTTGCTATCGTATTAACATATAAATTTTTACCAGACATGGAGAAAAGAGATAGAATAATATTTGTTGGAGTTGGAATTGCAATTATATATATGCTAACATCTCTTGTTTATTGGATTAGCACGAAAAATGTAAAAATAGAAGAAGTATCGAACATGGGGAAAAATATTATAACTTTTATGTTTGTACCAATAAACAGCATTGCAGTATTGCCTATAATTGCTAAATCGTATAACAAATATAAGATAGGAAGATTAGCCATAGATAAATTGAGAAATAGAGTAATTGCAATATCAATTCCATTAATAATTATTTTAATAATAGAATGTATATATTTTAAAAATATACAAGATAGTGTGGTTAAATTAATTGAACAAAATGCGGCTTCAAATGTGGACAAACAAATAATAGTAAATATGCTTAATGAACAGGCAACAAATGAAACAGAAAATAAACAAGAATCACAAGCAAATGAAATAGCAAATACAGCAACAGAACAAACAAATTCTGTAAATGTTCAGAAAAATAGCACAGTCAACGATACAACAAATACCACAAATGACAAGCAAGACCGACAAGAAAATAATACAAATAATTAAGAAAGTAAAATAGAAATATAGAGCGAGGAAGATAATATGGACAAGCAAAAAGTGATTGTAATTTGTGGACCAACAGCATCTGGAAAGACGAAATTATCTATTGAAATTGCAAAGAAAATAAACGGAGAAATTGTTTCTGCAGATTCAATGCAAATATACAAAGAAATGGATATAGGAACGGCTAAACCTACAATAGAAGAAATGCAAGGAATAAAACACTATTTATTAGATTTTGTTTCTCCAGATAAAAGATATAGTGTTGCAGAGTATAAAAAAGATGCAATAAATGCAATTGATGAAATTGTAGAAAAGAATAAGGTTCCAATTGTAGTAGGCGGAACAGGGCTATATATAAATTCACTTATTTATGGAATTGAATACCCTGAAATAGAAATTGATATAAAGTATAGAAATGAATTAGAGAAAACTGCAGATGAACCTGATGGATTAAGAAAATTATATGAAATGGCCGAAAAAATAGATGAAGAAGCTATAAAAAATATTAGTCCAAATGATAAAAAAAGAATCTGTAGAGTCTTGGAAATATATCATTCAACTGGAAAAACAAAAACACAGCAAGAAATAGAATCAAGAAAAAACGGTCCTAAGTATGATTATTTAATATATGGATTAAATATGGATAGAGACAAATTATATGACAGGATTAATAAAAGAGTAGATATTATGATTCAAGACGGATTGATTGAAGAAGTAAAAAAAGTTGCATCAAAATACAAAGAATTTCCAACAGCAATGCAAGGTTTGGGCTACAAAGAAGTTCTTGAATATTTAAATGGAGATACTACAAAAGAGAAAATGATTGAAAAAATTAAAATGGAAACAAGAAGATATGCAAAAAGACAACTTACTTGGTTCAGAAGATATGAAACAATAAAGTGGATAGATGCCTTAGGAGATATACAAAACAATATAAACATTATTCTGGAGGGATATTGTGAGAAATAGATTAGATACAAAAGTTGAGATAAATAACAATCATAATAAACGTAAAAATGAATCTAAAAAGAAAAACAGAGTGATAGAAGAATTAAAAAAACATAAAAGAGTAATAATTATGTTTGTTTTATTATGTGTGATTATTTATGTTTTTTGTATTGTAGTAAAATTAATAAAAAATCCAACAGATACCTTTTTAGTAGAGCAGGGACAAATTTATCAAGAAGAAATTGCCAATGGCTATATAATTAGAGATGAAGTAGTTGTAAAAGGAGAAAACTATAAAAATGGTATGTCTCAAATAAAAACTGAAGGTGAAAGAGTAGCAAAAGGAGAAGCTATTTTTAGATATTATTCTAATGGAGAAGATAATTTAATAAAGAAAATAGAAGAATTGGATAAAAAAATTGATGAGGCAATGGACAATGAAAATAACAAGATAGTTTCAAGCGATACAAAAATGATTGAAAATCAAATATTAGAGAAGATTGAAAGTGCTTATAATGAAAGTAATTTACAAAAAATAAAAGAATATAAAAAAGATATTAATACATATATAACAAAAAAAGCTAAAATAACAGGTGAATTGAGTCCATCGGGATCATATTTAAAAAAATTAATAGATCAACGAAGCAATTATGAAAAAACATTGAATTCTGGAGCAGAATATATAAAAGCGCCAACCAGTGGTGTTGTTTCATATAGAGTAGATGGATATGAGGAACTTTTAACAACAAAAGATTTTGGTAATTTTACGAAGGATTTTCTTGAAAATCTAAATTTGAAAACGGGACAAATAATAGCTGCTACAGATGAAAGCGGAAAAATTATAGATAACTATAAATGCTATATTGCTACAGTTTTAACATCTGAATATGCTCAAAAAGCACAAGTAGGAGATAGCGTTAAAATAAGGCTTCCTAGTGGAAATGAGGTAAGTGCTAGTATTGAATATATAAATGCGGAAGATGATGGACAATATGTTATTATATTTAAAATAACAAAATGTGTGGAAGAATTAATTAATTATAGAAAGATTTCTCTAAATATTATTTGGTGGAGTTATAGTGGAAAGAAGATACCAAATTCAGCTATAAACTATGAAAAAAAAGGCGATAACGAAATTTCATATGTAATTAGAATTAGAGCAGAATATCAAGATAAAATCTTAGTTAAAAAATTAAAATCTAACGAGAAATATACGATAGTAGCAGATTATACAAGTGAAGAACTTGAAAAATTAGGTTATACATCTGAAGAAATAAAATCAAGGAAAACAATTTCACTTTATGATGAAATATTAATTAATAAATAAAATATTACAATAATATTACAACAATATTACATTTGTGTTAAAAAATGATATGAGGATCAAAAAAGACTTGACAATGTTAAGAAAATGATAGATACTATAGAAAATGAAACTAAGGACAAATTAAGTTTTATAGGAGGGTATTAGAATGTCAGGAGCTATTATGGAAAAAGTATGGGGATTATTAGGAGTTGAACCAGAAAAAGATACAGAAGAAAATGAAGAATTAGATTATGAAAGAGATAATATACAAGATAATGAAGAAGAGGAAGAAGAAGATAGAAAAATTTGGGGAAGAAGAAATAACAAAATAGTAAATATGCCACAAACACAACAAGTGAAAATGGTTATTTGCCAACCAACTTCTTTTGAACAATCTGAAAATATTTGTACTTTATTAAAAGAAAAAAAATCTATTATTGTTAATTTAGAATATGTTAATAAAGATATTGCTAGAAGAATTGTAGATGTTGTTAGTGGAGCAGTTCATGCTTTAGATGGAAATCTACAAAAAATATCTAATTCAATATTTTTAGTAGCACCATATAATTACGATATTACAAATGAAATGGCTAGAGAAGAAATAAAAAACAAACTATCAGTTTCTTGGATAAAAAATAATGCTAATAACTAATAAAATATGAAATAATTGTGTGTGGAATTTTAGGAGGAAAAAATATGTATACACCTTTGGATATAGAAAATAAAAAATTTGCAAAACAGATGATGAATGGATATAGTGTTGAAGAAGTTGATGAATTTTTAGATGAATTAACAGCTGATTACGAAAAATTATATAAGCAATCAAATGAAAACGATGCAAAGATTGCAGAATTAGAAGAAAGCATTAAGAAGTATAGAAACCTTGAATCTACACTTAATAATACACTAATAATGGCTCAAAGTACTGCAGACGAGATAAAAAAAGTTGCTCAGCAACAAGCAGATCAAATCATAAAAGATGCACAAGGATCAGCAAAACAAAGATCAATAGAACTAGAACAAGAAATTGTAATGAAAACAAAAGAACTAGAAGATTTACAAAAGAAATTTGATGTATATAAGGCAAAAATGGAATCATTATTAATATCTCAGTTAGAGTTAATAAAAGATGTAAATAAAGACTAATAATTAAAAGCACTAAATTAAATAGTGCTTTTTTTATTTCAATTTTATTTACAACTAAAGCATCAAAGTAAATAAAATTTGGGTGATATATTTACAATTATAATAATTTGTTATATAATTTAGCATAATGTTACAGAATTATAACAGTATTACAAACATGTTAAGACTATATTACAATTGTGTTAATAATATTGACATATTGCAAATAAATTATAAAATATAGATAATCAGTATAGAGGTAATTGTGAGAGTAATAAGTGGAAAAGCAAGAGGAACAAAATTAAATTCAATAGATGATATTTCAACAAGACCTACTTTAGATAGAGTAAAGGAATCATTATTTAATATTATTCAAAGTAAAATAGAAAATAGTGTTGTTTTAGATTTATTTGCAGGCAGTGGAGCTATAGGAATAGAATTTATTAGTAGAGGTTGCAACAAAGCATATTTTTGCGAGAAATCCCATAATTCTTCTAAAATGATTTATCAAAATTTAGAAAAAACTAAATTTTTAAGTCAATCAGTTGTAATAGAAAAAGATTATAAACAATGTTTAAAGTTACTTCAAGATAAAGGATTAAAATTTGATGTGATTTATATAGATCCTCCATACAGAGAAGACCTAGCAGTAGATGCGTCAAATAGAATTTTATTACATAATTTACTAAAAGAAGACGGAATTATAATTATAGAAACTGATGATGAACAAAGAGAATTAAAAGAATTAGAAAATTTACAGTTAAGGGTTTATGATTTAAGAAAGTATGGTAGAGTTAGCCTTATATTCTTAGATCGAAAGGAGTAGAATTATGGAAATATTTACTTTATTGGAAACATTAGAGGATATAATGGAAAAAAGCAGAAACGTTCCATTTTCTAATAAATGTATAGTAGATAAAGAAGAAATCTTGGAGATTATAAAAGAAATAAGACTAAAACTACCAGATGAAATTAAACAAGCAAAATGGGTTAAAGAAGAAAGACAAAGAATTCTAGTTGAGGCTCAAAATGAAGCAAATGATATAATTAAAGAAGCTGAAAATAGAATTATATCAATGATAGATGAACATGAAATAACAAGAAAAGCATATGAGAAAAAAGTGGAAATTATAGAAACTGCTAATGAAATGTCTAGAGAAATAAAAAGTGGAACAGAAGAATATGCAGATGGCGTTTTAGCAGGAATAGAAGTTGCTTTAGAGGATGCTTTAAAAGTAATAAAAAATAACAGAAAAGAATTAAAGTAAAGACAATAATTATAAATTAAATAAAATATTAATAAATAAGGAAGTCAGAAGTCGGATAGAATCAAATCAATGTTAAGTTGATTTCCGACTTCTTTTTTATACTAAATTTTATAAGAAATATATTATATTTTATATATGAAAATTAATATTGATATGATATAATTTGATTATAAAATTAAGGGAGGAAACACATTTTGGCAAGGACGAAAAAAGGTAAAAGAAGTAAAAATAAAAATAGAATTGATATAAATGTTGCAGTAGTAATTATGATACTTATTAGTATTCTACTTGCAGTATTAATCTATACAAAATCAGGATATATAGGTGAAAACCTAAGTCCAATATTAGGTGGAATAATGGGAGTAACTAAATATATCTTACCTATAGGAATGTTTTTGATTTCTATTTATATGTCATATGAAGACAAAGATTATTTATTTTCAAAATTAATTCAATATGGAATATTTTTACTATGTGTTGCCACGGTGCTTAGTGTTTTCCAAATATCAAATGGTAGTATTAATGCCAATAATGAGTTTGGACAAATGCTACAAGACGGATATAAAATAGGGGAAAACAATAAAGGCGGAGGAGCCATAGGAACAGCAGTTGCTGGACTTTTAATAAAATTATTAGGAGAAGTTGGAACTGTTATATTATGTATAGGTATGGCCATATTATTTATAGTATTTATGTTTGGAATTAGACCTGCAGAAATAATAAGCCAGTGGATGGATAATGCACGTGAAGATAGAGAAGCTAGAAGAGAAGAAAGAATTTCAAGAAGAAAAGAAGATGAAGAAATAAGAGCAAGTACTACAAAAGAAACTAAAAGAGAACGTAGACTAAGAGAAAAAGAAGAGCAGAAAAGACAAGCTGAACAATTAGCTGATCAAATTACTATAAATTTAAATGATGGATCTTTAGATGATAACAATGTAAAAAAATATAATCATGATAAAGATAATTTAATACCATTTAACATTAAAAAAGGTAAAAATAAAGAAGAAAGAGAAAAATCAGAAGAAACAGGATCAGATGTAATAGACGCAAATCTATTTAAAACAGAACAAGAAACAAAAGAGGAAAAGGTTAAAGAAGTATTACAATTAGAACATACATTAACTGTGGAAGATGAAAATTACGAATTTCCTCCAGTCCAATTGTTGAGTGAGGGAGAAAGAAAAGCAAATAAAGGCGGAAAGAAAGCAGTAACAGATACAGCAACTAAACTACAAAAAACATTATATAGTTTTGGGGTATCTGCAAAAGTTGAAAATGTATCGGTTGGACCCGCTATTACAAGATATGAATTAAAACCTGCAGAAGGAGTTAGAGTAAGCAAAATTGCAAATTTAGCAGATGATATTGCGTTAAATTTAGCAGCTGAAACTATTAGAATAGAAGCTCCTATTCCAGGAAAACAAGCTGTAGGAATAGAAGTTCCAAACAAAGAAAACGAAATGGTACATTTAAGAGATATAATAGATTGTGATCAATTTAAAAATCATAAATCAAAATTAGCGTTTGCATTAGGTAAAGATGTTGGAGGTCAAGAAGTTGTAACTGATATTGCTAAAATGCCACACGTTTTAATTGCAGGAGCAACTGGATCAGGAAAAAGTGTATGTATAAATACTTTAATAGCAAGTATTATTTATAAAGCAAAACCAAGTGAGGTAAAACTTCTAATGGTAGATCCAAAGGTGGTAGAACTTTCAGTATATAATGGAATACCACATTTATTAATTCCGGTAGTAACTGATCCTAAAAAAGCAGCAGGAGCACTTGCTTGGGCAGTACAAGAAATGGTAAATCGTTATAGTTTATTTGCTAGTAAAAATGTAAGAGATATAAAGGGATATAATGAAGCTTTAGACAAAGATGGAAATACAGAAAAATTACCTCAAATTGTAATAATTATAGATGAGTTATCAGATTTGATGATGGTATCTCCTAAAGATGTAGAAGATGCAATTTGTAGATTAGCACAAATGGCAAGAGCAGCTGGAATGCACTTAGTAATTGCAACTCAACGTCCATCTGTTGATGTTATTACTGGTATAATTAAGGCTAATATTCCATCAAGAATATCATTTGCAGTTTCATCTCAAATAGATTCTAGAACTATATTAGATATGGCTGGAGCTGAAAAATTATTGGGTAAAGGAGATATGCTATTTTATCCATCTGGGGCACCAAAGCCTACAAGAATACAAGGAGCGTTTATATCTGATAAAGAAGTAGAAAAAATCGTTGATTTTATAAAAAATAATAGTAATGTAACTTATAATGATGATATAATAAAACAAATTGAAAACTCTGGAAATACAGACAAAGAGATGGCTGAACAAGCAGCAGATGATGATAATACAGATCCATTTTTAATGGATGCTATAGATGTAGTTGTTGAAACAGGACAAGCGTCTACATCCTTTATACAAAGAAGATTTAAAGTAGGATATGCACGTGCTGGAAGAATTATAGATCAAATGGAAGAAAGAGGAATCATATCAGGATTCCAAGGAAGTAAGCCAAGAGAAGTTTTAATGTCAAAAGAACGCTGGGAAGAATTAAAAATGAGCAGTGCAGATGGCGAGACAAAAGAGTAAAACTGAAATAGTGTCAGATTATAAAACAAAAGAGGAGAATGCATGGAGAAAAATAAGATTTTTTCTAAATTTAATATAAAAAATTATAATAATGAGTTGGAAAAAATATTAGATGGAAAATTGTTTTCGTTAAATGTTAAAAACCTTCTATTAAGTATGTTCTATAAGATAGAAAGTGCGTATAAAGATTACGAAACGATTAAAGTTGAAACACTCTCAAAAAATGATTATATTGATAATTTATTAAAAACTATAAAAGAAAAATGTTTTGATATAGAATTTTTTAATCCTGAAGAAAATAGAAAAATAGAGATAGACCAAAAAAAAGGTAAAATCCTTTGCTATCCAAATGAAAAATCGTTGTTGTCTGCAATCTGGTATATTGGAGAAGAAGAGAAAAAAATTGATTTAGGATATGAATATACTGAAAAAGCTATAAAAGAAATGTTTATCATTGGAGAAAACATTAGTCAAGTTGAAGTAATAAGAGATTTTAATGGCTGGTCTTGGGATATTGGCATAAAAGAAATAGAAGATATTAAATATAATATATTATATCAAAGCTTATTATTACTATATGGAAATAAATTAATAGAAATGAACATGAATGCTGAAGAAGAGAATAATATATCAATATGCAAAGGTAATAAAGAGACTAATAATTTTGAGGCTCTTTTAAGCGAAATTTCAGTAGATATGTATATTAGAAAAGATGAAGAAGAATTAAATAAGATAATAAGCATAAAGACTGAAAAAGAAGAGCAGTTAAAAAGCTTTTTGAACAAAAAGGAATTTGTTCAGAAAATTACTAATGAAAAAAAGAAATTATCTGGAGAAATTGAGAAAATTGACAGAATTATTAATAATACAGACCTATTGAAAAAAGAATATAGAGAAAGAAATGAAAACTTGCCCAATAAGGAAAAAATCTTTAGTATTAGTCATTTAGCAGATATATTAGAAAATGATAGAAATCAAAAATTGGAAAGAATGCAAAAATGCAATAAAATGCTTGACCCAAAGGAATTTGTAAAAGAAAAAGATAAAATTCAAAATGAAATAGAATTTCTAAATGGAATTAGTATTGATGGCTATGATGAAAATGAAGAAAATAATAAAATAATAAAATATTGTAATGAATTTTTAAAATGTGCAGAACGACAGATAAAAGATGTGCAAGAAAAATCTGACATAATTAATTGGATTTATAAGATAAGATATTACAGGTACATTCCGTATGATGAAAATATATATTTAAAGGACATAAAAGAATTAGATGATCAATTTGAAAAAATAATAAAATTATTAACTAAAAAGGCACAAGAAAATAAGGTGTGGGATATTTTTACGGAAAATGAGGAATTGACAAATACAGTTATAAAACAATTATTTAATTCTAAGATGATTAATTTAGAGAATCTTAACATTCTTTGTAAATATGAAAATGAGATACTATATTTAGAATATTGCGATGGAGATACATTAGAAATGAAATCAGAAATAAAATTAAAGAGTGTAAGGATAAAAAAGAAAATAAAATTATTTATATAGAGAAAGGATTTAATGTATGAAAGTTACTTTTTTAGGAGCAGCAAAGACTGTAACAGGATCAAATTTTCTTGTTGAAGGAGCAGGAAAGAAATTTTTAGTTGATTGTGGTATGTATCAAGGAGCTGCCGCAGAAGAACTCGAAAATTCAGCACCATTTATGTTTAATATAGATGAAATAGATTTTATGCTTTTAACTCATGCACATATAGATCATTCAGGAAGAATCCCCAAATTATATAATGAAGGATATAGAAATCCTATTTTTGCCACAAAAGCAACATGTGATTTATGTTCAATAATGTTGCCAGATAGTGGACATATACAAGAAATGGAAATTGAATGGAAAAATAGAAAAAGAATGAGAAAAGGAGAAAAACCACTTCCACCATTATATACAGCAGAAGATGCAGCAAAATCATTAGAAATATTTACGCCAGTACAATATGATCAATTAATAGAAATAGATGAGAATATTCATGTGAGATTTAACGATGCTGGACATATGTTAGGATCAGCAATTATAGAAGTGTGGATCAAGGAAGATGGAGAACAAAAGAAAATTGTATTTACAGGAGATTTAGGTAACAATGATATTCCTTTATTATCTTCTCCTACAATGATTGAAGATGCAGATTATTTAGTAATGGAATCTACATATGGAAATAGATTACATTTAAGAAATGATGATAAAGCAGAATTATTTTTAAAAATTGTATATGAGACTTTAGAAAAGGGTGGAACTGTTGTAATACCTTCATTTGCTGTTGGAAGAACTCAAGAAGTATTATATGAGTTAAATAAAATAAAAGATGTAAAACACAGTGAGGAATTTTATAAACAATATCAAAAATTGATGAGTGCACATGTATATGTGGATAGTCCTCTTGCAATATCTGCAACAGAGGTCTTTAGGGAAAATATGAATTTATTCAATGAAGAAACGCAAGAGTTAATACAAAGTGGTGATAACCCACTTGAATTTCCAGGACTTGAGTTTACAAGAACAGCTGATGAATCAAAAGAATTAAATGAAAGAGATGAGGCTTCTATTATTATATCTGCTAGTGGTATGTGCGAAGTAGGAAGAATCAAACATCATTTAAAACATAATTTATGGAATCCAAACAGTACAATCTTATTTGTTGGATATCAAGCACCAGGCACACTTGGAAGAAAACTTGTAGACGGTGAAAAAAGAGTAACAATATTTGGTGAGGAAATTGCTGTAAATGCAAGAATAGAATATATTGAGGGATATTCAGGTCATGCTGATCAAGAATGGCTTATGAATTTTGTATATTCATTTATAAAAAAACCTACCCATATTTTTCTAGTACATGGGGAACCAGAAGGGCAAATTGTATTAAAACAAAAATTGGAAGAAGAAACAAAAATTCCTGTAACAATACCATCACTAGGTGAAACGTATGATCTAAGCAAAGAAATTAAAGTTGTTGATGTCGTAAAAGATAAGTTACAGCCAAAATTCTTAAGATTAGAAGTTATAGAGAGAATGAAGACTTTAAAAGAAGAATTAGAAGATATGGAAACAATCGTAAAAGAAGATTATCTAAATAATAATACAGATGATAGTGAGATTGTAAGACTAAAAGACAAACTAAAGGAATTAGAAAATCAAATTGTTAAAATAGTAGAGAATAAATAAAAGAGAGGAAAACACAAATGAAAAACAAATACTTTAATGATGCAATTATAGGAGGAAAGAATATAACAGCCAGTTATAGTAAAAATGGAGAGTTATTAAGGATGATGTATGATGCTCCAGATTTCAGACAGTTTATAGATTTCTTTTATACTGGGGTAAAAGTAAATGATTCATGCATGATATATTTGCACGAAGATCAAAATAACCAATATAAGCAATATTACACAAAAGATACTAATGTACTAAATACAGAAATAGAAAATACATATTTTAACTTAAAAATAAAACAAACAGATTTTGTAACACTAAAAGATAGCATATTAATTAAAAGATATATTTTTGAGAACAATAATACTATCGATCTAAATGTTAATTTTCTAATACATTCTAAGCTATTATCTGACTACAACAATGCGGTGGGTTCTAAAATTTCTGATCAAGTATTAATACAATATAGTCATAATGATACAATATGCATGTTTTCAAAGAATAACATTTTAAGTCATCAATTAAATGATACAGAAAACAATATAGCAAGAGGGGTTATAGAAGATAAAGACTATATTGGAATGAGTCCAGACTCAAGTGTTAGTTTTGATATAGGAAAAATAAAACCAGGAGAGAAAAAAGAATTAGATCTATTTATATATGTGAGAAATAATGAAAAAATAGATGAAGAAAAACTATTAAAAGAGATTTCAAATATAAGAAAGGCAGATGTAGTAAAGGAACAAAATTCGGTTGAAAAATACTGGAAAAAATACGTAAAAGATCATACCAACATTCAACTTAAAGAAGAAAATACAGAATATAATAAAAAGTTTAACAATGTATATAAAAGAACAATTTTGTTATTTCCGTTACTTACTAATCAAAATACAGGGGGAGTATCTGCAGCAGTTGAAGTTGATGAAAATAGAGAAAACTGTGGAAGATATTCATATTGTTGGCCACGTGATGCTGTATTTATAACAAAAGCATTTGATAAATTAAATATGACAAAAGAAACAGAAAAGTTTTATAAAAATTTTTGTAAAAATACACAAAGTAAAAATGGAATGTGGGAACAAAGATTTTATACGGATGGAAGATTAGCTCCATGCTGGGGATATCAGGTAGATGAAACAGCAAGTGTAATTTATGGAATATATGAACATTATAAAGAAATAAATAATGTTAAATTTTTAAAAGAAACATTAAAAATGTGCGAAAGTGCGACTAAATTTTTATGTATATATATGGATAACATATTAGGAACTCATGATACAAGTGATATAGTAAAAAACGAGATAGAAGCAACATATCATACAGAAGAAAGAAACAAATTACCATTAAGCTATGATTTATGGGAAATGAATGAAGGGGTTCATTTATATTCTCTTTCTAGTATTTATGCAGCTTTTCAATCAATGATAAATATTTATGAAAAAATAGAGCCAGAATACCAAGAAAACAGGCTAAAATTAGAGAGCATTAATAAAATAAAAACAAAAATAGCAAAAAATATGGACGAAATAAAAAAATATATTTCTAAAAACATGTATGACGAAAATATGAAATGCTTATTAAGAAATTCTAATGATAAGAAAACAGATATTAGTGTTATTGGAAGCGTAGTTCCTTTTAAAATGTTCGGACCAAAAGAAAAGAAGGTTCAGAATACAATAGAAAGAATAAATATGACATTAAGAACGTATACAGGAGGATATTTAAGATTTGAAGGAGATAACTATCGAGATGGAAAAAATCCATGGCCAATTGCAACATTATGGATGTCAATGTATTATAAAGCAGACGGACAAAAAAAGAAAGCACAAGAATGTATAGATTTTGTGGTAAATAGTTCAAATGAACATGGATTTCTTGCAGAACAAGTAAACAATAGCACTATGCAACCAAGTTGGGTCAATGCACTTGCTTGGTCCCATGCAATGTTCATTTTGTCACTTTAGGGACGTTCTTTTTTCTGCCAATGTGGCATACTTAGGGACACTCTTACAGGAATTTAATTTTAAATTAATAAAAATGATAAAAAATATAGCATATTTATAAAAAGTATGCTATATTTTAAATTGCGATAAAAGTTGAACTGGGGGCATTCAACTTTCAATATTTGAATATATGGATTTAAATAAAAGAAAGGAGAAAGAGAGATGCCCAGGGGTTCAAGAAAAAATGCAAAGTCTTTTTGCGGTGTTTACCATATTATATTGAGAGGAATAAATAATCAAGATATATTCTTCGATGATATGGATAGAAAAAATTTTATAAAGAGGATCATAAGTACAAAACAAAAATATAATTATGAGTTATATGCTTATGTATTAATGAGTAATCATGTACATCTGCTAATAAAAGACAAGAATGATTCAATATCAAAAATAATGCAAAGTTTAGCAACATCATATGCAATATATTTTAATAAAAAATATGATAGGATAGGACATTTATTTTATAATAGATTTCATAGTAAATGTGTAGAAGATTTAGCTTATCTATTAAATTTGCAAAGATATATTCATAAAAATCCTCAAAAAGATGGAATCTGCAAAATGGATAAATATAAATGGAGTAGCTATCAAGAATACTTAAATAAAGGTGATATTACAGATATTGATTTTATTTTGAACATTTTTGATAGTAAAGATAGAAAAAAGGCAATAGAACTTTGGAAGAACTATAATTTAATAATGACAAATGGGATCGAAAATGATTGGAAATTTGAAATTGGAAAAAAATTGTCTGATAATGAAGCTATAGAAAAAATAAAAACTAAATTAAAAATTGATAACATATTAGAAATACAAAAATATAATGCGAAATACAAAAAGCAAATAATAAGCAAAATTGCTTATATAGAAGGAATAAGAAGAAAACAATTGGCTAGAATTATAGGGATTAGTGAGAGGACGATATATAGAATAATAAATGATAAAATAGAGGAATGTCCCTAGATATGGCATAATGGCAGAAAAAGGAACGTCCCTAAAGTGACAAAGGAGGAAATATGGCTAAAGCGAAAACAGTGTTTGTGTGTGAAAATTGTGGATATGAGTCAGCAAAATGGCTTGGAAAATGTCCTGCGTGTAATGAATGGAATAGTTTTTATGAAGAAAAAATAAATAATGTGGCAGTATCTAGTAATAATCCAAGTGGCAAACCCAAAAGTGCTACCCCTCGCAAATTAAAAGAAGTAGAGGGTATTGATGCGACGAGAATAAGTACAGGCATAGGTGAATTAGATAGAGTACTTGGTGGAGGACTTGTAAAAGGGTCACTGGTTTTAGTTGGAGGCGAACCAGGAATCGGAAAGTCAACCTTGATTTTACAAATATGTGACAAAATAATAGGAGAAGGCAAGGTTTTATATGTATCTGGAGAGGAATCTGCAGAACAAGTTAAAATAAGAGCAGATCGTCTAAACATAAATAACGACGATATTATGTTTTTAGGAGAAACTGATATTGATATTATTCAAGAAGCAATATTAAATACAAATCCTAAATTGGTTATTATTGACTCAATTCAAACTATGTATTCAGAAGATATTACATCAGCAGCAGGTACTGTAAGTCAAGTTAGAGAAATTACAGCTAGGATTATGCGTATTTGCAAAGAAAATAGTATTACTACTATTATAATTGGACATGTTACTAAAGATGGAAACATAGCTGGACCAAGGGTGTTGGAACATATGGTGGATACTGTACTATATCTAGAAGGAGAAAGATATTTTTCATATAGAATGTTAAGAAGTGTAAAAAATAGATTTGGATCTACAAATGAACTTGGAATGTTTGAAATGAAAAATGAAGGAATGGTTGAAATAACGAATCCTTCTTCTATCTTGATTTCTGAAAGAGAGGATAACCCTGCAGGATCTGTGGTGGTGGCAAGTATGGAAGGAACAAGACCTTTGTTAATAGAATTACAAGCTTTGACTTCTGCTAGTGTATTTGGAATTCCTAAAAGAACGGCAAATGGATTTGACTATAATAGATTAGCTGTATTAATAGCTGTTCTAGAAAAAAAGGCAGGTTTAGCATTAGGTGGACAAGATGTCTATTTAAATGTTGTTAGTGGAATCAAAATTGTTGAGCCAGCAGTTGATTTAGGTGTTATTCTCGCATGTAGCTCTAGCTATAAAAATGTATGTATACCAAAAGACGTTGTTGCAATTGGAGAAGTTGGCCTTACAGGAGAAGTAAGAGCAGTTAATATGATAGAAAAAAGAATAAAGGAAGCAGAAAAACTAGGGTTTAAAAAATGTATTATACCAGAAAGTAATAGAAAACTATTGAAAGATAATTACAAATTAGATATAATAGGCGTGAAGAATATAAATGAAGCAATTAAAAATTTAGGAATTAGATGATAAAGTAGAATAAAAGCTATAGAAATAAGAAAGATAGATGAACGAATTAAACAGAGGTCTGTCCCTAATATGACGGGGAGGCAGAAAAAAGAACGTCCCTAAAGTGACAAAAGGAGTTGGAAAAATGGCAGTGAAAAAAGATGAAGCTATTTCTGAAGTGTTAAGGATGATTGCACCAGGAACTCCAATTAGAAATGGCTTGGAAAATATATTGAAAGCAAAAACAGGAGCGTTAATTGCAATTGGTGGCGATAACAAAGAAGTTATGGATCTAGTTGATGGTGGATTTAGGTTAGATGTAGAATATACATCATCTAGATTATATGAGCTAGCTAAAATGGATGGTGCAATTATATTAAGTTCTGACTTTAAAAAAATTCTTTACGCAAATGCACAGTTAATACCATCTTCAGATATATCAACATCTGAAACAGGTACAAGACACAGAACAGCAGAGCGTACAGCGAAACAAACAGGATCATTGGTAATAAGCATATCACAAAGAAGAGGAATTATAACTATTTTTAAAGGTAATTCAAGATATGTTTTAAAGGACTTAGAAGCGGTAATTTCAAAAGCAAATCAAGCTCTTCAAACTGTAGAGAAATATAAAAAGGTATTTGATAGCAAACTTAATCTACTAAATGAATATGAATTTAATGATATTGTAACATTAGAAAATGTAATTATAGCAATACAAAGAGCAGAAATGGTTATGAGAGTGGCTGATGAAGTAAATAGAGCCATAGATGAACTAGGTGAAGAAGGAAGATTATTGGAGATGCAATTAGATGAATTAATAGGAGATTTAGAAAAAGAAGAACTATTAATTATTAAAGACTATATTGCGCCAGGAAAGAAAAGAACTTGCGAAAAGATATTAGACGAAATAAAAAAATTGGAGCATGATGATCTTGTAAAATCTGAAAAATTTGCTAAATTACTTGGATATGAAGATTTTGATAACTATGATGAAGTAGGTGTTTATACAAGAGGATATAGAGTACTTAATAAAATTCCGAGAATGCCAAGTAATATAGTTGATAATTTGGTAAAATCATTTAAATCGTTTCAACATATACTTGCTGCTGACATTCCAAAATTAGATGAAGTTGATGGGATTGGAGAGGTAAGAGCAAGAACTATAAAACAGTCATTAAAAAGGATGCAAGAACAATTTGTTTTTGATAATTTAATGCTATAAAATATGAAATATAAAAATATTAAAATTAATGAGGAGAAAAAATAAAATGAAAAAAGTTTTAGTTAGAATTTTATTAATATTAGCAATAATTGCAGTATTACTTGGAATTGCAGGAGTTGCTTATGGAATTTACAAGAAGGCAACATTAAATATACCTAATCCTGTTGCAACAATGGAAATTGAGGATTATGGAACTATAAAAATAGAATTATACCCAGATAAAGCACCAAACACAGTAACTAATTTTATACGTTTAGCAAATAGAGGATTTTATAATGGATCTACATTTCATAGAACAATACCAAACTTTGTAATACAAGGTGGAGCAAAAAATGGAGACACTACTGTATCACCATCATTAAGTGATATTATGGATGATGTTCAAACAGATAGAACCTATAATATAAAAGGTGAGTTTATTGCAAATGGATACACAAAAAACAATATAAAGCATGAAAAAGGTGTAATTTCTATGGCTAGAAGTGATTATAGCCAATATAGTAGCTCTTTAACAACAAAGGGTTATGATTCAGCTGGTTCACAATTCTTTATTATGACAGAAGATAATACACAGTTAGATGGCACTTATGCGGCGTTCGGAAAAGTAATAGAAGGTATGGATGTTGTAGAAAAGATCGCAAATGTGAAAGTATATTATAGAAGCAGTGAATTAAAAGATGGAGAGGAAGCTCCAAAAGATAAAGATGGAAATACAATCCAATCAGATACACCAAAAAAACAACCTGTAATTAAAAGCATAACAGTAGAAACAAATGGAGTTGATTATGGAGTCCCAGAAACTGTTGAAGTATTTGATGCATATTCTTGGATGATGCAACAATATGGAATGTCAGGAAATTATAAAAAATAAATATAAAGATATAAAATAAAGAAGTTCAAACTTATATAAAAATATAATTTGAACTTCTTTTATTTTGCATAATAATTGATAGAATAACTAAATAATAAATTAGTGGCTTTATTCTACTTTAATTCTATGACGGTAACTCCCATTTCACCTTCTCCGAAAGTACCAATTCTAAAAGATTTAACATGTGGGTTTGTTTTTAAAAAAGTGTGAATTCCTTGTCTTAGTTTTCCTGTTCCTTTCCCATGTACAATTCTAATAGGAGAAAGCTTAGCAATAGCGCAATCGTCTAGATATTTATCTATTAAAAATACAGCTTCATCTACATTAAGTCCTATAACATTAATTTCGGAAGATATATTTTGAGATTTATATTGATCATTTTTTACAAAATTAACACTTGACTTATTGTTAGATTTATTATCATTTTTCTTATTAGAATCTAAATTTAAACTATTGTTTTTCATTCTGTTCTTTGAGTTTAGAGTCTTCAATATTTCTAAGTTTATACTACTAGAACCATTAGTGGATTTCTCTATATCTTGTAATTTGTTATTTAATTGATTTCTTAAATTATTTGCTTTGCTTAAATCATTAGAATCTATGTTTTTAATATAATCTTTATAGTCCTTTTGTATTTTATTGATTTCTTTTATAACCTCGTTTACCTCGTTTTTTGCAGACAAGATAATATTTCTTGCTTCGATTTTAGCCTTTTCAACTATTTCATTTTCTCGATTAGTTACATCAGTTTTTTTCTGTTCTAAAGATTTTCGAAGTTGTTCTATTTGCTTAGAATTTTTTTCGATTTCATTTTTCTCATTTTCAATCTTAATTTTATCATCATAAATACTTTTCATTAATTCTTCGACACTTATGTCTTCATTTTTCATTAGAGAATTAGCCATATCTAAAATCTCTTTATTTAGGCCTAATTTCTTACTAATTGCAAAAGCATTACTTTTACCTGGTATGCCAATTAGCAATTTATAAGTTGGTTGTAATCTTTCAATGTCAAATTCACAACTTGCGTTTTCAAAACCATTAACAGTTAAACAATATTTTTTTAATTCCTGATAGTGGGTAGTAGAAATAACCAAAGTACTATTTTTATAAAAATATTGTAAAATACTTATTGCAAGATTAGCACCTTCAATAGGGTCTGTACCAGAACCCAACTCATCTAATAATATCAAACTGTTACATGTAGAATGATTAATTATTTCTATAATGTTAGATATATGAGACGAAAAAGTACTTAAAGATTCTTGAATGCTTTGTTCATCACCAATATCAGCAAAAATATTATCAAATACATAAATACTACTATTCTCGTTACATGGAATAAAGATACCAGAATAAGCCATTAATAAGTTAAGGCCTACTGTTTTTAAACATACAGTTTTACCACCGGTATTTGGACCAGTAATAACTAAGGAATAGTAATCTTCTCCAATAGATACATCAATAGGGACAACATGATCCTTTGAAATTAAAGGATGACGAACCTTAATTAAATTAATATGTTTCTCTTTATTAATTATAGGATATATACCATCTAATTGTAAAGAATAGCTAGCTTTTGCAAATACTAAATCAAGTGTACCAAGTGTTTCAAGATTTATTTTTAATAAATTTGAATATTCATACAACATACTAGATAATTCCTGCAGTATTTTTTCAATTTCAATTTCTTCTTCAATTTTAAGATTTAGAATTTCATTATTCATTTCGAAAATACTAAGCGGTTCTATAAAAACAGATGATCCACTACTTGACACGTCATGTATAAATCCTTTTACATTATTTTTGTATTCTTCTTTTACAGGAATAACAAATCTATCATTACGAATAGTTATAATTGGTTCCATTATGAATTTAGAATAAGTAGAAGAATGGATAAAATTACTAAGCTTATCTCTAATTTCTTGTTCTATTTTCTTTATTTGTTTTCGTATAGAATATAATTTGTTTGAAGCATTGTCTGCTATGGTATTTTCATCTAAAATGATGCTTGATATTTTTTCCTCAACACTTTTATTTGCGTAAAGATTGGAAAAATATTCTGATAATAAATTAAAACTAGAGATATCAAAGTCCTCATCAGAATAAAAATACTCTTTTACCTCTCTTACTATTTTTAAAAAATTTGCAACTTCTAATAATGCTTTTAAAGATAAAACAGAGAAGCTGTCTATTTGCTTTAACCATAAGTCTATATTAGGAATTTCTGCAAGTGGTATAGAAGATTTTTTTGTAATTAAAGATACTGCTTCATCTGTTTGAGCCAAAAGATTATCTACTGCATCTGAATCGAAAATAGGTGTTAAATTTGATGCTTTTTGTTTACCTATATAAGTCTTACAATACTTAATTAAATTTTCTATTATTTTATTATATTCTAATATATCCCAATATTTTGTATTCATTATAGCCTCCATAAATAATTTAGATATAAGTATATCATAAAATATGTAAATTTCATAGGTAAAAAGCCAAAAAAGACTTGCAAACGGGAAAAAAATGCAGTATAATATTAAAAGCATAATTATTAAGGAAGAAGAGTGGAAGCAAATTCCACTCTTCTGTACGTAAATAACGAAAAATAAGAGGAGATACTTATGGCAAATATAGAAGAAAAAGTTGAACAATTGATAAAAACTCGTGTTGAAGAATTAGGATATCAGTTATATGATGTTCAATATGTAAAAGAAGGACAGAATTACTTTTTACGTATATTTATAGAAAAAGAAAATGGAGACATAGATCTAAATGATTGCGAGAAAGTTAATGATGGCATTAATGAGGTATTAGACTCAGCAGATTATATAAAAGATCAATATTTTCTAGAAGTTTCTTCAACGGGAATCGAAAAAGTTTTAAGAAAAGACAGACACTTAGAAAGCAATATTGGAAATAAAATAGAAGTTAAACTATTTAAGCCAATAAATAAGCAAAAAGAATTTGTAGGAAATTTGAAAAGTTTTAATGAAGAAGAAATTATTTTAAGTTTAGATAATCAAACTGAAATAAAAATTAATAGAAAAGAAATATCTTTAATAAAAACATTTTTTGATTGGAATAATTTATAAGGAGGAATGAATAAGATGAAGAAAAAAGTAGAAAAAAACAATGTACAAGCAATTGATAGCAAAGAACTAATAGTTGCAATGGAAGAATTAGAAAAAGAAAAAGGAATTAATAAAGATTATTTATTAGAGTCAATTGAAACAGCTCTAGTTACAGCATATAAAAGAAATTTTGATTCTGTAGAGAATGTTAAAATAACAATGGATAAAGAAACTGGTGAAATTCATGTATATGCTGAAAAAGATATAGTAGAAAAACCAGAAGACATAGAAGATACAAGACTACAAATAACATTAGAAGAAGCCAGAAAACTTGATAGTAAATTACAAGTAGGAGACAAAGCTGAAATAGAATTAGTACCTAAAAACTTTGGTAGAATTGCAGCTGGAACAGCTAAACAAGTTATTATTCAAAAAATAAGAGAAGCATCTAGAAACTTTTTATTTGATGAATTTAATGAAAGAAAAGGAGAAATAGTTTCAGGTATAGTACAAAAGTCAGATGGTGGAATAGTTGTTTTAGACTTAGGCAAATTAGAAGGAATTATGCCAATTAAAGAACAAATACCTACTGAAAAATATAAAGTAAATGATAAAATAAGAGCATATGTATTAGACGTAGAAAGAGGAGCAAAGGGTGCTCCACAAGTAATTATATCTAGAGCACATCCTGATTTTGTAAGAAAGTTATTTGAGCTTGAGATTCCAGAAATATATGAGGGAGTTATTGAAATTAAGAGTGTTTCAAGAGATCCAGGGAACAGAAGTAAAGTTGCAGTTTATTCTCCAAATGAAAATATTGATCCCGTTGGATCATGTGTAGGTCAAAAAGGAATTCGTATACAAAATATTATTAACGAATTAAATGGAGAAAAAATAGATGTAATAGAATGGTCAGAAGATCCAGCTATATTTATATCTGCTGCATTACTTCCAGCACAAGTAATGGCTGTCGACATAAAAGAAGAAGAAAGATTTGCTCAAGTAATTGTACAAGATGATCAATTATCTTTAGCTATAGGGAAAATGGGGCAAAATGCAAGACTTGCAGCTAGACTTACAAACTGGAAAATAGACATAAAGAGCGAATCACAATTTAGAGAGATGATTGCTAATGCACAAAAAGAAAGCGATGAAAGCGAAGAAACTCAAGAAGATATTGAAGAAAAAAATAATATATAGAAACAAGCTGAATACAATAAAAAAGGAGAAATGAAATTTGAAGAGTTTGCCACAAAGAACATGTATAGGGTGTAATTCTAAGAAAAATAAAAATGAATTAATTCGAATAGTAAAAGATAAGGAAGGAAATATTAGTATTGATAAAACTGGAAAAGCTGCAGGACGTGGAGCTTATATATGTGACAATATAGAATGTCTAGAAAAAGCAATAAAAACTAAAAGGATTGATAAAGCATTTGAAATGAAAATAAATAATGAAATTTATGAAAGTTTAAGAGGTGTGATGATTGACAAGTAGCGAGAAAATATGTGGTTTATTAGGGTTAGCTACAAGAGCAGGAAAAACAGTTTTTGGTACAGAATCTTGCATGTCGGCTATAGAAAAAAGAAAAGTAAAATTAATACTACTTGCTTCAGATGCTTCAGAGAGAACAAAAACTAATTTTAAAGAAATATGTAACAAAAACAATATAGAAGTTAGTGAAATGTTGAAAATGGAGAGTCTAAGTAAAGCAATTGGTAAAACTGATAAAGTGGTTGTTGGAATAGTTGATGCAAACTTTTCAAAAGAGATGTTGAAAATAATTAATGGGGGTGAAGTTATTGGGTAAGATAAAAATACATGAAATAGCAAAAGAAATAGGCTTAGCCAGTAAAGAAATAATAGAAAGAGCACAAAAATTAGGAATTGATGTAACTAGTCATCTAAGTAGTGTTGATGATGAGCAAGCAAAAAAAATAAGAGAGAGTTTTAATAATAAAGTAGTGCAAGAAGATAAAGCAAATAAAAATACAAAAATAAAGGAACAAAAAGATAATAAAAAAGATGCCACTCCTGTTATTATTAGAAGAGAAGTAATTATTTCTGAAGAAGAAAAAATAGCACAAGGAAAGCAAAAAGCAAGAGAAGACCATAGAAAAGATGTTGGTTTTGTGGAAAGAAACAATAATAAAGATTATAATATTGTTTATAGAAACAAACAAACAAAGCCAATGACGGTAAATGAACTATTTGGCATTAAACCTAACAAGCCAAAAGAAGAAAAGAAAGAAACACCTGTTGTGCAAAAACAAGAAGTAAAAAAAGAAGAAGTAAAGCAAGAAAATACTCAAAATGTTAAAGAAGATAAAACACCAGTAAGCAATGCAAATGTTGGAAATAACTTTACACCTAAAGAAGGTAATAGTTATCAAGAAAGAAATAACAATTATAGAGAAAACAGAAATATGAATAATAATAGAAATAACAACTATAGAAATCAAAATAATGACAATAGAAATAATGGTTATAGAAACAATCAAAATGGTGATAACAGAAATAACTATTATAGAAATCAAAATAACGATAATAGAAATAATGGTTATAGAAACAACCAAAATGGTGATAATAGAAATAACAACTTTAGAAATAACCGTAATGACAATGGAAAATTTGGGCAACAAAATAATAGAGATAATAGAGGACAATTTAATAAAAATAGACCATTAGATGAAAAAGGAATTGATAAAAACATTAAAAATATAATGACAACAGAGATTGTAGAAAAAGAGTTGCAAAGAGATTATTCAAATAAAGTTATAGAAAAACAAAAAGCAAACAGCAAATATGATGATGCAAAAAATGCTAGAAAAAATACAAAATCAAGAAGATTTGAAGAATTTAATGGTGAAAAACTTAAAGATTTAAAACAAGTAGATAGATTATCAAACATGTTTAATGAACAAGATGGAGGAATGTTAGAATATTATGATCTAACAACTGCAAGAGGAAAGAAAAATAAGAAAAAAGTTCAAAAAACAGATGAAGAAAGAAACAAACAAAAAATATTTGAGTTAAAAGAAATTACTATTCCAGAAAATGTAACAGTAAAAGATTTAGCTGCTGAAATGAAAAAAACAACAGCAGAGGTAATCAAAAAATTGTTTAATTATGGAATAATGGCAACTATAAATAATTCAGTTGATTTCGATACAGCTTATTTAGTAGCAAGCGAATTTGGTATAACTGCAAAGAAAAAAGCTGAGGTAAAAGAAGAAGATATTTTATTTGATGAGACTGAAGATTCACCAGATGAATTAGAACCAAGACCACCAGTAGTTGTTGTTATGGGACACGTTGATCATGGAAAAACTTCATTATTAGACGCAATAAGAAGTACAAATGTTATAGAAGGAGAAGCTGGAGGAATTACACAACATATAGGTGCGTATAAAGTAAATGTTAATGGAAGAGAAATCACATTCTTAGATACACCAGGACATGAAGCATTTACAAGCATGAGAGCAAGAGGAGCACAAATTACAGATATAGCAATTCTTGTTGTTGCAGCAGATGATGGTGTTATGCCACAAACAATAGAAGCGATCAATCATGCAAAAGCAGCAGAAATTCCAATTATTGTAGCTGTTAATAAAATAGATTTGCCAGGTGCAAATGTAGAAAAAATTAAGCAAGAATTAATGGAATATGAGCTTGTACCAGAAGAATGGGGAGGAGACACAATATTTGTTCCAATTTCTGCAAAGCAAAAAATTAATATAGAAAACTTATTAGAGATGGTTTTATTAGTTGCAGATATGAAGGAATTAAAAGCAAATCCAAGAAAGCAAGCAAAAGGAACTGTAATAGAAGCAAGACTTGACAAAGCAAAAGGACCTATTGCGTCAATGTTGGTACAAAGAGGAACTCTTGATGAAGGTGACACTATTGTTGTTGGAACTTCTATAGGTAGAATAAGAGCAATGAAAAATGATAAAGGCCAAAAGATTAAGAAAGCTGGACCTTCTACACCAGTAGAAATTATGGGACTAACAAATGTGCCAGAGGCAGGAGATACATTCTACGAAGTAAAAGACGAAAAAATGGCAAAACATTTAATTGAAAGACGTAAACGTCAAGAAAGAGAAAAGAAAGTTGCAGAAGATAATAGAGTAACATTAAATAATCTATTTGAAAAAATGGAAAGTGAAAACCTTAAACAATTAAATATTATTGTAAAAGCAGATGTTCAGGGTACAGCTGAAGCACTAAAACAATCATTAGAAAAAGTATCTAATGAAGAAGTATGTGTAAAAGTTATTCACTCAGGTGTAGGAGCAGTAAATGAATCAGATGTTCAATTAGCAAAGGCTGCAAAAGCCATAATTATAGCATTTGATGTAAGACCAAATATATCTGCGAAAGATATGGCAGAAAAAGATGGAGTAGAAATAAAACAATACTCAGTAATTTATCAAGCTATAGAAGAAGTTGAAGCAGCAATGAAGGGAATGTTAGACCCAGTATATGAAGAAAAAGTAATAGGAAATGCAGAAGTTAGACAAACATTCAAAGTTTCAAATGTTGGAACTATAGCAGGATGCTATGTATTAGACGGAAAAATAGAAAGAAATGCAGGAGTTCGTGTAATACGTGAAAACGTAGTAATACATCAAGGTAAATTAGTATCTTTAAAACGTTTTAAAGATGATGTAAAAGAAGTTACAAAGGGATTCGAATGTGGAATTCAAATAGAGAAGTATAATGACTTGAAAGAATTAGATATACTTGAATTCTTTGTAATGGAGGAAGTAAAGAAATAATAGGAGGAAAGTATGGCAAAGAATGAGGCAAGACTTAATAGAATCAATGAAGAGTTAAAAAAAGAACTTAGCCAAATTATTAGTTACGAACTCAAAAATCCAAATGTAACAGGAATGGTAAGTGTAACTAGAGCTAAGATTACTCCTGACTTTAAATATGCAAAGGTATATGTTAGTATATTAAATTCAAAAAATGTACAAAAAACTATGGAGGGGTTAAAAGAATCTTCAGGTTTTATAAGAAGTAAAATAGCACATACAATAAATTTAAGAATTACACCAGAATTGGTATTTGAATTAGATGACTCATTAGAGTATGGTGAAAAGATAGATGCTATTTTAAAAGAATTAAAAAATGATAAATAACAATTAAAAATATTATAATGGCACTAAATCCATATTTTCATTTTGAAATTGAAAAAGTGGATTTTGCCATTTAAAAGGAGATATTTATGAGCACTCTTGATAATATATTACAAGAAATAGATAAGGCAAATAGCATTGTTGTTTTAACACATGAAAATCCAGATGGAGATGCTATTGGTACAGGACTTGCGTTATACAATGCATTAAAGCTATATGGTAAAAATCCAGACATAATTATACCAGAATATCCACGAATATTTGAATTTTTACCAGGTATATCTGAAATAAAAGAAGAATCAGATATTGAGAAATATGATTTAGCTATTGCTGTAGATTGTGCAACTATAAAAATGTTAAATGGATTTACTAAATATTTTGAAAATGCAAAAGTAAAAATAGCAATTGATCATCATGGAACCAACACTATGTTTGGAGATATTAATTTTGTTAACCCCGATGCACCGGCATGTGCACAAATAATGCTAGGAATATTAGGACACTTCGGTATAGAAATTAATAAAGAGATTGGTACTTGCATATTAACTGGAATTATTACAGATACAGGTGGATTTAGATACTCAGGAGTTACAGCCGAAACATTTGAATTTGTTGCATACCTTTTAAATAAAGGGGTTAATGTTTCAAAAGTATATAAAAAAGTACTACAAACCAAAACAAAAGCTAGTTTTGAATTGCACAGACTTGCAGAAGATAGATTAGAATTCTTAGAAGATGGAAAGGTTGCATATACATATATTACACAAGAAGATGAGGAAAAAGTAAATGCACAAAGTGGTGACCATGAAGGAATCGTAGAAGTTGGTAGAGATATAGAAGGAGTAGAAGTATCTATATTTGTTAGACAAACAGAAAAAGGCTGTAAAATTTCACTTCGTTCTAATGATTATGTAAATGTTTCTGATGTGTGCCTAATACTAGGCGGAGGAGGTCATCCAAGAGCAGCTGGAGCATTGATGCAAGGAAGCCTTGAGCAAGTAAAAGAAAAAATATTATATCAAGTAAGGTCACAATTAAAGTAAAATGTTAGATGGAATTATAGTAATAAATAAAACCAAGGGTTGCACATCTCATGATGTAGTAAGCAAAGTAAAAAGAATTTTAAATGAAAAAGTTGGACATACTGGTACATTGGATCCAAATGCAACTGGAGTGTTACCACTTTTAATTGGAAAAGGAACCAAATTATCATATTATTTAATAGAACATGATAAAAAATATAAGGTAGTACTACAATTAGGGATAAAAACAGATACAGCAGATTGCGAAGGAAAGATAATAGAAGAAAAGGAAGTATTAGATGAAAATTTAGCAGAAGAAAATATAAAAACTATATTAGATTCTTTTGTAGGAGAACAAAGTCAAATACCTCCAATGTATTCTGCAATTAAAGTAAATGGAAAAAAGCTATATGAATATGCTAGAAAAAATCAAGAAGTAAAATTAACTCCAAGAAAAATTACAATCTATAGTATTGAATTGATAGATATCTATCCAGAAGATAAACAAATAATATTTGAGGTTTCTTGTTCAAAAGGAACATATATAAGAAGTTTATGTGAAGATATTGCTAAAAAACTAAATACAGTTGGATATATGAAAGAACTTGAAAGGATTTCAGTAGGGCAATTTGATATTTCAAACTCAATTACAATAGAAGATTTGGAAAAAAATAAAAATAGTGCTGAATTTATAAATAAACATTTTATAACAATAGAAGACTATTTTAAAAGTTTAAATGAAAATAATAAAATATACTTAGAAAATAGAAAAATACCACTTTTCTTAAATGGAGTAAAGCATACTTTTCCATTATCAGATGGGCTATACAGAATATATGACAAGAATAACTATTTTATTGGAATAGGAATGGTAAAAAATACTTTATTAAAAAGGGAAATAATAGTTGAAAAAGATTCATAAGTATGATAATATATAAATACAATTAAATAGAAAATTAAATCTTCCCTGCGTGGTACGTGTAGACTGGAATTTTAGAACCAACAATAGATTAAAGGGAGTCTGCCTTTGAGTGTGGCGTGTATGCTTATATTAATAATATAAGAAACCCAAGAGCATTCAACAAGACACCCACCTGTGTAAACAGGCTCTTAAAATTTCATTCATCTTACGGCTAAGGTGGGGGAGCTTTTTTATTACATAGGTTTAATTATGATTTTGGCATACAACAAGGTTACAATTATAATAAAGAGAGTAAAAGAATATGAAAATAAAAGATATTATTAATTATGGAATAAAAAACTTAAATGAAAAAAATATAGATGATAGTGTGATAAAATCTAAGGTCATCTTAAAATATATATTAAAACAAAATAACAGCTACATAACATGTAATTTAGAAAAAAATCTAGATGATAATATTGTTAACGAATATATGAAATATATTGATGAGCTAATACAAGGAAAACCTTTACAATATATAACACATTATCAGGAATTTATGAAACTTGATTTTTATGTTGATGAAAATGTTTTGATACCACAGCCAGATACAGAAATACTGGTAGAGGAAGTACTAAATAAAATAAAAGAAATCAAACAACAAAAAAGGAAAAATAGTGGATGTATAAAAATACTTGATTTATGTACAGGAAGCGGAGCTATTGCTATTTCAATAAAAAAATATGAACAAGATGTTGAAATGTATGCGAGTGATATAAGTAAAAAAGCTTTAGATATTGCTAAGCAAAATGCAATTGAAAATGATGTAAATATAGAATTTATACAGTCTGACATGTTTAACAACTTAAAGAGTGATACAAAATTTAAAAATAAATTTGACATTATCGTTTCAAATCCTCCATATATTGAAAGCAGTGAAATATCAAAGTTACCAATAGAAGTTATAAATGAACCTCATATTGCATTAGATGGACGGATCAGATGGATTAGATTTTTATAGAATAATTGCAAAAGATGGAGAAGATCTTTTAAATGAAGATGGATATATTTTTCTTGAAATAGGATATAAACAAAAAAGCGATGTAATAAAAATATTTGAAAAAGAAAAATACAAGGATATAGTTTATAAAAAAGATTTATCTGGAAATGATAGAGTTGTGGAAGTATATAATAAAATTAATAAATAAGTACAAAATGAATTATATTAAGGAGGGATAGCATGTCTTTTTCAGCAGATGTAAAAGAAGAACTAAGTAAAATTACAAATTTATCAAATAAACAATGTGTGAAATTAGAATTTATAGGATATTTAGGTAGTGCAAATACATCCATAACTAATAACATGCTAAGATTCTCTACTGAAAGTGAATATAATATTAATAGATTTTCTAAATTATTAAATAATCTAAATATTGATGAATATAAAATTGAATTACAAGGAAAAAATTATGTAATTACATGCAAAGACAGTAAAATTATTGATATAAATACTGAAATTGAAACTGATTTGAATAATGTGGAGAATGAATTAGAAGAGAAAGCTTTGGTAAGAGGTTGCTTTTTAGGAAGCGGATCAATAAATAATCCAAATAATAAATATCATATAGAACTTATTTTTAAAGAAAAAGAATTTGCAAAAAAAATATTAGAAATATTACAGAAGTATAAAATAAACTTTAAAATATTGGATAAGAAAAACTGTACATCGATTTATTCAAAAGATGGTGAAGAAATATCAAAGTTTTTAGCATTTATAGGAGCAAGTTCAGCAGTATTAAAATTTGAAGATATACGAGTATATAGAGATATGAGAAATAACGTAAATAGAATAGTAAATTGCGAAACTGCTAATCTAGGAAAAACAATAAATGCAGCAGTAAAACAAATAGAGGCAATAGAATCGATAAAAAAAGATGGTAAATTTTCTGAGTTAACTGATAACTTAAAAGAAATTGCAGAACTTAGAATAAAATATCCGGAAGCTTCACTAACAGAATTAGGAAAAATGACAAGGGTACCTATTGGAAAATCAGGAGTCAACCACAGATTAAAATCAATCATGAAAATTGCCAAAGGGGACGGGGCATTTTGACAATAAAATAAAAAGAAGGATGAAAAATGAAAAATAAAAATGTAGGAATATATGTACATATACCTTTTTGTAAACAAAAATGTAAATATTGTGATTTTAAATCATATACAGGCAAAGAAGCATTAGTCCATGAATATATAAAATGGGTAAAATATGAATTAAAAGAAGTTGGAGATGGAAACAAATTAGATTATGAAGGAGGCTTAGATGATCTTGTTGTTGTAGATACAATTTATATTGGAGGAGGTACACCATCTTTTATAGATAGTAAGTATATTGTTGAAATTATAGATACAATAAAAAAACATTATACAATAGTGAATAATCCAGAAATTACCATAGAGATAAATCCAGGAACAATAACAGAGAAAAAGCTTAATGACTATTTTAATTGTGGAATAAATAGAATTAGTATTGGTCTTCAAAGTAATCACGAAAAACTATTAAAGGAGCTTGGAAGAATTCATTCATATAAAGAGTTTGAAGATACTTATCTTACTGCTAGAAAAGTAGGATTTAAAAATATTAATGTAGATTTAATGATTGGATTACCAAATCAGACTTTAGATGATGTTAATGAAACGATAGATGAGATAGAAAAATATAATCCTGAACATATATCTGTATATTCACTAATAGTAGAAGATGAAACAGCTTTGTGTAAAGAAATTGAAAAGGGGATTCTTACTTTACCAAGTGATGAAGATGAAAGAAAAATGTATTGGACTGTAAAAAATAGATTACAGGAGGACGGATATATACACTATGAAATTTCAAATTTTGCAAAGCCTAGTTTTGAATCAAAACATAATATAAATTGCTGGAAACAGCAGGAATATATTGGAATAGGAGTAGCTGCACATTCATATACAAATGGAGTAAGATTTTCTAATGTTGATCAAATAGAAGAATATATTAAAAATTTTGAAATAGAGAAGGAAGAGGATAATCTTATTTTTCATGAAAAGCAAAATAAAAATAGCATGATGAAAGAGTATATGATGCTAGGATTAAGAAAAATAGAGGGCGTACAAATACAGGCCTTTAAAAGTAAATTTGGTGAAAATCCGATATTTCTATATAGAAAAGAATTAGAAAAATTGGCTAATGAGGAATTGATAGAAGTAGATGGAGACTATATAAAACTTACAAATAAAGGAATAGACTTAGCTAATCTGGTATGGGAAGAATTTGTATAATAAAAAAATCAAATCAATGTAATGATTTGATTTTTTTTTATTTTGTTAAAATTTTATCGGCTTCTTCTTGTGATAGATAGCCATATGAAACCATATCTGCAATTACTTTTTTTTGTCTACTCTTTGTTAGATCTGGATTAACTGAAGGGGAATATACACTAGGTGCATTGGGAATCCCAGCCATCATAGTGCAATCATATAAAGTCATTTCAGAAGGATCAATATTCAAGTATCCATTACAAGCCTCTTTTATTCCATAATATCCATCTCCAAAATAGATAGTATTTATATATAATTCTAGAATGTCATCTTTGGAATAGTTTTTTTCTAGATCAACAGCTGCAAACATTTCAGCAATCTTTCTTGTGCCTGCGTTGTCTTCGTTAATAAAAAATAAATTCTTAGCAACCTGTTGAGTAATGGTACTACCACCTTCTCGAAGTTCAAAATTGGTAATATTAACCCATATAGCTCGTCCGTATAGCTATAGGATCGATAGCTCCATGTTCTTTGTATCTATGATCCTCAACAGCAATTACTGCGTTAATATAATTTTGTGGCAATTTATCTAATTTAACATAATTTTTGTTATTTTGTATTGCCTGTACGGTATTTTTTAAACTGGTTTTTAAAATAGCGTCTTCATACATCTTCTTGCCATTTAAAATAAAAATACTTCCAACGATTATAATTCCAATGATTAATATAAATAGAGTTCGTTTTATAAACTTCATTTTATCACCTTATATTAATTATTTAAAGTTAGTCAACTAGCATTGGGCCAATATTTGTAACAGTACCAGCGCCTAGTGTTAATACAATATCATTTGACATAGCGTGTTCTTTTACATAATTTACAATGTCATTAAAATCAGATATATATAATGCAGATTCTCCAATTTTATCTGCTAAATCCTTAGCTGATATACCATAGACATTCTTCTCTCTGGCAGCATATATATCTGTAATAATAATATGGTCAAAGTTTTGTAACGCATAAGCAAAATCATTTAAAAGATTTTTTGTTCTACTATATGTATGTGGTTGAAAAATAACCCAAGATTCATGATAATTCTTTTGCTTTAAAGCGTTTGCTGTTGCCACTATTTCAGTTGGATGATGACCATAATCATCATAAACATTAACATTATTAAAACTGCCCTTATACTCGAATCTTCTATGTGCTCCTGTATATTTGTGTAATGCATTCTTGATATCTTCTCTTTCAATTCCATATTCATTACAGATTGCAATACAAGCTAGTGCATTTAAAACATTATGAATACCTGGAACAGAAAGACTAATTGTTTTATAAAAGCGATCATTATAATATACATCGAATATAGGAAAACCATTTGTATTAAATGTAATATTTCTCGCAATAAAGTTAGCATTTTGATTTTCAATTGCGTAGGTTACTACCTTAGCTTTTGTATTTTTTGTAAGTGTTCTGCAATTAGAATCATCCCAGTTGATTACTAATAGACCATCATCAGGAAGAAGTCTTACATAATTTCCAAAAGACTTAACAATATTTTCTAAAGTTCCAAAATAATCTAAATGATCATTATCTATATTTAATATAACTTCTGTTTTAGGAAATAGTTTTAAATAACTTTCTACATATTCACAAGCTTCTACTATAAAATATTCACTATTTCCAACTCTGTAGTTACCATTAATTGCATTTAAATAAGCACCAACCTGAATAGAAGGATCCTTACAAGCCTCTAAAAAGCACATAGAAATCATTGAAGTTGTTGTAGTCTTTCCGTGAGTGCCTGAAACACATATTGTATTTTTATAAGCTTTTGTTAATTTTCCTAAAAAAGTACCTCTTTCAACTATAGGAATATTTAATTGTTTTGCTCTTACTAATTCTATATCATCATTTTTTATTGCTGCAGTATAAACAACAAGGTCAGACTTTTCAAGATTTACTAAATCATGACCAATTGTAACAGGAATGTGATTCTGAATTAATTTATCAGTGTTCTCAGAACTTGAACTATCAGAACCTGTAACAATAAATCCCCAATTTTTTAATATTTCGGCAATTCCGCTCATGCTAACTCCGCCAATGCCAATCATATGTATATGTTTATATTGTTTTAATTCATCAATATTTGCCATAACTAACATCCTTTCAAATATCCTTATATTCATGATGCATTATATACTTTTTACATAAAATATTCAATAGTTTTATTGATATTATTATTATATGTAAGAACAAAATAAATGTTAAATTAAGATAAAAATATAAACTAAAATAAAAAGAAAAATAAAATTTAATTAAAATTGTAAAAATAAGAAGGAAAAAAAATATTTTTGACGAATAATATAAATGTACATTACATATAAATAATAAATGATTGTACAAAAATAATTAAAACTTTGGAAGGCGGTGCGCAAAATGCAAATAACAGATGTACGTTTAAGAAAAGTAAATTCAGAGAACAGAATGAAAGCTGTTGCTTCTGTAACATTCGATAATGAGTTCGTTGTACACGACATTAAAGTTATCGAAAGTCAAGATGGATTATTTATTGCTATGCCAAGCAGAAAAACTCCTAACGGAGAATTCAAGGATATAGCTCATCCAATCAATCCTGAGACAAGAGAGAAAATTCAAAAAGCTATATTAGAAGCTTATGAAGCTCCAGAAACTGAACAAACCTCAGAATCAGCAGAGTAATAATAAATGAAAAAAGAGATACTATAAAGTATCTCTTTTTTTGTGTCTTAAAACACTACTACTTGCCGGTAACGACAATTCATCCGCTCATCCGCGGAACATCTCACATACGTAGGATATTTTTACGTCGAGTATGTTGCTAGGGTCAGGACATACACGGACTACCGTGCAACCACACTCTTTAAGAGCGGTAAGTGCCCAACCTAAAAGGTCCTGATGAATTGTTTCCGTTGCTTTAAACATTGGAATTATCCTCCTGTTTTAAAAAAATATTTATCTGTATATTTTACAGATAAAATATATTATACCACATAGAAATGAAAAAATCAACAAAAAGTTAATAAAATATGTAAACTTGAAAAAATACAAAAATTGGTATATAATTTATAATAGTTTATAATTTAAATGAAAAGAGAAAAGAGTATGGAAAATTTTAAAGAAAATTTAAAGGTAAATACAGAGATTAAAGAAGAGAAGCTTACAGAAAGACAAGCAAGAAGAACATATGAACAATTTGTAAATAGACAGGAGGAACAATTTTTGCTTTTTATTAATTACCTAAATAAACACATAAATAAATTAAGAGAAGATGGATTAATATCTCCATTTTTAGAATTTCGTGCTAGGATTAAAGCAACTAATAGTGCTTTAAAAAATTATAAAGAAAAAGCACTAGATGATGTGTTTGGAATAGAATTCATTTGTGCAACTAATAATGAAATAAAAATTTTACAGCAGGATTTAGACAATATGTTAAAAGTTCATAAAGAAAAGAAACACAACAAAGCAAATGGATATAGAGCAACACATCGCTCATGTGAAATAAATAAAGAATTAGTAGACCGATTAAATGATGAGCTTGAAAAACAGGGGAGAGACAAAAGACTTAATGAGGAATTTCCTATGGTAGAAGTCCAATATAAAACAGTTGAGGTATTTTATGAGGCTAATTATGGAACTGCAAGCCATGAAAAATACAAAGGTGTTAAAGTTTCTCAATTACAGCAATTATATGATGAAGGAATGCTTACTGTTGGAGAATATATACCATATATGTGGATTTCTGATCCCACAAATGATGATATGAGAGAGTTATCAACAGAAGAAGTTTTGAAAAAAACATATCCATCACTTGTATTGAAAAAAACAAACGAAAGAGAAGAAAAATAACAAAAAAGTGTTGACTATATGTCTTTATTGTTGTATAATAATAAAGCATGTATTTGGCGATGAAGTAAGATGTGGCTACAATATGTATTCATACATAGATGGAGGGAACTCTTACGGAGTATGTCGTGGCTAAGACCAAGGCGGTAAGAAATAGCTATTTTATAATAGCTTATTATAAATGTACACTTATCCCAAGATTATCATGCAAACTTGGGTTTTTATATTGGTAAATAAAGATACACCAGGGTGCGTTTATAACTTCCGACCTAAAACAATATTTTTTAAGGAGGGAATTTTTAATGGCAACAAAAAAGGAAAATGCGGTAACAAGTGAAAAAATCAGAATAAGATTAAAGGCTTATGATCATGTAGTTTTAGAACAGTCTGCTGAAAAAATAGTAGATACTGCTAAAAAGACAGGAGCAACAGTATCTGGTCCTATTCCATTACCAACACAAAAAGAAGTTATAACAATACTACGTTCTCCACACAAACACAAAGATTCAAGAGAACAATTTGAAATGAGAACACATAAAAGAGTTATAGACATTCTTTACCCAACACAAAAAACAGTTGATAGCTTAATGAAAATTGATTTACCAGCTGGTGTTGATATAGAAATAAAACTTTAATAAATAATTATAACAAATTATAACAAGTGTTGAAAACAAAAAAAGATTAATTTAGAGATTAATTAAATTAAAACCAAGCTGGTATAGCATAAACAAGATTATGAAATTTAAAGTATCAGCCAATAGTTGGAGGTAAAAAATGAATAAAGGATTAATCGGAAAAAAAATAGGAATGACACAAATTTTTGATGAATCAGGAAAAGTTATTCCAGTAACAGTTATCGAAGCTGGACCTTGTGTAGTAGCACAAGTTAAAACACAAGATACAGACGGATACACAGCTATCCAATTAGGATATGGAGATATTAAAGAAAAGAAATTAAATAAACCTATGAAAGGTCACTTTACAAAAGTAAATGTTACACCTAAAAAACATTTAAGAGAATTTAGAGTTGACTCAATAGATGAAGTTAAAGTTGGAGACGAATTAAAAGCTGACGTATTTGCAGCTGGAGAAAAAATCGATATCCAAGGAACTTCAAAAGGTAAAGGATTCCAAGGTGTTATCAAACGTCATGGACAATCAAGAGGACCTATGGGACATGGTTCTATGTATCATAGAAGACCAGGATCAATGGGACCTACATCAACTCCAGGTAGAGTTTTCAAAGGTAAAAAATTACCAGGACATATGGGAGTTCAAACAATTACAATTCAAAACTTAGAAGTTGTAAGAGTAGACCTAGATAAAAATGTATTATTAGTAAAAGGTAGTGTACCAGGAGCAAAAGGTGCAATACTAAAAATAAAATCAAGTGTAAAAACAAAATAGAGAAGGAGGAGAAACGAAATGCCTAAAATAGACGTATATGATATAGAAGGTAAAAAAGTTAGCACAGTTGACTTAAACGAAGAAATATTTGGAATTGAACCAAATGAAGCTGTTGTACATAGCGTACTAGTTAACTTCTTAGCTAACCAAAGACAAGGTACACAAAGCACTAAAACAAGAGCTGAAGTTCGTGGTGGTGGTAGAAAACCTTGGAGACAAAAAGGAACAGGTAGAGCTAGACAAGGAAGTATTAGAGCTCCACAATGGATTAAAGGTGGTATTGCACTAGGTCCAAAACCTCGTTCATACAAATATCAAGTAAATAAAAAAGAAAAGAGATTAGCAATTAGATCTTGCTTAAGCTCAAAAGTATTAGAAAATGAATTAACAGTTGTTGATAACTTAGCATTAAAAGAAATTAAGACAAAAGATATGGCAAAAGCATTAACAAACTTAAAAGTTGAAGGTAAAACATTAATCCTTTTACCTGAAAAAAATGAAACAGTTCAAAAATCAGCAAGAAATATTGAAGGAGTTAAAACAACTCTTGTAAATACAATTAATGTATATGATTTATTAAAATACAAAAATCTTGTTATTACATTAGATACTGTTAAGAAATTAGAGGAGGTGTACGCATAATGGTAGCAGAAGAAATTATAATAGCTCCAATTGTTACTGAAAAAAGTAGTGATGGAATTGCAGAAGGAAAGTACACTTTTAAAGTAAATAAAAAAGCTACAAAGATTGATATAAAAAATGCAGTAGAAAAACTTTTTGAAGTAAAAGTATTAAATGTTAATACAGTTACAGTAAAAGGAAAAGAAAAAAGAGTTGGAAGAAATGTAGGAAAAACTTCTGACTGGAAAAAGGCAATTGTTACAATAGATACAAATGCTTCAGAAAAAACTTACCTAGCAAAAGGTGGAAAAGAAGTAAAAGTTTCTAAGAAATATAAAGATGCAATTGACGAATTCATGGGTGCTTAGGCACTAAAATATAGTTATCTGGAACGAAACCAGGAAAATAAATATTAATTAAAGGAGAGAAATAAAAATGGGAATGAAACATTTTAAAGCGTATACTCCATCAAGAAGAAATATGACAGTTTCTACATTTGAAGAAGTTACAAAGAAAACTCCTGAAAAATCTTTACTTGCAACAAAAAAGAAAAATTCAGGAAGAAACTCATATGGTAGAATTACTGTAAGACACCAAGGTGGAGGAAACAGACAAAAATACAGATTAGTAGATTTTAAGAGAAATAAAGTAGACATGGTTGCCACAGTAGTTGGTATAGAATATGATCCAAACAGAAGTGCAAATATTGCTTTAATTGAATATGAAGATGGAGAAAAAGCATATATATTAGCACCAGTTGGATTAAAAGATGGCGATAAAGTAATATCTAGTGAAAAAGCTGATATTAAGCCAGGAAATTGTATGAGAATTGAAAACATACCAGTTGGTACAATGATTCACAATATCGAATTGAACCCAGGTCAGGGTGGAAAATTAGTAAGAGCTGCCGGACAAGAAGCACAATTAATGGCTAAAGAAGGTAAATATGCTCACGTAAGATTACCATCAGGAGAAATGAGATTAGTAATGGCAGTTTGCAAAGCTACAATAGGAACTGTTGGAAATCAAGATCATGAAAATGTTAAAATTGGTAAAGCTGGTAGAAAAAGACATATGGGAATTAGACCAACTGTTAGAGGATCTGTTATGAACCCAGTAGATCACCCTCATGGTGGTGGTGAAGGTAAAGCACCAGTAGGACATTCAGGACCAATGACACCTTGGGGCAAGCCAGCACTTGGATATAAGACAAGAAAGAAAAATAAACAATCTGATAAGTTTATAGTAAAGAGAAGAAAATAAAAAATACAAGGAGGTAAAACCAAATGTCAAGATCAAGCAAAAAAACACCATTTGTTGAGCCTAAATTACTAAAAAGAATTGAAGCAATGAACGAAAATGGAAATAAAGAAGTAATTAAAACATGGTCAAGAGCTTCTACAATATATCCACAAATGGTTGGACACACAATAGCTGTTCATGATGGTAGAAAACATGTTCCTGTATATATTTCAGAAGAAATGATAGGACATAAATTAGGTGAATTTGCACCTACAAGAACATTTAAAGGACACTCAGGAGATAAAACAACGACTAATAAATAGTAGTAAAACTAAGCAGATGCATATTAAATAAAATATGTAACCGTTAGAAATCTTAAAAGGAGGATAGAAATGGAAGAGACAATACCAAAGGCAGAAGCAACTCTTAAATATGCTAGAATTTCAAGCAGAAAAGTTAAAATTGTAGCAGATTTAATTAAGGGAAAAGATGTTGATGAAGCATTAGCAATCGTAAAATATACTCCAAAAGCTTCATCTGAAATTATAGAAAAATTATTAAAATCAGCAATAGCAAATGCTGAAAATAATCACAATATGGCTCATGAAAAATTATATGTAGCTGAAATTTATGCAAATCAAGGTCCAACATTAAAAAGAATTAGACCAGCAGCAAAAGGAAGCGCAGTAAGAATTAGAAAAAGAACAAGCCATATTACAATAGTATTAAAAGAGAGAGATTAGTAAGAAAGGGAAGGAGGACATTTACAAAATGGGACAAAAAATGGATCCACATGGATTAAGAGTAGGAATTATAAAAGACTGGAATTCAAAATGGTATGCAGATTCTAAAGATTTTGGAGATTACCTAGTAGAAGATCATAAAATCCGTGTGTATGTTAAGAAAAAATTATATGCAGCAGGAATTTCTAAAATTGAAATTGAAAGAACTGCAAAATTTGTTAGAGTTAATGTTTATACAGCAAAACCTGGAATCGTAATAGGAAAAGGTGGAAATTTAGCTGAAACATTAAAGAATGAATTAGAAAAAATGATTAATAAAGAAGTTAACCTAAATATTGTTGAGGTTAAGAACATTGATTTAGATGCTCAACTAGTTGCTGAGAATATTGCAGGACAACTAGAAAAAAGAATTTCTTTCAGAAGAGCTATGAAACAATGTATGCAAAAAACTATGAAATCAGGTGCTTTAGGAATTAAAACTTCAGTATCTGGAAGATTAGGTGGAGCTGATATGGCTAGAACAGAATTTTATAAAGAAGGTACTATTCCACTTCAAACTTTAAGAGCTGATATAGATTATGGATTTGCAGAAGCAGATACAACATATGGAAAGATTGGTGTAAAAGTTTGGATATATAAAGGAGAAGTTCTTCCTGCTAAAAAGAAAGTAGTGGAAGGAGGAGACAAATAATGCCATTAATACCAAAAAGAACAAAATATAGAAAACAACAAAAAGGTAGAAATAGAGGAAAAGCAACAAGAGGAAATAGAGTAACAGATGGAGAATACGGTTTACAATCATTAGAAGCTGGTCAAATCACATCAAACCAAATAGAAGCTGCCCGTGTTGCTATGACACGTTATATTAAAAGAGGCGGAAAAGTTTGGATCAAAATATTCCCAGACAAACCAGTTACTAGAAAACCTATCGGAACTCGTATGGGTAAAGGTAAAGGTGCTGTTGAATTTTGGGTAGCAAATGTAAAACCAGGCAGAGTAATGTTTGAAATAGCAGGTGTTGCAGAGGAAACTGCTAGAGAAGCTTTAAGACTAGCTGCAAATAAACTATCTGTTAAGTGCAAATTTGTTAAAAAGGAAACTGAAATAGGTGGTGAAATAGATGAAGATAAATAAGATTAAAGAAATGTCTTCACCAGATTTAGAAAAGGAATTAGGAGAATTAAAATCAGAATTGTTCAAATTAAGATTTAGTTTAGCAACAAACGGATTAGATAATCCTATGAAAATTAAAGAAGTGAAAAAAGACATTGCAAGAATAAAAACAGTTTTAACAGAAAGAAAAATGGCTGAAGAAAATAAATAGAATTGAATTAATCAAGAAGGGAGATTAAAAATGGAAGAAAGAAATCTTCGTAAAGTTATGATTGGTACAGTTTCTTCAAATAAAATGGATAAAACAGTAGTTGTATCTGTTCAAACAAGTGAAAAACATAAAACTTATGGAAAAGTTCAAAAAAGAACATATAAGTTAAAAGCTCACGATGAAGAAAATGCTTGCCAAATCGGTGATAAAGTAAAAGTTATGGAAACAAGACCTCTATCTAAAGATAAAAGATGGAGAGTAGTTGAAATATTAGAAAAGGCAGTAATCAAATAATTGAAGGAGGAAAATTGTCATGGTACAACAACAAACGATATTAAAAGTAGCAGATAATACAGGTGCAAAAGAGATTATGTGTATCAGATGTCTAGGTGGATCATATAGAAAATATGCTAGAATAGGTGATATTATAATTGCTTCTGTAAAAACAGCTACACCAGGTGGCGTTGTAAAAAAAGGTGATGTTGTAAAAGCTGTTGTAGTAAGAACTAAAAAACCTACAAGAAGAGCTGATGGTTCTTATGTTAGATTTGATGAAAACGCAGCAGTTATTATAAAAGAAGATGGAACACCAAAAGGAACTCGTATATTTGGGCCTGTTGCAAGAGAATTAAGAGAAAAAGATTATATGAAAATTCTTTCACTTGCACCAGAAGTTCTATAAGTTCTTAAATTATAGGAATAAAGAGGTGAAAATATAAATGAAAATAAAAAAAGGTGATACTGTTCAAGTTTTATCAGGAAATGATAAAGGAAAAACAGGAGAAGTTTTAGAAGTAATACCAAAAACAGAGAGAATTATTGTTAAAGGTATTAATATTAGAAAAAAACATATTAAGCCTAGAAAACAAGGAGAAGAAGGCGGAATTATTCCAGTTGAATGTGCTATCCATAGCAGCAAAGTAAATGTAGTATGCAGTAAATGTGGAAAAGCAGCTAGAATAGGTTATAAAATAGAAAAAGATGAAAAAGTACGTGTTTGTAAAAGATGCGGGGCTAAATTAAAATAAGTGGTAGAAAGGAGGTCTATTTAGACTTATGGAAATATTAAGAGAACAATACGAAAAAGAAGTTATACCAGCATTAATGAAAAAATTTAACTATAAATCAGTTATGGAAGTTCCAAAACTAGAAAAAATAGTTATCAATATAGGTTTAGGAGACACAAAAGATAATCCTAAATCATTAGAAAATGCTATTAATGATGTTACACTTATAACTGGTCAAAAACCAATTATAACAAAGGCAAAAAAAGCAATAGCAGCCTTCAAAATTAGAGAAGGAATTAACATGGGATGTAAAGTTACTTTAAGAAAAGAAAAAATGTATGATTTTGCATACAAATTATTTAATGTAGCACTTCCAAGAGTTAGAGATTTTAGAGGAGTATCAAGCAATTCTTTTGATGGTAGAGGAAATTATTCAATGGGAATTAAAGAACAATTAATTTTCCCAGAGATTGAATATGATAAAATTGATAAAATTAGAGGAATGGATATTATATTCGTAACAACTGCTAGTACAGACGAAGAAGCTAAGGAATTATTAACTCTTTTAGGAATGCCTTTTAAAAACTAAAAAAATGAAAGGAGAAAAAAATGGCTAAAAAATCTTTAAAAGTAAAACAACAAAGAGCCCAAAAATATCAGACAAGAGAATACAATAGATGTAAAATTTGTGGAAGACCACATGCATATATAAGAAAATTCGGAATCTGCCGTGTATGTTTTAGAGAATTAGCTCATAAAGGAGAAATTCCAGGAGTAAAGAAAGCAAGTTGGTAGAAAATAAAAACAGGATATAATATATATCTTTGTGCGAAATACCATGGGAAAAAATACCCAGTGAAAACAAAGTAGAGGAGGTAAATAAATTGAATACAACTGATCCAATAGCAGATATGCTAACAAGAATTAGAAATGCAAATAGTTCAAAACATAAAACAGTTGATGTTCCTGCTTCAAATATGAAAAAAGCAATAGCTAACATTCTATTTAAAGAAGGTTACATTGCAGCATTTGAAGAAATAGATGATTCTCATCAAGGAATTATAAGAATTACTTTAAAATATGATGAGAAAGGTGCAAGAGTTATTGACGGATTAAAGAGAATAAGTAAACCAGGATTAAGAGTATATGCATCAAAAGATGAATTACCAAAAGTTTTAAATGGTTTAGGAATTGCATTAATTTCAACATCAAAAGGAATAAAAACAGATAAAGAAGCAAGAGCAGAAGGACTAGGAGGAGAAGTTCTAGCATACGTATGGTAGAATCGAATCTAAGCAAAGACATGCCTTAATATTATTGTAAAATAAGTAAAACGGTATGTAACTGTAACAAGCATATAAAAAGATAAGGAGGGAAAACAAAATGTCAAGAATAGGAAATAAACCTATTGATGTACCACAAGGTGTAGAAATAAAAATAGATGGACATCACATTACTGTAAAAGGTCCAAAAGGAACACTAGAAAAAGACTTACATAAAAACATGGAAGTTTCTCTAGATAATAATGTGATAACAGTTAAAAGACCAAACGACGAACCTTTTAACAGAAGTTTACATGGTTTAACAAGAACTTTAATAAGCAACATGATCGAAGGTGTTGTTAATGAATATAAAAGAGAATTAGAAATCAATGGTGTTGGATATAGAGCACAGAAAAAAGGAAATAAATTAGTAATGAATTTAGGATATTCACACCCAGTTGAGATGGATCCACCAGAAGGAATTACTTTTGATGTTCCAGATGCAAACCATATTGTAGTAAGAGGAATAGATAAAGAAATAGTTGGTCAAACAGCAGCTGTTGTTAGAACAAAGAGACCACCAGAAGTATATAGAGGTAAAGGTATTAAATATGCTGAAGAGCATATTAGACGTAAAGAAGGTAAAGCTGGTAAAAAATAATAGATAAAGAAGGGAGAAAAAAATGATTACAAAGATAAACAGAAAAGCACAAAGAGAAAGAAGACATTTAAGAGTACGTAGAAAAGTATCAGGAACAGCAGAATGTCCAAGATTATGTGTATATAGAAGTAATAACAATATTTGTGTACAAGTAATTGATGATGTGCAAGGTAATACTTTAGTTCAAGCTTCAACATTAGATAAAGAAGTAAAAACAAAACATTCAAATAAAGAAGCTGCAAAAGAAGTTGGACAATTAATTGCCAAAAGAGCTTTAGAAAAAAATATCAAAACAGTAGTTTTTGATAGAGGCGGATACATTTATCATGGTGTTGTAAAAGAATTAGCAGAAGCCGCAAGAGAAGGCGGATTAGATTTCTAAAAATAAAAAGGAGGGAAATAAAGTGCAATCAGAAAATACATCTGAATTAAAAGAAAAAGTTGTAGCAATTAACAGAGTTGCCAAGGTTGTAAAAGGTGGTAGAACTTTTAGATTTAGCGCAGTTGTTGTTGTTGGTGACGAAAATGGTCATGTTGGTGTAGGAAATGGAAAAGCTTCAGAAGTTCCAGATGCTATCAAGAAGGCTATAGAAGAAGCTAAAAAGAATTTAGTAGAAGTTCCAATAGTTGGAACAACAATTCCACACGAATATGTTGGAAAATTTGGTAGTGCAAATGTTATATTAAAACCTGCTGAAGAAGGTACTGGAGTTATTGCAGGTGGTAGTGTTAGACCTGTTCTAGAACTAGCAGGATATAGAGATATTAGAACAAAAGTTATAGGAACAAACAATCCTAGAAACGTTGTTTATGCTACATTAGAAGGATTAAAATCTATGCAAACAATAGAACAAGTTGCTAAAAAAAGAGGAAAAAGAGTAGACGAAATTTTATAAAATTAGGAGGTGTAATCGCACAATGAGACTAGATGAGTTAAAACCAGCACAAAAAAATGAAGTAAGAAGAAGAGTTGGACGTGGTGTAGGTTCTGGTTTAGGAAAAACTTCTGGAAAAGGTCATAAAGGTCAAAAAGCTAGATCTGGTGGCGGAGTAAGAAGAGGATTTGAAGGTGGTCAAACACCATTATATAGAAGATTACCTAAAAGAGGATTTACAAATATAAATACTAGAAATTATACAGAAGTAACACTAACAATGTTAAATAAAGCTACTTCTGAAGAAGTAACAGCTGAAAGTCTAATTGCTGATGGAATTATTAGCAAAGCAAATGACGGAATTGTAATACTTGCAACTGGAAAATTGGATAAAAAATTAACAGTTAAAGCTGTAAGATTTACTAAAGCTGCTAAAGAAAAAATAGAAGCTTTAGGAGGAAAGGCAGAGGTGATTTAGTTGTTTAAAACAATAAAAAACGCACTAAAAACACCAGAAGTTAGGAAAAAACTATTATATACATTGTTATTAATAGTCATATTTAGATTAGGCTGTTTTATAACAGTGCCTGGAGTAGACACTTTTACATTGTCAGAATATATGAGTAGTAGTTCTAATGGAATGGCAGGACTTATAGATTTAATATCTGGAGGTGCATTCTCAAGATTTTCAATATTTGCAATGTCAATAAGTCCATATATCACAGCTTCAATTGTTATACAATTGTTAGCTATGGTCATTCCTTCTTTAGAAAGATTAACTAAAGAAGGCGGAGAAGAAGGAAGAAAAAAAGTAAATCGCTATACAAAGTTATTAACTATTGTACTAGCACTAATAGAAGCAATTGGTTTATATTTATCATATAAAGCTTCAGGAATATTTATAAATGCAGGATTTATGAATGGATTTACAGTTATTATTTCATTAATGGCTGGTACTGCATTACTTATGTGGTTAGGAGATGAAATAACCACTAAAGGAATAGGAAACGGTATATCAATGATTATATTCGTAGGTATAGTTTCAGGACTACCTAGTGCTATAACAACTATATGGAATTTAATAATGCCAACAGTTCAAACAGGAGTAAGAGAATTCAGTACAACAGGATTATTAATGTCATTGGGAATTATCATAGGTGCAATTGTTTTAATAGGTGCAGTTGTATTTGTACAACAAGCTGAAAGAAAAGTACCTGTACAATATTCAAAAAGAGTTGTAGGAAGAAAAATGGTTGGAGCACAAAATACTCATATACCATTAAAACTTGCTATGGCAGGTGTAATGCCAATAATTTTTGCTTCGTCATTTATGACATTCCCAGCAATGATTATTCAAATGTTCTCACCTAATATTGCAAGTCAAACAGGATTTTGGGCAACAATATACAAGTTTTCAATAGCAACTTCTTCATCAGGAGTTCCAATTGGATACACAATTGCAAATGCTATTCTATATCTATTATTAATAGTAGGATTTACGTTCTTCTATACATATGCAACATTTAATCCAGCAGAAGTTTCAAACAATATAAAGAAAAATGGTGGATTTATACCTGGAATAAGAGCTGGTAAACCAACAACAGATTATTTATCTTCAATTATAGGAAAAATAACTTGGTTTGGAGGATTATATTTAGCAATTATTGCTATTCTACCAATGATGGTAAGATTTATACCAGGAGTAGATTTAGCATTTGGTGGAACATCAATATTAATTGTTGTAGGTGTAGCATTAGAAACTATACAACAATTAGAATCACAACTTGTTATGAGACATTATAAAGGATTCTTAGAATAGAAAATATAAGTCAATGATCAGAGGATGAATGTGCATTAAATATGTTATATTTACCTCTGATAAATTGCGTTTTAGTTATTAAAAAAATATATAGACAATAATTTATAGGAGTGGATAATAAATGTATATAATAATGTTAGGAGCTCCGGGAACTGGAAAAGGTACAATTGGTAAAATATTATCAGAGGATATGAAGTTAACACATATATCGACAGGTGATATTTTTAGAGAACAGATTAATAAAAAAACAGAACTTGGAAAGAAAATAGAAAATTATATAGAAAATGGATTACTAGTTCCAGATGATGTTGTAATAGAAACTGTAGAAGCACGTTTATTAGAAGATGATGTAAAAGATGGAGCAATATTGGATGGATTCCCTAGAACAGTAGCACAAGCACAAGCATTAAAAGAGTTTTTACTAGGGAATAACCCAAATCAAAAAAGAATAGCAATTGAATTAAATGTGCCAGACGATGAAATTATAAAAAGAATAGTTAATAGAGTAACATGTTCAAATAAAGAATGTGGAGCAATTTATAATTTAGATACAAGACCACCAAAAGTAGCAGGAATTTGTGACATATGTGGAAGTGAATTAAAGAAAAGAAAAGATGATAATGAAGAAACAGTCAGAAAAAGACTAGAAGTATATCATCTAAATTCAAAGGATCTATTAGAATTTTATAAAAATAATAATGCTCTATATTCTATTTGTCCAAAACAATTAGAAGAAGCTGTAAAAAGCATAAAAGAGTATTTAAATAAATAGAAGGAAGTAATTAAATTGGTAACGATAAAATCAAAAAAAGAAATCGAACTAATGCGAGAAGCTTGCAGAGTAACAAACCTAGTTTATAAAGAAATTGAAAAAATAATAAAACCAGGAATGTCTACATTAGAATTAGACAAATTTGCCGAAAGAATAATTAAAGAAAATGGTGGAATACCAGCACAAAAAGGCTATCCAAGTGGAATGAGAGGAGTTCCAAATTTTCCATCAACACTTTGTATATCAATAAATGATGAAATTATTCATGGAATTCCATCTGAGAAAAAAATCATTAGAGATGGAGACTTAGTAAGCATTGATCTAGTTGTATATAAAGATGGATTTAATGGTGATGCAGCAAGAACTTTTGTAGTTGGAAATGCAACTGATGAAGCTAAAAAATTAGTGGAAATTACAAAAGAAGCTTTTTTTGAAGGAATAAAGTATGCTGTAAAAGGAAATAGAATAGGAGATATTTCTCATGCTATAGGCGAATTTGTAGAAAAAAATGGTTATAGTGTTGTAAGAGAATTTCAAGGTCATGGAATAGGTCGAGAAATGCATGAGGATCCAGGAATACCAAATTACGGAAAAGCAGGAAGAGGTATAAGATTAGAACCCGGAATGACACTTGCTATTGAACCAATGGTTATAATGGGAAGAAATGATATATACCAAGACGAAGATGGTTGGACAATTTTAACTGATGATGGAAGCCTATCAGCACATTATGAAAATACAATATTAATTACAGAAAAAGAACCAGAGATATTGACATTAGTTTAATTTTGTTATATAATAAATAAGATATTTTATATAAAGTAGAAAATTGTCTGCTTTATACATAAAAAGAAAAACGGAGGGAAATATGTCGAAAGAGGATGTTATAGAAGTAGAAGGAACTGTTGTTGAAACATTACCAAATACAAATTTTAAAGTTGAGCTTGAAAATGGACATCAAATTTTAGCTCATATTTCTGGAAAGTTAAGAATGAACTATATAAAAATTCTTCCAGGAGACAAAGTGAAAGTTGAGTTATCTCCTTATGATCTTACTCGTGGCAGAATTACATGGAGAGCAAAATAATTAAATTTAAATAACAATAAGATTAAGTAGAGGTGAAAAAAATGAAAGTAAGACCATCAGTTAAGAAAATATGCGAAAAATGTAAAGTAATAAAAAGAAAAGGTGTAATTAGAGTTATTTGTGAAAACCCTAAACACAAACAAAGACAAGGATAATTAAATTGATAATAACACAAATCTAAAGATTAGCGGCTGTAACTTTATATATGATTGATAGGTCATATATAAGGTTATATATCGGATTTGTGTTTTATTGCGTAGAAAATTTTATAATAAAATTTTCTACGCAAAAGGTTAGTTGTTATAAGTTATTTATAGTTTATTTATAAATAACTTTATATAGACTTTCCTTATATATTAATTGTTTGAAATATATTAAAGATTGAGTTTTATAATTCAATGCATTTCACCTTTAATAGTATTTAAACAAAAAACAAATAAAAAAAGAATAAAAACAAGTGGAGGTGCAAGGAAAATTATGGCTCGTATAGCAGGCGTAGATTTACCTAGAGAAAAAAGAGTTGAGATTGGATTAACATATATTTATGGTATAGGTTTAACAAGCTCACAAAAAATATTAGCAAAGGCTAATGTAAATCCAGATATAAGAGTAAAAGATTTAACAGACGATCAAGTACAAGCAATCAGAAATGCTATGGAAGGATACAAAACAGAAGGTGACTTACGTAGAGAAGTTGCTTTAAACATTAAAAGACTTACTGAAATTGGATGTTATAGAGGACTAAGGCATAGAAGAGGTCTTCCTGTAAGAGGACAGAGAACTAAAACAAATGCTCGTACAAGAAAAGGACCAAGAAAGTTAGTTAGCAAGAGTAAGAAATAAGGAGGAAATTTAAGAAAATGGCTACAAAAAATGTAACAAAAAGAGTTACTAGAAGAAGAGATAGAAAAAACATCGAAAAAGGTATGGCACATATTCATTCTAGTTTTAATAATACAATCGTTACAATAAGCGATACACAAGGTAATGTATTATCTTGGGCAAGTGCTGGAGAACTTGGATTTAAAGGTTCAAGAAAGAGTACACCATTTGCAGCAGGAGAAGCAGCTGAAACAGCAGCAAAAGCAGCAATGGAACATGGATTAAAATCAGTAGAAGTATTCGTAAAAGGACCTGGTTCAGGACGTGAAGCAGCAATTAGGTCATTACAATCAGCAGGATTAGAAATTAGTAGTATTAAGGATGTAACTCCAATACCACATAATGGTTGTAGACCACCAAAAAGACGTAGAGTATAGTAAATATATAGATTATAATAGGAAGGTGAAAATTAAAAATGGCAAGATATAAAGATGAACAATGCCGTATTTGTCGTAGAGAAGGACAAAAATTGTTTTTAAAAGGTTCAAGATGTTACTCAGATAAATGCAGTATTTCTAGAAGAAACTATGCACCAGGACAAAATGGACAAAAAAAGAAGAAACTTTCTGAATATGGTACACAGTTAAGAGAAAAACAAAAAACAAAAGCATTTTATGGAGTAAGCGAAAAACAATTTAGAAAATATTTTGAAATGGCTTCAAACAGTAGAGGAAAAACTGGTGAAGTTTTACTACAAATACTAGAAAGCAGATTAGACAATGTTGTATATAGATTAGGATATGGAACTTCAAGAGCACAAGCAAGAATGATCGTAACACACGGAGCATTTGAAGTTAATGGACAAAAAGTTGATATACCATCATACTTAGTAAAAGCAGGTGATGTTATTTCTGTAAGAGAAATTAAAAAAGATAATGGAACAATAAAAGCCAGTGTTGAAGAAAATTCAGCAAGACCAGTTCCAGAATGGTTAGAAAAAGATACAGAAAAATTAAGTGGAAAAGTTGTAAGATTAGCAACAAGAGAAGATATAGACTTACCAGTAGAAGAACACTTAATAGTAGAGCTTTACTCAAAATAGTAATATAAAGAAGTGATATATTTCTAAATTTAGGAGGTAAAAATGATAGAATTTGAAAAACCAAATATTAAATGCTTAGAAATTGACAAAGATGGTAACTATGCAAAGGTGGTTTGTGAACCATTAGAAAGAGGATATGGTATTACAATAGGAAATTCTCTTAGAAGAATATTACTATCTTCACTTCCTGGAAGTGCTATTACAAGCGTAAAAATAGATGGAGTTCTACATGAATTTTCTACTGTAAAAGATGTAGTAGAAGATGTTCCAGAAATAATTGTTAATTTAAAAGGTGTAAGATTAAAATTAGACAAAAACGAAGAAAAATTATTAAGAATTGATTTTAAAGGACCAGGCGAAGTTAAAGCAGGAGATATCATAACAGATGGTACTGTTGAAATATTAAATCCAGATTTACATATTGCAACTGTTGGTGAAGGCGGACAATTCAAAGCTGAATTAACAGCAGAAATGGGAAGAGGATACAATACTGCAGAAAAGAACAAAAAACCAGATATGGCTTTAGGAGTTCTTCCAATAGACTCTATATTTACTCCAGTTAAAAAAGTAAACTATTCAGTTGAAAATACTAGAGTAGGTCAAAGAGTTGATTATGATAAATTATGCATAGAAGTTTGGACTGATGGAAGTTTAAACCCATATGAAGCTTTAAGTTTAGCTGCAAAAGTAATGACTGGACATTTAGAATTATTTATTGACTTATCAGAAACTGCAAAAAATACACAAGTAATGGTTGAAAAAGAAGAAACTAAAAAAGAAAAAGTGCTTGAAATGTCAATTGAAGACTTAGAACTATCAGTAAGATCATTCAATTGTTTAAAAAGAGCAGGAATTTCAACTGTTGAAGATTTAACAAATAAAACAATTGCAGAAATGATGAAAGTTAGAAATTTAGGTAAAAAATCATTAGATGAAGTAACTAATAAATTACAATTATTAGGATTAGACTTTATTAGAGATGAAGAATAATTTTGGTATTAGAGGAGGGAAAATAAAGTGGCAACAAATAGAAAATTAGGTAAAACAACAGATATTAGATTAGCAATGCTTAAAACACAAGTTACTGATTTAATATTACATGGTAAAATAGAAACAACTGAAGCAAGAGCAAAGGAAGTTAAAGCAATTGCAGACAGTATAATTTCACTAGCTGTTAAAGAAAAAGATAACTTTGAAACTGTTGAAGTAAAAGTTTCTAAAGCAAAAATTGACAGCAAAGGTAATAAAGTAACAGAACTTGTAAAGAGCAAAAATGGTAAAGAATACCTAAAAGTAGTAAAAGAAGAAACTACTGAAAAAAGACAAAAAGATATGCCTTCAAGATTAAATGCTAGAAGAAAAATGATGAAAACATTAAACAAAGTAAAAGATAGTGAAGGAAATAATATAGATTTAACTGCAAAACTATTTGGAGAAATAGCAACAAAATATGAAGGAAGAGTAGGAGGATATACACGTATTCTTAAACTTGGACAACGTAGAGGAGATGCAGCTGAAGTAGTTATATTACAATTAGTATAGAATATAAAAGATAGGAGATTGAAAACGATCTCTTATTTTTTTGCTCTAAAATATAAAAAAGAATGAACTTGTACTACAATATATTATTCTTAGTAAACTACTTGAAAAAATATATAGGAAGATATAAAATATAAATCACTAAAATATTATAAATTCATACTATATACTATATTACTGAAGGAAGGTAGTAGTATGGGAGAATTTATTTTAAATGGAATATTCTGGATTTTAGCATTGTATGGACTATTTGAAATAATAAAAAATATTGTATATATATGGAGTTATACAAAACTAAAATCTGACGGAATCTACATAATTATTGGAACTAAAAACCAAGAAAAAAGCATAGAAGGATTTATAAGAATGTTGGTATTTAGATTGATCTATGGTAAAGAGGAATTGGTAAAAGATATTATTGTAGCAGATTTAAATTCCACAGATGACACAATGAAAATATTAACAAGATTAAGTAAAGAATACGACTGTATAAAAACAACAAAATGGAAAAACTGTAAAGAAGTAATGGACAACATAAATGAATCAAAATAACATAAAATAAGAGGGATATAGTATTGGAATTAGAAGGCGAAATTACAGAAATAATATACAAGAACGAAATAAACAGTTATTGCATAGCTGTTCTTAATACAACAGACAGAGCTGAAATCACAATAGTAGGGTATCTTCCATTTATAAACATAGGAGATACTCTTAAACTTCATGGAAAAATGGTAGAACATCAGGAATATGGTGAACAGTTTAAAGTTGATACTTTTGAGAAAATGATGCCACAAGGCTTGGATGCACTAGAAAGATATTTAGCAAATGGCAGTATTAAAGGAATAGGACCTTCTACTGCAAAGAAAATTATAGATACATTTGGTGAAGATACAATTAATGTATTTAAATTAGAACCAGCAAAACTAGCTCAAATCAAAGGTATAACGAAGGAAAGAGCTTATGAAATGTCACAAAGCTTTATTGAAAATTGGGAGGTATGGCAAATTGTTGGCTTTTTAGATAAATTTGGTGTAGGGCCTCAAAGTGCAGAAACAATTTATAAAAAATTGGGACCAAATTCTATAGAAGAAATACAATCAAATCCATACATATTGGTTGATTTAATAAATAAAGTTAATTTTAATCAAATTGATAAAATGGCATTAGATATAGGAATGGAATATAATAATGAAAAACGTATTAGAAGTGGCATAAAACATGCATTAACACTTGCTACATATAATGGACACTGTGCAGTAATATATGACAATTTAATAAAATTTGTAAATGAACTTCTGGGAGTTAGAGAAGAAGAAATAGAAGATGCTTTAATTAATATGAAAGCAAAAGAAGAATTGGTAATAGAAGATAGAGAAAATGAAGAATGGGTATATTTATCATCATATTATATGGCAGAGAAAAATGTAGCTGAAAAGCTAATAAAATTAGACCAATATAAAAATATAAAAAAAATAGATAAATTTAAAAAAGAATTAGAATTATTTGAAAAAAAATCGAATATAGAATTATCAGAGAAACAAAAAGAAGCAATTAAGGAAATAAATGATCATAATATATGTGTAATAACAGGAGGACCAGGAACAGGAAAGACAACTATTATAAAAACAATAATAGAGCTTTTTAAGCATAACGGCATGAAACCAGTTCTATGTGCTCCTACAGGAAGAGCGGCTAAGAGGATGACTGAAGCGACGGGAGAAGAAGCAAAGACATTACATAGGCTATTGGAAATAGGAAGTATTGTTTCAGAAGATACTCAAAATGTAAATACGAATCTTTCTGTTGCACCAATAGACGCGGATATTATTATAGTAGATGAAATGTCAATGGTTGATATATTTTTAATGAATTATTTATGTAAGGCCATATACAATGGAACGAAACTTGTTTTAGTAGGAGATACAGATCAACTTCCATCTGTAGGCCCAGGCAATGTCTTAAAGGATATTATTCAATCAGAGAAGATTACAACTATTGTGCTTAACAAAATTTTTAGACAAGCCGCACAAAGCAAAATTATAATCAATAGCCATAGAGTAAATGATGGAGACAGTTTTATTACTAAAGAAGAAATAAAAGAAACAAATGATAAATATCTAGAAGACTTTTTTTATATTGATGAAACAAATAAAACTAAAATATTAGATCAAGTACTTAGCTTAAGTGGAGAGAGATTAAAAAAATATGGAGATTATGACTTTTTGCAGAATATACAAGTTATAACTCCAACAAAGAAGGGCGAATTGGGAACAAAAGAACTGAATCAGTTATTACAAGCAACAGTCAATCCTATAAGCGAAACAAAAAAAGAGAGAAAATTTGGAGATAGTATTTTTCGTGAAGGCGATAGAGTTATGCAAATAAAGAATAATTACGAGATGTATTGGGAAAGAAAAAATCCATTATTAGAGACAGGAAGTGGAGTATTTAATGGAGAGTTTGGTACAATACAAAAGATAAATGAGCATGAAAAACAAATACAAATAAAATTCGATGATGAAAAGATAGCTTGGTATGCTTTTAATGAATTAGAACAAATTGAACATGCATATGCAATAACTGTGCATAAAGCACAAGGAAGTGAATTTGATGTTGTAATTATGGTAATAGGACCTTCTGCACCAATGTTGCTAACGAGAAATTTGCTTTACACGGGAATGACCAGAGCAAAAAAACTTTTAATTATGATAGGAAATAAAAACATTATAGATTTCATGATAAAAAATGCAGATAATAAGAGACGAAATACAGGATTATGTTATAAATTAATAAATAGTATATAAAATAATTTCGGGGGTAATAAAAAAGGAGAAGATATGAACTTTTTTGATCATGCCCTTGAAATTATTTTTCCGCCTAAATGCGGAATTTGTGGAAAAATAGGAGAAGGATATATTTGCAATAATTGCTATAATATGTTTATTATAAATAAAGTTTATAAAAATTATAATAGAGAAAGATTTCACATGCTAAAGTATGAAGGAATTATAAGAGATAAATTAATAGAATATAAATTTAACGATAAACCATATCTATATAGAATGTTTTATGAAATCTTAATAAAAGATAAAAATGCTTGTGATTTTTTTAAAGGTTATGATATAATTATTCCAGTTCCAATACATAAAAAAAGAAAGAGCTTAAGAGGATACAATCAAAGTGAATTGATAGCTAAAAAGCTATCAGATAGATTAAAAATGCCAATGTATATAGACGTGCTAAAAAAGCAGATAAATACAATTCCGCAAAGTAGCTTAGGGAAAAAAGCCAGAAAAATCAATGCACAAAATGTATATAAAGTGGATAATACGCAGAAAATAAAGAACAAAAATGTAGTTGTATTAGATGATATTTATACAACAGGAGCTACTGCAAATGAGTGCATTAAAGTATTAAAAGATGCAGGAGCATATAGGGTAGGAATTATAACAATTGCAAAAAATTAAAAGAGAGGAAATGAAAAATGGAAGATTTAGTAGAAAGTATATTAGATTATGTAAGAGCTGACTATACAGATTATGCCATTATGATTAATGGAGAGTGGGGAAGCGGAAAGACTTACTTTTGGAATCATAAAATAAGACCTAAAATAGAATCAATGCAATTAAATGGTAAAAAGTATACACCAATCTATATGTCTTTATATGGAATTTCTAATTTGGAAGAAATTAGCAAAAAGATATTTATTGAAACAACACAACTTATGGATAAAAATCTAAAAAAATATATGAATACAAGTGGAGTTTCAACAATTCCAGAATATGCAAAAACAGGTCTAGATATGGCAAACTTTTTTGGGGTGACACAAAATGGAGATAGAATTGATTATGGAAAGTTTTTTTCAACAGATGATAAGGTACTTTGCTTCGACGATTTGGAGAGAGCAAATGTAGATGTTATAGATATTTTGGGGTATATTAACAATTTTGTTGAACATGATCATATTAAAACAATAATTATTTGTAATGAAAAAGAATTATCTACAAAGTTAAAAAATAGTAATCTTGAAATGAAAACTTTTATTGCTACATATTTATTAGATAAAGAAAATAAATTAAATGTAAAAACAGATAAACCAATGGTTGAAAGAATTCAAGATACAATTGAATATGTATTTGATAAAGCAAATGATTATGAGAGAATTAAAGAAAAATTAATAGGTGAAACATTTGAATATGTACCAGAGTTTAACTATATTATTAATGGATTATTAATGAGATATGAGAAATATCCTGATCTAATTAGATTCTTAAGAGAAAATACAAAATTAATAATATCTACATTCAATAAAAGCGGAACAAGAAATTTAAGAATCTTAAAACATTCTTTAACAAGTTTCAAAAAGATATTTGATATGGTTAACAAATCATATCCAAATACAAATCATAGAGTATTACAAACAATGCTTATATTTACAATAGCTATATCATTTGAAATAAAAGCAGGTAAAATCACTAAAGACAAATTCATAAATATCAATAACAATGAGGAATATAAATCAATATTAGTTTCTTCAAGGGTATTTATGGACAATCGACAATTTTATATTAAAGAATTTGACAACAACTATTACTACAATTTTAAAGCAGAATATAGATTTTTTAAATTTATTGAAATTTATGTACGTACACGTATATTTGATATGAAGGTGTTCAAGCAAGATATGGAAACAATTATTAATACTGTAGATACAGATAAATTACCTGCATATAAAAGATTATTAACAGAAGAATATTGGAAGATATCAGATGATCAATTTGGAAACATAATTAACGAAATTATGGAAGATGTAAAATCAGGAAAAGTAGAGTTAATTGATATAGTTAAAATATTTGCATATTTTGACTACTTTATAAAAAAAGGATTAATAAATTATGATATGAAAACAATAAAAAGTGTATTTTTAAATGGAATGAATATTTCATCACTTACGTCTACATACTGTAATAACGTAGAAGAAGAGCTTGCAAAAATAGCACTAGAAAGAGAAGAATCAGAAGATATGGATGAGATATTAGAACACTTTAATGAAATTAATTATAAATTAAAAGAAAAAATGTATATGGAAAAAGCAGAAGAATTATTTAAATTTATACCTATGAGAATGGAACAATTTTATGATAAATTTGATAAAGAATATATGAAAGTTCCAATATTTAAATATTATGATGTATTTCAAATGTTTCAAAGGATTTCTTGTGCAAGTAACGAAGATATTGTTACTATAAAAGAAAAATTACTTGACAGAGCCGTAAAAAATGGAAACATGCTACAAGAAGAATTACCAAATTTGAAAAAATTAAAACAGGTTATGGATAACTATGTAGATGGCAAAGAACCAACAATAAAGATGGTAATGTTGCAAGACTTTACAAAAGAATTAGGAAATGTAATAAATGAATATGAATCACAGATTCAATGAAAGTAGATAAAAATAGATGTAAAAATGCATCTATTTTTTTTATGATAAAATAATGAATAAAAAATTCCAAAAAAACAATAATAAGGTTATAAAAACAATGTTAGGAATCAATAAACACAAAATATCAAATATTTGTATAAATTGGTTTGCTGTATACATTAAATAAAAAGGAGGAAAAAAGTTGAAAGCAACTGGAGTAGTAAGAAGGATAGATGATTTAGGAAGAGTTGTTATTCCTAAAGAAATCAGAAAAACATTAAGAATAAAAGAAGGTGATCCTCTAGAGATATTTACAGATAAAGAAGGGGAAGTTATACTAAAAAAATATTCACCTATTGGAGAATTATCAGAATTTGCAACTGAATATGCAGAAACACTTGCAAAAACAACAGGTCATATTGCTTGTATTACAGATAAAGACACAGTTATAGCCGTTTCAGGAGGATCAAAAAAAGAGTTTTTAGAGCAAAGCATTAGTGATGAATTAGAAAGAATATTAGAAGATAAAGAAAACTACACTAGCAGAGAAAATAATAATTTAGCTGTTCCAATTACAAAGAATGATAATAAAGAAAGAAGATTTAACTCTCAGGTTGTATATCCTATTATATCAGACGGAGATGCAATTGGAAGTGTTATATTATTATCAAAAGAGCCAGGAATAAAGATGACAGAAGTTGAACAAAAAGTTGTTCAATCAGCAGCTAGTTTTTTAGGAAGACAAATGGAAATATAAGTAATATTATTGTAACAATAATGTAATATAAATGTAATAATCCTAGAAGCGCTGGGAGACAAACGGTTGAGAAAAATAAACTGTAAAAAATATACTTAGTAAAAAAGAAGTTATAAAATTAACTTGATAATTACAAATAATTGTAGTATAAATATATTGATAAAAGACAAGCTGAAATTACAAAGGAGGAAGTAATATATGGAAAACGGTATTAATAATTTACCTTCAGAGGTAAGTGTTTGGTCTAAAATAAGAGGTTTTTTGTGCCAAAATGTTGAAATAACATTAACAGCAAAACAAGAAAAAGCGTTTAATGATATAAGTGATTTCTGGAATCAAGAAATTACAGGACAAGATGTACATGACTTTTTATTTTATAACATAACAGGATCAGACGTTAAAAATTTCATATTTAAAAAAATAGAAATTACAGATAATATAACACTATAGAATTTTATTAAATTATAAAAATAAAAGTAATAAAATAATTAAGAATTTATATAACTAATACTCTATACAATGTATAGAGTATTTTTTTATAAAACAAATAATTGAAAATGTGGTTAGAATACTTGAAATGTATAATATTTTGATATAAAATGATGGTGTTTAGGTAATACTAAATATATATGTGTTTTTTTAACACTAAGAAGGAGGAATTTTATATGTCAATAAGAATAGGAATTAACGGATTTGGAAGAATAGGAAACCTTGCATTCCAAGCAGCATTATCAAGAAAGGATGTAGAAGTTGTGGCAATTAATGATCCATTTATTGCGGCAGACTACATGGCTTATATGGTTAAATATGATACAGTACATGGAAAATTTGAAGGAGAAATTTCTTCAGAAGAAGGAAAACTAATTGTTAACGGAAAAGAAATAAAAGTATATAATGAAATGGAACCAAAAAATATTCCATGGGGAAAAGATGGAGTAGATTATGTTCTAGAATGTTCAGGAGTATTTACAACAATAGAAAAAGCAAATGCTCACTTAGAAGGTGGAGCTAAAAAAGTAATTATTTCAGCACCATCAAAAGATGCACCAATGTTTGTAATGGGAGTGAATAATGACAAATATACACCTGATATGAATATTATATCAAACGCTTCTTGTACAACAAACTGTTTAGCACCACTTGCTAAAGTTATAAATGATAACTTTGGAATTAAAGATGGATTAATGACAACAGTTCATAGTACAACAGCAACACAAAAAACAGTTGATGGAGCATCTAAAAAAGATTGGAGAGGTGGTAGAGCAGCAAGTGCAAATATTATACCATCATCAACAGGAGCTGCAAAAGCAGTTGGAAAAGTTATACCAGAATTAAATGGAAAATTAACAGGTATGGCATTCAGAGTACCAACAGTGGATGTTTCAGTTGTAGACTTAACATGTAATCTAGAAAAGCCAGCAACATATGAAGAAATATGTGCAGCAGTAAAAAAAGCATCTGAAAATGAAATGAAAGGAATTATTGAATATGTTGATGATCCAGTTGTATCATCAGACTTTATTCATGATTCTCACACATCAATATTTGATAGCACAGCAGGAATTGCTTTAACAGATACTTTTGTGAAATTAGTTGCATGGTATGATAATGAATGGGGATATTCAAACAAATTAGTTGATTTAGCTATATATATTGCAAATAAATAGGAGAAAATATATGAGAGAACTAAAAATTCATAGAGTATACAAACACTTTAAGGGTGATTTATACTTTGTTGAAGGAATAGCAACACATAGTGAAACAAAAGAAAAATATGTAATTTATAGATCACTATATAATAATTGTGATTGCTATATCAGACCATATGACATGTTTGTGTCAGAGGTAGATAAAGAAAAATATCCAATGGTAAAACAAAAGTATAGATTTGAATTGCAAGAAATAGAAAGTGTTAAAAATGAATTTGAAAGGAAGTTAAAGGATGAATAAGAAAACAGTTAGAGACATAGATGTAAAGGGAAAGAAAATATTAGTGAGATGTGATTTTAATGTTCCTTTAAATGCAGAAGGAGTAATCACAGATAATACAAGAATTACAGCAGCATTACCAACTATTAAATATTTAATGGATAATGGTGCAAAAGTAGTATTATGCTCTCACCTTGGAAGACCAAAGGGAGAAGTTAATCAAAAATATTCTCTAAAACCAGTTGCAGAAGAATTAACAAATCTATTAGATAGCGACGTAAAATTTGCAAGTGATGTAACAGGGAGCAGTGCAAAGGAAACTGTAGATAGTTTACAAGATGGAGAGGTAGCATTACTCGAAAATGTTAGATTTGATCCAAGAGAAGAAAAAAATGATGATACATTATCAGTGGAACTTGCAAATTTAACAGACGGTATATATGTAAATGATGCATTTGGAACAGCTCATAGAGCACATAGCTCAACAGAGGGAGTTTCACATCATGTAGATGAATCAGTGGCAGGATTCTTAATGGAAAAAGAAATTGAATTCTTAGATGGAACATTAGAAAATCCATCAAAGCCTTTTGTTGCCATATTAGGTGGAGCAAAAGTGTCTGATAAAATTGGAGTTATAGAGAATTTATTAGATAAAGTAGATGAAATACTAATTGGAGGAGGAATGGCTTTTACATTTCTAAAAGCAAAAGGATATGAAATTGGTGATTCTATTTGTGAAAATGATAAAATAGATGAAGCAAAAGCAATTATGGAAAAAGCAAAAAAACAAGGTGTAAAAATTGTGCTTCCACAAGACACAAGAGTTGCAAAAGAGTTTTCAAATGAAGCACCTGACAAATTAGTAGATAGTGATAAAATACCAGAAGGATATCAAGGTTTAGATATTGGACCAAAAACATTTATGGCATTTTCAAATGAATTAAAAGATGCTAAAACCATTTTATGGAATGGACCTTTAGGGGTATGTGAATTTGAAAAATATACTATAGGAACAGAACAAGTTGCAGAAGCCATTGCTCAAAACAAAGAAGCAGTATCTGTTGTTGGCGGAGGAGATTCAGTTGCAGCAATAAAAAGATTAGGACTAGAAAAAGAATTTACACATATTTCAACAGGTGGAGGTGCTTCACTTGAATTGCTAGAAGGAAAAGTATTACCAGGTCTAGCATGTTTAACAGATAAAGAAGAAAAAACATGTGAAAAATGTGGCAATATGAACGAAAATAAACTACAAAAAGAAGATATACAAAAATAAAATATAGAGAGGTAGTTACAATATATGAGAAAAAAAGTAATTGCAGGAAATTGGAAAATGAATATGCTTCCAGATGCTACAATTAGATTTATTGATGAGTTAACACCTTTAGTAAAAGATACGCAAAGTGAAGTAATACTTTGCGTACCTTATACTGATTTATTTTATGCTCTTTTAACAGCACAAAATACGAATATAAAAATTGGAGCACAAAACATGCATTGGGAAGAAAGTGGAGCATATACAGGAGAGATATCTGCTTCAATGTTAAAATCAATAGGTGTAGAGTACGTTATTATAGGACATTCTGAGAGAAGACAATATTTCAATGAAACAGATGAGTCGGTTAATAAAAAAATAAAAGCAGCATTTAAATATGAATTAAACCCAATTGTATGTGTAGGAGAAACTTTAGAAGAAAGAGAAAATGGGGAAGCAATTAAAAAGGTAACAGATCAAGTAATGTTAGCATTAGATGGATTGACTGAAAAACAAGTTGAAAATACGGTTATTGCTTATGAACCGATTTGGGCAATAGGAACTGGAAAAACAGCAACATCTGATGATGCAAATGAAATAGCAAAAGCAATTCGACAAAAAATAACAAATTTATATGGACAAAACACAGCAGAAAGAGTTATAATACAATATGGTGGAAGTGTAAAAGCTTCTAATAGTAAAGAACTATTTAGTACATCTGACATAGATGGTGCCCTTGTTGGAGGAGCAAGTCTTAAATCAGATGAGTTTGAAAAGATAGTGAATTTCTATAAATAAATGTAAAATGTCTTAAAAATAAGACATACCAAATTATAATAAAAGGGAAGAGGACAAAGAAAGAATGGACGATAAATTAACTATGCTAATGATATTAGATGGATTTGGAATTAATGAAAATGAAAAAGGTAATGCAGTAAAATTAGCCAATACACCTAATATTGACAAACTAATGAAGACATGTCCTACTACAGTTATCCATACAAGCGGATTACAAGTAGGATTACCAGAAGGACAAATGGGAAACTCTGAGGTTGGACATACAAATATTGGAGCTGGAAGAATCGTTTATCAAGAGTTAACAAGAATTACAAAATCAATAGAAGATGGAGATTTCTTTAGTATACCAGAACTTGTAGCAGCAATAGAAAATTGTAAAGAACATAATTCTAAATTACACATTTTAGGATTATTATCAGATGGTGGCGTTCATAGTCATATGCGTCATTTATTTGCAATATTGGAATTAGCTAAAAGAAAAGATTTTGAAGATGTGTATGTACATTGTTTCTTAGATGGAAGAGATACACCACCAGCATCTGGGGAAAACTACATTGCAAAACTTGAAGAAAAAATGAAAGAAAAAGGCGTTGGAAAAATAGCAAGTATTTCAGGAAGATTCTATGCAATGGATAGAGATAAAAGATGGCAAAGAATACAAAAAGCATATGATGCATTAGTTAATGGTGTTGGAAACAAAGCAACAACAGCAGTATCAGCTATAGAAGCATCATACCAAAAAGAAGTATTTGACGAATTTGTTGAGCCTACTGTTATTTATTCAGGAGATGAACCAGTAGCTACAATAGGAGAAAATGATTCAGTCATATTCTTTAACTTTAGACCAGATAGAGCAAGAGAAATTACCAGAACTTTAGTAGATCCAGAATTTAATGAATTTGAAACTAAAAAGTTAAATTTATATTATGTATGCTTTACACAATATGATGAAACTTTACCAAATGTTCATATAGCATTTAAACCAGAGACATTAAAAAATACTTTTGGAGAATATATTAGTAATAAAGGATTAACTCAGTTAAGAATAGCTGAAACAGAGAAGTATGCTCATGTTACATTTTTCTTCAATGGTGGAGAAGAAAAACAATATCCTGGTGAAGATAGAATTTTAGTTCCATCACCAAAGGTAGAAACATATGACATGCAACCTGAAATGAGTGCAGAAGAAGTTACACAAAAAGTGGTTGAAGCAATAAAATCAAAAAAATATAATGCAATAATATTGAATTATGCAAATCCAGATATGGTTGGTCACACAGGTAGCTTAGATGCTGCAATAAAAGCAATAGAAAAAATTGATGAGTGTGTTCAAAGAGTTGTAGATGCAGTTAACGAAGTTGAGGGAACATTAATTATTACTGCAGATCATGGTAATGCAGAACAAATGATAGATTACAAAACAGGTGAACCACATACAGCACATACTACAAATCCCGTACCATTAATTTTAGTAGGAAAAGATGGAGTGAAACTAAAAGAGGGAAAACTTGCAGATTTAGCTCCAACAATGTTAGAAATTATGGGATTAGAAAAACCAGAAGAAATGACAGGAGAAAGCCTTATCCAGAAAGATTAATTGGGTAGGAGGAGCTATGATAAATACACCAGAAGTAAGAAAAATATACTCTAATCTACAAAAACAACTATTTTATCTAATACCAGAAAAATGGGATAAAATATATTTATATGCATCTGTTAATGAACAGATATTAAATATAGAAACTGGTGAATTATTCTTCTATTATTTTCCAAAGGGAATACTAAAGAAGAATCCAGTTAATGTATATGAAATACCAAGTAGATTTAATTTAGATGAAGATAGTTATATTTATTTGGTAGAACAACTATATGGTACAATAAAAAAGTTAAGAAAAGTATATAAAGATAATGGTGCAGAACTGTGGTCAAATATAACTGTAAGAATAGTGGGATTAAAGTTTGAAATTGAATTTAATTATGAAAATTTAACATATTCTAAATATTCTGGAACTGAGAGACATATTATTTGGAAATATAAAAACTTAGGGATTCCACTAGAAACTTTTAATAAAAAAGAAAGAAAATTAATTGAAAATTATTTGGCTGAATCTGTGATAGACTTAAATATATCAGAAACATATAAAGAGTCTATGTATAAAAGGCCAATAAAAAATGTAATTCAATATAATAAGGAAAAAGTGGCAGAAGAAGATATGTATATACCTGAAAAAATCAAAGATAAAGAAAAAGATAATAGTCAGAAATATACATACATAAAACAAGACAAAAAAAGCTTAAAAAAACAATATGTAAAAGAAGAAAAAAAGCAAAAAGAAATTACATATATAGAACAAATTGAAGAACAGAAAAAAGCTACAAAGAGCCAAATCTTAAGCCACTTATAGAAATTTAATTAAGATATTATAATTATTAGAATCATTTATTATTTTTATTCATAACTTGTTTTTAATTTTAAAGATTAAAGACATTGCATAAAAATAATAAATGATTCTAGAAAATAATATAAAAACAATAAAAAGGAAGGAAGATTTTAGATGAAAGATTATTTAGGAATTGAAAGCGTAAAAGCATTAGAAGTATTAGACTCAAGAGGAAATCCAACAGTACAAGTTGAAGTTGTAACAGAAGGAGGATTCTCAGGAGTAGCTATGGTTCCATCTGGAGCATCAACAGGAAGCTTTGAAGCAGTAGAATTACGTGATGGAGACAAAAGCAGATATTTAGGAAAAGGTGTTTTACAAGCAGTTGAAAATGTAAATAAAAAGATTGCAAAAGCAATTGAAAACATGAATGTTTATGAACAAGTAAAAATAGACAAAACATTAATAGAGTTAGATGGAACAGATAACAAAGCAAAATTAGGTGCAAATGCAACACTTGGTGTATCATTAGCAGTTGCTAAAGCAGCAGCAGCTTCTTTAGGAATGAGCTTATACAACTACATTGGTGGAGTAAATGCAAAAGAATTACCAGTTCCAATGATGAACATTATGAATGGTGGAAAACATGCTGATAGTGGTCTTACTGTTCAAGAATTTATGATTATGCCAGTAGGAGCTAAAACATTTAGCGAATGTATGAAAATGGGTGTTGAAGTATACCATAACTTAAAGAAAGTTTTAAATGAAAAAGGATTAGCAACAGGTGTTGGAGATGAAGGTGGATTTGCACCAAATGTTTCAAGCGAAAAAGAAGCTATAGAATTAATATTAGCAGCTATTGAAAAAGCTGGATATGTAGCAGGAAAAGATGTATGCTTAGCATTAGATGTTGCTGCTACAGAAATGTTTGACGAAGCTAAGAAAATAGGAAAAGATGGATACTATTTCTGGAAAACAGGAGAATTCAAAACAAAAGAACAAATGATAGACTTTATAGTTGATTTAGCAACTAACTATCCAATAATCTCAATTGAAGATGGTTTAGCAGAAGAAGATTGGGAATCTTGGAAAGTATTAACAGAAAAATTAGGAGATAAAATTCAATTAGTTGGTGATGATCTATTTGTAACAAATATTAAAAGACTACAAAAAGGAATTAATAATAAAACAGCTAATAGTATATTAATAAAACTAAACCAAATTGGAACATTAACAGAAACATTAGATGCAATAGAACTTGCTAAGAAAAACGGATACACAGCAGTTGTATCACACAGAAGCGGTGAAACAGAAGACACAACACTTGCTGATGTAGCAGTTGCAACAAATGCAGGACAAATCAAGACAGGTGCACCATGTAGAACTGATAGAGTTGCAAAATACAACAGACTTCTAAATATCGAAAACGAATTAGGAGATGTTGCAGTATTTTCTGGAAGGAAATCATTAAAGAAATAAGAATTATAATACAATAAATAGGGGAGAAAATCTCCCCTTACATATATTGGGGTATCGCCAAGCGGTAAGGCATCGGACTCTGACTCCGACATTCCTGTGTTCGAATCACAGTACCCCAGCCACATCGCAACTAGTTAACTTAATGCTAGTTGTGTTTTATTTTATAAAATAGCAAAAAACCAAACATGTCAAATTATGTTTCATACTTAATTTGTACTTGTAAAAAATGAAAAATATGTTAGAATATAGGAAGTTAAGTTAATTAATAAAAATAGAAAAAAATGGAACAATAAAAAAATAAAAGAATAGTATAAAACAGCTATGATAAGATCAAATAGAAAGGACATAGTATTATGGATAAGTCACAACAATTTAATGAGTATAGAGAAAAGTATAAAGAATTTTATTATAATAGTTATTCTATAAATGAAGATGATGAAGCAATATATTTAGAGTATGAATTTGAAATTCCAGGACTTACAAAATTTACGCCAAAACTAAGTATACTAAAAAAAGAAATGCAATTTAAGAGTTTAGAAAATAATTACGTAAAAAATATGGTATTTAATATAGGACTTATAGAATTAATAAGCTACTGGAAAAGTACATGTTCACCAAAGATTATAATAAAATGTGGATATCTAAATGAAGAACAAATAAATTGGTGGAAAAAGCTATATTTCTATGGGTTGGGAGAATTGCTTTATACAAACAATATAAAAACCAATATTAATGATTTATTAGAAATTAAATGTTTGGAAAACAATAAAGAAATAATAAGTGATGAAAATATAGAAGATAATTTTGAAGGATATATAGTTCCAATTGGTGGAGGAAAGGATTCAGTAGTAACATTAGAAACATTAAAAATTGACAGAGATAAAGATTATTGCTTAATAATTAACCCAAAGCCAGTTACATTAAAATGTGCTGAAATAGCAGGACTAGGTTATAATAATATTATTGAAATAAAAAGAAGCATAGATCAAAATTTGATAGAGCTAAATAAAAAGGGATTTATAAATGGGCATACACCATTTTCAGCAATGCTTGCATTCGTGTCATACTTTGTAGCTTACTTATTGTCAAAAAAGTATATAGCATTATCAAATGAAAACAGTGCAAATGAATCAAATGTTGTAGGAGAAAAAATTAATCACCAATATTCAAAGAGCTTTGAATTTGAGTGTGATTTTGAAGAATATGCAGAGAAATACTTAAAAATGCCAATAAAGTACTTTAGCTTTTTAAGACCACTAAATGAATTACAAATTGCTAAAATTTTCTCTAAACACGAGAAATATTATAAGGTATTTAAGAGCTGCAATGTTGGAAGTAAAGAAAAGGAATGGAAATGGTGTTTGAATTGTGCAAAATGTTTATTTGCTTATATTATATTAAGCCCATATCTTTACAAAAATAAATTGGTTTCAATATTTGGTGCTGATATGTTTGAAAACAAAGATTTGTTAGAAATATTTATAGAGTTAACAGGAAATGGAGAAAATAAGCCATTCGACTGCGTTGGAACATACGAAGAAGTGAAATTCGCAATAAGCAAGACAATAGAAAATATAGAATTAAGAAATGAAACATTGCCATATTTATTGCAATACTATAAAAACAATTACAAATTGGTTGATACAAAGGATGATATTACAAAAAGGTATAACAATGAGAATAATTTAAATGAAGAGCAAAATGAGATTTTAAGAAAAGAGGTATTTTAAGTGATAGCTGATTTAATTAATTATTTTCAAAATAAAAAAATATTAATATTAGGTTTTGGAAGAGAAGGACAATCAACTTATAAACTAATAAGAAAATATATAAAAGAACAAACTTTATATATTGCAGATAGAAAAGAAAATTTTGAAAAAAATTATGAGTTTCTAGCTCAAGATAAAAACATAAAGTGTATAAGTGGGGAGGGCTATCTAGAAGATCTAGAAGAATATGACGTGATAATAAAATCACCAGGAATATCTTTTGTGGGTTTAGATACTTCAAAATTTTACAATAACATAAAATCACAATTAGAATTATTGCTAGAATTTTTTGATATGTTTACTATAGGAATAACGGGAACAAAAGGAAAAAGTACAACGAGTTCATTAATATATAAGGTGTTAAAGGAACAAAATGTAAAGAGTATGCTTTTAGGAAATATAGGTGTTCCGGTATTTGACTATATTGATACTATACCAGATGATACAACACTAATATTAGAAATGTCATCACATCAACTAGAATATATGAAATTATCACCTAATATTTCTATTTTATTAAATATCTATCCTGAACATTTAGATCATTATGAATCTTTTGAAAAATATGCTGAAGCTAAATGTAATATATTTAAATATCAAAAGAAATCAGATTATTTTATATATAACTCTGATGATGAAACAATAAATAAATTCTTAAAAGATGAAGAAGCAAAAAAATATAAGGTTAGTCTTAGAGAAAATGGAGATATATATTTAAAAGGAGAAAATATATATTTTAAAGATAAAGAGATATATAACATAAATACTCCAAGAAATTTATTGGGTGAATATAATTTAAATAATATAATGTTTGTACTTGCAGTTTCAGAAATATTAAAGCTTGACATTAGTAAAACTATCAAGAGCATAAGTGACTTTAAGACACTAGAACACAGACTAGAGTTTGTAGGAGAATATAATGGTATTTTATATTATGATAACAGTATAGCAACAATACCAAAAGCAACTATAGAAGCAGTAAAAGCGCTAAAAAATGTGGATACATTGATTATTGGTGGAATGGATAGAGGATTAGATTATACTGATTTTGTAAAGTTTTTGAATGAAAGTGATATTTCAAATATTATTTGTATGCCTAAAACAGGGCATGATATTGCTAAAAGTTTAAAAGATGGAAGGGCATATGTTGTAAACACATTAGATGAGGCTGTGGAGATTGCCAAAAAACATACTACTAAGGGTAGAGTTTGCTTATTATCTCCTGCAGCTGCAAGTTATGGATTTTTCAAAAATTTTGAAGAAAAAGGAAATATATACAAAGAATTAGTTAAGAAATAAAAGATAGGATTAATTATGAATAAACAAGAAATATTAAACAAATACGAAAATGAAGATGACAGACTATTAGTATCTAAATTAATAGATAAAATAGAGTTTACACAAAAGAAAAATACAGTAGAAAACACATCTTTTCTAGATATGCATCAAAGAAATATATTGGAAAAATTATTAAAAACATTAAAATATAATAATTATGTAATATATGGCGGATATGATAATGCTGAAAGAGTAATGATTATACTATACCCTGAAAAACTAGAAATGTTATTTCATAATGAACAATTTGATTATAATAATATAGTTCAAGCTTTAAGAATTGTACTTCCAAATGAAATGAGAGGAAAATACAGTCATAGAGATTATTTGGGAGCGATTATAAAAGTAGGAATAAATCGTGAAAAAATTGGAGATATATTAGTAAGCTTAGATGGAGCGGACATTATTGCAAGTAAAGAGCTTATGGAATATTTAAAAACGAGTTTATCAGAATTAACAAGATTTCATAAATCTTTAATAACGATAGAAAATATAGAAAATTTAAATATAGTTCCAGTAAGAACGGAAATTATAAATGTAATAGTTCCATCAATGAGAATAGATAGTATTGTATCAGAAGCAATAAGAACTTCTAGATCTAAGACGATAGAGGTAATTAATTCGGAAAGAGTATTTGTTAATGGAGAATTAGTAACAAAGACATCTAAAATGCTAAAAGAAAAAGATGCTATAACAGTAAGAGGAAAAGGAAGATTTAAAATAAGTAAAATATTAAATAGCACAAAAAAAGGAAATTTAGTGGTAGAAGTCGAAAAATATATTTAGGGAGTATTATTATATGATTATTAATGGAAAAGAATTAGCAAAACAAATTAGAAGTGATTTAAAAAAAGAAGCTGAGGCACTAAGAGAAGACGGAATTATTCCAAAACTTGCAGTAATAATGGTAGGCAATGATAAGGCATCAGAGGTATATGTGAGAAATAAAAGCAAGGCATGTAATGAAGTTGGAATAGAGTTTGAAGAATTTTTAAAAGATGGAAATACAACACAAGAAGAATTAATTGAACTAATAGATGAATTAAATAAAAGAGAAGATATAGATGGTATTTTATTACAAAGTCCAATACCTAAGCAATTAGATATAAGACAAGCATTTAATAGAATAGATGAAAAAAAAGATGTAGATGGATTTAATCCAATAAATGTTGGAAAACTTGCTATAGGTGAGGATTGCTTTATTTCGTGTACACCATATGGAGTAATAAAAATGCTAGAGGCATATAATATTGAAATAGAAGGAAAAAGAGCTGTAGTAATAGGTAGAAGCAACATTGTTGGAAAACCTTTAGCTCAATGTTTATTAAATAAAAATGCTACAGTTACTATTTGTCATTCTAAAACAAGAGAATTAGAAAGCATTGTAAAAGAAGCGGATATTGTAGTAGCAGCGTTAGGAAGACCTAAGTTTGTAACGGCAAATATGATAAAAGATGGAGCTGTAGTAATAGATGTAGGAATCAATAGAACAAATGATGGAAAATTAGTAGGAGATGTAGATTTTGAGAATATAGAAAATAAAGCATCATATATTACACCAGTTCCTGGAGGAGTTGGACCAATGACAATTGCAATGTTAATGAATAACGTTGTAAAAGCAGCAAAGGAAAAAAAATAATATTGTAAGTTTATATTCAAAAAATTTAATAATTCGGGGGCTTCATTGAAAGGAGTCAAATGAATAATAAACAAAAATTTAATAAAATAAAAGAAATAAAAATAGGAGATATCAACTATCCAGAAAAGTTATTACATATTTATGCACCACCTCATAAACTATATGTATTAGGAGATGAAAGCATATTAAATGAAAAAGCAATCGCTATAATAGGTTGCAGAAACTGTAGTAATGATGGGGAAAGAATCTCCTATTATTTTGCAAGAGAATTAGCCAAAAAGAAAGTCAACATCGTTAGTGGACTAGCAAGAGGGATTGATTCTGTGGCACACAAAGCTGTAATAGATGAAAATATAAAAGTAAAAAAATATATAGGAAAAACAATTGCAGTATTAGGTTGCGGATTAGATACTGTTTACCCACCAGAAAATAAAAATTTATATAAAGAGATAATTCAAACAGGAGGAGCAATTATAACAGAATATCCTTTAGGTTCAAAACCAATTAAAAAACACTTCCCAGCCAGAAACAGAATAATTAGTGGTTTATCTGAAGGTATACTTGTAATAGAGGCTAGAAAAAAGAGTGGAACATTAATTACTGTGGAACATGCACTAGATCAAGGAAAAGATGTGTATGCTGTGCCACGGGAGCATATTGAATTATAATTCCTATGGAACCAATGAACTTATAAAGCAAGGAGCAATTCCTGTAACTTGTATTGACGATTTTTTGAATTTATGAAATAATAAAGACGAAAGAACAAAAGAAAGAGGTAATAATGGAAGAAATAAGAGAGATAGATCAACTAAAAGCTAAAAGAGAAAAAAACTTAAAACTATATATTAAATATAAAATGTTTTCTTGGGATATGTTATTTTATTATGCAATTATCTTTTTATTTTTTACTCAAGTAAAAAATATTTCAGCATCAAATGTGCTTTTAGCAGAAGCATTCTATCCTCTTTTTAAAGCAGTGCTGTTACTTATACTTACAGTAATAATCGAAAAACTTGGAAAACGAAAAGCTTTGATTATAGGAAATATATTTATAGCTTTATCAACATTAACATATATTTTTGCAGTAGATTTTTATATGATTTTGTTAGGACAGTTTTTTTCTGCTGTAGGTTTTGTAATAAAAGGAATCTGTGAAACAAATTTATTATATGATTCACTAGAAAAAGATAGTAAAAGAGGTGCAAGGTTCTCAAAAATAGATGGTGAGGGCTCATCTTTATACTATTACATAGATGCGATAACTTCTGTACTATCAGGCTTTATGTTTGCAATAAATGGATATTTACCAATGATATTTTGCTTAATAATAAATATAATTTCTGTTGTTATGTCAGTAAAATTTGAAGAAGTAGATACATTAAACGAAAAAAAGAAAGTTAAAATAGGTACAGAGTTAAATGAATTAAAAAATTCTATGAGTAGTATCTTTAAATCTAAGAGAATAAAAAATTTAATACTATTTGGTGCCATTTTTTCTGGAATATTAGGAGCACTTGTATCATTAAGAAGTAGTATATTAAGTGATATTAGATTACCAGCACAATATTTTGGTATCATTTTTGCTGTACTCCAAATTATTTCTGGGATATCTGCAAAAAATCAATATAGATTTCATAAAAAGTTTAGAAATAAAACATTGGCAAGTTTATCTTTACCTGTAGTAATATCTTGTATATTTATAGGATTAATATGCAGTTTGAATTTAAATTATAAAGTAACGATATGTGTTACAATATTGGCATTCTTAATACAATATATATCCAAAGGACCTTTTTATACATTAATAAAACAATATATGAACAACTTTACAACCTCGTCATTAAGAACAAAAATAACTTCACTTTATAGTCTATTAGAAGGCATAAGTAGGTCGGCAATATGTTTTATGGCATCATTTTTATTAAAGTACACAAATACAGCCAATACTTTTACAATATTGGGGTGTATATTTACAATAATAATTGTCTTAATGCTAGACAATATGAAAGATAAAGTTGGATTAAAGCCAGAAGAATATTCAGAAAAAGATATTAAAATATTAGAGCTAAAATAAGCAAAAAAAACAAAAATAATAAATATTTTAAGACAAATAATATTGACATATAAAAACATTATCTATAAAATAAATAAAGAAAAACAAAAAGATAAATTTAAAAAAAACATAAGCAAAAGTGACTATGTTACAATTGTTGTAGCCAGTCAAAAGGGGGAAATATGTACGTTTTTAATAAGATAATAGTAAATCCACAATTACCAAAAAGAATTAATAGGCTAGAAGATATTGCTAATAATCTATGGTGGTCATGGAACACAAATTTTTTAAAAATATTTAAAGAAATCGATATAGATTTATGGGAAAAAGTAGAGAAAAATCCTGTAAAATTTTTAAAACAAGTTTCGCAAGAAAAACTTGAAAATGCATGTAAAAACCAAGAATTATTAAAAGAATATGATAAATTTGCAGATGATTTTGATAATTATATGAAAAGCAAAAATACATGGTTTAACAAAAAATATCCAGACAACGCAAGTGATTTAATTGCATATTTTTCAGCAGAATATGGATTGGATGAGACAATTCCAATCTATTCAGGAGGTCTTGGGATTTTATCAGGTGATCATTTGAAATCAGCAAGTGACCTAGGTATTCCTTTAGTAGCAGTAGGACTTTTATATAAGAACGGTTATTTTAATCAATCTATAAATGGACAAGGAATTCAACAAACTGAGTTTAAAAATATAGATATTGATTCATTACCAATTTTACCTGTAAAGGATGTAGAAGGAAAAGATTTAATTATATCTGTTGATATGCCAAAGAAAAAACTATATTTAAAAGTATGGGAAATCAAAGTTGGAAGAGTAACTCTATACTTAATGGATTCAGATATAGATGCAAACATTCAGGAATATAGAGAAATTACAAAAACTCTTTATGGTGGAAATCAAGAAATGCGTATTTCTCAAGAAATAGTATTAGGGATGGCTGGAGTAGAACTTTTAAGAATGTTAGGACTAAAACCTACTATATATCACATGAATGAAGGTCATTCATCATTCTTGATTTTAAAATTGATTGAGAATACAATTAATAACAAAAAGGTATCATTTAATATAGCAAGAGATATTGTAAGTTCAAAAACTGTATTTACCACACATACACCAGTACCAGCAGGGAATGATATATTCCCAATAGAACTTATGGAAAAGTATTTTAAAGATTATTGGGAGAAACTTGGAATTAGTAAAATAGATTTCTTTAAAATGGGAATGAGACCAAATGCTAATTTAGATAGCGGATTTGACATGGGAATACTAGCATTAAAAGTTGCTGGAAAGAAAAATGGAGTTAGTAAATTACATGGGGCTGTTTCAAGAGAACTATTTGGAGATGCATGGCCAAATATAGCAGCTAATGAATCACCTATTACATATGTAACAAATGGAATACATACATGTTCATGGCTTGCTCAAAATATAAAAACATTATACAATGAATATTTAATGCCATATTGGCAAGATAACATACAAAATGACCAAGTATGGGAAAAAATAGATAGCATACCAGATAAAAAATTATGGGATGCTCATATGGAGAGAAAAGAAAAACTAATAGATTTAGTTAAAAAGAGTACTACAAAAAGATTACATAAATATGGATATAGCTATGAAGAAATTAATAAAATAACATCTTCATTAGATCCAAATATATTAACAATAGGATTTGCAAGAAGATTTGCAACTTACAAAAGAGCAACATTGATTTTTAAGGATTTAGAAAGAATTACTCAAATTTTTAGCGATAATAATAGACCAATACAAATAATATTTGCAGGAAAGGCTCACCCAGCAGATAAAGAGGGGCAAGATCTAATTAAATATATACATGAAATATCAATGAAGCCACAATTTAAAGGAAAAATATTTTTGCTAGAAAACTACAATATTGCAATGTCTAGATATTTAGTAAGTGGTGTTGATGTATGGTTAAATACACCAAGACGTCCAATGGAAGCTTCAGGAACAAGCGGACAAAAAGCATCTGTAAATGGAGTGATCAATTTCAGCGTATTAGATGGATGGTGGGCAGAAGGATATAATTCTAAGAATGGTTGGACAATCGGAACTAATGCAGAATATAATAATTACGAAGAACAAGACAAAGCAGATAGTGAAAGTATATATGAAACACTTGAAAATAAAATTATTCCAACATACTATGATAAAGATAAAAATGGAATGCCTGAAAATTGGGTAAAAATAATGAAAAATTCTATTATTTCAACAGGAGGAAAATTCAGTACTTCACGTATGTTAATAGACTATGTAGATAAGTTATATATTCCATTATGCAATTTGTATAACAATTACTATACAAATCTAGAAAAGGTAACTGAATATGATCTTTGGAAAAATGAATTGCGTAATAATTGGGACGATATAATAATAACTCAGGAAAAAAATAATTTAGATAATATAACAATCGATGCAGGAAATAATATAGATGTGAAGTGTAAAATTCGTTTACCAAACATTAATGTAGAAAATATAGAAGCACAAGTATATTATGGTAGAATACAAGAAAATGGTGTAGTTGATGATATTTCAATAATTCCAATGACTCTTGTAGAAGAAAATAAAGAGAGCAAAGAATATACATATACAGCCAAAATACAGTTGATAAATGGTGGAAATTATGGATATACATTTAGAGTCATGCCAAAGCATGAGATGCTATTAGATAGTGCAAATTTAGATTTGATAAAATGGATAACAAAATAATAAAAAGAAAAGCAATATGAAGTGACCCCCAAATGTTAGAAAAATGTTTAACATTTGGGGGTCACTTTTCATTTTCAAATTATTAATAATAAATCATATAATCGATTTCTGGAAAAATACAATCCTTTTTATTTATATCTTTTAGAAAGTCTTCATCAATATTTCCATCTTTTATAGAATAATACAATTTAGTAAATCTACCTATGTGATCTTTAATTCGTTTTTTAGCATAGTCAACCATAGTTCCATTAGTAATAATAAATAACCAGTCACTACTTTGGGCAAGTAATAACTCACGAGCACATTGATTTAATGCTTTCCTACGAAGGGAAGTTTTCCTTTCGTTTGGAAATAAATGCGCTAATTCCACCATTCTATCTCCAGCAACATGTAAATGTTTATGTACATAGTCATTTGTTTGGTTTAACCAAACTTCACTATAACCATTGGCACCCCAACTTGAACGGCAAGGAGTTGCAACTTGCATTAAAGGATACTTATCAATATATTCGCTAGGAGTAATTAACTTAAAATTGCATTTATCATAATATATCTTTTTAAATAATATGTATAACCAATATGGTCCCTCATACCACCAATGTCCATATAATTCTGCATCATAAGGACACAATATAATTGGTGGATTACCTGTAATAGAAGATAATTTCTCAATTTGTTTTTCTCTACTATCAAAGAAATGTCCAGCTTGTTTTTCAGCAGAATCCTTGGCCCAATGCAAATTGTATAATTCTTTATCACTGTCTTTTCCTGTAATTCTATAATATTTAATTCCAGTATGAACACGCGCTCCATTGGAAGCAATATAAGGTTTTATGTATTCATAATCGGCATCATAACCAATATCTCTATAAAATTCTCTATAATTAAAATCGCCAGGATAGCCATTAATAGAACTCCATACTTGTCTTGAAGATTCTATATCACGTCCAAAAGCAATTACACCTTCAGGAGAAACAATTGGAGCAAAAGTTCCATAAATAGGAGTAGGGTTAGCATATAAAATTCCATGTGACTCAGTTATTATATAATCTATACCGAATTCTTTTAAATATTTGTCAGCTTCAGGAATATAACCACATTCAGGTAACCAAATACCACGAGGTTTTTTACCAAAGTATTTTTCATAAGTTTGCACTCCAACAGCAATTTGCGCTTTTACAGTGTTTTCATTTACATATAAAATTGGGAAATAACCGTGAGTTGCACCACATGTAATAATCTCTAAAAATCCAGCATCTTGAAAATGTTTAAAACCGTGTATTAAATTACAATTGTATATATCTTTAAAAATATGTAAGTCATTTGAATATCTATCTAAATAATATTTTGAGAGTTCATTCATATGAGGATCATATTTTGTTCTTATTAATTCTTTTTTGCATAGTTCAATATGAGTCTTTAAATATTTTATATATCTTTTTTGTAAAAGTTTATTATCAAGCATATTAAGAAGAGGGGGAGTAAGCGACATCGTAATACGAAAATCAACTTTTTCCTCCTCCAATTTTTTAAAATTCACAAGAAGTGGTATATATGTTTCTGAAATAGCTTCATAAAGCCATTGCTCTTCCAAATAATCTTCACTTTCAGGATGATGGATAAAAGGCAAATGTGCATGGAGCACAAAGCTTACATATCCTTTTTCTTTTTCTTTAGTCATTGTTTACTCCTTTACTAGAAGATGGAATATTTAATTCGAATTTATCAGAATCTAGTTCATCTTGATAAATTTCTTTATACACATCATATATATTATAAACTTTTCCCATATTTTTTAAGAAAGATAAAGAAAAAATATTTTTCTCTTCTACAATGTTTGTTTTAATATTTCTAAAAAATACACTGCTTCCAAGCTTATCAAATAAAATATGATCATTAGGTGCATCTATTTCATTTGATGATGTTATAGATATGTAGTCATTTGAATTGAAAGGTGAGTCAGATGTAGATCTTGAATTTTCAGAATTAAAGACAAACTTTCTACGTAACTCTATTTTATACTTACAGTCTGCATCATCTATATGCAAATACCAACTATTGGCAAAGTCGTTAATTTCTACCTCAAAACTATAACTTTTTGACTCATTTGTTATAAATAGATATGGTCTTGTTTCATTAAAAAAATTTTCTCCATATTTTTCTATATAAGACAACCTATCTTCATTAGAAATGTCCCAATAAACAAACAACGTGTTTGGCGTTTGAGCTAATATTTTTACAACTGACTGATTATATCTAAAAGGTAAATCATAGTACTCATTTATAACAGGTACAGTTTTCTTTTTAGTAGTTCTTTTAGATGCACTGCTAGAATCCTTAGAAGAAACCTTTTTTGCAGTTTCTTTTTTTGTAGATGTTTTCTTAACTGTTTTGCTAGGTGTTTTAGTTTTTGCTGTACTGTTTTTTTTCGAGGTCTTTTTTACATCTAATGAAGAGGTTTTTTTGGTAATTTTCTTATTCGCAGCTTCTTTTTTTAATTCAATTTTTTCATCTTTTGCTTTTCTTGGCATTTTATCCTCCAACTAAATAAAATTATATTATATAATATATCAAAAGGAAAAGAAATTCAATAGAATAAGCAAATAAATCGACAAATAAACATTACAAATATATTACAACCATATTACAAAAATGTTACAAATTTACAGGATTTGAGATGAAACAAAAGGGTTCTGATTATACACAAGAGGTTGAAATAGATTCAGGAAAACTAGAATCTAATCAAAGACTAGAATCTAATCAAAAAAATGGAAACGATGCCACGAATACAACAGCAAAAGATTTAAAAGGATTTATAGATAGTGTAAGCTCAAATAAAGGTTACTATATTGCAAGATATGAAGCAAGTTTTGGAAGTGGAGAAAAATCTGGAGTTATAACAAATCAAAAACCATATTCAATATATGCAGATGACTCAAAAATTAATGGAAGTGCTATGAACTACGAAGCAGGAAACGTGTGGAATTTTATTACACAAGGCGATGCAGCAAAGGTATGTAGAAATATGTATGATGGAAATCAATATGTTACAGGTGATTTAATTAATAGTTATGCCTGGGATACAGCAATAGTATACATACAAGGATGCACTGGAAATTCAGATTATACTTATGCTACTAAAAATTCACCAGATGAAATATGCAATATATTCAATTTATCAGGAAGGATGATGGAATGGACTACAGAAACATCAACTAGTAGTGAATTTTGTTGTATAAGAAGAGGATACACAACAATGGATAGACATAATGCTAGGGCGACTTTAAGTGATAATGATGTTTCATTTAGACCAGTAATGTACATAAATTAAATTAAAAGAAGTGTAAATATGATAAAAAGTATTTGCATTTCTTCAATTTATATGATAGAATAATATATGTTGAATGAATATACCTTATACTTAGCAAAAGGATAATAACTCCACTTATGCTCAGTTTAAGGCAAATAAAAAATAGGAGGTGCTTAAAATGACAAAAGAAAGAAAGCAAGAAATTATTGAAACATATAGAAGAGACGAAAAAGATACTGGTTCACCAGAAGTTCAAATCGCTCTTTTAACAGAAAGAATCAACGAACTAACAGAACACTTAAAAGTTCATAAAAAAGATAATCATTCAAGAAGAGGACTTTTAAAAATGGTTGGTTCAAGAAGAAGCTTACTTAATTACTTAGCTAAAAAAGATATTCAAAGATACAGAGATATCGTTGAAAAATTAGGATTAAGAAAATAATCAAATTAACATTGGACGTTCGGCATATTGCTTAACGTCCAATTTGTAAGTATTACAAAAAATGATTTTTACAATATTTAGGATTAGTAAGTAGCTTGTATAATTTATTAAATATGCCTTAGTAAATTATAGAGGTTACCCTAATTTTAAATATTGAAGAATAGATTTAAAGGAATGTCCCTTTACATGACAAGTTGGCATAAAAAGGAACGTCCCCAAAGTGACAAGGAGGAAAAATATGTTTAAAAGTTATACTACAAAGTTAGCTGGTAGAGAGCTAACAATCGAAACAGGAAAAATTGCAGGTTTAGCAAATGGAAGTGTTGTTGTAAAATATGGCGATACAGTTGTTATGGTAAATGTTACAGCAGCTAAAGAACCTAAAGAGGGAATTGACTTCTTCCCACTTTCAGTAGATTACGAAGAAAAATTATATGCAGTAGGAAAGATACCAGGAAGTTTTACAAAAAGAGAAGGTAAACCAACAGATAAGGCAATTCTTACATCAAGAGCAATAGATAGACCATTAAGACCATTATTCCCAAAGGATTTTAGAAATGATGTATGTGTTGTTGCAACAGTACTATCAGTTGAACAAGACAATAGTCCAGAAGTATGCAGTATGATAGGTGCATCAGCAGCTTTATCAATATCTGATATACCATTTGGTGGACCAACAGCAGCAGTAAATGTAGGATGGGTAGATGGAGAAATAGTTATAAACCCAACAGTAGAACAAAGAGAAAAAAGCAGATTAACAGCAACTGTTGCAGGAACATTAGACAAAATTACAATGATTGAAGCAGGAGCAAATGAAATACCAAATGATACAATGCTAGAAGCTATAAAAAAAGCTCATGAGGAAATAAAAAATATTTGTAACTTTATTTCTGGAATAAAGGCTGAAATTGGAAAGCCAAAATTTGAATATAAATCATTTGCAGTTGATAGTGAGTTTTATCAAGATATAGTTGCTAACTTTAAAGATAGAATGTATAAAGATGTACAAGCTACAGATAAAGAAGTTAGAGATAGCAACATCGATAAAATTACAGAAGATATTAAAGCATATGTTACAGAAAAGTATGGTGAAGACGCATTAGAAGAAAGAAAAAATGATATTGCAGAAAGTATTCACGATCTAGAAAAAGCATGTGTAAGAGAAATGATATTAGAAGAACATAAACGTCCAGATGGTAGAAAAATTGATGAAATCAGACCACTTTCTTGTGAAGTTGCTGTTTTACCACGTGTTCATGGAAGTGCTATATTTACAAGAGGACAAACTCAAGTTATGTCTGTTGTAACACTTGGAACAAAAAGTGAAGAGCAAATGTTAGATGGCTTAGATGAAGAAGAATCAAAAAGATATATGCATCAATACAATTTCCCATCATATAGTGTAGGAGAAGCTAGACCATCAAGAGGACCAGGAAGAAGAGAAATAGGACATGGAGCACTTGCAGAAAAAGCATTAGTTCCAGTATTACCATCAGAAGAAGAATTTCCATATGCTATGAGAGTTGTATCTGAGGTTCTTTCATCAAATGGTTCAACATCACAAGCAAGTATTTGTGGAAGTACACTTGCACTTATGGATGCCGGTGTTCCAATTAGAAAACCAGTTGCAGGTATTTCAACAGGTTTAGTTACAGATAAAAATGATCCAAGTAGATATATAATGCTTACAGATATTCAAGGAATAGAAGATTTCTTTGGAGATATGGATTTCAAAGTTGGAGGAACAAAAGATGGTATTACAGCAATACAAGTAGATATAAAAATTGATGGTTTAACATATGATATTATAAAAGAAGCTTTTGAAAGAACAAAAATTGCAAGAGACTATATATTAGATGAAATAATGTTACCAGTAATTAGTGAGCCAAGAAAAGAAGTTTCAAAATATGCTCCAAGAATTTTAACATCAAAAATTAGTGTAGATAAAATTAAAGATGTTATCGGACCTGGTGGAAAAATGATAAATAAAATTATTGACGAAACAGGTGTTAAAATCGATATAGAGGATGACGGAAGTGTTTGCGTTTACAGTAATGATACAGAAAATGGCAAAAAAGCAATGAAGATGATCGAAACAATAGCAAGAGAAATCGAAGTTGGTGGAATTTATGATGGAACTGTAACAAAGATTATGTCATTTGGTGCTTTTGTTGATATTGGAGGAGGAAAAGAAGGATTACTTCATATTTCTAAAATATCTAGCAAAAGAGTTGAAAAAGTTGAAGATGTTTTATCTGTTGGAGATGAAATTACTGTTAAAGTATATGAGATAGATAATCAGGGAAGAATAAATCTTACAATGAAAGACCTAGAAGCTGGTAACAAAGAAGCTGAAAATAAAGAGGAAAATAAAACCAAAGTTAGTGAGGAAAACTAAAAACATAATATAAAATAAAATTCTAAAAATATATTTTCAATACTTCATAATAAAATGCTACATAAGTTGCAAAAAATGTAAAATAATAGTATAATAAAAAAGTAAGTAAAAAAATAATAATATAAATAATATAGTAGTATATTAAAATCATATATATATAATATATGAAAAATGAAGGAGATCTTAAATGGAATATTTATATATGATACAACAAGCTCTTGTATGGATTATTACAATATTTTGGATATATCAATTAGTTATAAGTATTTGTTCTTTAGTTAAACTAAAGGAGAAACCTATATTAGAAGAAAAGGTTAATAGATTTATGGCTATTATACCTGCTCATAATGAAGAAAATGTAATAGGACCATTAATAGAAAGTTTAAATAATCAGAATTATCCAAAAGACTGTTATGATATATATGTAATAGCAGATAACTGTACAGATAAAACTGCACAAATAGCAAATGATGCAGGAGCTATTGTAGTAAAAAGATTTGATGAAGAACATAAAACAAAAGGATATGCACTCCAATGGTTTCTTGATCAAAAAATTAAAGAAGATGCTGATTATGATGCGTTTTGTATTTTTGATGCAGATAATATAGTAGATTCTAATTTTCTAAAAGCTATGAATAAAAAGCTTTGTCAAGGTGAAGATGTTGTACAAGGATATAGAGATATTAAAAATCCAACTGATAGTTGGGTATCTGCTGGATATGCAATATTCTACTGGACAATGAATAGATTTTATCATTTAGCAAGATATAATGTTGGGTTATCACCATTAATAAATGGAACTGGATTTATGGTAAGATTTGATGTAATAAAGCCAGAAGGATGGAATACAAAAACATTAACTGAAGACATTGAGTTTTCATTAAAAAGAATTATAAGTGGAAAAAAATTAGGATGGGCAACAGATGCTATAGTATATGATGAACAACCAGTAGGATTTAAACAATCTTGGAAGCAAAGAACAAGATGGACAGTAGGACATATACAATGTATGGGTGAATATACAAAGCCGCTTGCAGCAGCTGTAAAAGAACATAAAACTTTAATGAATTTTGATGGATTACTATATATAATTGGTAGTATACCAATGTTTATAATTACATTAATATTATTAGCATTAAACTTCGTAATTTATGCTGCAAATGGAATGACTGCTACAGATCTACTAATAAATTGCTTAAGATACTTTATACCAACATTCTTACTTCCAATTTTTACAGCAATATTAATAATGATATTAGACAAGAAACCAATCAAACCTATGATTAAAGGCTTAGTATGTTATCCTTTATTTTTGGGATCATGGCTATTGATCAATTTCAAATGTTTATTTAAGAGAGATACAAGTTGGGATAAAATTGACCACGTAAGAAATGTAAAAATAAATGAAGTAAATTAAAAATATATAATAGACAAATATACCTTTTTGATATAAAATATCAAAAAGGTTATTTTTTATAAAGGATGTTATGTAATATGCCAAAAAGTACAAATGAAAATAAAACAATGATACAGAATAAATTAGAATATATAGGATTAAATTTAAACAGAATACCTAAATTTTTAACTGAATATACACCACTTAATTATAGAGCTGTAAAATCATATGATGATAATATATATAAAGTATATAAACATATAAATGTACAAGATATAGAAATTTTACTAACTCCAACAGATAGATTAGCAGATTTAAAAAAAAGATATAAATTAGCAGCACCTTTATTTACATACTTAGATGAAAAAAATGAAGAAAATATAGAAAAATTCACAGTATTTTTAAATATGCTTAAAAATTTAGATATTGATAAAATAGAAGAATTAGAAGAAGAACAAAAATTGCTTAAAGAAAATATACCAACTAAAGTAAAATATAAAAATAATTTTATTTGGCAAATATACTATTCAGACTATGCCAAAAAGTATTTTATGTTAGTACCAATAAATGAGCAAGATACAAGTGCTCTATTTTATGTTTTAAAAAAACAGATTAATAGCAAAAAAGCAAGAAAAAAAGAAACTATATTTGTTCCAATAAGCAATCTAGAATATTCAGGAGAATTTTTAACTGGTGCAGAAATTACAGATATTGAAAATTATTTATGGTTTTTTACTAAGGAATGGGCTTCTATATATGAAGTATATGATTTAAAAGATAAATTAATGTTAAAGATAGTTGGAAATACTAATGTATATGAAAAAATAAAAAGTGATTATGTTGTTACTTTAAAAAGTAAACAAGAAGCGATAGAATTTTATAAACTTTTAAAAGCTATGTTTATTTTGGCAACAGGAATTCCAAATGAATATAAATTTGATACAAAGATAGACGTCTTTGGAAAGTTACAATTTGAATATAAGGGTATAGAACTACAATATGAAAAGTTATCTGAATTTATTAAAGATGAATATAATAGTAAAATAGATGAGTTAAAAGAAACAAATAAAGAGAAAGATAAACTAGAAAAAAGGCTTAAAAGGTTTAATTCAATTGTAGATGAATTGACGCAAGAGTACTTAATAAGGCAAAAACAAATTGCAACTTTTCTTGAATGCAAAAAGACTTTTTTCGGAAAAGTAAAATATTTTTTCAAGAAAAAGAAAAATATTCAAATAGTAAATAAAATAGAAAAATCGGATAGACTAGAAAAAAAGGACGAAGATAAAGAAATCCAAAGTTTGTATGAAGAGAAGGGACAATATACTATAGAAGATCTAATTAATCTTTGTACAAAATTAGATGAAAAAAAGAATGAAAATTCAAATTTAAATTTAGATATTAATGCTATCGAAAGCAAAAAAGATATGCTAAATACAAAAATAGATAATGCAGATTTGTATATTAAGGAGATAGATAAACACAAAAAAAGTATTTTTGAATTTTGGAAATTTACAAGTAAAGATGAAATTCAAACTTTAAATAAAGGACAAGAAACTGATCAAGAACAAAAAGAAAAAATTTCAAAGAGTTTTGATTATGAAACAGATATAGGGGATCTTGGAAAAACTGTAGATGAAATTCAAAGAAGAAAACTATCTAAAAATGAAACTGATGCAATTTTTGCAGCAAAAATAGTAATTGATTCTATAAAAAAAATTGCTGAAAATAAACAGAAAGATCAAAATATTGACGAAAAAGAAATAGAAAAAATAAATTCTGTATTAGAAAAAGATTTGAATAAATTAAAGGAAGAATATAAAAATAATATAGAATATATCAATATAAAAGATTTTGATATATTTGGTGGACTTTCTGACGATAAGACTAAGATAAAAACAATTAATAATGAAAAACATAGAGAAACACAGAAAGATAAATATAAAGTTCTAAATATAAATTTGGAAACTGACATATCTGTTTATAGAGATAATTTACAACATTATGTTGGTTTGATAATGGAAGCATTTAATAAAATTAAATCACCTTATAATATGCCTGTGTATATAATTAGTGCTAAAAAGAAAATTGAGGGTATAAATGTATTTAACATGAATTCGCAGGAGACTATATATTCGGAGCTGAAATCTAAAAAAGAAAATTTAATATTGTGTAAAGTTAATATAAAAGAGAATATGCCAATAATATATTATAGCAATATAATATTTTATGATAATTTTAATAAAACACTACCACTGGGAATGAACTTGTCATCAGATGTATTAGTTAATTTAGATAAGATGAATTTAAGATATGTAAAAGAAGAAGAATTTAATATAAATTATGAAGTAGATCAATTTACTACCAAAACAAAAAGAGTAAAAGTATATGAATATGATACAAAATATATTATGTAAAATGCAACAAGGAAAATATTGACTATTTATGAAAAATATGCTATAATAAAGTAGTTGAGAGAACTATAAGATGAAATATATAAGTAAAAGGAGATTGTAATATGGATAATAAAAGTTTAGTTTTTGGACATAAAAAGCCTGATACAGATTCAATTGCATCAGCAATATCAATGGCTAACTTACAAACTAATATTGGTAGTTATTCAGAAAGTTTTAGATTAGGAAATATTAATAGAGAAACTGAATTTGCATTAAAAACATTTGGAGTAAAAGAACCAGAATATTTAGAAAAAGTAAACGAAAATGATAATATTATAATGGTTGACTCAAATGAATTTGATCAAAGTGCAGAAGGAATAGAAAATGCAAATATTAAAATGATAGTAGACCATCACAGATTAAATCTACAAACAACAAATCCTGTATTTTGCATGGTTGAACCAGTAGGTTGTACATCAACAATATTATACAAATTATATAAACAAAATGAAGTAAATATTGCACCAGAAATGGCAGGTTTAATGCTTAGTGCTATTGTTTCAGATACATTATTATTCAAATCACCAACATCAACAGATCAAGATAAATTTATCGCAGGAAAATTATCAGATATAGCAGGAATTGATATGTATGATTATGGTTATAGATTATTAAAAGCAGGAACTAATTTAGATGGATACACAGCAAAAGAAATTATAAATACAGATTCAAAACCATTTGAAAAAAGCGGAACAAAGTTTGTTATTTCACAAATCAACAGTGCAGATGTAGATAGTGTATTTGAAAAACAAAAAGAATTAGAAACAGCAATAGAAGATGAAATATTATTAAACAATTTAGACTGTTATGTATTTATGGTAACAGATATTCTAAAAGCATCATCAAGAGCAATTGTATTAGGAAATAAAAGAGATGTATTTGAAAAAGCATATGAAACTAAATTATTTAATAATACAGCAATTTTAGATGGAGTTGTTTCTAGAAAGAAACAAGTATTACCAAGAATATTAGAAGCAATAAAATAGATAATAATAAAAAAGTGAAACAGAAATAAAAATCTGTTTCATTTTTTATTTTCTGCTTGAAATTTTCTTACATATCTGTTATTATATTAAAGTAGTGTTATAGAATTATAATTTATAATCACAATTATGCCGATGTGGCGGAACTGGCAGACGCACACGACTCAAAATCGTGCGGGAAACCATGTGGGTTCGAGTCCCACCATCGGTACCAATGACAGTTCTACAAACGTGGTTTTGCCTGATAAATTGAGTAAACTCACATCCTACTTGCAGAGAGCAGTTGAGGGTTATTATTATTTATGTAGTATTGACTTTATATATAAATCATCATAATAATTGAAAAGGGATGATATAATGGAAAAAATACAAAAGGTTAGTAGCATTAATAGTCTAAATGAAGAGGAGAGACAATTTAGAGAGAGACTTAGATTTCCAAAAAATGATGAAAGACATGAAGCAGAATTTATAGAAATATTAGAAGCAAAAATTGAAGATAGGAAAAATGATATAAATAAACAAAACAAAAAGGGCAGTACACGGATATGATATATCTAAATAAAGATAATATTATAATAATTCGAAATAAAATATAAAACAAAAAATCCAGTTCATATGAACTGGATTTTTGCTGTTGCTTGACAAGGATGTATTAAGATTTAACCAAACACGAATGTGGATTTGAATTCAGGAATTTTATCCTGCTGGGAAAAGCCACCTTGAATTGTTATTGATTCACCGGCTTTCAACTTACAGGAAATAGAATTCTTTCCAATCTCAATACTTCCTAAAGCAAACAATTCGCGAGTTTTTGCTGTATCTCCGATGGTTATATTTCCACCAGAAAAAACATTCCAAATTATAGCATTGCTGCCAATTGTAACATCACTACCAGCGGTTATATTGTTGATTTCAGAATCCTTTCCGATGATTATGTCTTCGCCTGAAACCAGATGCCCTGTATCAGCATTGTTTCCAATAATGATACTTCCGCCAGCGTGAACGTTAATCAGGTTTGCTCTGTCACCCAGAACCAGATTTCCGGTGATGTGAAGATTCTCTAGTTTAATGGTTACATCATCAAGTCCGATAATATCACAATTATACAGAGGAATACCATCATCATCATAAGATACAATGGGGATGTTAATTAGAGCCTGATCGGTATCATTTCCTAACCGTACTTCTGCTTTCTCATTCATTTGAATGAACCTCGCTTTCATTTTTTTTCCAAAAGGAATAAGATAATTATATCATATTATCCATAAAATGTAAATATTTTATGGAAAACAATAAATAAAAAATACATATAAGAAAAAATCCAAATTAATACGAAAATGGTGTAATATTGTAGGTCAAAGAACAATTTTTTACATAAAGTTCACATTACAATAATTGACATTATTAGAAAAAAGTAATAAACTATAAGCTTAGTAAATAATAGGAGGAAAAGATGTTCAAAGTATTAAAAAACTTAAAAAAAACATGGGTATCTGTATTAATGATTATAATACTTTTGTGTATACAAGCAGCTACAGATTTAGCCTTACCAGAATATACATCTAAAATTGTAAATATTGGTATACAACAAGGAGGAATTGAAAATACAATACCAGAAATTGTTAGAGAAACTACAATGAAGTCGTTAGAACTTATAGCAGGACAAGAAAAAGATACTATAATAAATAGCTATACGAAAATTTCAAAAGAAAACTTATCAAATAATGAGTATGAAAAATATGTAAAAAAATATCCTGCATTAGAAAAAGAAAATTTATATGTAGTAAACGACTTAAGTAAAGAAGAAAAAGAAAAATTAAACAGTGTGATCTCTAAGCCATTAATTGCGATATATAGCCAAAAAATGGCAGCACAAATGCAAAATCAAAACGAAAATTATTTATCAGATAATGGGATGAACAGTTTAAGACAAATCCAGATGGAAGAAATGCCAGATAGCATTATTGAACAAATTGCTATTCAGGAAATTAAATCAGAATATGAAGATATTGGCATAAATATGGAAAATTATCAGATTAATTACATACTAATGACAGGCTTGCAAATGCTGGGTATTGCACTTATTAGTATGGCTACAGCGGTAATAATTATGTTGTTATCATCAAAAGTAGCTGCAAAACTTGGAGCTACATTAAGAGAAAAAATATATAAAAAAGTTTTAACTTTTTCAAGCAAAGAGATTAGACAATTTTCAACAGCTTCATTAATAACTCGTAGTACAAATGATATACAACAAATTCAGATGTTAATGTCAATGCTTTTTAGAGTTGTAGTTTATGCTCCAATTATTGGATTTGGTGGATTCTTCAAAGTGTTGAACAATAGTGATGGCTCTATGGCTTGGATTATAGGAGTTGCTATATTTGCTATACTTGTTATAGTAATGACATTATTTATAGTAGCAATGCCAAAATTCAAAAAGCTACAAGATTTAATTGATAAGTTAAATATGGTATCAAGAGAAATCTTAACGGGACTACCAGTTATTAGAGCATTTAATAAAGAAAAAGATGAAGAAAAAAGATTTACAGATGCTAATAGAGATTTAATGAAGTCAAATATGTTTGTAAATAAGGCTATGAGTTTAATGATGCCTACATTAATGCTAGTAATGAATGGAATTTCATTATTAATAATTTGGGTAGGAGGACATGGTGTAGATCAAGGAATTATGAAGGTTGGAGATATGATGGCATTTATCCAATATACAATGCAAATAGTTATGAGCTTTTTAATGATTTCTATGATATCAATTATGCTACCTCGTGCATCTGTTTCAGCAAAACGTATTAACGAAGTATTAGAAACTGAACCAGATATTAAAGATATATCAAATCCAAAGAAGTTTGACAAGAATAAAAAAGGTTTAGTTGAGTTTAAAAATGTTAGTTTCAAATATCCTGATGCTGATGAAGAACTACTAACAGATATTAATTTTACAGCAAAACCAGGAGAAACAACTGCTATTATAGGAAATACTGGTAGTGGAAAATCTACAATCATTAACTTGATTCCAAGATTCTATGATGTTACCGCAGGAGAGCTTTTAATTGATGGTGTTAATATTAAAGAGGTATCGCAAAAAGATCTAAGAGATATTATTGGATTTGTTCCTCAAAAGGGAATACTTTTCTCTGGAACTATTGAATCTAATATCAAATACAGTAATGAGGATATGTCTGACGAGAAAATGAAAGAGGCTGCAGAAATAGCACAAGCAACTGAATTTGTTGAAGCTAAACCAGAACAATATGATTCAGAAATTGCACAAGGGGGAAACAACGTATCAGGAGGACAAAAACAACGTTTGTCAATAGCAAGAGCTATTGCAAAAGATCCAGAAATATTTGTATTTGACGATAGTTTTTCTGCACTAGATTATAAAACAGATAGCAAATTAAGAGAAGCATTAAAAGAAAAAACAGAAAATAAAACAGTGATAATCGTAGCACAAAGAATTAATACAATTTTAAACGCAGATCAAATTATTGTGTTGGAAGATGGAAAGATTGTTGGCAAAGGAACTCATAAAGAACTAATGCAAAAATGCGAGACATATAGACAAATTGCGTTATCTCAATTATCGAAGGAGGAGTTAGAATAAATGGCAGAAGAAAATATGAATAAAAAAACTCCTGGAAAAGGTATGGTAAGAGGATCTGGACCAAGAGGCCCACAAATGGTTGAAAAGCCAAAGGATTTTAAAGGAACTACAAAGAAATTAATCAGAGATTATTTAGCAGATTATAAATGGCAAATTATAATAGTATTAATATTTGCAATAGGAAGTACCATCTTTACAATAGTAGGACCAAAAATACTAGGTGATGCAACAACAGAAATTTTTAATGGAATTGTAAATAAAATATCTGGTGGAAGCGGAATTGATTTTGAAAAAATTGCTCATATATTGTTAACTATATTAGGTTTATATGTTGTAAGTACAATATTTTCATATATTCAGGGATTCATGATGACTAATGTATCTCAAAAAGTTACGTACAAATTGCGTAATGATATAGTACAGAAAATAAACAAATTGCCAATGAATTATTTTGATAAGAGAACAAATGGTGAGGTTTTATCAGTTATTACAAACGATGTAGACACACTTTCACAAAACTTGAATCAAAGTATTACACAGATTATTACATCAATATGTACAATTATAGGAATATTAATTATGATGTTTTCAATAAGTGTTACAATGACGATTGTCTCACTTATAATACTACCGATAACAGCTGTTGTAGTAAAAAATATTGTAGGCAAATCTCAAAAATATTTTAAGAGACAGCAAGATTATTTAGGACATGTAAATGGAGAAGTTGAAGAAACATATAGTGGCCAAAACATAGTTAAAGTGTTTAATGGCGAAGAAAAGGCAATAGAACAGTTTGAGAAAATGAATAATGAACTATATCATTCGGGGTGGAAATCTCAATTTCTATCTGGTTTGATGCATCCTATAATGAATTTTATAGGAAATGTTGGATATGTGGCAATATCAATATTGGGCGGATATCTAGTTATTCAAAATAAAATTACAGTTGGTAATATTCAATCATTTATACAATACAATAAACAGTTTACAGCTCCAATTAATCAAATAGCTCAAATATCTGGAATGCTTCAATCGATGATTGCTGCGTCTGAAAGAGTATTTGAATTTATTGAAGAAAAAGATGAAATAGAAACATTACAAGATAATATAGATACATCTAAAGTAGAAGGGAATATAGAATTTAAGAATATAAAATTTGGATATAATTCAGACAAAATCGTTATCAATGATTTTAGTGCAAATGTAAGAAAGGGACAAAAAATAGCTATTGTTGGACCTACTGGTGCAGGAAAAACAACTATAGTAAAATTATTAATGAGATTTTATGATGTGAATGATGGTGAAATTTTAATTGATGGTTATAATATAAAAGATTTTAATCGTGGAAATCTACGTAAAATGTTTGGAATGGTATTGCAAGATACATGGCTATTTGGAGGAAGTATAAAAGATAATATAAAATATGGAAGACCAGATGCAACAGATGAAGAAGTTATAGAAGCTGCAAAAGCAGCACATGTTCATCACTTTATTCAAACACTTCCAAATGGATATGATATGATATTGAATGAAGAATCAAACAATGTATCTCAAGGGCAGAAACAATTATTAACAATAGCTAGAGTTATTCTAGCAAATCCAAAAATATTAATTTTAGATGAAGCAACAAGTTCAATAGATACTAGAACTGAGATACAGATACAAGCTGCAATGGACCACTTGATGAAAGGAAGAACCAGTTTTATAATTGCTCATAGATTATCTACAATAAAAAATGCGGATCTTATTTTGGTAATGGAACATGGAAATATTGTTGAACAAGGTACACACGAAGAACTACTAGAAAAAAATGGAGCATATGCAAGATTATATAATTCACAATTTGATGAAGAAGAATAATAAAAATGAGGGAAGGTCGTTTAAATATGACTTTTCCTCATTTTTTTTTACTATTGTTGTTCACCAGGTAAAAAGTAATCTACAACACCATAAACAATAGCACCAACTATTGCAGCCATCCAAGACACTGTGTATCCAGCAACAAAGTATTGAGTAACATATAAAACTATTGCTGAAAGAACAAAACCTACAAATCCTTTACCAAAAGAACTTGCATGTAGACCTGTAAACTTAGTTATAAGATAATCTATTATAGTAAGAACAATTGCAGCAGCAGCTAGAGACCAGATATTGCTAATTTGAAATCCTGGTGTGAAAAATGCTGTTATTGCAAGAACAACTGCAGCTGTTATAAGTCTACCAATGATTTGCCATACAATAGAAGTGTTCCCTCTCGATTGACTATTTGCTTGACCATTTTCCATAATGAAACCTCCTTAATAGAAAGAATATGGTTTTAATTTTCAAAAATCACTTCAATAATTTTTGATACTGTTAATATTATTTGCGAAAAAAAATTTATTATTCAATTATTATGTTTAATTATGAATAATAAAAAAATTTTTTGATAAGAATAATATAAAATAAAATTTTAAGGAGAGAAAAATGATAATCACATTTATAAGAGCAATTTTTTTATACATAATTGTATTAATTGTAATGAGATTGATGGGAAAAAGAGAAATTGGACAGTTGCAACCATTTGAACTTGCAATATCAATTATGATAGCAGATTTGGCGTCAATACCAATGGCTGATTCTGGAATACCAATTACCAACGGAATAATACCAATATTGGGATTATTAGTAATGCATTTGATTATATCTGTAATAAACATAAAAAGTATTAGAGCAAGAGAAATTATCTGTGGAAAACCATCTATATTAATTTATAGAGGAAAAATAGATGAAGAAGTTCTAAAAAAAGAAAGATTTACAATTAATGAATTGCAAGAAAGACTAAGAGGAAACAATGTTGTAAATATTGGAGATGTTGAGTATGCAATTTTAGAAACAAATGGACAAGTTACTGTAATACAAAAACCAAATAAAAGAACAACTACACCAGAAGATTTTGATATAATGCCGGAATATGAAGGAATACCATATGATTTAGTCGTAGACGGTAAAATAATGTATGATAACTTGAAAATAATTGAAAAAAATTATGAATGGCTAAAAAAACAGATAGAAAAGTTTGGGTTTAAACCCGAACAGGCCCTAATAGTTACATTAGATGGAAAAGGCCGAATATTTTGTCAAAAGAAGGAGAGTTAATGAAAAAGGAAACAATTATATGTATATTAGTGATTATTATTGTGGCAATAGGAAATTTTGTTACTCAAAATTATACTGAAAAGTGTGTTTCTATAATAAATGATGATTTGATAGAATTAGAAAATAAAATGAAAAAAGAAGATAAAGATCAGAAAGATATGGAAGATATAAAAGAAAAGGTGGTAGAGACTAAAGAAACATGGAACCAGATGCAAGAAAAATTGGCTTTTTATATAGAACATGACGAACTAGAAAAAGTGGAAACTCAACTGTTTTTATTGAAAGGACAGGAAGACACAAAACTATACAGTAGTGCTGTTGCAGAAATTGAAAAGTGTATTTTTATTTTGGAACATATAGAAGATAAAAATGCTCTAAATATAAAAAATATATTTTAAATAAATATATTTTTTTATTTATGATCATTTGTTAAAATTTACAAAAAAAGCTTTTATTTTTATTGAATCTATTATATAATAAACACATGATTTTTTAGCTAAGGAGGATTTTTTAATAATGGGAAAAAATAAAAATAGCGATAAGACCAAAAAATATAAATTAAAAACAGCTAAAGTTTCAAAAAAGAAAAACGAAAATAGAAAAGATAAAAATGGAAAGAAGAAACATCTTAAATTAAAGAGGTTTATTATTATATTTTTAATTATATGCTTTTTATTATGTTTAATTGGAGCAGGAGTTTTTGCTGGAATTTTCTTTAGTGATAAATGGAAAATAACTAAAGAAGATTTAGAAATATCTCTTCAAAATACAGTTGTTTATGATAAAGATGGGAAGCAAATTGCTGAGCTAACTGGAGATGAAAATAGAAAGATTATTACTATGTCAGAAATGGGACCATATTTACCAAATGCTTTTGTTGCAATTGAAGATGAAAGATATTATAGCCATTATGGTATAGATATAAAAAGAACAGCAGGAGCTGTTGTTACATATGTATTTAATGGTGGAAAGTCTTCTTTTGGTGGAAGTACAATTACACAGCAGTTAGTTAAAAACATGATGGATGATGATGCAAGTGAGGGAACAGCAGGAGTAGAAAGAAAAATAAGAGAATGGTCACGTGCATACCAAATAGAACAAATGCTTTCAAAGAGTCAAATTCTTGAATTATATTTAAATAAAATATTTATGGGTGGAACAGTGTATGGAGTTGAAAGTGCATCACAATATTATTTTAGTAAATCTGCAAAAAAATTAGACTTAGCAGAAGCTGCATTTATCGCAGGAATTAACCATGCTCCAAATGCATATAACCCTTTTAATGGTGACGATAATAGTGAAGCTATAAAAAATAGAACTAAAACAGTTTTAAATCAGATGAAAAAATTAAGAAACACAAATGTAGAGGAATTAAAAGGATTAACAGAAATTACAGAGGAAGAATATGATAAGGCAATACAAGAAGTTGAAGATGGGTTAAAATTCAAAAAAGGAACCATAACTGATAATTCAAATATATCATTCCATACTGCAGCGGCAATAGATCAAATCGCTACTCAATTAGCAGAAGAAAAAGAAATTAATTACACTACAGCAAGGGATTTAATAAAAAATAGTGGATACAAAATATATACAACTCAAGATACATCAATACAAGACGTTATGGAGAAAGAATATTTAAAAAGTAAATATATTAGAAAAGCAACAACTAAAGTTGGAAAACAACAAAATCAACATACACAATCAGCTATGGTAGTTATAGATCATAAAACAGGATATGTAGTTGGAACTGTTGGAGGATTAGGAAAAGATAGTTCACCATTAGACCAAAATAGAGCAACACAAAGTTACTTACAACCAGGTTCTTCAATAAAGCCACTTGCTGCAATAGGACCTGCATTAGAAGAAAAAGTAATAACAGCAGCAACAATGTATGATGACTCTCCAACATCTTTTGGTGGGCAAACATACTATAACTCTACAGGGTATCCAGGAATAATTCCTGTAAGAGCAGCTGTTGAACGTTCTTCAAATATTGTTAATATGAAAATATTAGCAAATGTAGGATTAGATGAATCTATAAAATACTTAAATGAATTTGGATTATCAAAATATGATAAGTCAGATGAGATGCTAACATTAACATTAGGTGGTACTCCAAACGGTGCATCTCCATTACAAATGGCAGCAGCATATGCGGCAATAGCAAATGGCGGAGAATATATAAAACCAGTATTTTATACAAAATTAGAGAACTCTTCTGGAAAAGTTATACTAGAAGCAAAACAAGAAAAAAGAAGAGTATTATCTGAACAAAATGCATATATATTAACTAATATATTAAAATCACCTGTATATGGTTTTATGGGTCATTCAACTGCAACATCATGTGCAATATCTGGAATGGAAACAGCAGCAAAGACTGGTACAACAACAGATTATAAAGATAGATGGCTATGTGGTATGACACCATATTATGCAGCAGCTACATGGTTTGGATATGATGAACCAGAAACTGTACCTTTTGATATAGGAGGTAACTCAAATCCATCTATAGTTATTTGGTCTTCTGTAATGAAACAAATACATAAAAAATTTAAAAGTGCAGATTTTAAAAAACCAAGTGGAATTACTTCAGCAAAGATATGTAAAGTAACAGGTAAAGTCGCAACAGCTAAATGTACTAGTACATATACAGAATTGTTTGCTAGTGGAACAGTACCATCTACATGTGAAGGGCATGAAGCAGTTAAAATCTGTAAAGATAGCAAAAAACTTGCAACAGAATTTTGTCCTAATGTAGAAGAAAAAGTATATGCTATAAAACCAGAAAAAGAAAGAAATGCAACTTGGAAAACAAATGCAGGAAAGAAATATAATGAGGAAACTGAAACATGTACGCTTCATACAGAACAAACAATGAATTCAACTGTGCCTAATGTTATAGGAATGACAGAAACACAAGCAAAAGATGCGTTAATTGGATATACAATACAAGTTGAGTTTCAAAAAGATACATCAAAAGCAGACGGAGTAGTTTTAAAACAAAGTTTAGCTTCTGGAACTTCGGTTAAAAAAGGTAGTACGATAGTGTTGACAATTAATGATTTATCTGGTTCAGAAAATGAAAATACAAATAATACAACTGATCCAAGTCAAAATACTACAACTAATACCAAGACGAATACTACAACAAATACAACAACAAATACTAATAAAAATGAAACAAGTGCTACTAATTCAATTTAAAATACAACTAAAAAGTTTTATTAGTTTATTAGAATGAGAGGTTTTTATGGAAATAAAACTATACAATACTTTAACAAGAGCAAAAGAAAACTTCATTCCCTTACAAGGGAATGAAGTTAGAATATACTCATGCGGACCAACTGTATATAGCTATGCACATATTGGAAATTTTAGAACATACATATTCATGGATACACTAAGAAGAATGTTAGAATACAATGGATTTACATTAAAACATGTTATGAACATCACTGATGTAGGACATTTAGAGTCAGATGGAGACGAAGGCGAAGACAAGATGGAAAAGGCAGCTAAAAAAGAGAATAAAGATCCATATGAAATTGCAAAATTTTATACAGAAGCATTTTTGAGAGATATGAAAAAATTAAATATAGAAAAACCTGAGATTATTGCTAAAGCAACGGATCATATACCAGAGATGCTTGAATTTGTAAAAGAGATAATTGCTAATGGGTATGCATATGAAACAAGCAAGGGTATTTACTTTGATATTTCTAAATTAGATAAATATCCAGTATTATCAAATAGAAACCTAGATGAACAAATAGCAGGTGCAAGAGTTGATGTGGATCCAGAAAAAAGAAATCCTTATGATTTTGCAATTTGGATAAAAGCACCTCAAAATCATATTATGAAATGGGATAGCCCATGGGGATTATCATATCCAGGATGGCATATAGAATGTTCTGCAATGGGAAGAAAATACTTAGGTGAGCAATTTGATATTCATACAGGTGGAGTAGATCATATTCCAACACATCATGAAAACGAAATAGCACAAAGCAAAGGCGCCTGCGGAAAGATACCAGCAAAATTTTGGATGCATGTAGAATTTTTGCAAGTAGATGGTGGAAAAATGTCTAAAAGTCTAGGTAACGTCTATACAATTAGCCAACTACAAGAAAAAGGAATTGAGCCATTAGCATATAAGTTATTCTGCTTTACAGCACATTATAGAACAAAATTAAACTTTACATTTGAAGGAGCTTTATCAGCACAAAAGGCATTAAGTAGATTAAGAGAGGGATATATAAAGCATACAGAAGGAGAAAACATAGTAGACCAATCCATAATAGAAGAATATAAGACAAGATTTTTGGAAACAATAAATGATGATTTAAATATGCCAGCAGCAATGGGAATTATATGGGAAATTGTTAGAAACGAAAAAAAATCAAAACAATTTGCAGAATTATTATTGCAATTTGATAAAGTGTTAGGCTTGGATTTAGCTGGTTCAAAAAAATATCTAGAAGAGCAGTCTAAAATAGAAATACCAGAAGAAATTAATATATTGTTAGAAAAAAGAAAAAAGGCAAGAGATGAAAAAGACTGGGAGTTATCTGACAAAATAAGAGATGAAATTAAAGAAAAAGGTTATATTGTAAAAGACACAAAGGAAGGTATGACACTAGAAAAGATACTATAGGGGGACACGAAAGTGAAAGAAGAAAAACTAACATTTTGGAAAAAAATAAAGTTTAGTATTTTTGATTTCGATAAATATCAAAATTTAGCAGCAGAGAAGATTTCAAAAACAATATTATATATTGCTATTTTAATATTAATATTTGCAATTGTAATTGCAGGAGTTTACACATACAAGTTTTTAGGAATAGTTAATAACGTAAAAAATTATGTATCTAATGATATAGAAACAATTACATTTGGAGAAAATTTGTTAACCGTGGTTCCAAAGAATGGGGAAGAAATTACTAAAATAGAAGATGAAACATCAGGAATTACAATTATTATAAATACACAAGCTGACAATGAAACAAAGGTAAATGAAAGTATTAAAGAGTTAACCTCTGGTGGAAACAAGGTATTAATATTAAAAGATAAAATATTAATAAAAAGTGATATAATGACTAGCCCTTATTCAAGTGAATATAAGAATATAGCAGAAAAATATAATATAAATAAACTTGATAAACAAGAGATATTAAACCTATTATCTATTAATACAATAAAACCACTTATAGTTACATTTTTTATTATAACTTTTATATATATGTTTATTATACAATTATCAAGCACATTAGTTGACATTATAGTTTTATCTATCTTTGGATATATAGTATCATTGATCACAAAAATAAGACTTAAATATACTGCCATTTATAATATTGCAGCATATGCTCTTACATTATCAATCATATTGAATATAATCTATTTTGCTGTAAACAGTTTTTGTGGATTTACAATTCAGTATTTTGAAATAATGTATACAACTCTTGCAACTATATACATTACAGCTGCAATATTATTAATTAGATCTGATGTTATAAAAAAACAAATAGAATTAAATAAAATTATAGAAGAACAGGTTAAAGTAAGACAAGAACTTGAAAAACAGGAAGAGGAACGAAAAGAAAAAGAAGAAAAAGATAAACAAAAACGTGAAGAAGAGAAAAATCGTAAGAAGAAAGAAAAAGAAGATGAGAATGGAAACTTAGGAGAAGAACCTGAAGGAAACAATGTCTAATATGAGAGGAGAAACAGATGGCAGAAAAGGAAAATAATAAAAATAATAAGAAAGACAAACAAAAGAGATATTTAATTATAACAATAATTATTTTGACAATTATATTTGCAACTGCTATGACTTATTTGTTTATATCAAAGGATAAATCAAATGATAAAGAACTAGCGTATACAGATTTAATTAAAGAAATTTCTGATGGTACTGTTGAAAAAGTTGAAATGACTGTAGGAAGTACATCGATAAAAGTGAAAATAAAAGATGTTGAGAAAGAAAAAAAGGCAATTGTTCCAAATACACAAGCATTCATAGAATTAATTCAGGAAAAAGTAGAAAATGGCAATAATATAGAATTAATTCAAAAACAACCAAATATATTTTTAAGATTGTCTAGTAATATGTTTAGTGTTTTGCCTACTTTGATGCTAGCTATTTTAATTATATTAATGTTTAAAATGCAAGGCTTAGGTGATAAAGGAAAAGTTTATGATAGTGAAACAACAAAATCTAAAATTACCTTTGATGATGTAGCAGGCTTAGATGAAGAAAAATATGAAATGATGGAAATAGTAGATTTCTTAAAAAATCCGAAAAGGTTTTATGAAATGGGTGCGAGGATTCCCAGAGGAGTTCTTCTTTGTGGACAACCAGGAACAGGTAAAACACTTATAGCAAAAGCAATTGCTGGACAAGCAAAGGTACCATTCATTTCAATGAGTGGATCAGAATTTATTGAAATGTTTGCCGGATTAGGAGCATCTAGAGTTAGAAAGTTATTTGAAAAGGCGAAAAAAATATCACCTTGTATAATTTTTATTGATGAGATTGATGCTATAGGAGCAAGAAGAAGTAGTGGTAGTGGAGCTGAAACGGAAAACAATCAAACATTAAACCAATTATTGGTTGAAATGGACGGATTCGATACAGAAGAGACAATAATTGTTCTTGCTGCTACAAACAGACCTGAAATGCTAGATAAAGCATTATTAAGACCAGGAAGATTTGATAGAAGAATTAACATTGCTATTCCTGATCTAAGAGGAAGAGAAGCAATATTAAAAATACATGCAAAAGAAAAGAAATTTGCAGAAGATGTGAACTTAAAGAGCATTGCAGAAGATACGGCAGGGTTCACAGGAGCTGACCTAGCAAACATATTAAATGAAGCTGCAATTATAGCAACTATAAACGAGCATAAGGCAATTACAAACAAAGATATTGAAGATGCTGTTAAGAAGGTAACGGTTGGATTAGAAAAGCAAAGTAGAGTTGTTCCAGAAAAAGATAAGAGGCTAACAGCATTTCATGAAGCAGGACATGCAATAGTTAGTAGTATGCTTGAAACACAAAAAGAAATTAAAGAAGTTTCAATTATACCTAGAGGTGTAGCCGGTGGATATACAATGTATAAGACAAATGAAGATAAATATTATATTTCGAAAACAGAAATGGAAGAAAAATTAGTAGCTCTTTTAGGTGGAAGAGCAGCTGAAAAAATTGCGTTAAACGATATATCAACAGGAGCAAGTAACGATATAGAAGTTGCAACAGAAATTGCAAAAAATATGATAGTAAAATATGGCATGAGCGAGAATTTAGGGCCTATTTCTATAAATACAGAGAGAGATCCATATGAATTGCAAATGTTAGGAGAGCGATTCGGAGATGCTATTGGTGCTGAAGTAAAAGTGTTACTTGACACAGCATATACTAGAGCACAAAGCCTAATCATCAATAATATGGATAAATTAAATAAAGTAGCAGAAGCTTTGTTAGAAAAAGAAGTGATTTCTGCAGAAGAATTTCAAGAGTTAATAAAATAAAAAAAGTACAGCATAATAAATAATATGCTGTACTTTTTTTTATTAATTAATCTATATAGATATACTTATATAAAACTATTTCAATACAAATTCTTTTTCATTTAAATAATTTAAAATCCCAGCATCAGTTGTAAAATTAAACTTTAAAGAGTAACTACATAATTGTTGAGTTTTATAACCAAACTTTTTATTGATTTGATTGTTACCATATTTTCCATCTCCAATAATAGGATATCCAATATGAGCAAGATGAGCACGAATCTGATGTGTTTTACCGGTATGCAAAGTGATATCTAGTACACTGAAATTCTCTTTTATATTTTTTTTCTTTATTGAATAAGATGTTATTATTTTTACATATCCTTTTTTAGGCTCATCAGAAATATATACTAAGGATTTTTTATTATCCTTAAATAAGTAGGAAGTCAAGGTCTGATGTTCTAATTTAGGAATACCATATACAGTTGCAAGATAATGTTTTTCAATTTCATGATCTTTAAACTTTTCTAATAATATAGAAGTAGAAGTCTCGTTCTTTGAATATAAGACTAAACCAGTTGTATTTCTATCCAATCTATGACAAGGTTCAATATAAATATTATCATTATCTATTTTAAATGAAGATTTTACATAATCCTTCAAATAATTAGTTAACGAATGATCCCCGACCACTTCAATATCTGATGGTTTATTAACTATTAATATATTATCATCTTCATAAATAATATCAGGAACAAAAGACTTGTATAAAAGTTCATCAATAACGAAAATCTGAATTTCATCACCTAGATGAACAACGTCATTTTGATTTGTACGAACATTATTAATACGAATATCTTTTTTTCTTAATGCTTTATAAAAAGTATTAAGGGTAAGACCTGAAAAATTATCTAACAACAACTGGCTTAATTGTTTTCCATTATATTTCTTATCAACAACTATCTTCTGCATAGATACTCCTTTCTCCTCTTATTATTATACAATAGTTGTCAAGTGCCAAAGGGGACGGGGTATTTTGGCAACTTTTCTATTTTTGTGTTTAGTTGCCAAAATACCCCGTCCCCTTTGGCACTTATCAATAATTTAAAAAAACAATTGCATTTTAGAATAACATATGATAAAATAAATAACGTTATTAAAGACGTGAGAAAGAGGGATTTTATTATGGTAGAAATTATAAGAAACATATTATTAGTAATATATGCTATTGTTTGTATTGCTTTAATTATATTAGCTACAGTACAAACTAAAGATGCAAACGGTGCATCTGGAACGATCACAGGTTCTTCAAGCAATAATTTTTATGAGCAAAATAAAGGAAGAACAAAGGAAGGAAAATTAAAAAGATATACAATAATATGTGGAGTAATATTTGTTATATTGGCAGTAGTTATTTCAATATTAGTTGTAATGTAATTATTAATAAAGATATTGTGAGGCATATAGTTAATATAATATATGCCTCATTTTTGTAAATAATAAGAGTATTAGAAGGAGAAAAATGAAAGAAAGAAATTATTCAAAAGCAATGAAAAACCGAAAAGAGAAAAAAAGTTTAAAAAACAATAAAAAAGAAAAAGCAGAAGCTATTAATCTAATTAAATATCAAAAAGAAGACTTTAAAATTGAAAATGATACTTTAGTAGGAGTTTTTAAGAATAGTAGAAATTTTGGTTTTGTAATTCCTGATGATAAAAAAGTAATTGGTACAGATATATTTATTTCTAAAAAGGATTTTGGAAAAGCAAAAAACAATCAAAAAGTTGTTGTACAAATTACAAAATTACCTAAAGAGGGAAGAAAAGCAGAAGGAAAAATCATAGAAGTTCTAGGAAGTGTAAATCAAGCCGGAATTGATATGATGTCATTAATAAGAGAATACGATTTGCCATATGAATTTCCGGAAGCTGTTTTAAATGAAGCAAAAAGCATAAATCAAAAAGTAGATAAAACTAAAATAAATGGAAGACTAGACCTAAGAAATGAGGAAATTTTTACAATAGATGGGGAGGATGCAAAAGATTTAGATGATGCAGTAAATGTTAGGAAAACGAATAGTGGAACATACATGTTGGGAGTACATATTGCTGATGTTAGTAATTATGTTAAAGAAAATAGTTTCCTAGATAGGGAAGCTATCATTAGAGGTACAAGCGTATATATGCTAGATAGAGTAATACCAATGTTACCAGTTGAATTATCTAATGGTATTTGTAGCTTAAATGAGGGAGAAGGTCGATTAGCACTTTCTGTAATAATGGAAATCGATAAAAATGGACAAGTTATTTCTTCAGATATAAAGAAAAGCGTTATAAGAGTTACTAAAAGAATGAGCTATAAAGCTGTACAAACTGTTTTAGATAATTTTGATAAAGATGAAAAAGATATAGTAGACGATGAGATGGCAGAGACGCTAAGAAAATATAAAGAATATCAAGAACATTTTAAAATGATGGAAGAATTAGCACACATATTGAAGGCTAGAAGAGAAAAAGCAGGTAGCCTAAACCTAGATATACCAGAAACAAAAGTGATATTAGATAAAAATGGTTATGCAGTAGATATTACAAAATATGAATTAGTTTTTGCAAATGAAATTATAGAACAATTCATGTTAACAGCAAATGAAACTGTTGCTGAAAAGTTCTTCTGGCTTGAAGCTCCATTTATATACAGAGTTCATGAAGAACCAGATCTAGAAAAAGTGAGTGAACTTAATAAATTTTTATTTAATTTTGGATATAAAGTTAAATGTAATAAGGAAAGTGTACATTCAACTGCTTTTGAAGAGGTGTTGGAAAAAGTAAAAGGAACTCCAGAAGAGAGAATAGTATCTAACCTAGTACTTAGAACTTTAAAAGTGGCTAGATATGATGCAGAAAATTTAGGACATTTTGGAATTGCAAGTAAATATTATTGCCATTTTACTTCTCCGATAAGAAGATATCCAGATTTATTTATTCATAGAATCATTTCAAAATATCTTGAAGAAGGATATAATATATCAGAAGAAGATATAGAAAAGTATAAAGGACAGGCAGAAAAATATGCAAAACAATCATCAGATAGAGAAAAAATAGCACAAAAGGTAGAGCGTGATAGTGTTGATATTAAAATGGCTGAATATATGCAAGATAAAATTGGAAACGAATATAATGGAATAGTGTCTAGTATTACATCATTTGGACTGTTTGTTGAATTAGAAAATACAGTAGAAGGACTTATACGATTTGATGATTTAGGAGACGAATATTTTATCTATGATGAAGACAGAAAAACGTTATTAGGGGAACAAACAAAAACAATATATAAAATAGGCGACAAAATAAAAGTACAAGTAACAAGAGCTGATAAACAAACAAGGCAAATTGATTTTAAAAAAGTGCAAGAAGAAGTAATAGAAGAAACTATAGAAGAAGGACAAGAAGATAACAAAGAAGATTAAAATAAAAACAAGTGATTATTTTTTTAAAAGATAATCACTTGTTTTTAAAAAAATACATATAAGCTTATTTTCCACTTAATAAAAGAGCAGATTGAACGTTGGTGTCAATATTTACGTCAAAAAACGAATTTTTATAATTTTCTAACCAATTATAATTTTCAAAATCATTCGTAGTGCTAAAAAGTTTAAGAGTATACTTTCCAAATTGATTAATATCAGACTCATATTCTTTTGAAGTTTTATATAAATAATCAGAAATAAGATTTGTTATATACTGATTAGCAGAATTAGATATATCATTTAGTCTAAGCTCTGTTATATAATTTGAATTTTCATCTAGAGATAATATCTTGGCCTCTAATTTTAGTTTTACACTAATATAAGGAGAGCCATTTATTAATTTTACATTTATCTTTGGGTTAGATTTAGTATATAAGTACAAATCTATTGACTCCTTTTCATTTTCTGGATTTGGAATAGAAATGTTAAAACTATCTACATCATTTTGAATCAGATTATAGCACAAAGTTTCTTTTGCTGATAATTCACCTATAAGGCGATCTGACTTAAAGACGGAAGCTCCGATAAGTTCAGATGAAGAGTCGCCTATATCTCCGAAGCATTGCAACTGGTTCTGAGGTTTGAGAAGAAAGTTGATTAAAAAAATCACCAATTTTAGCATTAACTGTATAACCCGTATACTTGCTAGAAATTGGAACAATTTCATAATATTTAGCAACAAGATTTTCTAAAGAAGGATGTATATTTTGGATAAAGTCTTCAGCATTACATTTGCTAATAATTATATAAGAATCTGGCCTAATCTGTACCTTATTAATTATACTGTATAATAATTTAGATACACCTGTAGAAGCAAATGTTTCGGAAAGTACAATTGCCTTGCAATGTGAAAGGTTTATTTCTTTACTCATATAAGTATTCATAAGATTAATAGCAGAATCTAATGAACTGGCTTCAATAGAATTTACAATAGTAGGTGCAATTTCAGAAGAAGTACTTTCACCACTTGAATTTGGCATTGTAAATTCAAAGGTTACCTTCAGTTCATTTGTTTCTCCAACATCAATTCCAATTGCAACTAAATACGCTAGATCATCAATACTTTGTACTCTATATGAACCATTAAAAGGAATAAATATTACTAACATTAATACAAGGATAATGATATATTTAATATATTTTTTAGTCAATTAAAACATCTCCTTTCAGTTTGCACTGTTTGCGATATTTTATAGTGGCGAATATTAATACTAACAGACTAATACCAAATACAAAGAACAGAACAATGTATTTATATACAGTTGTTTCTAAAAAATGAATTTCAGCTGAATTTTTAGGAATTAAACTAGTTATAAAAAGTAGAGCTGAAAAAGCATATATTGTAATGTATTGATATTTAAAATTTGTTAGCTTTTTAAATATATTTGATATAAATGCAACTATAATACTTAAATATGATACCATCGAAATAATCCAAATTAACAAAAAAATAGTATCTAAACGCTGAAAAAATCTTCCAAATTCAATAAATCGTGCAGCAAGGTATAATGGTACAATTTCTTCTGTTATAGCAACAGAAGGAAATAAAAAGAGTAATGTAGCAATACTAAATAATAACCAAATTCCAGAAAGAACCATTGATGTGAATGCAACTTTGTGAAATTGCTTTAAATCTTTTAAGTTAGGTGGAAGAAAGTACAACAATGCAAATCCACTAAAGGAAAACAGATTACTTATACCACTGAAGAAAGTAGGACTAATTCCATTACCTAGAATTGGAAAAATCTGTTGAATATTAAGATTTTCTATATTTGCAAAGAATATAAAAAAAATACTAAATAAAATAATTGGCATAAATATGAAGTTGGCCTTAATAATAGCTTTTGTTCCTAATCTATTACATAGAATAATTCCAATAATAAGCAATACAATTAAATATATAACAGGAGTTCCTTGAAAATAGATTATCTTTACACTTTCACAAAAGCTCCTAAGAAATATTCCACCAGTAAATAAGAAGTAAATCATAAATAATGCTCCAATAGTATATTTAAGCTTTTTACCACCTAAAAAGTCTGAAATGTCAAGTATATCCAATCCAGGGAAGTGTTTTAACAAACTACAAACTAAATAAGTGAGTAGTAAAATAATAATTATCATAAAAAGAATGTTTAAAATGGTAGCAGATCCTGAAAAAGAAATAAGACTTTTAGGAAGGTTTAATATTATATGATTAATCATAATAGTAAGAATTAAAAATATTGCTTCTATGTTACCGATCTTATCTGTAGATGACATAATTACTCCTTTCTGTATCTCCACTCCATACTAATGTGATTTTGTGAATTAACTTTCTTTGTATTCAAATAATTTGGGCGCTTTTCACGTTTCCAAATTGGAGAGATAAAATAACCATTACCATTAACCTTTGTTTTGGAAACAAATGGTACCATGTATGGGACTCCAAAAGACTTTAAGCTACACAAAACAGTTGTATATACGAATATACAAATTCCAATACCAAGAAATCCTGAAAAGAAAGATAGTATTAGAAATACAAATCTCATTATTCGTAAATGAAATCCAAAAGAAAAATCTGGAATTGCAAAAGAGGCTATACCAGTAATAGCAACTATTATAATAAGTATGGGACTAACAATATTTGCACTAACTGCAGCTTGACCTAATACCAATGCACCTACAATTCCAATAGTTGGACCAATAGGTGATGGAACCCTCAAACCTGCTTCTCTAATTAACTCAAAAGAAATCTCCATAACAAGTACTTCAAATATAATTGGAAAAGGCACATTTTCTCTTGACGCTAAAATGGAAAAAAGCAATTCTGTTGGAATTAGTTCTTGATGAAAATTAGTTATTGCAATATAAAAAGCAGGAAGAAGTAATGTTATAAACATTGCAATTAGTCTTAAAAATTTAAGAAAGTTTGCAAATTGAAATTTTAAATTAGTATCTTCGGGAGAAGAAACAAAGTCTATAAGAGTGGCAGGCATAACAAGACAATATGGGTTACCATTTACTAAAACTATAACTCTACCTTCAAACAAATATTTACATGCTTTATCTGGACGTTCAGTAGATAATATTTGTGGAATACTATATTTATTGGTTTCTTCTATTAGTTGTTCTAATTGTCCAGATGAAAGCAAAGAATCAATTCCCAAATTATTAATTCTATATTTAACTTCAGCAACTAGATCGCTATTAGCAATATTGGCAATATAACAAACAGAGCAATTTGTTTTGCTTATTTTCCCAACAGGGATATTCTCTATAACAAGGTTCTCGGTATTAACTCCTCTTCGCAATAAAGAAGTATTTGTTCTCATGTTTTCAACGAAAGCTTCTTGAGGACCTTTGATTACAATTTCATTATTTGGTGAATCTATACTACGTTGTTTAAAACCTTTTACATCAATATTAAATGCAATATCTAATGTATCAATAAATAAAGCACAATTTCCTGAATTTACACCTGCAAAAATGTTGTTAAATTCACTTTCTTTTTTTAAGCTATTTTGAGGGAGTAAACAGTTAGATATATAACTTACAATATCAAATTTTTTTACTTTTCGAACAGTGATATTATTAGTAACGGCCTCAGATAAAATGTGAGTTTGATTACCATCAAATGAATTTGAAGTATTTTTCATCATTAGAGGTTTTAATACATAATTGTTTATGAGGTCAGTATCAACCATTCCATCAATAAAAAGTAAAAAAGCTTTATATTGGCGATTTCGTGCAGTCAAATCAAATTCTCGTATAATAACATCATTACTAATCATTGCATTATACTTTACCTTCACATATTCTAAATTTACATCAATACTAGGATATATATTTTTAACATCTTGAATAGAATTTACAGATGATATATTATCATCTGTTGTATTGCTTGTTCCAAAGTCCAGACTATCATCAGGTAAAGAAAAATCATACTTGTCAGGAGGATTTAAAAATAAAATATCTTTAATTATTTGTTTTATATTCATAATTTAACTATGTTTCCTTTTTATGTGTATTTTGATATATTTTTTCCAAAATATTTTAAATTATGTATTGTGGGATTATAAAAATTAATTAATGTATAAATTGACAAAATATCAAAAAATATTTGTCGAAATTTTTGTAAATTACTTGATTTTTTTATTACAACAATGTTAATATGAATAATATGAAGCAAATTTTTTAAATGTACGTAGGAGGTGAAAAATAATAACATTTACAAAAAATAAAACGAAGGGGAATAAAAATGAAAAAAATTATTAAAAATTTAACTAAAATATTACTATTACTTGCCTTAGTTATAACTGTCTGTGTGATTTTAGAAAGACCAACTACAGCAGATGTTGGATATCATTCAAGTTATAGTGGAGGGAGTTCATCATCACATAGTTCATCATCACATAGCTCATCGTCACATAGTTCTTCAGGATCATCATACAGTTCATCATCAAGTAGCGATTCATCAGGAGGAGGTTTTGCTGGAGTAATTGGTTTTATTGTTATAGTAGCAATCATGCTTATAATAAGCAATATTAAAAAACCAAATACTAATAATAATGTAGTATACACAACACACCAGAGTCCTGACAATACAAACAATGTAGAAGCACAAGTAAGGGCTGTCGATCCAATGTTCTCAGCAGAAAACTTTATGGCATGGAGTAGAGAGGTATTCATAAAACTACAAAATGCATGGATGGATAGAAAGTGGGAAGATATCAGACCACTTGAAAGCAGTGAGTTATTTGAACAACATAGAGGACAACTACAATATTTAATAGATCATAAACAAATAAACATGATGGAAAAAATATGTGTAAGACATACACACTTAAATAGCTACAGACGTGATGGAGATAAAGAAATTATAGTTATGACATTAAAAGCAGCTATGAGAGATTATACAATAGAAGAAGATACTAAGAAGGTTGTTCAAGGAAATCCAAATGAAGATATTTATATGGTTTATACATTAACATTTATGAGAAAAGCTGGAGTGAAGACAAAAGAAGGTACAGCAGACACAAATACAACAAACTGTCCAAACTGTGGTGCACCAACTAAGATTACAAGTTCAGGAAAATGTGAGTATTGTGGAAGCATTATAACAACTGGCGAACATGATTGGGTACTTTCAGGACTTGAAGGAACGCGTGGAATGTAATATGGAATTTTTATTAGGATTTTTAGGTGCAATATTAGGAATAGCTTTAGTAATAATAGTAATTGTACTAGTAATATTAAAAAGTGTCGGCAAAATGGTAGGAATTAATGAAATGAAAACTTTAATTGGAGCTGCTAAAAATGCAAAACAAATAGCTAAAGAAGATGCATATAGACAAAAAAATGTTAGTGGAATTACTAAGTTACTTGAACCTGAAATTTTAAGAGATTTTCCAGACTTTAATAAAGATTTATTATATTCAATAGTAGAAAGTAATTTAAGAAAGATATTTTCTGCTATTGAAAATAAGTCTTTAGCTGGAATTGAAAAAGATGATGATCTAATATTATTGTTACCAAAATTAAAAGAGAAAATTATAGATTTAAAAGAAAGAAATGTAGAAATAAAATATGATGATATTCTATTTCACGAAAATGCAATAAAAAGTTATACAAAAAAACTAGGAATGGCAACAGTCGAAATATCAACAACTTTAGAATATTATTACATAAATAGTGACAAAAAAGACGATTTATGGGATAATATTAAAAGACAAACTAGATATACAAGTCAATTTGTGTATATATATGATGAACAAAAAGTTGAATTAAAGAATAAAGACATAATTGTTGTTAATTGTCCAAACTGTGGTGCACCATTAAGTGGATTAAATGGTGGAGAATGTACATATTGCTCATCACACTTTGAACCAATAAATTTAAAATTATGGAAAATGTCATCATATAAGGAAGATTATAAATAAAATATGGAGGTTTTATTATGGGATTAATTAAAGCAGCAATTGGTGCGATAGGAAGCACTATGCAAGATCAATGGAAAGAAGCAATAAGATGTGAAAATATGCCAAATGATGTATTAATGGTTAAAAAGACAACACCAAATGGAGTTATTTCAAATGGAAGTACCATTATAGTAGCACCAGGACAATGCGCTATTATATATGATAATGGTAGAGTTATAGATGCAACAGCTGAAGAAGGAGCATATACTTTTGATAGTTCTTCAACACCATCTTTCTTTGCAGGACAATTTGGAGCTGTATTTAAAGAAATGTGGCAAAGATTTACATACAATGGAGCAACAGCAAAACAACAAGCAGTATTTTTCTTTAACACAAAAGAAATAGTAGATAACAGATTTGGTACACCTGTACCAATCCCTTATCAAGATTGGTCACATCCAATACCAAACCAAATGACAGGAACAGTTACTCCTTTAAGAGTAAATGTTAGATGTTTTGGAAAGTATACATTTAGAATATCAAACCCAGCATTGTTTATGAATACTATGGCTGGAACAGCTGATATATATAAAAAAGACCTTGTAATTGAACAAATTAGAACAGAGGTTATTGCATCATTCCAAAATGTGCTAAATGAGTTAGGAAACTCTGAACATAAAGTGCCAGTTCTAGAATTATCAAGTCAAACAGATGAAATAAAAGAAATAATGGATGAAAGAGTATTTGACGAAAAAATAAGAGAGAGAGGAATTACTTTAGTAGGATTCGCAGTTGAACCAGTAACATTAGATGAAGAGTCAGAAAAGAAAATAGATGATTATGAATTAAGCTCAAATTCATATATGCAACAAGGAAGACTTGTTGGTGCATATGCTGATGCAGTTAAAGGTGCAGCAAATAATAGCAATGGAGCAGCACAAGGATTTATGGGAATTGGAATGATGAATATGGCAACAGGAGGAATGATGGGAGGAGTAGCACAAGGACCATGGCAAAATCAAAATAATCAACAACCTACTCAGCCTGCACAACCAGTTCAAGAACAACCAAGTGAGCCAGCACAAGAACAACCAACACCAAAAACAAAACAAGAAGAACAAGTGCAAGAGCAACCACAAGAAGCAAGTAAAGCAAAATTCTGCACAGAATGTGGAGAAAAAGTAGACGGAGATGCTAAATTCTGTTCAAAATGTGGAAATAAATTAAAATAGTTTTAATAATAAAATAAAAATGTATAAACACAGTAAGGATTTTCCTTACAGTGTTTTATATTATAAAGTAAAAGATCATGGCTTTATACCATGATCTTAATTATTATAATATTATACAAATTAATCCGCCGCTACCTTCATTTACAATTCTTTCAAGAGTTTCTTGAAGTTTAGCCTGAGCATCTTCTGGCATTCTTGATAGTTTATTTTGTAATCCTTCGTTAACAAGTTCGTGTAGACTTTTTCCAAATATATTAGATTCCCATATTTTTTCTGGATTGTTTTCAAATTCAGAAAGTAAATAATTAACAAGTTCTTCAGACTGTTTTTCACTACCAACAAGAGGAGATACTTCAGTCTCAATTTCTGCTCTTATTAGATGAATAGATGGAGCCTTAGCTTTTAATTTTACACCGAAACGAGAGCCTTGTTTTACTATTTCTGGTTCTTCCAAAATTAATTCGTCGATAGAAGGAGTAACAATTCCATATCCGGTTGCTTTTACTTGTTCTAAAGCACATGAAATTTTATCATATTCACGTTTTGTATCTGCAAATGTAGTTATAGTAGAAAATAAGTCACCCTCATTCGTAATGTTAACACCAGAAATTTCTGAAAGTACTTTATAGAATAAGTCATCCATTAAATTAATAGAAATATTAACACTACCATCACCAAGTTTAATTTCATCAACTGTAGTTTTAGTTATTATTTGTGTATGTTGTAAATTAGCAACACTACCGTCAACTTGTTTTAAAATTTTAACGTCTTTGAAGGCCTCTTGTATTTCTTTAAATAATTCTTCTTTTAGCCAATGAGAGTCAGACAAACCATCTACCCATTTTGGAAAGTTAAGATTTACTCTTTCTATTGGAAATTCATAAAGTATTTTGCTAAAAATATCATTAATGTCCTCCATATCTAAGCTTGAACAGTTAGTTGGAATAACAGGAGTACGATATTTGTCTTCAAGTTTTTGTGCAAGAGACTTTGTGTAATCAGAAAAAGGATCATCAGAGTTTAAAACAATTACAAAAGGCTTATTTAGTTCCTTTAATTCTTTTACAACTCTTTCTTCGGCATCTATGTAATCTTCTCTTGGAATATCAGTAATACTACCATCTGTTGTAACAAGTATTCCAATAGTAGAATGTTCTTGAATAACCTTTTTCGTTCCAATTTCTGCTGCTTGTTCAAAAGGAATCTCATCCTCAAACCAAGGTGTTTTTACCATTCTTGGCATATCATCTTCTAAATATCCAATTGCATTATTTACTAGATATCCAACACAATCGACTAAACGTGTTTTTAATTTTAAATTATCACCAACGGTGATTTCAACTGCTTCATTAGGTATGAATTTTGGCTCTGTTGTCATAATTGTTCTTCCGGCAGCACTTTGAGGCAACTCATCCTTAGCTCTTTCCCTTTTATATTCATTATCAATATTTGGAATAACAAGTAAATCCATAAATTTTTTTATGAAAGTTGATTTTCCGTGTACGAACAGGACCAACTACACCAACGTAAATATCCCCTTGTGTACGATTAGCTATATCTTGATATAATTTTAAATTTTCATCCATATTAACTAATTAACCCCCTTAAAAAATGTTTGTACTAAACTTTATTTAATGTATATTAGATATATTCAATCCTTATGACTAATTTTATAAAATAATTGCTATTTTTTTTTCTATATGATAAAATGATAACAATTTGATTTTATACAGAATATTAATAGTATAGCTACAAGATAAATATTAAGAAATTTAATTAATTGAAAGGAAGTATAAAAAATGGAAAATGATATGATGGCAATAGTAATGGCAGCAGGAAAAGGAACAAGAATGAAGTCAAAAAATTCAAAGCTAGTTCAAAAAATATATGGAAAAGAAATAGTTAAAAGAGCTGTAGAAAATGCACAAAAAGCAGGAGTTCACAATATAGTTGCAGTAGTTGGTTATATGAAGGAAGAAGTAATGGGAGTATTAGGAGATACTGTAAAATATGCTGTACAAGAAGAAATGCTAGGAACAGGTCATGCTGTTATGCAAGCTGCTAAATACTTAGAAGGAAAAAAAGGAAAAGTATTGGTATTAAATGGAGATGTTCCAATATTAAGACCAGAAACATTAAATAAACTACTAAATAAGAGTATAGAAAATAAAGAATGTGCTACACTATTAACAGCTATTTACGACAATCCAACAGGGTATGGTCGTATAGTAAGAGACGAAGGCGGAAATATTCAAGCTATAGTAGAAGAAAAAGATACAACAGACGAACAAAAAGAAATTAAAGAAATAAATGCAGGAATTTATTGCTTTGATATAGAAGCTCTACTAGAAGCATTAAAAGAAATTAAACCAAATAATGCACAAGGAGAATATTACCTAACAGATGTAATTAAAATAATGAACTCAAAAGGTTTAAAAACAGGAGCAGTAATTGTAGAAGACAATACAGAAATCTTAGGAGTAAATGATAGAGTTCAATTAGAATTATTAACAAAAGTTTTACAAATGCGTATTAATACAGAGCATATGAAAAAGGGAGTAACTATAGAAGATATAAATACTACATATATATATGACGATGTAAACATTGGAATGGATACTGTAATTCATCCAAACACAACAATAAAATCAGGAGTAACTATTGGAGAGGACTGCGAGATTGGACCTAATTCATATATACGTGAAGGATGTAAACTTTCAAACAAAGTTAAAATAGGAAGTTTTGTAGAAATAAAAAAAGCAATAATTGGAGAAGGAACAAAAGTACCACACTTATCATATATGGGAGATTGCGAAATTGGTGAAAAATGTAACATTGGTTGTGGAACAATTACATGTAACTATGATGGATTCCATAAAAGTAAAACAATAATTGGAAATCATTCATTTATAGGATCAAATACTAATTTAGTTGCTCCTGTAACATTAGGAGACAATACTTTTGTTGCTGCGGGTTCTACTATAACAGACGATGTGCCATCAGATGCACTAGCAATAGCAAGACAACGTCAAATAAATAAAGAGGATTGGAATAAAAAATAATTATGATATATCAAATCTCAACATACTTTCTACTATTTATGATTTATTCAATCATGGGATGGATTATGGAAGTAACATGCAAATCAATTGAAGCTAAAAGATTTATTAATAGAGGGTTTATGATAGGACCATATTGTCCAATATATGGATGGGGAGCACTTGCAATTACAATATTACTTAAGAGATACATAGATGATTGGATTGTACTGCTATTTATGTCAATAATAACATGTGGAATATTAGAATATGCAACTAGCTATGTTATGGAAAAACTTTTTCATGCAAGATGGTGGGATTACAGCAGAAGAAAATATAATATAAACGGAAGAGTTTGCTTAGAGACATTAATACCATTTGGGATTCTTGGGCTAACTATTATGTATATTACAAATCCATTTATTTTGGGTATATTAGAAAAAGTACCTCAAAATGTGTTAAATATAATAGCTGTTGTGCTGTTTATAATATTTGCTATAGATGGGGCAATTTCTTTAAAAATAGTATCTAATGTTAGAACTACATCAACAAGCCTAAATAAAGAAGGCAAGACAATGGATAATACAGAGGAAATTACAGCGAAAGTTAAGGAAATTTTAAGAAGCAAATCTATATTAAATAGAAGATTAATAAATGCATATCCAAATTTACAAGCAACCTTAAAGAAAAAGAAGGAAGAAATAAAGAAAAGAACAGAAGAAGTAAAAGAGGATTTAAAAAATAAAAGAAAAAATAAATAATTATATAAACAAAAAGCAAGATTAATAAATCTTGCTTTTTATATGTGTTAAAATAAAAAGTACAACATTAGAAAATGAACTGGATAAAAGAAATACAAAAAATATTTTATTTTATAACCTTGTTTGCCATTGTAAAAAGAAATAAATAAGATAGGAAGTATGCAAAAAATACATATATATATATAAGTAATATTAAATCCTGTTAAAATTATATAAACACCGTAACGAATTACACACAAAAAAACGTAAAATATAACCATTGCAAGTTTATTGTTTTTAAATAGGTAAAATGAAAAAACAACAATAATTCCCCAAGCACCATAATCTACGTGTAATAATTCTCCGATATATGCAATAATAAGTACAATAATAAAACCAACTATATTCTTTAGACTTATATTTAGAACTTTAGATTTTAAAAAATTATTTTTTGAATTATTAAAAATGTCATATATTCTTATACAAGTTAGTCCAAACAATAATGTAAAGAAAATATTTAAGCAAGAGGTTGATGATGGTAAAAACTTTTGTAAAAATAAATAGAAAGGCAATTGAGATACAAGTGCAAAAATCAACAATCTAAAAAAATATTTCTTTAAGTTTTTTGTGTGAATATATCCTTCTGATATTTGAAATGCAAATATAGGGAAGGACATTCTGCCTAATAAGTTTAAAAAACTAAAATGCTTTATAAATGAATCACCAAAATGATCACAGAACATAGAAATTACAGCAATTATTTTTAATATAAAACTTGTCATATAATCCTCCAAAATGTATTTTCATAATTATATCACAATAATAAAATATGTGATATAAAAGTATTGAAAATAAAAAATAAATGGGATAAAATAATTATATATAACAAAAGAAAGGTGTTAAAAGAATGAACCTACAAGATAGAAAAGGAATAACGTTAGTCGCGTTGGCAGTTACAATAACTGTTTTAATTATTCTTGCAACAATTAGCATAAATGGAATAATAGGCGAAAATGGACTTGCAGAACAGGCGAAAAAAATTGAAAAAATACAAGAAGATAAAATTAGTAATAGAGAAGCTCAAACCAATGAATTAGAAGGTAAATATGAAAATACAATGACATCTACAACAATTCCATCAAATCCATCAACAGGACCAAATGGGAAAACTCTAGTTACAGTTTTGACAGCAAGACAAACAAACACAGTAATTGCAGAAGATGAACTTGGAAAGCAAGTTGTTGTGCCAGCTGATTTTAAAGTAAGGGCTGATTTAGCAAAAAAAGTTGATGAAGGGATAGTAATAGAAGATAAATTAGGAAATCAATTTGTATGGGTGCCAGTAGATGGAGAAACAATAAAGTATGAACAAGATAAGTCTTATAATGGAGCAGATGATAAAGAACATTACTATTATCATGAAGAAAGCAATAAAACGGTAATATATGATGATTGGGAAGATAATGGCGGAAATTCTCAAAGTGTGGCAACATACGGTGGATTTTATATAGCAAGATATGAAGCGGGAATACCAACTTCTGCAGACTTTTGTCCAACTAACAATGACATGCAATATGATGACGCAACTAAGAAGAATACAACAAGTGTAATTCCGGTAAGTAAAAAAGGAGTATCTTGGAGTTGTATAAGTCAAAAAAATGCGGAAATAGTATCGGAAAATATGTATAAAGACAGTGAGAGTGTGACAAGTAGTTTGGTTGATAGTTATGCATGGGATACCGTATGCAACTACATAAGTGAAGGAAAAAGTAATAAAAGCGAATATTTAAGAGATAGTTCATTATATGGAAATTATTATAATGGTACTAAGACTATAAAAAATACAAGATATGCAATACATACATATAACAACGGATGGACAAAGGCGTCAACATACGGCAAAGGTGACATAGCTCAGCCAAATAGAACAGGTAGAAATAAAATTGAAGTTGAAACAGGAGCATCTACAGACTATAGTACAAAAAACATATATGATTTAGCAGGAAATATGTGGGAGTGGACAACTGAAAAAGGTAAACACAAAAGTACATCAGATACAGCTACTATATATGCAGTTAGACGTGGGGGAAGCTTTAATGATAGCGGTAATGTCTCAGGAGTATACCGTAATGGTAGTATCGGAACTGAAACAACAGATATTAGCACAGGTTTTAGAGTAGTACTTTATATAAAATAGTTAATTAAATATGAGTTTATTAGTTATCTGAGAAACAGAAAAACCTTATAAAAACAGTATTGCAATTAATAAAAAAATGTGTTATTATAATAGCATTGAAAATAATAAAAACCATAATAAAGGACAACACAAATATATTATATCTTACAGAGAGCCAAAGTAGGTGAGAGTTTGGCAGATCAAAAATATAATTGTTATCACCTTTTAGTTATTTGATTGAAATGTTTTAGTTAAAAACAAATTAAATTAAATCGTATTCTTGCGTTAAAAGAGTTGAGTGAAAATCTTTATACATTTTATATGTATTGTTGTATAAATGGATTTTTAAATTAGGTGGTACCACGGAAATTAAGCTATTTCGTCCTATATGGATGAAATAGCTTTTTTATTATATATTTTAATTTTGCGTAGGGATACTGTTATAAAAAAAGAGTGTCCCTAACATGACAAATTGGCACGAAAAGGAACGTCCCCTAACTGCCAAAGAAGGAGGAATAGAAATGAAAGATTATGGAAAAACATTGAATTTGCCAAATACCGATTTTCCAATGAGAGCAAGTTTACCAGAAAGAGAGCCACAAATTCAAAAGGATATTTTTGAAAATGGGTTGTATGAAAAAATATTAAAGAAAAATGAAGGACATCCAACCTTTGTATTACATGATGGACCTCCATATGCAAATGGCGAGATTCATGCAGGACATGCTTTAAATAAAATATTAAAAGATACAATTGTTAGATATAAAAATATGCAAGGATTCTATAGTCCATATGTTCCTGGATTTGATACACATGGTATGCCAACAGAGAAAAAAGCTATTGAAAAGCTAGGATTAGATAGAAGCAAAATCCCTGTAACTCAATTTAGAGACACATGTAAAGAATTTACAGATAATTACAAAAATGATCAAATTAAAGGATTTAAAAGACTTGGAGTTCTAGGAGAATGGGATAATCCATATATAACATTTGATCCTAAAATGGAAGCTAGACAAATTGGTGTATTTGGAGATATGTATAAAAAAGGATACATATATAAAGGATTAAAACCAGTATATTGGTGTACAGATTGTGAAACAGCATTAGCTGAAGCAGAAATAGAATACAAAGATGTAACATCAACATCAATTTATGTGAAATTTCCTGTAAGAGATAGTAAAGGTAAATTTGATGAAAAAGATACATACATTGTAATTTGGACAACAACACCTTGGACACTACCTGGAAATATGGGAATTACACTTGGAGTTGATTTTGATTATAGTATTGTAGATACTGGAAAAGAAAAATTGATTATGGCTCAAGCTCTAGTAGAAAAAGTAATGGGACTTGCTGGAATAAGTGAATATAAAGAGATAAATACACTAAAAGGTTCAGATTTAGAAGGAGTACTTTGTAAACATCCATTCTTAGATAGGGATTCAAGAGTTATAATGGGTAGCGAAGACACTGTAAATGTAGAATTAACAGAAGGTACAGGAGCAGTTCATACAGCACCAGGTTATGGTAAGGAAGACTATTTAGCAGGACTAAAGAACGGCTTAGATATAGTTGTTACTGTAGATGGAAAAGGACACCAAACAGAAGGCGCAGGACAATTTGCAGGAATGTTTTATGCTAAAGCTAATAAAGAAATTACAAAATGGCTTGATGAAAATGGATATTTACTAAAAGCTCAAGAGATATCACACTCATATCCACACTGTTGGAGATGTAAAAAACCAATTATATTTAGAGCTACAGATCAATGGTTTGCTTCAGTTGATGGATTCAGAGATGCAGCCTTAAATGCTATTAAGGGTGTAAAATGGATTCCAGCTTGGGGAGAAGAAAGAATCTCAAGTATGATCAGAGATAGAAATGATTGGTGTATTTCAAGACAACGTACATGGGGAGTACCACTTCCAATTTTCTATTGTGAAGAATGTAATGAACCATATGTAACTGAAGAATCAATAAAGAAAATTCAAGACATCTTCAGAGAAAAAGGTTCAAACGAGTGGTTTGGTAGAGATGTGAAAGACTTAATGCCAGAAAATGCAAAATGCCAAAAGTGTGGATGTACACACTTTAAAAAAGAAACTGATATCATGGATGTTTGGTTTGATTCAGGTTCAACACATCAAAGTGTTTTAGTAGAGCGTGGACTTCCATATCCAGCTGACTTATATTTAGAGGGAAATGATCAATATAGAGGCTGGTTCCAATCATCATTATTAACAAGTGTTGCAACAAAAGGAATAGCACCATATAAGCAAGTATTGACACATGGATTTGTAACAGATGGTCAAGGTAGAAAAATGTCTAAAAGTTTAGGAAATGGTGTTTCACCAGAAGATGTTGCTAACAAATTTGGAGCTGATATTTTAAGACTATGGGCATTATCTGCAGATTATACTGGAGAGGTAAGCCTATCAGATGATATATTAAAACAAATAGCAGAAGTATATAGAAAAATAAGAAATACAGCAAGATATATATTAGGTAATACATCTGACTATAATCCAGAAGAACCTGTAAAATATGAAGAACTACAAGAAATTGATAAATGGGCATTAACAAGATTAAATAAATTAGTAAAAGATTGCACATATAATTATGATAATTACAATTTTAGCAATTGTTATCATGATATTAATCAATTCTGCGTATTAGATATGAGTAATTTTTACTTAGATATCATAAAAGACAGATTATATACTTCAAAGACAAATTCATTAGCAAGAAGAGCAGCTCAAACTACTATGTATATTATTTTAGATAGTCTTGTAAAAATACTAACACCAATGATACCTTTTACAGCAGAAGAAATATGGAAATCAATGAAACATACAAAAAATGAACAATTAGAGAGTGTAGCATTAACAGATTTTCCAAAGCCTAATGAGGAATATGACAATAAAGAGTTATCAGAAAAATGGGATAGAATATTAAAATTAAAAGATGTTGTTGCAAAAGAATTGGAAAATGCAAGAGCAGAAAAAATAATTGGACATTCATTAAATGCAAAAGTAGCTATGTATGCTAAAGGAGACGAATATAAATTCTTAAATGATAATATTGAATTATTAAGAACTGTATTTATTATCTCAGATTTAGAAGTAATAGAAAGCGATAGTGAATTAAAAATAAAAGTAGAACAAGCAGCAGGAGAAAAATGTGAGAGATGCTGGATGTATTCAGTAACAGTAGGAGAAGATAAAGAAAACCCTACAATCTGTCATAGATGCAGTGAAGCAATTAAAGAATAAAATGGAGGATATATGGAAGAAAGAGCTCGTATTAATGTGAAAAATATAATTTCTATTATTATATTGTTAATTGTAATTATAATAGGAGCGGTAATATATTCAAAATACAATTATAATAATTTTACAAAAAACGTCAGAGAAGAGGGAAAGACCTCCTTTTCTCGAGACGCAAATGTAAAATATTCTGATATGAAAAGCTATAAAATAGAAAATAAAGAATATAATGATGCGATGTTTTGCCAAAATGTATCAGTTAAAGCTAATACACCATATAAAATAACATGCAAAGTAAAAACACAAGATGTTGAAAACGAAGGAAATTCTTACATTAGTGGAGCTCAAATATCAATTAAAGGAACAACAGAGTGTTCAAAAAGTGTAACAGGAACATCAGACTGGACTGAGCTAACTTTCATGTTTAATTCAAAAAATAGGACAAACGTTGATATAGGATTTAGATTAGGTGGATATCAAGAAAGATCCAAAGGGACAGCATGGTTTTCAGATTTTAAAATGGAAGAAGGAACATTAGACACTGATAAAAAATGGAATGTAGTATGTTTTATGATACAAAACATAGATGTGAATGTAAATTTAAATGGCAAATCTACACATGTAAAATTAAAAATGTCAGATACAGATATGTCTGATATTGAATATACAATAAATAGAATTCCCAATACAATAAGCAAAATGAGCAACAATAACATACAAATGGACTTTGATGTTATAAAAATCACAAATCCGTTAACATCTATTTCATATGATGAAGAAAATGAGTATTACATAGATCCTAAAGATGTAAAAGATTTAATACAAGAATATTTAGATAAAAAAGAATATGACTATATTTATATAGCAACAAGATTATGCAAATTAAATGAAGATAAAAATGCATTAGTACATGACTGGATTGGTTTAGGAGGAATGGACTATTATGAAGTTGGTTTCTCTAACATAAGATTACCAAATAATTCGAACAGTTATATATATAAATATGATGAAAGAGTTAATACATTTCCAGAAGAAGTATTTATACATGAATTCTTACACACACTAGAAAGAAATGAAAAAGAATATGGAAATAATAAAGTTGCTAACCTACACGATTATGAAAAATATAATTACAAAAGGGAAGATCTAATAGGGCTAAAAAAATGGTATACTGCATATATGCAAAATTCTATCAAAAATAGTAAGGGAGAAAAAGTTGGATTATCACAAGAAATTTATTTGGAGAAACCAATTCATGAAGGTAATTTTAAATATTCATATGAATTAAATGAACTAAAAGAACCTAAAAATTTTATTGAAGAAATGAATTGCTTAATAAAGAGAATAAAACAACTATTTCAAAGATAAAAATAAATGGAGGAATAAAAATACAAAATGAAAGTATCAGATTTTAATTATGAATTACCAGAAGAATTAATAGCACAAGTTCCAATAAAGGATAGATCAGCATCAAGATTAATGGTCTTACATAAGGATACACAAACTATAGAACATAAAGTTTTTAAAGATATAATAGATTACTTACAACCTGGCGATTGTTTGGTAAGAAATAATACAAAAGTTATACCGGCAAGACTATATGGAATAAAAGAAGAAACGGGAGCAAACGTTGAATTTTTACTTCTTAATAGAATTGAAGGTGATATTTGGGAAGTAATGGTAAGACCAGGAAGAAGACTACAAGAGGGTGCAAGAGTAGCATTTGGAAATGGAATCTTAAAAGCGGAAATATTAGAGAAAATGGCTGGAGGAAGCAGAAAAGTTAGATTTGAATATAAGGGCATATTTAACGAAATATTAGATCAAATAGGTTTGATGCCATTACCACCATATATACATGAAACATTAAAAGATAAGGACAGATATCAAACTGTATATGCTAAATATGAGGGATCAGCAGCAGCACCAACAGCTGGTTTGCATTTCACAGATGAATTACTAGAACAAATTCAAGAAAAAGGTATAGAAATTGCAAATGTTACGTTGCATGTCGGAATAGGAACTTTTAGACCAGTTAAAGAAGAAAACATTGAAGATCATGATATGCATACAGAGCATTACTATATAAAAAAAGAAGATGCAGATAAAATAAATAAAGCAAAAAGCAACGGAAATAGAGTTATTGCTGTAGGAACAACATCATGTAGAGTTTTAGAAAGTGTTGCAGATGAAAATGGACGAGTAAAAGAAATAGAAGGAGATACTAATATATTTATTTATCCAGGATATAAATTTAAATGTATAGATGCATTAATTACAAATTTTCATTTACCAGAATCAACACTAATTATGTTGGTATCAGCTTTCTCTAATAGAGAATACATAATGAAAGCATATAATGAAGCGGTAAAAGAAAAATATAGATTTTTCAGCTTCGGAGATGCTATGTTTATAGAATAATCATTGCCATTGCCAAAGGGGACGGGGTATTTTGGCAATTATCAAAGAAAAATAAGTTTAATTGCCAAAATACCCCGTCCCCTTTGGCAATGAAGGAGAAAAGTATGGGACAAGCAATAACATATGAACTACTACATAAAGATAAGAAGACAGGAGCAAGAAGAGGTGTTATTCAGACACCTCATGGTGACATACAAACACCGGTATTTATGCCAGTTGGAACACAGGCAACTGTAAAATCAATGACTCCGGAGGAACTAAAAGAAGAAGTTGGAGCTCAAATTATATTGTCTAACACGTATCATTTGTATTTAAGACCAGGGCATGAACTTGTAAAAGAAGCTGGAGGACTTCATAATTTCATGAGATGGGATAGACCAATTCTTACAGATAGTGGAGGATTCCAAGTATTTAGTTTAGGAGATCTAAGAACTATTACAGAAGAAGGTGTCGAGTTTAAATCACATTTAGATGGTAGTAGACATTTATTTACACCGGAAAAAGTAATGGAAATTGAAGAAGCATTAGGTGCAGATATAATTATGGCATTCGATGAATGTTGCCCTTATCCTTCTACATATGAATATACAAAAGATTCTATGGAAAGAACAACTAGATGGGCCATAAGATGTAAAGAAGCTCATAAGGACGTAGAAAAACAAGGATTATTTGGAATCATTCAGGGTGGATTTTATGAGGATTTAAGAAAACAAAGTGCGGAAGATTTGATTAAACTAGATCTTCCTGGATATGCAATAGGTGGAATTAGTGTGGGAGAACCTAAAGAAGAATTCTTGAAGATATTAAACTATACAACACCTTTAATGCCAGAAAATAAACCAAGATATTTAATGGGAGTCGGAACTCCAGATTATTTAATTGAAGCTGCTTTAGCAGGAATAGATATGTGCGACTGTGTACTTCCAACAAGAATTGCAAGAAATGGAACAGCAATGACGTGGAATGGAAAAGTTGTTGTAAGAAATGCTACCTATGAAAGAGATTTTGGACCTTTGGATCCAGAATGTGATTGCTATACTTGCAAAAATTATACTAGAGCATATATTAGGCATCTAGTAAAAGCAAACGAGATATTGGGTATAAGATTACTATCAATTCATAATTTAAGGTTCTTGACGAAACTAATGGAAAGAGTTAGAATAGAAATAGAGAATGATAACCTATCAGAATTCAAGAATGACTTTTATAAAAAGTATGGTTATACAAAATAAACAAAAGAATAGGGGAGTACAATTATGAATTTAATAGAAGATGAAGAAGTTAACAATAAAAATAATAAAAAAAGTAAAATTATTATGAGAGTAATAATAGCATGTATTGTATTGCTTACAATATTAAGCATTGCCTTAATATACATGATTAACAACATAAAAACCAGTATGCTTAAAATAGTGATTGATGATAAATCAATTACCAAGTTTTCAGAAGATATATTTGTAAAAGAAGATGATACAATATATGTAGCTATTAAAGACTTTTCAGCACTAGTAGATTATTTATCATATAATGGAGATCATAAATCAGAAAGTACAAACAAAGGTTATATAGTTAATAATTATGAAGAAGTATCTTTTACAATGAATTCTAATAAAATATATAAAACTTTAATATCAGGAGAAGATGGAGAATATTTTACAATAAATAAGCCAGTTAAAATGATAAATGATAAGTTATATATGGATATAGATGGAATAAAATTGGCAACTAACTGTACAATAGCGTATAATGCTAAAAATAATAAATATACAATATATACACTACCATATTTAGTATCATATTATGGAACCAGAATTACTGATTCTGCATTAGCAGGTGATGGATCTGATTTTAATAATGAAAAGGCAGTTTTATATAACATGATGTTAACAAAAAACATTAATGAAAAATATGGGGTAAAAAGTCTAGACGGAAAAGAAATAATAGGTGAAAAATATGCAAGTATCAAATTTGTGGAGAATAGTCAAGACTTTATCGTAAAAACAGATGATGGAAAGATGGGAATATTAGCATCTAATGGAACAACAAAAATTCAACCAGACTATGATGAAATTAAACAAATAGATAAAGAGCAGAGTTTGTATTTAGTTAAACGAAACAACAAATATGGAGTAATAAGTGAAAATGGTAATATAATTATTCACTTGGAATATGATCAAATAGGAATTGACACTACACAGTTTTCAGAATTTTCAAGTCAAAATATAAAAAAGCAATATGTGCTATTTGAGAAATGTATTCCTGTACAAAGAGATAAAAAATGGGGATTATATGACAAAACAGGAAAGCAAATTTTACCTATCGAATATGAACAATTCGGATGTACAAGTAGTACGCAAAATGTAACAACAAGTAACAGCAGTGTATTAACACTACCTGATTATGAAGCAATCATAGTATATAAAGATAAAAAATATGGAATAATAGATGCAACAGGAAAAGTATTGATTCCATGTGTACTAGACTCTGTATATTCAATAACAGCAGATGGAAAAGAAAACCATTATATGGTACAGGGAATGAATGATGCAATAGATATAGAAAGATACTTTACACAACAAGGAATAAAAAAGAAAAGTCAGCAAGAAATTAACATTGTAGATGAAACATTAAATAAAACAACTAATACAGTAACAAATACAGCTACAAATTCTGTAAACAATACAGCTGCAGGTACAATGAACACAAGTAATACAACAAACAATTAAAAAATATTTTAGATAAAATAAAAAGCACACCAGATGTTAGATGCAAAACCAAACATCTGGAAGTGCTTTTTTTGTTCTATTTTAATAATAAGAGAATAAAATATATAAATAAAAATATTAAAGGGGAGAATAATAATGGAAAATAAAACGGAAAATAGCAAATTAACAGTGTCAAATTCAAAAGGAGAGTTTAATAAAAATATATCTAGGATAATAAAAGGAAGCATATTTGCTATAATAATTTCATTGCTATTGCTATTTATATATGCTAATTTATTAACTTATACAAATATTCCAGAGGCTTCTATAGTGCCTGTTGTAATTACAATTTCAGGAATTAGTATTTTAATAGGAAGTTCTATTAGCAGTTTAAAAATAAAAAAACAGGGTATGATAAATGGTGCTTTAGTTGGATTAATATATATGATTTTTATATATTTATTATCTAGTATTGTGTTTACAGGATTTGGAATAGATACAAATGCAATTATTATGATAGTAATAGGAACTGCTGCAGGTATGGTAGGAGGAATAATTGGAGTTAATTTATAAAATAATATAAATCCACGTTTTTTGTCAAAAAAATAGGAAAACTTTTTTGAAAAAGTAGTTGATATTTTTAAGCATTTAATATAAAATCTTTAAGTATAGATTTAATGTGGAGGATGAAATGATAACATTAGAAGAAGTGAAAAATAACCCAGAAATAAAGGCTTTATTAGAAGGCTCACAAAAACAACTTAATGCTTTAGGGTATACTGAACATTCATTAAGACATGTTACAATTGTGTCTAATAGAGCGGGAGAACTTTTAGAAACTTTAGGATACCCAGAAGAAAGAATTGAACTTGCAAAGATTGCAGGATATATGCATGATATAGGAAACTGTGTTAACAGGGTTGATCATGCTCATACGGGTGCGATTCTGGCGTACGAAATCTTAAAGGATATGGGAATGGATATAGAAAAAAGGACCGAAATTATGATGGCAATAGGAAACCATGATGAACAAACCGGAACAGCAGTAAGTGATATATCAGCTGCACTTATATTAGCAGATAAATCAGATGTGCATAGAAGCAGAGTTGTAAATCAAAACTTATCTACATTTGATAAACATGATAAAGTTAACTATGCAGTAACAAATTCAGAATTTAATATTGATAAAGAAAATAAGAAAATAATACTAAACCTAACAATTGATACAAAAATCTCACCTGTTTTAGACTATTTTGAAATATTTATGGACAGAACAATGATGAGTAAGTATGCGGCAAAATATTTAGGAATATGGTTTGAATTAATTATTAATGATACAAAGTTGTTATAGGAGGAAATAAAAAGTGAAACTAGATCGAGGACTAAAAATAGTATTAATAATATTACTAATTGTGTTAATATCAATAATTTCTTTTGCAGGAATTTATGTGCAAGAAAAAAAATCAATGGTAAATGTACTTGCAGATTATAAATTGGGAATGGATTTAAAGGGCAGTAGAACAATAACGGTTGTTGTAGATGATTCTAAAAAAACTGTTTACTATGATAAAGATGGTAATGTAGTAGAATCAGAAGACAAAAATGGTTCAAAAGAAGAAGTACCTGTTAATAGCAAAGATGCATTAACTAAAGAAAATTATTTAAAAACAAAAACTATTATAGAAAAAAGATTAAATGATTTAGGAATTGAAGAATATTTAATAAGACAAAATGAAGATACAGGCAGACTAACTGTTCAAATACCAGAGGACGATTCAACAGATATGGCTATACAATACTTATATACTACTGGAAAATTTGCTATAACTGATGAAGATGGAACGGTATTATTAGATAATTCTAATATAAAGAATGCAAAAGTTGCATATAATACAACGCAAAGTGGTACAACTGTATATTTAAATATACAATTTAATAAGGATTCTGTAGAAAAACTAAAAGAAATAACAAATAACCATCTTAAAACGACAGATTCAGAAGGAAAAGACATTAGCAAAAAAATCACTATGAAATTAGATGATACAGATCTAATCAGTACAAGCTTTGAAGAAGAAGTTACAAACGGAGTATTATCATTATCAGTTGGAACTGCAAGTACAAGCAGTAGTGACTTAAGTAATTATTTAAAAGAGGCATCAAACATATCTATATTTCTAAATAATGAACCACTTCCAATTAAATATTCAGTAGATCAAAACAGATATGTTTTATCAGATATAACAGAAAAAACTATAGAAACAGTTGGAATAGTAGCAGGAGGAGTTTTAGTACTTGCTTGTATAGTATTAACAATAGTATATAAAAAGAATGGTTTACTTGCAGGAATTGCAAATATAGGATATGTGGCTGTTTTGCTAATTATTATAAGATATACAAACGTTATAATAACAACAGAAGGCTTATTTGGAATTCTGATTTCAGTTATATTAAATTATATATTTAGTATATATTTATTAAAAATGATGAAAAACAAAGAAATAACTGTAGGAAAAGCATACAATAAAACAGTATTAGCAATGTTATTTATATTAATTCCAGCATTAGCAGTAGGTGTTACATTATGTTTCGCAAACTGGATGCCAATATACAGTTTTGGAGAGATCATTTTCTGGGGAATATTATTAATATTTATATATAACACAGTTTTAACAAGAACTTTATTAACGTGCAGTACAAAAAAACAATCAATGAAAGAGGTATAAGATATGAAGAAAGTTGTATATATAATTTTAGCCTGTATCATTATCATTGGAACAGTAATCACAGCGACTATGGGATTAAAAGCAGATCTTATATATAGTAAAAATGCAGAAATTGATATATATATAGGAAAACAAGTAAATAAAGAAGAAATAAACGATATCGTAAAAGAAGTTTTTTCAGAGAAAAAAGTAATTGTTCAACAAATAGAGTTATTTGAAGATATGGTATCTATTACAATACCTGAGAAATCAGATGAAGAACTAAAAACGAAAATAGAGCAATTAAATACAAAAATAAATGAAAAATATGGAACAGAGAATAAAGCAGAAGATATAAAGGTAATACATAATTCAAAAATTAAATTATCTAGCATAATAAAACCATATATAGTACCAATTGCAATTAGTGTATTAGTTATATTAGTATATGTTATTGTAAGATATAGAAAACTAGGAATACTAAAAACAATTGTTAGTTATATATTAACTGTTGGAGCAGTAGAGACTGTGTTCTTAAGCATAATAGCAATAACAAGATTTCCAATTAATAGACTCGTAATACCAATTGGTTTGTTGCTATATGTAACAACAATAACAATACTTGGATTTTTAAATGAAAATAAATTATTAAAAATAATTGAAACAGAAAAAAATAAAAATAAATAGAATAAGATTCAACAAAAATAGACAATATTAATATTATATATTAATATTGTCTATTTTTGTTTAGGAGGAAAAATCATGTTAAAAAAAATAAAAGAATTTTTATATAGAAGTTTAACAAATGGAGAAATAACATATCAAGAATTAGAAAGAATGATTAATACTGATGAAAAAGCCATATTACTAGATGTAAGAAGTCCTCAAGAGTATAGAGAAGGTCATTTGGAAAAAGCAGTTAATGTTCCATTATATGATTTAGAAAAAAATTTAAATTATTTGCCTGATAAAGAGTGTACAATTATAACATATTGTGCAAGTGGAAATCGAAGTAAAAAAGCAAAAGATGAATTAGAAACTTTCGGCTATAAAAATGTATACAATCTAAAAAATGGATTAGATGGAATATAAAAAATATTAAATATGTCCTTTATCACATTTATGAAAAAAAGAGAATAAAATATGTATAACTAATACCTGTTTAGCAGATAATAGTATATATATGGAAGGAGATTTTCATAAATGAGATCATATTGCATCAAAACAAACAATGAAAATATTATTAATTATATGCTAAATAGAATTGAAAAAAACAGCTTTGAAAATATATATTATTGTGATAGAGAATTTAAAATATATAAAAATGTATGTATTCACTATGTTGGGATTAACATAGATGGATTTATTAATTTTGTGGCTAATTTAATTTCAGATATGATCATTGATTTTTATGAAGAAAAACTAATAAACCGAATAATAAGTAGTAATTATTTTTATTTTGATGAATATGAACAAAAGATTATTTTAGAGAATTGTAGAGAATATTGTAAAGTAGAATATGTTGAAAAGAAAGAAACCTTATACTATGAAATAGAAAAATACATTAAAGAAAATAAATCTATTGTATTAGAAGGAATAATTAATTTCAGAATAAAAGAATATATAAAAATTTTAGACAAAATTGTAGACACTTCTGTTAACCAGTACATTATAGAGAAAGAATATAATGAGTTCATAAATTTATTAAAGGTATATATAAACACCACAAAGCCTGGAGTTTCTTTATTACATCTTATTTACATTAATGGTGAGTCAATATTAATAGATGAAAATAAAAACATTGTGTCATTATCTGAAAACATCTTTAATGCAAAGTATTTGTCAGATATAAGTTTTTCCTCAAATGATTTTGCTTTAAATACTCTGCTTAGTTTGCTGCCTGAAAAATTAGAAGTTCACGTAATTGATGTAGAAGATGAATTTATAAATACCCTAAAATTGATTTTTGAAGATAGAATATATATTTGCAAAGACTGCAATATATGCAAAACATATAAGATGATAAATGGCGTAAAAATATTGAATTAATGTTTACTATAATCGAATTGTGTGATAATATATAAAAGTACAAAACAGTAATAAAAGGAGTTTTGATTATGGAACAAGAAAAACAAAAAAAGATGATAACAATATTAGTACCAGCTTATAATGAAGAAGAAGTATTAAATATGCTTTATGAAAGATTAAAAACAATAATGGATCAAAATACTAAATATGATTTTGAAATATTACTTGTTAATGATGGTAGTAAAGATAGTACTTTCAAAATAATGCAAGAATTAAGAAAAAAAGATAAAAGAGTTTGCTATTTGAATTTATCTAGAAACTTTGGAAAAGAAACAGCAATGATAGCAGGACTTGATTATTGTAACGGTGATGCAGTTGTTATAATTGATGCTGATTTACAAGATCCACCAGAGTTAATCCCAGAAATGATTAAATATTGGGAAGAAGGATATGATGATGTCTATGCCAAGAGAAAGTCAAGAAAAGGAGAGAGCTGGCTTAAGAAATATACATCAAAAATGTACTACAAAGTATTACAATCATTCACAAAGATAGAAATTCAAAAAGATACAGGAGATTTTAGATTACTAGATAGAAGATGTATTGAAGCATTAAAATCTATTCGTGAATCTCAAAGATATACAAAAGGTTTATTTAGCTGGATTGGATATAACAAGAAAGAATTACTTTATGATAGAGATCCTCGTGCAGCAGGTAAGACTAAATGGAATTATAAAAAATTAATAGATTTATCAATTGATGGTATTACATCGTTTACAACATCACCACTAAGATGGTCAGCAATAATGGGTGTAATTGTGTCAATTGCGGGATTTATATATATGATAGCAATTATTATAAAAACATTAATATCAGGTGTTGATGTTCCAGGATATGCTTCTACAATGGTAGTAATATTATTCCTAGGAGGAATACAATTAATATTCTTAGGTGTTATTGGAGAATACCTTGGAAGAGCTTTTTATGAAACAAAAGGAAGACCTTTATATTTTATAGAAAGATATAATGAAGTAAAAGAAACAAATAAAAATTTAAATGAACCTAGAAATTTGTTGTAATATGTGATATAATATTAAAGCTTTATTAAAAATGAAAGGAAATGATAAAAAATGATTAGAAAAACAAAAATTATTTGTACATTAGGACCAGCAGTAGATGACGAAAGAAAATTAGAAGAATTAATAAAAGCAGGAATGAATGTTGCCAGATTTAATTTTTCACATGGAGATTATGAAGAACAAGGTAACAGAATAGAGCTTTTCAAAAAAGCTAGAGAAAATACAGGATATCCAGTAGCAATGCTTCTAGATACAAAAGGACCAGAAATAAGAATTGGAAAATTTGAAACTGGAGAAGCAATATTAGAAGCAGGAGACACATTTACACTTCTAAATGAAGATATACCAGGAGATAATACAAAAGTATCTGTTACATATAAAAATTTAGCGAACGAAGTTCCAATAGGAACTAGAATTTTAATAAATGATGGTTTGATAGAAGTTATTGTAAAAGAGATTAAAGGGAAAGATGTTGTTTGTGAAGTAGTTAATGGAGGAAGATTAACTAACAGAAAGAGTATTAATATACCAAACTCTACAATAAACTTACCAAGTCTTACAGATAAAGATATTTCAGATATTAAATTTGGTGTTGACAATGGATTTGATTATATTGCTGCATCTTTTATTAGAAAAGCAGAAGACGTAGTAAATATTAAAAAAGTGTTAGAAGAAAATGGTGGAAGCTATATAAAAGTTATTGCTAAAATCGAAAATAGACAAGGAATAGATAACTTTGATAAAATACTAGAAGTTGCTGACGGAATAATGGTAGCAAGAGGAGATTTAGGTGTTGAAATTCCAATGGAAGAAGTTCCAATTCGTCAAAAAGAATTTATACGTAAATGTTGCCAAGCAGGAAAACCAGTTATTACAGCAACTCAAATGTTAGAGTCTATGGTAAATAGTCCAAGACCAACAAGAGCAGAAGTAAGCGATGTTGCAAATGCTATATATGATCAAACAAGTGCAATTATGCTTTCAGCAGAATCAGCAGCAGGAAAATATCCAATTGAATGTGTAAAAACAATGGATAAGATTGCAAAATCTATAGAAGGATCAATTAAATATTGGAAAAGATTCAAAAATAGAGAATATGACTTATCAGGAAGTGATTTTGAATTTAACTTAAATCATTCAACTTGTATGACAGCTATGAATATGGATGTAAAAGCAATTTTTGCTTATACACATACAGGCAGAACGGCTAAAACATTAGCAGGATTTTTACCAAAATGTCCTATATATGCAATTACTGACAACAAAACAATATATAAACAACTAGCATTAATATTTGGAGTTAGACCTGTTTATGTAGAAACTAAAGAAAGTATTGATGAAATGATAGACGAAGGAGTTAATATTATAGAAAAAGTAAAAGCTGTTAAAGAAGGCGATTTAATAGCGATAGCAGGAGGAGCATCTATCTTAGCAGGACAAAATGGACGTTCAATGAACAAGACAATTGGAGGAATTTTAAAAATTTAATAAAAAAATTATATAGAATTACCCTATTTAATAAACCATAGAAATGAATTATGGAAAATTAAATAGGGCTATTTTTTATGTCACATATAGAGGATTAAAGTCATAATATGTAATATAACATATGAATAAGGAGGAAAAATTAATATGTATAGTAGATATGATAGATGCTGTCAAAACACATCAAATGGTTTAGAAACAATTTGTGATGATATTGGAATAGCACCAGAATATAATATGCCTTCTAATTGCAATAATTGTTGTTGCAATAATAATAGCATGGAAGGTTGTGGATGCGGTTTTGATAGTGAAGTTAATTTATTTCCATCAAATCCAATGCTAGCACAAAGTTATGTACCAATCCAATATATGGATAAAACTTTTACACCTTGCTGTGGACTAAAGATGGGAACAATATTTCCAGAACTTGTTAGCCCATATAGACCAGGTCAAAGTATGGAAGAAATAGCTTACTTAAGGGCGAGAAATGAAATTGGAGAGGGGTGTAACGGATAATGGAAAACGAGAAGTGTAGTAGTGAAGATAGAAATTGCAATTGTGGAAATAATCAAAATATGAATTGCAATTATACACCACGAGGAATAAACGCAGCTTTTGGTTATAATTCTGCTGAAGCACTTGCTGATGATATGAACTGTAATTGTGCATCAAATACAGAAGAATGTATGGATAACAGAAATGCTATAAGAAGAGATATGATGAAACAAATAAAATGTTTAAACTTTGCTGTTGTAGAACTTGCTGAATATTTAGATACACATCCAGATGATAGAAAAGCATTATGTTTGCATAAAGAATATTGCAATCAATTAGAAAATATTAAAGATAAATATCAAAGAGCGTTTGGTCCACTTAGTATAAATTGTCCTTGTAACAAATGGAGATGGCTAGAGGAACCTTGGCCTTGGGAAAGGAGTGATTTTAATGTGGACTTATAATAAGGTATTACAATATCCTATAAATATAAAATGTCCAAATCCTAGACTTGCAAAATTTATTATATCACAATATGGAGGACCAGATGGAGAGCTTGCTGCATCTCTTAGATACCTTTCACAAAGATTTGGAATGCCAGATCAAAAATCAAAAGCTATATTAAATGATATTGGTACAGAAGAATTAGCTCACTTAGAAATGGTAGGAACAATCGTACATCAATTAACAGATGGATGTAGTGCAGAAGAAATAGAAAGAGCAGGACTTGGAGCATATTATACAGATCATGGTGTAGATATATATCCTCAATCAGCAGCAGGTATGCCATTTGATGCTAATTGCTTAGCATGTAAAGGAGATCCAATTGCAAACTTACAAGAAGATTTAGCAGCAGAGCAAAAAGCAAGAGCAACATATGAAAAATTAATAGATTTATGTAAAGATGATCCTGATGTTTTAGACCCACTTCGTTTCTTACGTCAAAGAGAAGTTGTACACTTCCAAAGATTTGGAGAAGCACTTCGTGGAGTACAAGACAAATTAGCAGAGAAAAAGTTTTATATGAATAACTGTAATTGTAACAATAACTAATAAATATTTCATGGATTAGTTGGAGTAGTAAAATGAAAGTAGAAAAAAGTCTGCTTTCATTTTTATATTTAAATGAAATTATATTACATATATATTACATACATGTTACAAAAAGATTACAAAAAGTGAAAAAGGTTTACTTTACTAATAAAACAATGGTATAATAAAAATATATGATTGAAATCAAAGGAGAAGAACATGGGATTATTCAATTGGTGGAAAAAAGAGAACGTAAAAAGATTACCGGAAAGTACAGAGAAACAAGAAAAACAAGTTGAGCAAGAAAATATAGAAGCAATAAGCGAAGAAGAGAATGAAGGTGCAGATGTACCAGTTTCAGATTCTAAAATAAAATTTTCAATAAACAACTCATTAAGAGATTATGGTGAATGGTATGGTCATTTTCATACATCTGATGACAAATATGAAGGTCCAATAAGCATTTATAGAAGTGAAAATGGAGAATATATAGTTTGTATGAATTATAGAAATGGTGATCAAAAAGACAGTGCTGTTCTTGGGGTTGTTAAACTAGGAGATAGTGGTCAAAACATTCAAAATATAAAATATATTACAAGAAGCATAGATAAAATGATAGAAGCTATGTATGAAAAGACAGATTTTAGATATAAAAATCTAAGTGGCTATTTAAGGGAATCTCTTGAAAACCTACAAGATAGATTTAATATGGATTTTACAGAAGAAGGAAAGAAAATTTTATTAAATTCTGAGAAAAAATTTATTTATACAGATAAAACAACAACACTTGAAAAAGATAAGAACGAGTGTGTCTTGGGTTATAAACAGTTAGACGAGTTAAGAAATTATAACGCATTTCAAATACCAAATTCAGAAAATAGTTATGAGGGGCAAACTACAATAACAGTTCCAGTTAGCAAGTGCAATACAGAAAAAATTTCTGAAGAGCAAAAAGAAGCTATTATATCTCAGCTAAAAGGGTTGTATAAGAGTTCAGCTAAATTAGGTATGTTTAACGAAACCGAGAATGATAGTGTAGAACAATATAGAAAACTATTAACTGATTTACGGAAAAACAAGATATAAAATAGATAAAATTGAAAGTATAGAGGATTTAAGAAATGCTATTCCAACTATTAGAGAAAATGCTATGAATGCAATTATTGAAACATCATTGTACTATGAAGACCTTATAGAGGAATATGTTAATGATCCCCAAAAAGATGAAAGCGAGACTAAATTGTTTTCAGAAGCATTAAGAACAGGAAAACAAGAATGGTATAACAGAGCAATAAAAATGTCGAGCAGACCAAAAAGGACAGGTCAAAATGATTTTAGAAAAAGTATGGAAGTAGTTCCAAATACTAAGCCAAAGTCAGTAGATAATAATACGTATAGAAGAGGCATAGATGACATGACAAAATAATATATAACCTAAGTGTAGTTTAAAGGGAGAGCTTATAAAAAAGTTCTTCTTATTTATTAATAAAAAGGAGATTTATAAACATGGCAAACATTATGGATTATATAAAATGGAGAGGAGATCTAAGCTTTAAACAATCAGAATTTAATGATGTAGATAATTTAATACTATCAAGACTTTCATATTTTTGTTTAGATGGAATATTAGAAAGACATGAGAAAATAACAATTAAACAAGCTTATGAAAGAACTTTAAAAATGGAAATACCACCAGAGAAAATATTACAAAAAGAAGATATTGATTTATTTCCCGCATTGGCTAAAAGTAGAAGATTTGGAAGACTATATATAACTGAGTTTGAAAATAAAGTTGAGTTAGAACAAGAAAAGCAGTTTTCTGCAGTAACTATAATTATTCCAGATAATACAATTTATGTAGCATATAGAGGTACAGACAATACACTAGTTGGCTGGAAGGAAGACTTTAATATGTGCTTTAGTGAAGACGTTCCATCTCAACATGAGGCTGTTAAGTATTTAGAAAAGATAGCTCGTTTAAGTAAAAGGAAGATTAGAGTAGGAGGACATTCAAAAGGGGGAAACTTAGCAATATATGCAACCATATTTGCGTCTGACAAAGTTAAGAGAAGAATTATAAAAACATATAATAATGATGGTCCAGGAATGAGTAAAGAAATTACAAATACAGATAAATATAAAAACACTTTAAATAAAATACATACATTTGTGCCACAATCTTCAATAATAGGAAGGCTTTTATATCATGAAGAAAAATACAAGGTAATATTAAGTACACAATCAGGAGTAATGCAACATGACTTGTATTCATGGCAAGTAGAGGGAAAAGATTTTGTCTGTTTAAAGCAAGTTACAAATCAAAGTCAAATTACTGACAAGGTTATAAAAGGATGGCTAAATGGAGTGGCACCAGAAAGAAGACAAGAGTTTATTGATGCATTGTATCAGATTTTTATTTCAACAGATGTACAAACTTTACATGAGTTTAGCAATAACTGGTTAAAAAATGCAAGAATATGTTTAAAAACATATTCATCAACAGATGAAGAAAACAAAAAAATATTATCGCAGACTTTATTAGAATTAATTAATATAACAAAAGATAATCTGATTGATTCAATGCAAAAGTCAACAAACAAGAAAACAAAGAAGATAAGATAAAATTATAAGAAATCAGAAAAAGCTATAAAACTATAAACGAAGTTATAAAGTAAAAATATTAAAAAAACTGTAAAATGAACTATAAAAGAGAATTGCAAAGAAAATAAGAGAGTTAACATTTTCATAATATAAATAGTATATTATTGAAAATTGTTAACTCTCTTTTTTTTATATTTAGCTTTTTAATATAATTTTATAATTGAGTGTAAGCATTTTTCGTCTTCGCTCTTAATAGTTATGTAGTGAGCATTATTAAAATAAGAGTAAAAACATTTAATGCTATCACCAAGCATAATTGCTTTTTTATACATAATTTCAATATTATTACATTCAGAAGAATCATATATTTCTTGTGGTAAAGTTTCATAAGCAAGAAGAAGATAGTTCAAATTATGCATATGATGGTTAATATCAATATCTCTTCTTTGTACTGTGTAATTATATACATTAGAATAATTTTCTGGTTCAACTAATTTTTCTATTTCGGGCTTGTCAAAAACGTTTTTTTCATCTGGTTTGTATTTTTTTATTATATCATCTGTAATTTTGGCAATACCTGCTTCTTCAGTATTTATTAAAGCCCATTTAGAGGTAGCGATACAAACTAAATTATTATTTTCATCGAAAACTTCAAAATCACGATAAGTAAAGAATTTGTTTGAACATTTTGCCCAAGTACGTAATTTTAATTTAGAACCATATTGTACTCTTTTTAAGATATTTACTTTCCATGCTAATAATACCCATGATAAGTGAGTAGTTGCAACATCATTAATTCCAAAACCTACAACATCAGAATGTTTACAAGCGATATTTTCTAATATGCTTAGTACCCCCGTGTTAGTAATTAAATTAGAATATCCAACATTTGATATATTTACTTGATCATTGTATTCGAAAAAAGCCATATATTATCTCTCTTTCATTTTATATACTTCTCCGACATTATATCATAAAGAGGAGAAAAAGTAAAAACAAAGTGATGAAAAAATAAATTTATTTTAGAGAAGCAAGAATATTGTATATTGTAAAAAAATAGAACATTATGATATAATTTTTATGATTATAAAATATTAGAATGAAAGGATTTTGTTAGAGTTAAAGACTAACACATATAAAATTAGTTATGATAAAAAAACTTGATAAATGTAATATATGTCCACATAACTGCATGGTGAATAGAAATAATGGTAAGATAGGAAGATGTAAATGCAATAATAGAATAAAAATTGCACTTGCGTCTATTCACCAATATGAAGAACCGTGTTTGAGTGAAGAAAATGGTTCTGGAACTATATTTTTTTCAAATTGTAATCTAAACTGTATATATTGCCAAAATTACGAAATTAGTCAATTAGGAAAAGGAGAAGAAATTAGTATTGAAGATTTGGCCAATATATTTATTAAACAACAGAAAAAGAAGGTAAATAATATAAACTTAGTAACTCCAACAATGTATGCATATCAGATAATAGAAGCCATAAAAATTGCTAGAAAAAAAGGACTTAGGATACCAATTGTTTATAATACTAATGGATATGAAAATATAGAGACTATAAAGGCATTAGATGGATATATAGATATTTACTTGCCAGATTTGAAATACTATTCCGAAGAATTATCTCAAAAATATTCAGGGGTTAAAAATTATTTTGAAATTGCATCAGAAGCAATTAAAGAAATGTGTAAACAAGTTGGAAAGTCGGAATTTAATGATAAAGGAATAATGCAAAAAGGAGTAATTATAAGACATTTAGTGTTACCAAATCATATACAAAATACAAAGCATGTTTTAAAGTGGATTAAAGAAAATTTGCCCGAGGATACATATGTAAGTGTTATGGCTCAATATTTTCCAACTTATAAAGCAAGGAAAGATAATTTATTAAACAGAAAGTTAACCCAAAAAGAATATAAGGAAATAGAAAATTACTTGTATACCCTTGATATAGAAAATGGATATATACAAGAATTAGGAGAACATGAGGAAGAATATGTACCAGATTTTAATGGAGAATTTTAGAAAGATTAGGTTAAAAAAATATAATATATATTGTGTAGATATATAAATTTTTGTATTTACTTTTTGTATGTATATATATATAATACATAATAGAAAAAAGATGTAGTTAAGAGGAGGAACAATAAATGACACAAGCAGATTATCATTTTATTGAAACATGTAAACGAATTATAAAAGAGGGATACTCATCAGAAGGAACAAATGTTAGAACAAGATGGCAAGATGGATCAGAAGCAAACTATATTTCACTTGTAGGTGTTACAAATGTTTATGATGTAGGAAAAGAATTTCCTATGATAACACTTAGAAATAATAGTAAAACAGTAATAAAGGCAATAGATGAATTATTATGGATCTGGCAAAAAAAGTCAAATAAAATCTCTGAATTAAATTCACATATATGGGATCAATGGGCAGGAGAAGACGGAACAATTGGAAAAGCATATGGATACCAATTCTCTAAAAAATACCAATTTAAAACAAAAGAAGGAATTAAAGAAATGGATCAAGTAGATTATGTTCTATATCTATTAACACATGATCCATCAAGCCGTAGAATTATGACAAATTTATTTAATCATGAGGAATTAAAGGACATGAACTTAGAACCATGTGCATATGGAACACAATGGCTAGTTAAAGGCGGAAAGTTACACTTAATATTAAATCAACGTTCACAAGACATGCTTGCAGCAAACGGATGGAATACAATGCAATATGCAGCACTACTATGTATGTTTGCACAAGTAGCAGGATTAGAAGTAGGAACACTTACACATAATATAGGTGATTGTCATATATATGATAGACATATTCCAATTATAGAAAAATTAATAGAAGCAAAACCTATGGATGTTTGTCCAAAATTAGTTATAAATAATCCTACAAAGAATTTCTACGATTTCAAAGTAGAAGACTTTGAAATTCAAGGATATGATTATAACCACGACATAAACATCGGAAAAATACCAGTGGCAGTTTAGGGACGTTCTTTTTCATGACACACTGGCACAAAAGGGACACACTTTATATCTGAGAAGAAAGGAGAAAAAGATGCTTAGTATTATAGTAGCGGTAGCGGAAAATAGTGTTATAGGTAAAGACAACAAGTTAATTTGGCACTTACCAGAAGATTTGAAGAGATTTAAAAAATTGACTACCGGACATACAATTATAATGGGTAGAAAAACGTTTGAGTCACTAGGAAGAGTACTACCAAACCGTAAACACGTTATTCTATGTAATGACATGGAACTAAATATAGAAGATGAAAATGTAGAAGTGCTTGAAGACATTTCAATGTTGAAACAATATATTGATTCAACAGAAGAAAACTTTGTTATTGGAGGTGCAACAATATATAAGTTGCTATTGCCTTATGCAAATAAAATATATTTAACATTGATCCACGAAAAATTCGAAGGAGATGTATCTTTTCCAGAGATTGATGAAGGAGAATGGAAAATTGTAGAAACAGAAAAAGGTTTAAAAGACGAAAAAAATCTATATGATTACGAATATATAACATATACAAGAGAAAAATAACCCAAAACACTTGACAAATTCATAAAAATGGTGTAAAGTATATTAGCATTACAAAACAATGCTGATATACTTTTTTAGTATTTCATTAAAAAATAGGAAGTGATTATATGGAAAAACATGTTGAGATAAGTATGTTATGCCAAATATATGGCAAAATTTTAACTGAGAAACAATATGAATTTATTAATGATTATTATAATAACGATTTATCACTTTCTGAAATTGCTGAAAATAGTAACATTACTAGGCAAGCAGTAAGAGACGTAATAAAGAAGGGGGAAAATAAACTTTTCGAATTAGAAGAAAAGCTTTCGTTTATGAAAAGGATGTTAAATCAAGAAAAACAAATACAACTCATATTAGAGCAATTAAACAAAATACAAGAAACATCATCAGATAAAAAAGCACAAAAAATTCTTGAAACAATCAGAAAAGAATTGATTTGTTTAAATTAGAATAAGGGAGGATAAATGTATGGCATTTGAAGGATTATCTTCAAAACTTCAAGAAGTTACAAGAAAGCTAAGAGGAAAGGCAAGAATTACAGAATCAGATCTAAAGGAAATGCTAAGAGAAGTAAAACTTGCATTGCTAGAAGCGGATGTTAACTATGCAATAGTAAAGGAATTTATAAACACCATACAAGAAAAGGCTTTAGGACAGGATGTCCTAAAATCATTAACTCCAGGACAACAAGTAATCAAAATAGTAAAAGACGAATTGGTAGAACTATTAGGAGAAACAGAAAGTAAAATTAGTTTCACACCAAATCCTCCAACAGTAATTATGTTAGTTGGTTTGCAAGGTTCTGGTAAAACAACAACAGCTGGAAAATTAGCAAATTTACTTAGAAAACAAGGAAAAAGACCTTTACTTGTTGCATGTGATGTATATAGACCAGCAGCAATTAAACAACTACAAGTTGTGGGTGGACAATTAAACATACCAGTTTATGCTAATGAAAATTCAAAAGATGTAGTTAAAATTGCAAAGCAGGCTATAGATATTGCAATTAGTAAGTTAAATGATGTAATTATTCTAGATACAGCAGGTAGATTACACATAGATGAAGAATTAATGAATGAATTGAAAAATGTAAAATCAAGTGTAAAACCACATGAAATTTTACTTGTAGTAGATAGTATGACAGGTCAAGATGCAGTTAATGTGGCAAAGTCATTTAATGAACAATTGGGAATAGATGGAGTGGTTTTAACAAAGTTAGATGGTGATACACGTGGTGGTGCAGCACTTTCAGTTAAAAAAGTAACAGGTAAACCAATTAAATTTGCAGCAACAGGAGAAAAATTAAATGATATAGAAGTATTTCATCCAGATAGAATGGCATCAAGAATATTAGGAATGGGTGATGTTCTATCGATTATAGAAAAAGCAGAAGAATCATTTGATTTAGAGGAAGCAGAAAAATTAGAAAAAGAATTAAAAAAGAAAAAAGATTTAGACTTAGATGACTACTTAAAACAGTTAAAGCAAATAAAAAAAATGGGATCATTCTCATCAATTTTAAAGATGATACCTGGAATGAATGCTTTAAAAGATGTAAAAGTAGATGACAAAGAGTTTATTAAAATAGAAGCAATAATTTCTTCAATGACAAAAGAAGAAAGAAGAAATCCTAAATTACTAAACGGTAATAGAAGGATTAGAATTGCAAAAGGAAGTGGAACCTCAGTTCCAGAAATTAATAAATTTATGAAATCATTTGAAATGACGCAAAAGATGATGAAAAAGATGCAAGATGAAAAAAACTTGAAAAAAATGATGAAAGGTATAAATCCAAATGATTTAAAAAACTTAATGAAGTAGTATATTATTTATAATATAAAATTACATTTCAAGGAGGTGAATTCACATGGTAAAAATAAGATTACAAAGAGAAGGAAAGAAAAAAGCACCTTTCTATCACATAGTAGTTGCTGATTCAAGAAGCCCAAGAGATGGAAAAATCATAGAAAAAATTGGTACATATAATCCTATGACAGAACCATCTACAATTGTTCTTGATAAAGAAAAAGTTGAAAAATGGATAAAAGACGGTGCTAAACCAACAGACACTGTAAAAGCTTTAATTGAAAAAGCAAACTAGATTTAAACAATAGGAGAATGAAAATGAAAGAAATTTTAGAAAGTATCATTCTTAATATCGTAGATAACAGAGAATCTGTTTCAATTAATGAAAAAATTGATGGAGAAAATGTTATATATGAAGTAAAAGTAGCAAATGGTGATATGGGAAGAGTAATAGGTAAACAAGGTAGAACAGCAAAAGCAATACGTACTCTTATGAAATCATTAGGTGCGAAAGAAAAGAAAAGAATATCTATAGAATTTATTGATTAAAGTTAATTTAATTCTATAATAAATTCAAAAAGAAGGGTAAAATGAAACAGGAATATTTTGAGGTAGGACAAATTGTAAACACATTTGGAATAAAGGGATTTGTAAAAGTCAAACCATTCACAGACGATATGGAGAGATTTGAAGAATTAAAAAGTGTTTTAGTTGTAAAAAATAAAGAACAAATTGAAATGCAAATTGAACAAGTAAAGTATCAACAAACAGTTGTCCTTTTAAAATTCAAAGGCATAGAAGATATTAATATGGCTGAAAAACTTAAAGGAAGCTATTTGAAAATACATAGAAAAGATACAAGAAAACTACCAAAAGATACATACTTTATTGCTGATTTGATAGGATTAAATGTATATACAGAAGAAGGAGAACTTCTTGGCAAAGTAGATGACATTTATAACAACAAAAGTAATGATGTGTATGTGATAAAAGATGAATTAGGAAAACAAATTCTATTACCCGGAATTAAAGAAGTAATAAAACAAATAGATATAGATAATGAAAAGATAATTGTACATTTAATAAATGGTTTGATATAGTAAAATAGGAGGATTAAATGAAATTTGATGTGCTTACATTGTTTCCAGATATGTTTTCTTCGTTGGGAGAAAGCATAATAGGAAGAGCAAGAGAAAATAAACTAATAGAAATTAATTTAATTAATATTAGAGACTTCTCAAAAGATAAACACAAAAAAGTTGATGATACTCCTTATGGCGGTGGAGCTGGAATGGTTATAAGACCAGATGTAGTATATGATGCGTACAATTCAATAAAGAATAAAGATGCGAAAGTAATTTACATGTCACCAAAAGGTAAAGTGTTAAATCAAGAAAAAGTAAAACAATTATCAAATCAAAAACATCTTATTATTATTTGTGGACATTATGAAGGAATTGACCAAAGAGTTCTAGACGAAATTGTTAATGAGGAAATATCTATAGGAGATTATGTATTAACAGGAGGAGAATTACCAGCGATGGTATTAATCGATTCTGTTAGCAGATATGTAAAAGGAGTTTTAAATGATGAATCTACTTCAGAAGAATCATTTTCAAATAATTTACTAGAATATCCTCAATATACAAGACCAGAAGAATTTAGAGGAAAAAAAGTACCAGAAGTATTAATTTCTGGACATCATGAAAATATAAAAAAATGGAGAGAGGAAAAGTCGATTGAAATAACTAGAAATAATAGACCAGATCTTCTCGAAAAAAATAATGCAAGTTTGTAGAACAAACCGATACATTGCTAAGTATAGTATAACTATACGAAAAGCAGAAAATAAGAAAGGAGGATATCATAATGGATATCATAAAATCAATTGAACATGAACAATTAAAAAATAAGATACCTGAATTAAAAATTGGTGATACAGTAAAAGTACATCAAAGAATTAAAGAAGGAAACAGAGAAAGAATCCAAGTATTTGAAGGAATTATAATAAAGAAACAAGGTGGAGGAGTAAATGCTACATTTACAGTTAGACGTGTAGCTTATGGTGTAGGAGTTGAGAAAACTTTCTTAGTACATTCTCCAATGGTAGAAAAAGTAGAATTAGTAAGAGTTGGTAAAGCAAGACGTGCTAAATTATACTACTTAAGAGACAGAATTGGTAAAGCAGCTAAAACTAAAGAAAACGTTGCTGCAAGAATTGAAAATAGAGAAATTGTTATCAAAGAAGAAACACCAGTTGTTCAAGAAGTTGTTGATACAGTAAAAGAAGAAAATGTTGAAACAAAGACAGATGCTGAATAATAAATAAAAAGAAGTATAGAGAAATCTATACTTCTTTTTATTTTAAAATATAATATAAAAAAAGTAATACAAAGGTACAGTGACAAGAAATAAAACAAAAAAAGTACAAAGTATATATTTTGCACTTCCACGCAGTTTGGAGTCACATTTGTGTGACGACAGTAAGGAAGAATAAATATATACTTTGTACTTTTCATTATTTAGATTTTAATATGCCTGATGTTTTATATTTTATAAAAATTAAAAGATTAATCACGTATAAATTTACTTGCATCAGCATATTTCTTTAATTTTTGATAAGCTAGATAATTAATTGTACCAGCAGGGAAGTTTCCATTTTCATCTTTTTTACCTGCAGGAACACCTGTTAAAATTTCAATACCTTCTTCAATTGTAGAAATTGCGTAAATATGAAATAATCCAGCTTTAACGGCATCAACTATTTCAGTAGAAAGATTTAAATTATGAATGTTTTGTTTTGGAATCATAACACCATGTGTTCCATTTAAACCTCTCATTTTGCATATTTGGAAAAATCCTTCAATTTTATCATTTGCTCCGCCAATAGGTTGAATCTCACCCTTTTGATTAACAGAACCAGTTACAGCAATAGCTTGATTAATTGGGATTCCAGATAAGCTAGAAAGAATAGCATATAATTCAGTTGAAGAAGCACTATCTCCATCTACTCCGTTATATAACTGTTCAAAACATATACTTGCTGTAAGTGAAAGAGGAATATCTTGTGCAAATGTCTCTCCGATGTATGCACTTAATATAAGAACACCCTTTGAATGAGTAGATCCAGAAAGTTCAACTTCTCTTTCAATATTAATTACTCCACTTTTTCCAGTATAAGTATTTGCAGTTATTTTAACTGGTTTACCAAATACATAATCACCAACATTCATAATTGTAAGACCATTAATTTGACCAACTTTTTCTCCACTAGTATCAATTAAAAGAGTATTCTCTTTTATCATTTCAGCATATCTCTCGTCATATTTTTTTACTCTTTCAATTTTTTCAGTTAAGGCTTTTGTAATAAATTCTCCAGTAACAACTTTTGATTTTGCCATTTTTGCCCAAGTAGAAGCTTCACCAATTATCTGAGATAAATCGGTAAATCTTGTTGAAAGTTTCTCTTGATTATCAGCAAGTTTTGAAGCATATTCAACTACTTTAGCCATTGCAGTATTATCAAGAGGTGGCAAATTTTCATGTTCACAATATCCTTTTACAAATCTAGCAAGTTTATTCATATTATCCTTAGTCAAAGGAGCTTCATCAGCAAATTCAACTTTTATTTTAAATAACTTTCTAAAATCAGTATCTATTGCAAGTAAAGTTTGATATATGTTTTCATCACCAATTAATATTACTTTTAGATTCAAAGGTATAGGTTCTGGTTTTAGAGAAATCATTACCATTGAAGAGCGTGGGTCAGCAGTATTTTCAATTCCTAATTGTTTGCTTCTTAAGACTTTTTTTAATGCATCATAACATAAATTATTTGTTAATAGGTCATTGGCTTGGAATATAAGATAACCACCATTAGCTATATGAAGAAGACCAGGTTTTAGCATTGTAAAATCAGTTTTTAAAGCACCATAATAGTTCTCATACTCAAGTTTACCGAAAATGTTATGGTAAGAATAATTTGTGTCTGCAATAACTGGAGCACCTTCTAAACGACTATTGTCTACAAATAAATTTACTCTATAGTTAAGCCAAGGCTTTTGTATTTCAGGTTTAGCTGTTGCTTGAGGTGTTTGATTTTTATTATCATTTTTGTCTTCTACAATAAAGCAAGAGATATTTTTTAATATGTCTTTTTTTATATCATACAAAAATTTATTAATTTTTTTGTTACGTTTATACTTTGATTTAATTAAATTTATATGAGCATTTATTGTAAGAAGAGCAATATTTGATTGCCATTCTTGAATACGCTTGTCAGATTCTCTTTCTATAGATTTTATCTCTCCAATTGCTGTCATTATATGTTGCTGTACAATAGCAGATTTATCTTCATATTCTTTCTTAGTATCAGCATCCAACTTATCAAACTCTTCTTCAGCAATAGTCTTTCCATTTACAATAGGCATCATATAAATACCATTTTGAGCAGATTTTACTTGAAAACCATATTCAGCAGATTTTTTATTTAGCTTTTCCATTAACAAATTTCTTTTTACTTCATATTCTTGCTTTATTAAATTTTTCTCTTTTTCAAAATCTTCATTATTAAAAGTATTTTTTATATCTACTTTAATATCATTTATAAAAGTAGTCATTGTATTTTGAAATTCCTTTCCTTGACCGGCTGGAAGGGAAACTGCTATAGGTTCATTAGGATTATCAAAATTATAAATATAGCACCAATCATTTGGAACCTTTTTCTTTTTTGAAATTACCTCTAAACAATTCTTAGTATATGATGTTTTTCCGACACCGTAAGGACCTTCTATATATAAGTTATAACCATTAGCATCTACATTTAATCCAAATTCCAATGCTTTAATCCCACGTTCTTGGCCAATTCCTGTACTGATTGGCTCAAGTTCATCAGTTGTTTTAAAGTCAAAAATTTTAGGATCGCAAGTCATTCTTAATTCTTTATAGCTCAATTCATTTTTATTTCTCATTTGTTTCCTCCTTAGAATATTTAGAACATCTAAATTATACTGTCTGTATAATTTTATAGATTTTATAGTTTGAATATTTTATTTTAAAGCGCTATAGCTCTTTTTTCATTAAAATCGCATTATCTGTATTATTATAATACTTTTTTCTTAAACCTATTCGGTCAAAGGAATATTTTTCATATAAATGTATTGCAGGATAATTATTCTCGTTAACTTCTAAGTTAATACATGTACAATTTAAAAGAGATGCAAGATCAATTAGTTTTTCTAAAAGAAGTGAGCCGATCCCATTACCACGTTTGTCTACTCTTGTTACAATATTCATAATATCTGCTTCATCTAGTATGATCTTTATCCCTGCAAAACCAACTATCTCATTGTCAATTTTAGCAACAATATATTTAGAATGATCTTCAACAAAATCATTTTTTAAAATATTAATTGACCAAAGACGGTCAAATTTTTCTGAAAAATTTGGCTCAATAGCAACAATATCATCAAAAATCATTTCATTAATATCAATATTCATTATGCCTCCAAAATCTTATATTAACATACAAAATATTCAAATATATTCTATATTAATACAAAGTATTTGTAAACAAAATATATAAAATTAAATATTACAAATTTATTACAATTATGTTACAATATGGAACGATTTTGAATAAAAAAATTATGCATTTAAACAAATAAAATGGTACTATAAAAAATAAACGCTGATCTTTAATGTTATTAAAAGATCAGCGTATGTTTTTGAAAAAAGTAATTTTTTATTTTTTAGAATTTTCTTCTAATGCTCTTTCTGCTTGTGGTTTACGAAGGTAAAGAGGTGATAGAAAATTTGAGTCTCCATAATTTCCGTTCTTGTATTTTATATAACCAGCTTTAGCAACACTAACGCTATTGGCAATGTTTTGCTCACTAGCTGAGAAAAATGTATTTATATTATTAATTTCATTTTCTAATAAATCTTTATATACTACTGTTCCATCACCTACAAACATTATATTGTTAAACTGATTATTAAAAGTAGCAATAGTTGTATTAATCTTTGAAATAACGGTCTCAATATCTTCTGAAATAAAGTCAGTTATTTGATTTAGGCAGTCATTATAATATCTAAATAGTCCGCAATAAACATTATGATTGTTTGCATCAATTATAGAACAAAATAAAGTGTTGGATAATTGTATACTAGGAATAGTTTCTAAAGTATTGTAAGCAAGTTCTTCAAGAGAACTTATTCCTACAGTTGAAATGCTTTTTGCATCAGAAAATGCTTTTACAGTAGCAATTCCAATTCTAACACCTGTGAAAGACCCAGGACCAACACAGCAACTCAACAAATCTATATTGTCTAGAGTTAAGCTACAAGTTTTTAAAGCTTCATCAATCATAGGCATTAATTTAACTGAGTGCGTTTTTTCATCATCACTATGTAATTCAATAATTTTATTTGTATCTTCAGTGATTGCTACACTGCAAATTTTAGAAGATGTATCTATTGCTAATATTTTCAAAATTCATTACTCCAATCTATATTTATATTTATTTTTCATCAATAATTAATTCACGATAATCTAAATTATTGCCATCTTTTTTAAAAGTGATTTTAGTATAATGGTCAGGTAAAATAGATTCAATCATTTCACCCCATTCAATAAGGCAAATTCCATTTTCAAAATATTCTTCTCCGCCCATTGCATAAAATTCATCTATATCTGCCAAACGGTATACATCAAAATGATAAATGTTAATATTTGAATTTGTATATTCATTTACTATTGTAAATGTGGGACTAGAAATCTCATCTGCAAGTCCAAAATATTCTAATATACCTTGAACAAATTTTGTTTTTCCAGAACCGAAGTTCACCAGATAAAACAATTATGTTTCCTTTATGTAATTTACTTGCAAAATTCTTTGCAAAATTAATAGTATCTTTTTCATTTTTAGAAATATATGTATACATCACATCACCTTTATAAATAATTTACAAGTACTATTTTATACCAAACAAAGAGGTTTGTAAAGAATAATATTATATTACCTTCTTTATGTGTACATAGGTGAAATCAGTAAGATCAAATTAGAAGGAAAGTAACACAAATTTATTGACAATAAATAGAAAGATAAATATAATTATACAAGCAAATAAATAAAGCAGGAGGAAATATGCAAGAAGATAAAAAGAAATATATAAGAAATTTTAGTATCATTGCACACATAGATCACGGAAAATCAACACTAGCTGATCGCTTAATAGAAATGACAGGAGTATTATCAAAAAGAGAAATGGAAAGCCAAGTGCTAGATAATATGGACATAGAACGTGAAAGGGGAATTACCATAAAATCTCAAGCTGTGCGTATGAAGTATATAGCAAAAGATGGCCATGAATATGAATTAAATTTAATCGATACTCCAGGACATGTAGACTTTAACTATGAAGTATCAAGAAGTTTAGCTGCCTGCGATGGGGCTATTCTTGTTGTGGATGCTAGCCAAGGAGTTGAAGCACAAACACTTGCAAATGTATATTTAGCAATAGATAATAATTTGGAGATTTTACCAGTTATTAATAAAGTTGATTTGCCTAATGCGAGACCAGATGAAGTAAAAAAAGAAATTGAAGATATTATTGGTATATCTGCACAAGATGCACCATGCATTTCAGCTAAAACAGGACTTAATGTAGATGAAGTGTTAGAAAGAATAGTAACAGATTTACCAGCACCTACTGGAGATGAGATGTCATCTTTAAAATGCTTAATTTTTGATTCTATTTACAATGAATATAAAGGTGCTATTGCATATGTTAGAGTGAAAGACGGAACAGTAAAAGTTGGAGATGAAATAGTATTAATGTCTAATGGAAAATCATTTACTGTAACAGAGGTTGGACATTTTGAACCAGGAAGTTATGAACCATGTGAAAAACTATTTGCAGGAGAAGTTGGATATGTTGCAGCAAGTATAAAAAGTTTATCAGATATACGTGTTGGTGATACAATAACTCTAAAGGACAATAAAGCTTTAGAACCATTGCCAGGATATAAAAAAGTAAATCCTATGGTATACTGTGGAATTTATCCAATGGATGGAAGCGATTACGAAAATTTAAAAGTAGCACTTGAAAAATTACAACTAAATGATGCAGCTTTAGAGTACGAACCTGAAACTTCAGGAGCTTTGGGTTTTGGATTTAGGTGCGGATTTTTGGGACTACTTCACCTGGAAATTATAGAAGAAAGACTAGATAGAGAATTTGACTTAAGCTTAATTACAACATCACCATCAGTTATTTATAGAGTTCATAAAACGGACGGAGAAGTGATTGAATTATATAATCCATCTGACTTGCCCCCACAAACAGAAATATCATATATAGAAGAACCAATGGTAAGTGCAGAGATATTAACACCAAAAGACTATGTTGGAAATATTATGGAAATATGCCAAAACAGACGTGGTAGTTATGTTGATATGAAATATCTTGATGAAAATAGAGTTACGTTAATATATGAACTACCTTTAAATGAAATTATTTATGATTTCTTTGACCAATTAAAATCAAAAACAAAAGGATATGCTTCATTCGACTATGAATTTAAGGAATATAAAAGATCAGATTTAGTAAAACTTGATATTTGGATTAATGGAGAAGGAGTAGATGCTTTATCATTTATAGTTCATAGAGATAACAGTTATGATAGAGGAAAGAAGATGGTTGAAAAGCTAAAAGAAGTTATTCCAAGACAACTATTTATTATTCCTATTCAAGCTGTAATTGGCGGAAAGGTTATTGCAAGAGAAACAATCTCAGCCATGAGAAAAGATGTACTTGCTAAATGCTATGGTGGAGATATTACAAGAAAGAAAAAACTACTAGAAAAGCAAAAACGTGGTAAAAAGAAAATGAGAGAAATTGGAAATGTTGAAATACCACAAGAAGCATTTTTATCTGTACTTAAATTAGATGATAAATAGAAAGGAGATGACATGTAATAATGAAAGAAAAAAATAAATTTGATGATCAAGTAGAAGGAAGAAATTCGGTTATTGAATTATTAGAATCAGGAAGAGACGTTAATAAAATATTTATAACAGAAGGAGAAAGACATGGTTCTATAAATAAAATAATAAGTATGGCAAAGGAAAGAAAGATTATCATTACTGAAATAAGTAAAACAAAGATGAATCAAATGGCACAAACAGAAAATAATCAAGGAGTAATTGCAATAGTACCTCCATTTGATTACTGTGAAGTAGAAGATATTCTTGAAGAAGCTAAAAAAAGAAACGAGAAACCATTTATACTAATATTAGATGGAATAGAAGATCCTCATAATTTAGGATCAATAATACGAACAGCGGAAACAGCAGGAGTTCATGGGATTGTTATACCAAAAAGAAGATCAGCAAGTGTAAATGCAACTGTAAATAAAGTATCTGCTGGTGCGGTTGAACATATGAAAATTGCTCGAGTAAACAATATCAATGATACAATAAAGTTCTTAAAAGAAAATAACATATGGATTTATGGAACTGATATGCAAACAGACAAGTACTATTATAATGAAGATTTTAGAGGAGCTGTTGCAATAGTTATTGGAAGTGAAGGCTTTGGAATGAATCGTTTGGTAAAAGAAAATTGTGACTTTTTAATTAAAATTCCAATGAAAGGAAAAATTACATCATTGAACGCTTCTGTTTCAGCAGGAATTGTTATGTATGAAGCGGTAAAACAACGTTTAAACAGTTAATAAAAATATATAAATAAAAAATAAAAAAAGGGGAATAGAAATGAAAAATAAAAAATTACCAATTATAATCATTATATCAATATTAGTAGTTGTTTTAGCAACTGCTATAGTTATTGCTATATTATACAATACAACAGATATATTTAAAAGTTACGATGTCTTATTTGCTAAATACTTTAATCAAAATGAAGAATTACTATCAATATTAGAAAATGCAAATTATGAAGAACAAAAACTATTTAAAAATACGAATAGTTATACCTCAAGTGGAGAGCTATTAATAAATATTCAAGACGGAACAGCAAACACACAAAAAGTAAAAGCAACAACAGCTTCAAGACATGATTTAAACACAAATAGGACTTATTCAGAAATGATACTAAAAAATGGAGAATCTGATTTAATTAAAATGTCATGCATTAATAGTGGAGATGTATATGCTATTAAATATGAAGATGTTTTAGCTAACTATATAGGAATTCGTAATCAGGATTTAAAAACATTTGCAAAAAACATGGGAATGTCAGATAGTGATGTTGCTAATATACCTAATGCTATTGACTTTGCTTCATTAAATAGCATTGCACAGATTACAGATGATCAAAAGCAATATATAAAGGAAACCTATTTACCTATTATAATCAACAATATAGATAAAAATAGCTATACAAAAACATCCAAAAGTCAAATATCTGTAGATGGAGTAGATTACGTAACTAACGCATATACTGTAACAATTGATGCAAATACATTTAAACAAATTATAATATCTTGTTTAACAACACTAAAAAATGACAACACGACACTTACAATTATTAGTAACAAACTTTCATCTTTAAATCCAATGGATACTTCAATGTTATCTCAAACGATCGATACTTTAATACAACAATTAGAAAATACTGAGGCAAATAAAAACGAAATAAAAATAACAACATATGAAAATAAAGGAACGACAATCAGAACAATGATTGAAATTTCAGACCTATCAAAAATGACAATAGACAAATTAACGCAAAATAACAGTAAAAAAGTTATTCTAACAATAGGAGAAAATGAATCTACAAGTTCTGATAATACGACGGAGCAAACTAATAATACAACATCAGCTGTTCAGGTGATATTAGAACAAATAACAACTGACTCAGAGGTATTAGATAACATAACAGTTATTCCAGATACATCTGATACATCAGAAAAGATAACAATGAGCACAAGTATGGGAAAAGTATCAAATGGAACAATCAACAATACGTCAAGTGTATCCATAGAAAACGCTAACCAAACAGTTGATGCTTCATATACACAGACAATACAAACAGCATCACAAGTTGAAGAAATACTAGAATTAAAAAATTCAAATACAGTTATTGTTAATAATTATAGTAAAGAACAGTTAGTGCCATTTTTACAAAGTTTAGGTAATAGAATTAAAGCAATAGTACCTAACAAAATAGAACAATTAGGTATAGATATTGGATTAAGTCAAACAAATACAGGTGCATCAGCAAATTATAATGTCATATTAAATAGCTTACAGAATCAAGAAAAAGCAGTAGGAATTATTGCAACGAGTGGACTTGCAATTGCAAATCCAGATAATATAAACATTAGAAATATTGCAACAGTTTTGTTTACATTTATGTCATATACTAACAACCAACAAAAAAGTCTATATAATATGATAGAAGAATCAAACAAAGAACAAGAAAAATCTCAACAAGATTTTGAACAATTAGATGCGAATATTAATGCATACATAGAAGGAATAATAGGAAACGTACAATAGGAAAACGTAAATAGAAAAATAAAACAAAAGATATAAAAAATAGTTAAAAAAATGTAAAAAAAGTATTGACTTTGATTAATAAACATGATAACATATAAAACAGCTTCGCAAGAGGCTGCTTTTTATTACTATTTTAGTAGTAAATTAGCATAGAAATTAGCACAAAAAAATAAATTAAAAATATTTAAAATATTTTTAAAAAACATATTGACATTGAATATTTGATTGTGCTAAAATAAATATTGTCTTCAGCAAAAACAAGAAGACATAAAGTACATTGAAAAGTAAACAATAAACTTTGAGAAACCAATAAAGCGGTAGTATT